>OZ220088.1:0-6450 GCA_964291475.2 Dehalococcoidia bacterium | reverse complement strand
CAGGGCTCGTAGGACTTGTCGTACTGGAGCAACACATGGTCGGCGTCGTTGGGTTTTCCGTCGATGAGCCAGCGCTGCGTGAACGCCTTGCTCCCGCCCTCGAGGTGCGTCGGCGTCGTGATTCTCGAGGCAAAGGCGGGGTCGAGGAACCGCTCGAATATGTCGTCGGGCTCCATCACGTGCATGTCGCAGTCGACGAACCGGTAGCCCTGTTTCATCTCGGCCTCCCCCCGCGTCCGTGCGCCCCTCAGTGTATAACCTGTTCGCGCTCCAGTTCGGCGATCTCGTCTCGGTCGAGCCCTAGTATGCCCGAAAGACGTAGTCGTTGTCCCGGCCCAATGTCGGCGCCGGCCGGTTCTCGTCCAGCGAGGCCCGCCGGAACCGCCATGGTACTCCCGCCATCGGGTGCATGCCCGCTTCGGGGTGGTCGTCCCGCACGATGAAGCCTCGTTCGTTCAGGTGCGGGTCTGCGAGTAAGGCTCGTTCGTCGACGACGGGGGCGGCGGGAACTCCGGACGTTTGCAGGGCTCGGCGCCGACTCCTGGGCGTCGCGTTCCTTCGTCCAATTCTGGATGACATCGTCCAAGACAGGCTGATGTGCACGCCGCTCAGCTTCGGTCGAGAAGCGTGGGTCATTCGACAAGCCTTCCCCGCCGATGACGCCCTTCAGCGCTTCCCACTGCGCCTCGCCGTCGACGGAGAGGGCAAGCCATTCGTCGTCGCCGGCCGCGCGATAGACGCCGTGCGGCGCCTTCCGGCGATGCCCGTTGCCGATTCGCTCCGGTTCCCGCGCCGACAACGTACATTCGGCGATCGTGTCGGGCAGCAGAGCCTGGACCGTCTCAGTCATGGAGAGATCGATGTGCTGCCCCTTGCCGGAGACGGCGCGGCGGCGCAGGGCCTGCATAAGGCCGAGCAGACCGTACACGGCGGCGATGGGGTCGGGGAGCGAGCTGCCGACCATGCGGGGGCGGTCGTTGGGGTAACCGGTCACCGCGGCGAGTCCGCTCAAGAGCGTCACGCCGCTGTGGAGCGCGGCGTACCGGCTCCACGGGCCGGTCGCGCCGAAGGCGCTCAGCGAGAGCAGAATGACGTCGGGCTTGACCAAGGCGAGCTCCTCGTAGCCGAGTCCGAGCCGCTCCATGACCCCCGGCGAGAAGTTCTCCTGAACGATGTCACCGGTTGAGACAAGCCGTTTGGCAAGCTCCACCCCTCTGGAAGTGCGCAAGTTGAGCGTGCAGGAGTGCTTGTTCCGGTTCATGTAGTTGAAGATCGACGAGGTATTGGGCCCCGGCTCGTTCGCGAATGGACCGAAGGCGCGGGACGGCAGGTTGACCCGGCTCTCCACCAAGATGACCTCGGCGCCAAGGCGCCCCAGCCACTGCCCGAGCAGGGGCACGGCGATCATCTGGCCGAAGTCGATGACGCGAAGACCCCGGAGGGGCGCATTGGAACCGTTCGCCGTCCCCCGGGAGTTACTCATGCGCCGACCTCGCCGAGAACGTCGGCGGTGTGTTCCCCGAGCTCCGGAATGGCGCCCTCCGCCTTGCGGCGACGGCCGTCGATGACGAACGGGTCGCCAGGGAGGCTGCCCCGCTCCGCGTCCGGCGAGATTGGAACCAGGTAATCGCGGGCGACCGCCTGATCGCTAGCGATGGCCTGGGACAGGGAGAGCGCGGGGCACGAGGGTATCCCCCGCGACTGCACCGCCTCGAAGAACGTCTGCGACGGCTGCTCGATGAGCCAGTCGAGAAGCAAGGGTTCCAGCAGGTCCCAGTTGAGGCCGCGTTCCGGGCCGGTGGCGAATTCCGGGCGCGCTGCCCAATCGGGATTGCCCATGAGCTCCACCAAGCCGCTCCAATGGCGCTCGATGAAAGCGACCAGCGCCACCCAGCCGTCGGCGCAGGGCAGGTAGTGGTTGGGCGCCTGACGGGCGGGCGCCCGATACCGGCCAACCGCTGTGCCGCCGTATTCGGTGACCGCCAGGTTCCACCCAAGAAGCGCCGCCACCGACTCATGCAGCGACACCTCGACGTAGTCGCCGCACCCGGTGACGTCCCGCGCGCTGAGCGCCACGAGGCCGCCGATGGCGCCGAATGCTCCACCGATCAGCTCGGCAATATGAGCGTTGGCCCGAAGCGGCGGCTCGTTCTCGGAAATGACGTGGTCGGGGAAGCCGGGCTGACGGCCAGGAGACCGCCCATGCCCGCGAGGATGAGGTCATCGGCCGGCAAGGTGGCGTAGGGCCCGCTCTCCCCGAACGGCGTGAGCGACACGGTCACAAGCCGGGGAAAATCCTCGAGAAGCCGCTCCGGGTTCATGCCCGCGAGGGACTTCGAGGGGTCAGGGCTGTCGTGGACCAGTACGTCGGCGGTTGAGATTAACTCCCGGAGAGCGGCCTGGGCCCGCGCGCTTTGCTCATCCACCACGACCGACCGTTTCCCACGGTTGAGGTAGGCGAAGAGCGCGCCGGCGTCAGGCGATTCTGAATCGTCGATGAAGGGCGGCTCTCTGCGAGTGGGATCGCCCTGGGGGCGGCTCTATCTTCACGACGTCGGCCCCGGCGTCGCCAAGGAGCCGCGCACAGTACGGGCCCGCGACGCCCTGTGCGGTGTCGACGACCCGCAGGCCGCTCAGCGGCCAGTGGGAGCTCGGTGCCGGCCCAGACGTCATGCCACCCCCACGCGTCCCTGGACCTACTTCGGCCCGCTCTCGTAACGGACCGCGATTTCCTCGGGCGGCAGGTAGCGCTCCTCTATCTTTCGCATGTCCCGTATGCCGGAGAAGGCGTGCAGGTCGCCCATGGGATGGCCCTCCGTACCCGCCTCTTGGTCCCGTTGCGCCTGGACGCCGCGCTCCTTGAAGTCGGTGAGGAAGTCCCACCACGCCCCGCCCATAGTGCGAAGGGCCAGACCGGGGAAGATAGAGACCGCGACACCCAACCGCTGAAGCTCTCCGAAATCGACGATGGGCGAAATGCCGCCGTTGTTGTAGAGCAGCGGGCGGGAGGTCTCTCCGGCTATGCGCTCAAGCTGCTCATGGGTACGGATGCCGTCGACGAAGACCAAGTCGGCGCCCGCATCAGCGAAGGCCTTGCACCGGCGAATCGCCTCGTCGACCCCGCCGCCCGCGGCGCCCATGGCATCGGTGCGCGCGATCAGTACGAAGTCCGGGTCCTCTTCCATGCGCGTCTCGTGCGCCGCCCGGATCTTGCCGGCGGCCTCCTCCAGCGGCACGACCATTTTCCCCTCGACGTGACCGCACCGCTTCGGCATGACCTGGTCTTCGAGATGGATCGCCGCGACGCCGGTCTGAATATAGCCGCGCACGGCCCGGATCACGTTCACGGCGTTGCCGTAGCCGGTGTCCGAGTCGGCGATGAAGGGGATTGAGACCGCGTTGGCGATCCGGCGGGCTGTGTCGTGCATTTCCGTCATGGTCGCCAGACCGACGTCGGGCATCCCCAAGGAGGCCACGGAAACCCCGTAGCCGGTCATGTATGCGGCGCTGAACCCCACCCGCTCGACGATCTTCGCGGTGAAGGCGTCGTAGACGCCGGGGCAGACCAGCACCTCGTCTCGCTCCAGCAATCGCCGCAATTGCGTTGTCTTCTTCATATCTCCTTCACACCACCACTTTCTGTCGCCGCAACTCGGCTACCTCGTTGTCGTCGAAGCCAAGCACGCCGAGTACTCCATCCGTGTGTTCTCCCAGACCTGGGGCCGACCCCCACAGCCTGCCGGGCGTCTCCGAGAAGCCTATAGAGAGACCCGGCTGGCGCACCTCTCCCAACTCCGCGGACTCGTGGATGGCCACGACACCGGCTTCCATCGCCTGCGGGTCGGACATGAGATCGGCGGCGATGGAGTCGGCGCGGGCGCACCTCACACCCTCGGCGCGTAGTGTAGCAAGCCAGTGCTCGACGCTCCCCGCCCGGAATCGCGACTCCAAGCCGTCGATGAATTGTTCCTCAGGGGTGCCGTCTGATTCCCCCACGGCCCGGCAGAGGGCGGGCCCTTGGTCTTCGGCGGACACGAGCAGCCAGCCGTCGGACGCCTCGAAGATGCGCCGGAGCGGCGACGCTCCGACCTGCGGCAGCCCGTCTCGGCCCACGGGCTCGCCGAAGAACTCCCCGGCCTGGGCGGCGACGATCGCGTTGAGGAGGTTGGTGCTGACCCGCTGGCCGGCTCCGGTGCGGCGCCGGTGCAGCAACGCGGTCACGACGGCCCAAGGGGCGAGCATCCCGGCCATGTGATCGCTGACCGACATCCGCAGCATGATGGGGGGCCGGCCCTGCCCGCCTTCGGCTTGCATCAGCCCGCTCTGGGCTTGGAACAGGGGATCGAACGCCGGTCTGTTGGCGTACGGACCGTCGTCGCCGTAGCCCGTCATCGAGCAATAGACCAGGTCCGGCCTGAACTGAGAGAGGGTCGCGTAGTCCACCGCGAGCTTCTCGGCCATGCCGACGCGGAAGTTCTCGATGACGACGTCGGCCTGAGTCGTCAGACGGTTGACGATGTCGCGACTTGGCCCCTTCGAAAGGTCGAGTCCGAGACATTGCACGCCGCGGTTCCACGCCTGGAACCCACCGCCGATGGTGCGGAACGGGTCGCCGTGCGGAGGCTCGACCTTGATGACCCGCGCCCCCAGGTCGGCGAGCAGCGACGCGGCGCTCGCCCCGGCGATGTACATCGCGAAGCTCACCACGGTCACACCGTCCAGCGGCGCGGAACGTCGTTTCGCCGCGGCCGGCGGCGGTGCGTTGAGCTCGCGTTCGCTAAGCTCGGCGAGTGCCGCCTCAGGGTCGGAAGGGGATGAGTGGAGCGCCCCCGGGCTCGCGGAGAACGCGACGGGCGTTCCCATGCGCCGCCGCCCGCCGGAGGCAACCGCGATGCCGTTGTGGACGACCTGCGGGTGATCGAGAAACTGCTCGCGGGTGAGGACGGGGGCGACGGGGATATCGGCTGCTTCGAGGGCTGCCAGCCAGTGACGCGCCGGCTTGGCGCCGAAGTGGCCGGCGAGGATTGCCGTCATGTCCTCGAAGTGTTCCCGGCGCGATACCCCACGGCGCATCGTTCCAACGCGGGTCGTCGAGCAGGTCGAGGCGGTCGACGGCGACGCAGAGTTTGTTGAAGAAGACGTTGTTGCCGCAGGCGAGCAGAAACCACTGTCCGTCGGAGGCCTGGTAGAGCCGAAACAGGGGATTCGTACCCTGCGGCAGGCGCCGGCCGCCGGACATCGGCGCGATCTTCGGTCCGGCCACCGCCTGTCCCGCGCCTGCATCGCGAGCGCGGCGGAGAAGAGCGAGACCTCCACGCCTTGGCCGCCGTCTTCCGGCCCACGGGCCAGCAGCGCGGACGTCACCCCCCCGCAGCACGTGAGGACCGCTGCCGCGTAGCTGCAAATGGGCAGCGACAAGAAGACCGGCTTCGCCCCGCGCCCGCCCTGGTCGCCGTAGATTCCCGCATAGGCGGCGACGACCGTCTCGTCGGCGGGAATCCTCGCGAGGTCGCTGCCCGAGGGAAAGTGAGGGATCGAGGCGTGAATCAGACGGGGATTTACCGAGCGCAGCCGCTCGTCGTCCCATCCCGGCACGATCGACGCCACGTTCCCGTCCAGGACCAGCACGTCCGCGGCCGCAACCGCGCGGGCGATCAGACCGTCGTCTTCGGGCAGGCGAACAGGACGCCGCGGACCGCCAAGGCGCGGCTTTGCACCCCCACCGATCTTCGTCTCGGCGCCCAACCGGATGACCCGCGCGCCCACGCCTTCGAGCAGCGTCGCCGCGAAGGAGCCGGCAAGGCCCTGGGAGAGGTCGACGGCCAGTACGTGCGACAGCGCGTCCGACGGCGCCGCCGTCACACCTGGACCTCGGCTCGATGCCGGTAGTAGCCGGTGAGCCCTCGCAGCGCGAGCGCGGCCCGCCGGACGGTGGGAAAGCACGGCAGGCCGGCCTCGATGATGCGCCGCCGGGCGCCGCTGAGAATCTCGCTCTGCCAGGCATGCTCCCCGACGGCGTCGCCCATCACCAGAACGAGCGGCTTGTCGATCGACTTCGAGGCCTTCAGGAAGTCATCGACCGCCATGTCGAACAAATCATCGCCGCCGGGGCGCTCCATGGCCCAGAATTCGGCGATGTTCCCGATGAGCAAATCGTAGCAGGCGCTCGCGGCCATCCGCTCCAAGATCTCGCCTTCTCCGAAACCCGCCCCTGCCAGGATGGAGCCGTCGACCGGGTTGCCGATCCAGTCCCATAGCTCGGGGTCTCTCGAACGAAATGCCGCTTGGATTTCCTCGGGTATCGGCTCCACGACGAGGCCCGCGGCCTCGCACGCATCGGCCGACTCGACGCTGCGCCCGCCGCCCGCGCCGACCACGCCCACGCGCGTCCCCGCCGCGGGAGGACAGAAGCGGAAGGCGAGCAGGAGGTCGGACAGTTCCTCCAGGCTT
>OZ220087.1:0-14787 GCA_964291475.2 Dehalococcoidia bacterium | reverse complement strand
AGGATGCGCCGCAGCACGTAGCCGCGCCCCTCGTTCGCGGGCGTCACCCCGTCGGCGATCAGGAACGTCACGCTCCGCGCGTGCTCCGCCAGCACCCGCAGCGCGTAGTCCGTCTCCTCGTCCGACCCGTACGACGTGCCCGCCAGCTTGGCCGCGCGCGGCGACCAGGTAGTCGAAGGCGTCGCTCTCGTAGGCCGAAAGCCGGCCCTGCATGATCGTCGCGGTACGCTCCAGCCCCATGCCGGTGTCGATGTTGGGCGCGGGGAGCTTCGTCCGCGACCCGTCGCGGTGGTGGTAGAACTGCGTGAAGACGAGGTTCCAGATCTCGACGAACCGCTCGCCGCTGTCGGCGGGCGTGAGGTCGGCCCCGTACTCCTCGCCGTAGTCGTAGTGGATCTCGCTGCACGGGCCGCACGGGCCCTCCTTCGCCGGCCGGACCCCAGAAGTTGTCCTCGTCGCCGTAGCGGACGATCCGTTCGGCGGGCACCCCGATCTCGCGCCAGTAGCCCTCCGCCTCGTCGTCGTCGAGGTAGATGCTCACCCACAGCCGCTCCTCGGGCAGTTCCAGCACCTCCGTCACAAACTCCCACGACCAAGCGATGGCTTCCTTCTTGAAGTAATCGCCGATGCTGAAGTTGCCCAGCATCTCGAAAAACGTAAGGTGCTTCGTGTCTCCCACGTTCTCGATGTCGGTGGTGCGGAAGCACTTCTGCGACGACGCCAGCCGCGGGTTCGGCGGCTCCGCCTCGCCCGAGAAGTACGGCTTGAACTGCACCATCCCCGCGCTCGTCAGCAGCAGCGTCGGGTCGCCCGCCGGTATCAGCGACGACGACGGCGCGACGAGGTGCCCCCGCTCGGCGAAAAAGTCGAGGTAGGCCTTGCGGATTTCGTCGGTCGTCGTAGGCGGCGTCATCGTGCTGGCGCGAAGCGTGCGTGGAACGCCTTAATTCTAACAGTGCGAGGCGGTCCCCATACCGCCTCCCAGTGGCATTTCCAAGACATCGGGATGGCCCTCCCGCACTTCGTCATCAAGATACAGGCCCTTCTAACGCCCCGTTTGACACCCCGCCGCGCCGTTCCTTAGGCTAGAAACGTGGCGCCGCTCCTCTATTCCTCCTCCTTCGCCTCCGGTTGCGTGGTAGCCGGCCACTCTCCCTTCGAGCTTGTCACCGACCGTGACCGGCTCGCGCGCGCCGTCAAGGCCGCCCTCCGCGAGCCCGTCGTCGCCCTCGACACCGAGGCCAACGGCTATCACCGCTACCCGGAGCGCGTCTGCCTCATCCAGCTCGCCACGCCGAAGCGCCTCTACGTCATCGACCCCATCGAAATCGACGACATGTCGCCCCTCGGCCAACTGATCGAAAGCCCGGCGCGTCGAGAAGGTCATCCACGGCGCCGACTACGACATCCGCGGCCTCGACCGCGACTGGGGCTGGCGCGTCGCCAACATCTTCGATTCCAGCATCGCCGCCAGGTTCGCCGGCATGGAGAAGATCGGCCTCGCCGCCGCCCTAGAGGAATGTCTGGGAATTCAGGTCGAGAAGCTGAAGCGGCTGCAGCGGGCCGACTGGAGCCGCCGCCCGCTCAGCGACGAGGCCCTTGCCTACGCCGCCGACGACGTTGCCCACATGCTGCCCCTTCGCGACGCCCTGCTCGAACGCCTCCAGAATCTTGGACGCGCCGCCTGGGCCGCCGAGGAGTTCACCCGCCTCGAAGAGATCCGCTACTGCGCCGCCCGACCCGCCGGAGGTCGCCTGCTTCTCCTACAAGGGCAGCCGCGACCTCGACGGGCGGGGCCGCGCCATCCTCAAGGAGCTGGCCGTGGCCCGCGAGGCCGAAGCCCCTGCGCCGGGGCGTCCCCACCTTCCGCATCATGCGCAGCGAGGACCTCGTCGGCATCGCCGCCGCGCCCGACAATCAGGAGAACGTCGGCAAGCTGTTGAAGCGGTCGCATCCGGGATTCGCCAACCGCCTCCGCCGGGCCCTTTCCAAAGGGAAGGAAGGCCCCACCCGACCCAAGGCCACGCCCCAGCGGCGCGCCGCCGCGCATGACCGCCGGAGCAGCAGGCGCGGCTGAAGGAGCTGAAGGAATGGCGCAACGCGCGGGCGGCGGAGCTTGCCCTCGACGTGTCCGTCATCTGGCCCGCCGCCAGCCTCGACCGGCTCGCCCGCGAGCCCGAGCGTCTGGCGGAAGAGCTCGGCGAGTCCGACGTCCGCCGTTGGCAGGCGGAGCGGTTCGAGCAAAGCCTCGCCACGGTCTTGGCAAAGAAGCGCGAAACGGCCGCACCGAAACGGCGCCGTCGCCGCCGCTAACCGGCTCCCTGCCGCCGCCGACCTTCGGCTCGCCTGCGGCGCGCCCCGGCTCCGCGGTCCAAGCCGCCGCGACGGCCTTCGCGATGGCCGGCACCACGGCCTTGTCCAGCGCCCACGGTATGACCCGTCTCCGGAACGGGAGTCTCCACCAGCCCGGCCAGCGCGCGCGCCGCGGCGACCTTCATCTCCATCGTGATGCGCGGGGCGCGGACGTCCAACGCCCCGCGAAAGATGCCGGGGAAGGCGAGGCAGTTGTTGATCTGGTTCGCGAAGTCGCTGCGCCCGGTGCCCACGACGGCGGCGCCCGCCGTGCGGGCCTCCTCCGGCATGATCTCCGGCACCGGGTTCGCCATGGCGAAGATGATCGGGTCCTTCGCCATCGACTCGACCATCGCCGGCGTCATCGCTCCGGCCACCGAGAGGCCGATGAAAACGTCGGCCCCGCGGACGGCCTCTTCGAGCCCGCCGCGGACGTCGTCGGCGTTGGTGATCGCCAGCATCTCCTGCTTGATCGGGGTGAGGTTCTCGCGTCCCTTATGGATCGTTCCCTGGCTATCGACAAGGATCACGTGCTTGGCGCCGAGGTGGAACAGGATCTTCGCCGAGGCCACGCCCGAGGCGCCCGCCCCCGAAAACACGATCCGCACGTCCTCCAGCGCCTTGCCGGTCACCTTCAGCGCGTTCAACAGCCCGGCCAGGATCACCACCGCCGTCCCGTGCTGGTCGTCGTGAAAGACGGGAATGCCGATATCCTGCAGGCGCTCCTCGATGCCGAAGCACCGGGGCGCCGAGATGTCTTCGAGGTTGACGCCGCCGAAGCTGGGCGCCAGCCGCGTAACGGTCTCGACGATCTCATCATCAGACTGCGTGGCCAAGCAGATGGGAATGGCGTCGATGCCGGCCAACTCCTTGAACAGGATCGCCTTGCCTTCCATGACCGGCATGGCGCCCTCGGGGCCGATGTTCCCCAAACCGAGCACGGCGGAGCCGTCGGACACCACGGCGACGGTGTTGCCGCGGTTGGTCATCTCGTAGGAGAGCGCGGTGTCTTCCGCCACCGCCAGACTCACCGCTCCCACACCGGGGGTGTAGGCGATCGAGAGGTCTTCGATCGTCTCCAAGGGCATCCGCGAGACGATGCCCATCTTCCCTCTCGTTTCTCTATGGCGTCGAAGCGCCTCGGCGTTGTAGTCCATGGTGCAAGACCTCGGGTGGCGGAAGCCGCAAGAGTCGGGATTCTAGCAGGAGGAAGCGCCGCGCGATACCTTACCCGCCGCCGGAGCGGCGCATAGCCGCGGCCACGTGCTCCATCGTGAGTGAGCCGACGAGGTAGCCGCCGTCGGCCACGAGCAGACGCTGCGCCTCCTGCTCTTGCAGCACTTCGAGCGCGGACTCGGCGGGCGCGGCGGCGTCGACCGTCGGCAATGCATCAAGCGGCGCGGTGATGTCGCCCACCGTGGTCGCCGCCCAACGCTCGCGGGGCACGCGCGAGATGTCGGAAAGGCTGAGTGCGCCGGTGGCGTCTCCCCGCTCACCGACGAGGAAGAACCCGTGCCCCGTCATCGAGATGTAGTTGTCCACCAGGCTGCGCAGGTCGAGCCGCGGCGGGATCGTGGGAACGACGGTCATGACGTCGCGGACGCGCAGTCCGCGAAGGCCTGCCCGCGCCGTGACCTGCTCCACGCTCTGCTTTGCCGAAGCAAAGAGGAAGAAGCCCAGAAGAATGAGCATCATGCCGCCGAAGACGCTGTCGAGGAAGAACGCCATGGCCACGCCGCCGCCGATGAAGACCACTCCGACGACGCGCCCCAGGTCGGCGGCGGCGCGTGTCGCCTTGACCACGTCGCCCTTGATCCCCCAGACCACCGCGCGGAAGACACGCCCACCGTCCATGGGATAGCCGGGAATGAGGTTGAACACGCCGACCAGTCCGTTGGCGTAGCCGAGGTAGTTGAAAAGCGCGCTCGCGGGGGCGCTGGTATCGTGCAGCGCCCAGCCGGCGCCGAGGAAGATCCCGCCGAGCGCGATGCTCACCGCCGGCCCGGCAATGGCGATGACCCCCTCGGCCATCGGGCGGGGCGCGTCCCTGCCGATTTGAGCCACGCCGCCGAGGAAGAAGAGCGTGATGCTGGTGACGGGGATGCCATAGCGCCGCGCCGCGACGCTGTGGCCAAGCTCGTGCGCGAGGATGCAGGCGAAGAAGACCGCGCTCGCCACGATGGCGATGGCCCAGTATTGTTCCGTCGCGGCTTCGTAGCGGCTGGGGAAGAAGTTCGTGGCCAGCGAGTAGCTGAACCACGCGAAAATGAACAGCCAGCTATAGTGAATCCCGATAGGGATCCCGGCTATCCGTCCCAGCCTGATCGACGATCCCAGGGTCTTGCTCGCTTTCCGTCCCGCTCAGGAAGTCACGCTCGGCGCCATTATAGGCCCGCGGCTCAGCGCCGCCCCTTGGGGCTGCTCCTAAAGCTACAGCACCTCTTGGAGGGCCGCTTCGAGCTCGCCAACCGTGGCGTACGCCTCGAAGCGGTGCGACACCAGACCCTTCGCGGTCGATCACGAACGTCCACTCGATGCCCGGCAGGTCCCACTCGACCACCGCGGACGAGAGGCGCGCCGCGTTGATATCGTCTGCGTCTCCTTGGGGTTGTCGAAGAAGTCGACGTGGACGAAGTTCGCCTGGCCGCGGTGCGCGTTCTTGAGCTCCTGCAGCGCCTCGACCTGCGGGCCGCACACCGCGTTGATGCAGAACGCCGGGCTTGCGAAGACGACCACCGTCGGCAGCCCGTTCTCCACCGCCTCCGCCAACGACAGCTGGTAGAGGTCGGCGTCGTGAAGCGACCCGGTCGTCAGGTCGTCGAATGAGCCGCTCTGGACGAGGGTCTTCGTCTCGCTGCGTGGGGCGGGCTCGCCGACGTCCGGCGCGCGCGTGCGCTCGGCCACGTCGATCTCGATGCCGACCCGCCGGAGCACGCCGTCCCGGTCCTCGAAGTCGATGTCGATGAGGTAGGCGCCGGCCTCGGCGAAGTCGATATCTGTGGTGAAGAGGCCCCGGGCGCCGAGCGGCCAGGGCTGGTAGGTCGCGGTCAGGAAGTCGAGCGGCGGGCCGCTGCCATCACCCCGCCAGACCGTCATCTCCGCCGTCGGCGCGCCGACCACGCCCCACGGCGCGGTGATCAGCACACCGACGCGCCGCTCGCCCACGCCCAAGTCGGGAGTGCCGAGAACGGCCTGGAAGCCGTCGGGGCTCACCGGGCCGCGGATCAGCGGCTCCAAGTCGGGGCGGCCCGGATGGTCCCCGTCGGACTCTGGGGCCGGAGCGGCGGTCGCGGTTGCCGTGGGCGGCACGGTCGGCGGCGGCGATGTCGGCGTCGGTTCGGCACCGGAACAGGCGGCGGCAATGAGCGCTACGACCGCCGCCATGGCCGCGACCGCGGCTAAAGGCTCCACGCGAATCACGCCGTATCTCCCAGGAAGGTACCAAAGGTGTAGGCGAAGACGTTGAAATTGTCGGCATTCGAGCTGAGCTTCAGCTCGTGCTCGTCGACTTCATCGATCTTCACGATGCCGTACATGCGCGGCTCGTCCACCCACACGAAACTGTTCCCCTCGGCGTCCCACTGTATGTCGGCTCCCGCCTCCTCCGGCGTAAGCGGACGGTCGTCGTAGGTCACACGCACGTCGTAGGGCTCGCCTCCCTCGGGGCTCATAACCGTGTTGACGCTGGTCGCGAAGAAGCGAATTGCCAGATAGTCCTCGTAGTTTTCGGTTACGCGCCCGTGCTTCAGGCTCTCGAGCCCGTTGAACCACGCGCCCTGCAGATAGATGAATTGGTTGGCATGGTCGCCGGGGTCTTCGTAGAACATCACCACGTCGCGTTCTTCGAAGTACTCGACGTGGCGGACGTACGGAGGGTTCCTCCGCGAATTCACCGCACCATAGTTGCGGTACGTCCCGGCGTAGAGCTCCCTCGTCACCGAGCTGCGGGCCGTCGACGAGTAGGCGCTCACGTCGCGCGGCGGTCGGGCTATGGTCTCGCCGCTGATCCCGCTCAGGTCCGCCCCCGTCTCTTCCAGCAGCGTCCTGATCCAGCGTTCCGTCTCGGCATAGGCCCCCTCGCCGATATGCGAGTAGCGCACCTGCCCGTTCGCGTCGATCAGATACTTGGAGGGCCACGCCCGGTTCCGGAACTCCCGCCACGTCTTGAAGTCGTTGTCCTGGACGATGGGATACCGCAGATCGTGGTCGATCGAGGCCTTCTCGACGTTCTCGATGAGCTTCTCGAACTCGAATTCCGGGGTATGGACGCCGAGTATCACGAGGCCCGCATCGGCGTACTTCTCATGCCAGTCGCGAAGCCAAGGCAAGGTGCGGATGCAATTGACGCACGTGTACGTCCAGAAGTCGATGAGGACGACCTCGCCCCGCCGGCTCTCGATAGTGAAGGGTTCGGAGTTGACCCACGCGCCCGTCCCGGCAAGCTTGGGGGCGGGGTAGGGCGTCGGCGTCGGCTCACTCGGCGTCGGCGTTGGTGTCGGCGGCTCCGGAGTTGGTGTCGCCGTGGGAGGCTCGGGCGTCGCCGTCGCGGCGGGGGGAGCCGGTGTATCCGTCGCCACGGGCGGAGTCGGCGTATCCGTCGCCGCCGGCGCATCTTCCCCTCCGGAGCACGCCCCGACGATCATCGCCACGATTGCAATACCGACCACGGCAAGGAGTGTCTTGCTTCGAGCTTGCTTTAGCACGGCCTCATCCTTCCAGTCTCGCCATTTCTCAAGCGCGCATGCCACGCCCACTGCTTGATTCTACGCCCGAATGCGCCCTTCCGGACGCATCCGGCGCGGGAGTATGAGGCTAGGGAGAGAGACCCGCGAAACATTCAAGGACGGCATCCGGGATGAACGCCGCGCGGTGCACGTCCGCCCCGTAGAGCCGGACGCCCGGGGGCGGCGTCCGCCGCGGCTCCCGCTCAATTGCGGCAAGCGACGCCATCGAAAAGGTCCACCAGTTGCCCGCGTAAGTGGCGATGGGCGCGCCGTACAGGGCGGTATGGGGAAAAACGGTGCCCAGCGCGTCCTGCACTCGCTTGATATGGGCGGCATGAAAGTGCAGCGACTCCGTCTGCATCGCCACGACCCCCTCCGGCGTGAGAATCCCCTTCAGCGCCTCGAAGAACGGCTGCTCCGAGAGCTTCCGCGCCGGCCCCACGGGGTCGGTCAGGTCGCACAGCACCACGTCAAAGCGCTCGGTGGCCTCAGCCACGAAGTTCGCCGCGTCGCCGTAGACCACCGTGGCGCCGGGGGAATCGAACGAGTCGCCGAGCGAGGGAAAGTAGGCCCGCGCTACCTCGACGACCTCCGGGTCAAGCTCGGCCAGCGTGACCGCGACACCGGGGTGCCGCAGCACCTCCCGCAACGTCCCGCCGTCGCCGCCGCCCACGATCAGCACCCGCTCCGGGCCCGGATGCACGTGCATCGGCACGTGGACCAGCATCTCGTGGTAGACGAACTCGTCACGTTCGGTCAGCTGCACCACGCCGTCGAGCACGAGCATGCGCCCGAAGAAGGCGCTCCGCAGCACCTCGATGCGCTGGTACGGGGTCGTCCGCCGGTGCAGGACCTCTTCGATCCGGTAGCGGTACTGCACCGGCGAGAACGGGTCCTGCTCCTCGAACCAGGACCGGGCCACCGCTACAGCGCCTCCACCACGATCGTTTCCGGCCCGGGGAAGCCGTTGAACGTGGAGGCGTAGGCCGTCGTATAGGCCCCCGCATTGGGGATGACGACCCGGTCGCCGGCGGCGACCTCCGGAAGCAGCCCCTCGGTCGTGATCACGTCGACGCTATCGCACGACGGCCCCGCAATGGTGCAGGGCCAAGGCACGGCGTCGTCACTGGTCTCGAAACGGTAGGCGATCCCGCCCATCGCTTCGGCGAGGCCGTGGAAGATGCCGGTGTCGAGGTAGACCCAGCGACGGCCCTCGCGTTCGGCAACCCCGATCACTTCCGTCACCAACGTTCCCGCCTCGCCCACGAGCGCCCGTCCCGGCTCCAGCCAGACTTCGACCGGCCACGGCAGGCGGGCGACGCTCTCTTTCACGACCGCCGCCACCTCGTCCGCCGCGGGCGCGGGGCCGGAGGCGGACGCCACCGGCATGCCGCCGCCGACGTTCACCACGCGGGGCTCGATGCCGTCGCGGGCAAGCTCGTCGAGCACCCCGCCGGCGATATCGAGCGCCGCCGCCCAGGACTCCGGCCGGCGGCACTGTGAGCCGACGTGAAACGTCACGCCGGCGGGGAGCAGACCGCGCCGTGCCGCGCGCCGCATGAGATCCACGGCCTCGGCTGGGGCCACCCCGAACTTCTTGTCGAGCGGCCAGTCGCTGCCCTCGTTGGGCACCACGAGCCGCACCGACACCTCGCAGCCCGGCGCGTAGCGGGCCAGCTTGTCGATTTCGGCCTCGGAATCGAAGCCGAAGTGCCGCACCCCGTACTCATGCGCCGCCGCCACGAAGGCGGGCGCCTTGATGGTGTTGCTGCTGATGACCCGCGCCGGATCGACACCGATCTCGGCGACGAGCGCAAGCTCGGCCACGCTGGCGATCTCGAAACCGCACCCCAGACGCGCCAGCCTGGCCGCCACGCGAGGGTCGGGGTTCGCCTTGATCGCATAGAAGACCGGCGAGCCGGTGAACGCCTCGGCGAACCCTCGGTAGGCGCGCTCGACCTCGGCAAGCTCGACGACCAGCGCCGGCGTCGAGTCAACGAGCCGCGAGGCGCGTTCGAGCAGGCCGCGCGAGGCGGCGGTCGCGTCAAGAGTTAGGGGAATGGCGGCAGACACAGGAGTGGCTCCCAAGCAACTACGGACGCAGGGCAGCCGGAATAGGATAGCACTCAGGGGCTTCCCAGAGAAGCATTTTCGTCGTTGAACCCGCAGACTGCGTGTGGCATCCTACCCCCGCTTCGAAACCGGCCGCTTCCACGCAATCATCCCCCTCTGGAGGTTCCTCATGCGCCTCAAAGACCGCGTAGCCATCGTCACCGGCGGCGCTCAAGGCATCGGCCGCGAGTACTGCCTTCGCTTTGCCCGCGAGGGGGCAAGCGTCGTGGTCGCCGACCTCCGGGCCGACCAGGCCAAGGCGATCGAGGCCGAAATCGCCGAGCTCGGCGGCCAGGCATTGGCTATCGAGGCCGACGTCGCCGACGAGGCCGGCGCCGAGGCCATGGCCCGCCAGACTTACGAGCGCTTCGGACGCATCGACGCCCTCGTCAACAACGCGGCCATCTACTACAACCTCGACTTGGGCAACGAGACCGTCGACTACCTGCGCAAGGTGCTCGACGTCAACGTGATCGGCATCCTGATCGCCAGCCGCGCCGTCTTCCCCTACATGAAGGAGCAGGGCGGCGGATCGATCATCAACATCGCCTCGATCGCCGCCTACTCGCTGCCCGGCGCGCGGCCCGGCGACAACTTCTCCGCCAACGCCTACGGCCTCTCCAAGTCGGGCGTCGTCTTCCTCACCAAGTCGATGGCGAAGCAGGGCGGCGGCCACAACATCCGCGTCAACGCCATCGCCCCCGGCGTCACCATGTCGGAGGCCACCAAGAAGGTCGTCCCCGACCCCTTCGTCGACGCCCTGAAGGGCGCGTCGGCGATGCGGCGGTCCCTCGAACCCCCCGACCTCACCGGCACCGCCGTCTTCCTCGCCTCCGACGACAGCGCCCTCATGACCGGGCAGACCCTTGTCGTGGACGCCGGCGTCATCATGAACGGCTGACGATGCACGTCGTCGCCGCCGTCTACGAGGTCAAGGAGTCGGCGCACGTCGAGGCCCCGCCGGACGACGTCTGGCGGGCCTTCACGAACATCGAGCGCTGGGCCGAGTGGGGCGGCGCGTGGATCAAGGCCGAAGCGCCCGCCGGCGACCCCTGGCGCACGGGCGGCCGGCTCCATCTCGTCGTCAAGCCCTGGTGGACGCCTATCGCGATGGAGGCCGCCGTAGCCGAGATCGACTCGCCACGGACGGCGATCTGGGTGTCCAACGCCGGCGGCGTCGCCCGTCAGACCACCGTGCACTTCGACGAGGAAGGCACCGGCGTCCGCGCCGGCATCAGCATCCGGCAGGAAGGCCCAATGCAGTGGACCCTGCCCCTAATCTCCCCCACCTGGGCGGTCCGCCGCATGCTCCAGGAATGGCTTGCCGGCCTCAAAGCCGACGCCGAAGCCTAGCGCCCCTCCTCTGTAGGGGCGATTCGCGAATCGCCCTCCCCTCCGCCCTCCCCCCACCTGAGCGAGCGCCTTAGACCTCTCCCCCTCTGGGGGAGACTGAGAGAGGGCGCGCGCCGCCAGGCGCGCGAGCGCCCGCAGGGCGCTGCCCCTCGGTCCCGCCAACCGCCACTTCCTACGGCAACGAAACGCGGCCATCCTCGACCCTCGCCAAGCCGTCGCCCTCCAGCTCCTGAAGGAGCCCCGCCAGCCAGGGCTGGTCGCGCTCCGTGAAGCCGTCCTTGATCGCCGCGCCGAGATCGGCAAAGTCCGCGGATTCGCCCGGCGGCAGCGCTCGCAGCCAGTCGACGACACGGCCCCGGTAGTAGCGCCGCGACCCCACGAAGGGAGCTTCGCTCTTCCGCGCGGACAGACGGCCCTCCGTCTGCCCCGCATCCTCGCCGCCCTTCAGCGCGAAGGAGCACACGGCGGCGAAGGGACAGTCGCCGCACCTGGGCGTGGCGGCGGTGCAGACCGTCGCCCCGAGGTCCATCATCGCCTGGTTCCAGGCATACGCCTGCCCATCCGGCAGCAGATCGGCGGCGGCGCGGCGAAGCACGGCGGGAGCCGGATTCGGTGCGCCGGCCAGCCGGGTCAGGACGCGCCGCACGTTCGTGTCGACGACCGCGACCTGCGCGTCGAAGGCGAAGCAGGCGACCGCCGCCGCGGTGTACTCGCCGACGCCCTCCAGGCGGCGCAGACCCTCCACATCGCGGGGCAGCCCGTCCTCGGCCTCCGCCGCGCCGGCGATGTGGTGCAGACGCACCGCCCGCCGGTTGTAGCCCAACGGCGACCAGACCCGGATGACGTCGGAGGCGGGCGCCGCGGCGAGAGTATCGAAATCGGGGAAGCGGTCGAGGAACTGGCGGTACTTGGGAATGACGCGGTCGACCTGCGTCTGCTGGAGCATGATCTCAGATACCAGGACGGCGTAAGGGTCGCGGACGCCGCGCCAGGGAAGGCTGCGCCCGTTCCGGTCGTACCAGTCGAGCAGCGCCGCGGCGCGTGGCCGCACCCGCCCGACCATCCCGGCCATGTCGGCCTTGCGTGGGGCGCGGCGCGTGCGCTTGGTCACGATGGTGAACAGATCTCCGCCGCTAGCGGCGGTCGAACTCGCGCTCGAGCTGCGCCGTGCTCATGTGAACGATGATGGGCCGTCCGTGCGGGCACGCGTGGGGGTTGTCCGCCGCCTCCAGCAGACGCACCATCTCCCGCATCTCCTGCTCGGAGAGCGTCTGGCCCGCCCGCACCGCCGAGTGGCAGGCCACCGAGGCCATGATGCGTTCCTCCCAACTGTAGCCACGCAGGTCGTCGGACTCCAGATAGTCGAGCACGTCGTGCAGCGCCCGCCCCGGCTCGACGGCGGCGAGGCCGGCGGGCACCGCCCGCAGCAACACCGCCTGCTCGCCGAACGCCTCAATGTCGAAGCCGTACCCCGTCAGGAGGTCGCCGTGCTCGGCCACGAGGCCCTGCTCCTCCGGCGACATCTCCACCACCAACGGTTCGAGCAGGCCCTGCGACTTCACCTCCCCGCCGTCGCGGTCGCGGCGGAGCTGGTCGAACAGCACCCGCTCGTGCGCGGTGTGCTGGTCGATCAAGTAGAGCCCCTCGGGGCCCTCGCTGATGATGAAGGTCGCCCCAAGCTGGCCCAGCACTCGCAACACCGGGACCCGCAGCATGCCTTGGCCGGACGCCGCCTCCACGCGGGGCACGGCCTCGCGCAGCCCGGAGATCGGCGCCTCCACCGGCATGGGCTTCGAAGCCGCCGCCTCATCGAGTGGGGCGAAGGGCGACGCCGCGCCGGGAAGCACCGCCGCCGGTCGTGGCGCGGCCACGACCTCTACCGCCTCGGTCACGGCGTGGCGGACGGCGGAGAAGATCGGACGCTCGTCGCGGAACTTGATCTCCATCTTCGCGGGGTGGACGTTCACGTCCGTCTCCCCCACGTCGACGGCCACGTCGAGCACGGCCACCGGATAGCGTCCCGATCCCAGGAAGCCCCGGTAGGCCTCGATGACCGCGAACGTCAGCGTCCGGCTCTGGACGAGGCGCCCATTGACCAGCAGCGTGATGAAGGTGCGGTTGCCCCGGCTCAACTCCGGCGGCGAGGTCAGGCCGAGCACGTCGACCGCCAACCCGGAGGAATCGCCGCGCCACTCCACGTCGAGCATCCGTGCCGCCGTCCCCGCGCCGTAGACGGCGGCGAAGGCGGCGCGGCGGTCGCCGTTGCCCTGCGACCTCACGCTCTCCTTGCCGTCCACCGTCAGGCTGAACGCCGTCCCGGGCCGGGCGAGCGCGTAGGCGCCGACGACCGAGGCGATACGGTTCGCCTCCGCCGCGTTCGACTTGAGAAACTTGAGGCGGGCCGGAACGTCGCGGAAGAGGTTACGCACCGAGACCGTCGTCCCCGGCGGGGCGGCCCGCGGCCCCTGCTCGATGATCTCGCCATCCTTCACCCGGATCTCGGCGCCGCTCATCGATTCCGCCGTCCGCGACAGCAGCGTCACGTCGGCCACCGCCGCCATCGAGGCCAGCGCCTCGCCGCGGAAGCCGAGCGTTCCGATGCGGTGCAGGCCCGGCTCGTCTTCCAGCTTGCTCGTGGCGTGCCGGGTGAACGCCGCCTCCAGATCGTCGGCCTCGATGCCCTCTCCGTCGTCCGTGACGCGGAGCAGCGAGACGCCGCCGCCCGTGGCCTGAACGTCGACGCGCGTCGCCCCCGCGTCGAGGGAGTTCTCGATCAGCTCCTTGACCACCGACGCCGGCCGCTCGATCACCTCGCCGGCGGCGATCCGCGACACGAGCGTGGGAGGAAGCAGCCTGATCTTCATAGCCATCCCTACCCGTCGCGCCCCTTCTCCGACTCGCGCCGCGCCGTGTCCTGCAGCTCGAAGAGCTTGGTAATCGCTTCCAGCGGCGTCAGCGAGGCGACGTCGATGTCGAGCAGCCGCTCGGAGACCTCCGAGGTGGGCGGCAGCAGCGCCGGCTGATCGGGGTTCGCCGGGGCGCTTCGGCGGCGGCGCGGACGTTGCCCGTTCCCTCCCCGCTCCAAGCCCTGCAAGACGTCGCGCGCCCGGGACACCACCGCCTGCGGCATCCCCGCAAGCGTAGCCACGTGAACGCCGTAGCTCTTGTCCGCCGCGCCGGGCACGATCTTGTGGAGAAAGGCCACCTCGCCATCCTTCTCGGCCACGGCAACATGAAAATTCTTGATGCCGGGGAGCGTCCCCGCCAGCTCGGTCAGCTCGTGGTAGTGGGTGGCGAACAGGGTCTTGGCCCCCAGCGCGGGGTGGTTGTGGATGTACTCGGCCACGGCGCGGGCAATGGACAGCCCGTCGTAGGTGCTCGTCCCTCGTCCGATCTCGTCGAGGATGATGAGCGACCGCTCGGTCGCGTTGCGCAGAATCTGCGCCGTCTCCACCATCTCGATCATGAACGTCGACTGCCCCGCCGCGAGGTCGTCCTGCAGGCCCACGCGGGTGAAGATGCGGTCGACGATGCCGATACGCGCCGCCTCGGCGGGCACGAAGCAGCCGATCTGCGCCAGCAGCACGATGAGCGCCACCTGGCGCAGGTAGGTCGACTTCCCCGACATGTTGGGACCGGTGAGCACGACGACCCGCGCCCCCGCCCGCGACAGCTTCGTGTCGTTGGGCACGAAGCCGCCTTGGGGCAGCACCCGCTCGACCACGGGGTGCCGCCCGTTCACGATGTCGAGCTCGTCGCCGTCGGTCAGCGTCGGCCGGACGTACCCGTAGCGCGCCGCGGCGGCCGCGAAGCCGGAATAGACGTCGGCCTCCCCCAGCGCGGCGGCGGTGGCGAGGACGGCGTCGCACCGCGCCGCGATCCGCTCGCACAGCGCCTTGAACAGCGCCGCCTCAACGCCCTGAATCCGGTCCTGTGCGTCGAGGATGGTCGATTCATACTCTTTGAGTTCAGGCGTGACGTAGCGCTCCGCCCCCGCCAGCGTCTGCCGCCGGACGTAGTCCTCCGGCGCCTGCGCCTGGTTCGCCCGGCTCATCTCGATGTAGTAGCCGAAGACGCGGTTGTAGCCGACCTTGAGCGACTTCACGCCGGTCCGCTCCCGCTCCTTGCTCTCCAGCGCCGCCAGATGCGTCCTGCGCACCGGTCGAGACCTCGCGCAGCCGGTCGAGCTCCTCATCGAGGCCCGACCGCAACACGCCGCCGTCGCTCAGCGCCGCCGGCGGATCGT
>OZ220086.1:0-69305 GCA_964291475.2 Dehalococcoidia bacterium | reverse complement strand
GAGGGCGAACGGCTTCTCGCAGAGCACGTGCTTCCCCGCCTCGATCGCGGCCATGGCGCCGGGATAGTGCAGGTCGGGCGACGTGACGACGCTGACGAGGTCGACGTCGGAAGGGCGGCGAGCTCGCCGTAGTCCGCGACGGCGTGGGGAAGGCCGAAGCGGTCCGCAACCTGTTGGGCGCGGGCCGCGTTGTGGCTGCAGACCGCCGTGACGCGGGCGCCGGGCGTGTGTTGCCACAGCGGGAGCTGCACGCGCACGCCGAACCCCGTCCCAATGATGCCAACGCCGATTTCGTCCTGCGCCATCATCCGCCTCCTTCAGGGAAGGGCCGTATTATAGCGGGCCGTTTTCCGTTGACCCCGTCTCCGGCGAGACCCTACAATCGTTTCGCGGTCGCAGCAGACGCCGCCGCCGCTCGCCGTCCCGCCCGCTACGCCCCGCGCGCTCCTCTTGGCCGCCCCGCCCACGGCCGCCGGACTCGACCGACATGCACTTGATGTACTTCACAGAGCAGCCGATGAACGCCTACCCGGAGGACGAGGGGCGCAGGCTCGGCTACACGTCGCTGCTCTTTCCCAACGAGCATTACGACGCCGATGCGGCGAGCCGCCTCTACAACGAGCGTCTGGAAGAGTACGTCTACGCGGAGGAGATGGGCGTGGACGGGATCATGCTCAACGAGCACCACAACGCGCCGTTCTCCATGTCCACCAAGGCGAACATCATCGGCGCGGCGCTCGCCGCCCTCACCGAGCGCGTCAAGCTCGTGATGCTGGGCAACCCGCTCCCGCTCTCCGATGATCCGGTCCGGCTCGCCGAAGAGCTGGCGATGATCGACCTTATGTCGAAAGGGCGGCTGGTCTCCGGTTTCGTGCGCGGCGGCGGCGTGGAGAACATCGCGGCGAACAGCAACCCCGCCTACAACCGCGAACGGTTCAACGAGTCGCACGACCTCATCATCGAGACGTGGACCAAGCCGGGGCCGTTCCGCTGGGAGCGGGACCACTTTCACTACCGCTGCGTGAATCCTTGGGCCGCGCCCCTGCAGAAGCCGCACCCGCGCATTTGGGTACCCGGCATCTCAAGCAAGGAGACGATTGAGTGGGCCGCGGGGCGCCGCTACCCCTACATCGCGCTCAACCTGAGCCTCGACGACACGCTGAAGGTGTGGGACATCTACGACCAGGCCGCCGAGCGCGCCGGCTACCGGGCCGGACCGGAGCAGCGCGGCTACCTGATCCGCTGCCACGTCGCCGAGACGGAGGAGAAGGCGGAGCGCAACGGCCGGGAGTTCATGTGGATGCAGGGCGAGTTCACCGGCCTCGTCCATCCCATCTGGTCTGCGCCGTCGGGCTATCTTGGGCCGTGGGCGCGCCGCGCCCTGGCGAAGATGCGCTCCGGCGCGGGGTCCCGTCCGCAGGCCGACTACGAGGCCCAGGTCGATGCCGGCCTCATCATCACCGGCACGCCCGACCAGGTCATCGAGCGCCTGAAGGTGTTGGTCGCCAAGGCCAGCCCGTCGATCCTGGCGCTGTGGGGCAACGACGGGCACGTGTCGCACGAGGACTCGATGACGTGCATCCGGCTCATGGGGCAGGAAGTCATGCCCGCGATCCGCGAGTTCGGCGACGCCCTCGGCCTGCGCAGCCCCTTCGAGCTCGACACACCGGTCAGCCTCGCCGCCACACCGGCGGAAGAGCTCCGCCCCGTTCCCGCATAGACGCCGACCTCCCCGTCTCCATCCGTGTGTCGAATTTCGTCACGCATCGGAGTACAATGGGGGTGCAGGATGCAGGGCAAAGCGAGGGGGGCGGTCGTGAACACGCTGAGCGCCATGCGGGCCGAGGGGCACGAGCAGGTCTCCTTCTTCTCGGACCCCAGCTCCGGGCTCCGCTGCATCATCGCCATCCACGACACCACGTTGGGACCGTCCCTCGGTGGGACGCGCATGTGGCCCTACGAGTCGGAGGAAGAGGCGCTCGCCGACGTGCTCCGGCTCTCCAAGGCGATGACCTACAAGTCGGCCGCGGCGGGTCTCGACCTCGGCGGCGGGAAGGGTCTGATCATCGGCGACCCCCACCGGGACAAGACCGAGGCCCTGCTCCTCGCCTATGCCCGGGCCGTCGACGCCCTCGGGGGACGCTACATCACCGCCGAGGACGTGGGGACGACCCCGGCCGATCTTGAAGTCGTGATGCGGGGTACGCGGCACATGGTGGGCCGTCCGCCGCACGCGGGCGGGAGCGGCGACTCCGCGCCCCCGACGGGCCTCGCCGTCTACGAAGGGATGCGGGCCTGCGCCGCCGAGGTCTACGGCTCGCCGAGCTTGGAGGGGCGTACGGTGGCGCTCCAGGGCTTCGGCAAGGTCGCCTCATACGTGGCCCACTACGTCATCGAGGCCGGCGCGCGCGTGGTCACCGCCGATCCCTACGCCGGCGCCCAGGAAGCGGCCCGCGAGATGGGCGCCTCCGTCGTCGGCATCGACGACATCTACGACGTCGAGTGCGACATCTTCTCACCCTGCGCCTTGGGCGGCGTGCTGAATGCGGACACGATTCCACGGCTGCGCTGCGGGATCGTCGCGGGCAGCGCCAACAACCAACTGCTGACGCCGGAAGACGACGAACGCCTCCGCTCCGCCGGCATCCTCTACGCGCCGGACTTTCTGATCAGCGCCGGGGGCATCGTGGACCTTTCGTTCGAGCTGTACGGGTACGACCCCGTGGCGGCGAAGCGCGCCGTCGCCCAGATCGGCGAGCGCGTCGCCGAGGTGATCGCCGAGGCCAAGGCCGAGGGCGTCACCACCACCGTCGCAGCCGAGCGGATGGCGGAGCGCCGGCTCGAAGCCGCCCGCGCTCCTCGCGCCGCTTAGTCCGAGCGCCGGGCGGGCCGCGCCCGTATACTGGGGCCGAAACCCGCCGAAGGCGCGCCCATGGGCCGGCTCCCCAGGTTCGAACGACTTACCGACTGTCCACCGCCGCTGACTGCGGCGGCATCCCTCGCTCAACGCCGGTGTCCCTTCTTCCTCGACTCCGCAATGTCCCTCGGCGCGATGGGCCGGTACTCCTTTGCCGGCTGCGACCCCGCCGCCGTCTTCACCGCCCGCGGGCGCGACCTCACGCTGCGGACGCGCAACGGCACGCGGCGGTGGCAGGGCGACCCTATCGGCGCCCTGGATGAATTGCTGGCGCGTCGGCGCATTGCGTCCGCCGACTACCCCGTTCCTTTCACCGGGGGCGGGGTGGGCTTTCTCAGCTACGATCTGGGCCGCGCCATCGAGCGCCTGCCCGAGCTCGCCCGCCCCGGCCTGGGTGAGCCCGACATCTGGCTGGGCTTCTACGACGAGCTTATCGCCTACGACCTCGACGCCGGCGAGGCCTACCTCGTCCTGAGCGGCAGAGGCGACGGCGGCGCGCTGCGGGAGGCCCTCCGGCATCCGCAGGCACCGGGCGCGGGGCCGGTGGAAGACGAGGAGCCGGTCAGCAACTTCACGCCGGAGGGGTACGCCGCCGCCATTGGGGAGATCAAGCGGCTGATCGCCGGGGGCTACGTCTACCAAGTCAACCTGTCGCAGCGGTTCGAGGCGCCGTGGAGCGCGCCGCCCTGGACGCTCTACGAACGCGCCCGCGCCCTCAACCCCGCGCCGATGGCGGCGTACCTGGACTGCGGCCCGTTTGCCGTGGTCAGCGCCTCGCCGGAGCGCTTCCTCCGCCGCAGCGGGAACGTGATCGAGACGCGCCCCATCAAGGGAACGCGCCCACGCGGCGCGGCGCCCGAGGTCGACGATGCGCTGGCCTCGGAGCTCGCGGCGAGCCCCAAGGACCGTGCCGAGCACATCATGATCGTCGATCTAGAGCGCAACGACCTGGGGCGCATCGCCGAGGTGGGCAGCGTCTCCGTGGACGAAATGATGGCGCTGGAGCGGTTTCCCTCCGTGCACCACCTCACGTCTACCATCCGTGCCGTGGCGCGGCCCGACGCCACGCCGGGGGCGGTGCTGCGGGCGGCCTTTCCCGGCGGCTCGATCACCGGGGCGCCCAAGATCAAGGCGATGGAGATCATTGAGCGCCTGGAACCGACGCGGCGCGGCGTCTACACCGGCGCCATCGGCTATTTCGCCGACACCGGTGATTTCGACCTGAGCATCGCCATACGGACCATCGTCGCGCAGCAAGGCCGGGCGTATCTGCAAGTGGGCGGCGGCATCGTGGCCGACTCCGACCCCGCCGCCGAATATCAGGAAACCCTCGACAAGGGGCGAGCGCTCTTCGCCGCGCTCCGGGGCGGCGACCCTGTTGTGACCCCCGCCGGCGCGGCGCTACAATTCCGGCGCTCCAACGGGCAGCCCGCCGCCGGGGCCGAGACCTTGAGGAGTGTCCCAACGTCATGAGCTCCGCCCCAATGGACCGTGCCCTCGAGTTGGCCCGGGGCGTCCTCGGGGGGGTGTCGCCCAACCCGGCCGTGGGGTGCGTCATTCTGAAGGACGGCGAGGTCGTCGGTGAGGGCGCCAACGAGGCTCCCGGCGGGCCGCACGCGGAGATCGTCGCCCTGCGGCAGGCCGGTGAGCGCGCCCGCGGCGGGGTCATGTACGTCACCCTGGAACCCTGCTCGCACTACGGGCGGACGCCGCCGTGCGCCGACGCGGTGGCGGAGGCGGGCCTCGCGGCCGTTCACTCCGCGGTGCGCGACCCCAACCCGCTCGTAGCGGGGCGGGGCATCGAACGGCTGCGCGGCGCGGGCATCGAAGTGATCGAGGGCGAGGGCGAGAAAGAGGCCCGCCGGGTCAACGAAGCGTTCATGAAGTGGGTCACGACCGACCTCCCATTCATTTGCGTTAAATTCGCCATGAGCCTGGATGGCAAGATCGCCACCGCCGCCGGCGACTCCCGGTGGATCACCGGCGAGCGGTCCCGCGCCGAGGTCCACCGCCTGCGCGGTCTCGTCGACGCGGTGATGATCGGGGCACGGACGGCGCGGATGGACGATCCTCTCCTGACGGCCCGCGGCGGCAGCGGGGACGGCGAGACGAAGGTGCGCCAACCGCTCCGCGTGGTCGTCGACGCCAAGGCATCGCTCCCCCCACAGGCTCGGATGCTCAGCGAGCCGGGCCGGACGCTGGTCGCGGTCACGGATGACACACCGGAAGCCGCCCGCCGCGCTCTGGCGGAGGCCGGCGCGGACGTCGAGGCATTCGCGGCCGCCCCGGACGGAGTGAACCTCGAAGCCCTGCTCCGGCACCTGACGAAGCACGACGTCACCTCGGTGCTCGTCGAGGGCGGCGGCGGCTTGATCGGATCGCTCCTCGACGCGAGGCTCGTGGACAAGGTCATCGCCTTCGTGGCGCCGGTGCTCGTGGGCGGGGCTGCGGCGCCGAGTCCAGCCGCGGGCGAAGGCGTCGAGCGCATGGCCGACGCCCTGCGCCTCCGGGACGTGGAGACGCAGGTGCTGGATGGCGACGTTATGATTTCCGGCTACCCTGATCAGGGCGAAGAGGGCTGAAGGGAAGATGTTCACGGGGATTGTCGAAGAGGTTGGACGCGCGGCGGGAGCGCCCGAGGGGGAGCTCTTCGTCAACGCCGATGTGGTGCTCGACGGGACGAAGCTCGGCGACAGCATCGCGGTGAACGGCACGTGCCTGACGGTGACGCGGCTGGAAGCGGACGGCTTCGCGGTCGACCTTGCGCCGGAGACGCTGCGCCGCACCAACCTGGGCGCGCTGACCGCCGGGGCGGCGGTCAACCTCGAACGCTCGCTCGCGTTCGGCGGGCGCGTGGGAGGGCACCTGGTGCAGGGCCACGTCGACGGCGTCGCCGCCATCGAGAGCATGGAGCCGGAGGGCAACGCGTCGATCGTGCGCTTCCGGCTGCCGGGCAAGCTCGCGCGCTACGTCACCGAAAAGGGGTTCATCGCCGTCGACGGCGTCAGCCTGACGGTGGTGGGGGCCGGCGATGACTGGTTCAGCATCACGCTCATCCCCTTTACCGCGGAGCACACCAACCTCGGCGCGAAGAGGGCCGGCGACCCCGTGAACATCGAGGTCGACATCCTGGCCAAGTACGTCGAGCGGCTCGCCGACGCACGTCTGCGCTAGCCGGTCGAGCAAGGGCTCGACTTCTGTTGGGACGCACGGGGCTATAATGGGGGGCGCCGCTAGGGCGGCGTCGAGGCCGAAATGCCGCTAGCAAGCATTGAAGAGGCCCTAGAAGACCTGCGCCAAGGGCGCATGATCATCCTGGTCGACGATGAGGACCGGGAGAATGAAGGCGACCTCGCCATGGCCGCCGAGGCGGCGACGCCCGAGGCGATCAATTTCATGGCGAAGTACGGCAAGGGGCTGATCTGCGCCCCGCTCGAAGGCGCCCGCCTCGACCATCTGCAGATCCCCATGATGGTGCCCGACGCGGACAACACCGCCGCCCTGGGCACCGCGTTCACCGTGTCGGTCGAGGCCAAGCACGGCACCACCACGGGCATCAGCGCCCACGACCGCGCCACGACGATTCAGGCGCTGGTCGACCCCGCCACCCGGCCCATCGATCTGTCGAAGCCGGGGCACATCTTCCCGCTGCGCGCCCGCGAGGGCGGCGTCCTGGTGCGCGCGGGGCAGACCGAGGGCATCGTCGACCTCTGCCGGCTCGCCGGCATGCAGCCCGCCGGGGTCATCTGCGAGATCATGAGCCAGGACGGCACGATGGCCCGCCTGCCGGAGCTCGAAGAGTTCGCCATCGAGCACGACCTGAAGATCGTCAGCGTCGAGCAGATCATCGCCTACCGGCGCATCCACGAGAAGCTGGTCGAGCGCGTGGCCGAGACCGCCATGCCCACCAAGTTCGGCCGCTTCACCGCTTACGCCTACCAGAGCGCGGTCGACCACGACCAGCACGTGGCCCTGGTCCAAGGCGACATCAGCGACGGCGAGCCCGTGTTGGTGCGCGTCCACAGCGAGTGCCTCACCGGCGACGTCTTCGGCAGCTTCCGGTGCGACTGCGGCGACCAGGTGCAGATGGCGCTCCGGGCCATCGCGCAGGCCCAGCGAGGCGTCTTGGTCTACATCCGCCAGGAGGGGCGAGGGATTGGGCTGCACAACAAGCTCAGGGCGTACGAGCTTCAGGACGGCGGCCTCGACACCGTCGAAGCGAACCTCGCCCTCGGCTTCGCCCCCGACCTCCGCGACTACGGCATCGGGGCGCAGATCCTGGTGGACCTCGGCGTCAAAGAGATGCGCCTGATGACGAACAACCCGCGCAAGATCGTCGGCCTGGAAGGCTACGGTCTGAGAGTCGCCGACCGGGTACCCGTCGTCGCGCCGCCGAACCCCGACAACATCCGCTACCTCGAGACGAAGCGCGACAAGATGGGCCACATCATGCCGGGCGTGGCCCCGCTGGCCGAGTGGCTCGTCGACGAGGACTAGCCTTGTGAGCCCCGAACGGGACGCGGACGGGCCGCGCTTCGCCATCGCCGCCGCGAAGTTCAACGAGTTCATCACGGGCAGCCTCATGCGCGGCGCGCGGGAGGGGCTGGCGGCCAACGGCATCGGGGAGGACCGCGTCGACGCGGTCTGGGTGCCCGGCGCCTTCGAGCTGCCGCTGACCGCCAAGCGTCTGGCCCAGACGGGGCGCTACGCCGCGGTCATCTGCCTCGGCGCGGTGATTCGGGGCGACACGCCGCACTTCGACTACGTGGCGTCCGGCGCGGCGCACGGGATCGTGCAGGCCGGGCTGCTCACCGACGTCCCCATCATCTTCGGCGTGCTCACCACCGACACCGTGGCCCAAGCGATGGAGCGGTCGGGCGACGGGCCTGCCAACAAGGGCTACGACGCCGCCGTCACCGCAATCGAGATGGCGGGGCTACTGAAGGAACTGTAACGCCGCTAGCGCCGCGGCGTCAGCCACAAGGCGGGGAACATCAGCAGCACGGCGGGGCCGATCAGCAGCGGCCCGACGCTCCCCGCCGTCAGGACGGTCAGCACGAAGAATGCGGCGGCGCAGGCCATGATGCCGAACTGCGCCCCGTGGCGCCCCGCCAGAAAGAGGCGCGTGGACAGAAACGCCGCCGCGCCAAGCGCCGCCGACGCCAGCAGCACGGCAAGCGCCTCCCCCAGCTTGCCCGCCTCGGACGCGCTCACGCTCTGCGCCATACCGTCCGCCGTGACGGCGTCGAACAGTGGGAGCAGGACAAAGACCGGGCTGACGACCGCCCATAGCGAGGCCGTCCACGCCATCGTGGCGAGCAGGGCCTGCCCCTTGGAGCGGGGTCTCTCCACGGTGGGCGCGGCGGCTAGCGCTCGCCGCCGGAGAGTCCGATGGACGGCGACGGCTTCGCCCCGTCGCCGCGGCGGCGCTTGGGCGGGAGCGCGGCGATCTCACTTCGTAGGGCGGCGAGTCCGTCCACGCCGTCCTTTGCTACCTCCACGATGAGCCCGGCAGCGCCCGCGTCGCGGATTGCCGTCAACGCGTCGCGGCCGGGCGCGGTGGGCGTCCTGACGAGGAGCGGCTTCGCCGTGGCCCGCGCGGCGCGGTACAGCGGCAGCAGGTCTTGTAGTGAGGAGGGCGACCCTGGAATGTCTACGGCAACGGCATCGACGGGCAGGGCGTCGAGCGCGCGCAAGACCTCGTCGGATGTATCCGCCCCGAGCGCGAGCACCGCGTCGGCGTCCTCTTGAAGGGCGGCTCCCAATGCGCCGGCCAGGGTGAGCAGGACGAAGTCGCCGCCCGCCTCATCCGATGTTCCCACCGGTACGCTGCCACCCACGTCCGCGGCCTTGCCGCCGCCGACGATCAGGGCATCGGCGCCGCGGTCCACCGCATCGGCGGCCTGCGACGCGTCGGCGAGTGCGGCCACGAGGGCCAGTGCCCCGCGTCCTTCGTCTCCGCCGGCGGCAAAGCCGAGGCGCGGCCCGCCGGAGGCGGCCACTTGGTTCAGCTTATCGAGCAGTTTGCCCATGAAGTCACCCGTTTCTGAAGGAGCGTGCCGGCCCGGGGGAGCGGGTTATCCGTCCGGTGAGAGAAGATGCGAGAATAGACGCATGGAAGGCCGGGCAACCATGATGCTGCCCTCAACGAGGGCATGTCAACCGGACGCAGGAGCATAGGCGTGGACAGCGCCTCCCCGCTTTCGCTTGTCGGCGGCGCGCCCCTGGTCGAGCTCCGGCGCCTCTCGCCCAAACCCGGCGTGCGCATCTTCGGGAAGATCGAGGGGCAGAACCCGACCGGCAGCATCAAGGACCGGATCGCCCTCGCCCTCGTCGAGGGGGCGGAATCCGAGGGCCGCATGGCCCCGGGGGACACGATCGTCGAAGCGAGCAGCGGGAACACCGCGATCGCGCTCGCTTTCGTCGCCAAGCAGAAGGGCTACCGTGCCCACGTGGTGATTCCCGAAGGCGTTGCGCCAAGCATCGGCGACCTGCTCGCCCTGCTGGAGGCTGAGGTCACCTGGTGCGGGATGGAAGGCGGCATGGGGCACGCCATGGATGTCGCCGCCGGCCTCGCCGCGGCCCACGGCTACAAGCTCCTCGGACAGTTCACCGACCAGACCAACGCCGACACACACTATGCCTCCACGGGCCGCGAGATCGCCGAGGCGCTACCCTCCGTCGACGTCTTCATAGCGGGCATCGGCACCGGAGGGACGATCATGGGCGCGGGACGGCGCATCAAGGAGCGCTGGCCCCAGGCACGGGTCGTCGGCGTCGAGCCCAAGCTCGGCGAACGCCTGCAAGGCATCAAGAACCTCGACGAGGGTTTTATCCCGCCGCTCCTCGACCTCGGCATGTTGGACGGCCGCTTCCTGGTAGACAGCGCCGCCAGCTTCCAACGGGTCCAGGACCTCGCACGGGCCGAAGGCCTCTTCGCGGGCGCTTCGTCCGGCGCGGTGCTCGACACCGCCCTCCGCGTCGGTGAACGCATGGACGAGGGCGTCATCGTGGCCATGCTCGCCGACAGCAGTTGGAAGTACCTGCCGGCCCGCCCCTGGCGAGCCGACGACAGCGAACGCGCCGACCTTGACGAAGTCCATTGGTGGTAGCCCGGGGAATTGGCCCGCTTTTGAGGGCCGTGGTAGGCTTAGACCTGTGCGCGCGTTGGAGGCGCGCCGAGGCAGTAAGCGGCTAGGACGGCGGTCTCGACCGCCTTAGCAAATGAGGAGGCAACCGTGGCTATTAGATTAGGAGACGACGCGCCCGACTTTACGGCGGAGACGACCGAAGGGAGCATCAGCTTCCACGAGTGGCTTGGGGACGGCTGGGGCGTCCTGATGTCGCATCCCGCGGACTACACGCCGGTGTGCACCACCGAGCTGGGACGCGTCGCCAACCTTAGGTCGGAGTTCGACAAGCGCGGCGTCAAGGTGTGCGCGGTCAGCGTCGATCCGGTGGACTCGCACGAGGGCTGGGTAAAGGACATCAACGAGACGCAGAACGCGAACGTGGACTTCCCGCTCATCGCCGACCCAGACCGCAAGGTCGCGTCGCTGTACGACATGATCCATCCCAACGCGGACAACACGTTGACCGTCCGCACCGTCTTCGTGATCGGCCCCGACAAAAAGGTGAAGCTGACGATCACCTACCCCGCTTCGACGGGCCGGAACTTCGACGAGATCCTGCGGGTGATCGACTCGCTGCAACTGACCGCCAACTACCAGGTCGCCACCCCGGTGGACTGGAAGCACGGCGAGGACTGCGTGGTCGTTCCCGCGATCAAGACCGAGGACATTCCCGACAAGTTCCCCAAGGGCTTCAAAGAGATCAAGCCCTACCTCCGCACCACGCCGCAGCCTAACCTCTAGGCAGCGGAACCGACAGCGGCAGCCAAAGAGGGGCGGTCTCGGAACCGCCCCTCTTTTTGGAACGCACCGGCATGGAAATCGGCATCATCGGACTCCCGCGCAGCGGCAAGACCGCCGCCTTCACCGCGCTCACCGGAGTCGCGCCGTCGCCGGGAAGCGGCAAGGCCAACCTCGGCGTCGCCCGTGTGCCCGACGCTCGCCTCGGCCGTCTCGCCGAGATATTCGCGCCGAAACGCATCGTGCACGCCGAGGTGTCCTACGTCGACTTCCCCGGCCTGCCCGAGGGCGCCCAGCGGCGCGGCATCGAGGGCGAGCAGCTCAACCGCCTCCAGAACGTGGACGCCCTCCTCAACGTCGCGCGGGCGTTCGACAACCCGTCCGTGGCCCACCCCGAGGGCAGCGTCGACCCCTTCCGCGACATCGAGGCGATGGAGCTTGAGCTCGCCTTCTCCGACCTCGCGATCCTCGAGCGGCGTGCCGCCCGGCTGGAGTCGGACGCGAAGTCGGACAAGCCGCAGATACGGGAGGCGGCCCGGAGGGAGCGCGAGTGGCTCGACGGTGTCAAGGAGGCCCTCGAGGCCGGCCAACCCTTGCGCGCCCAGGAGACGACGGACGAACAGGAGCGCTGGATGGGGAACTTCCAGTTCCTCACCGCCAAGCCGGTCCTGCATGCGCTGAACATCGACGAGGGCCGTTTGGGCGAGGCGGCGAACTTGGAAGCGGAGATCGTGGCGCGCGTTGACGGGCCGAACTCCGCGGGCTTCGTGCTCGCGGCGGGACTCGAGGCCGACTTGGCGGTGATGAACCCCGGCGACGAGGCGGAATTCCGCGCGTCGCTCGGCGCCGGCGAATCGGGCCTCGCCCGCGGCATCCGCTGCTCCTACGACCTCCTAGGGCTGGTGTCCTTTTTGACGGTCGGCGACGACGAGGTGCGGGCGTGGCCCGTCCCGGCGAACACTCCCGCCGTCCGCGCCGCGGGCAAGATTCACTCTGATCTCGAACGCGGTTTCATCCGGGCCGAAGTGGTGCGCTACGACGACCTCGTGGACGCGGGGTCGATGGCCGAGGCGCGCCGCCGCGGTGTCCTACGCACCGAGGGCAAGACCTACCCCGTCCAAGACGGGGACATCATGCACGTCCTCTTCAGCGTCTGACGCCGGGAGGGTGGGGCGTCCCCCGGGGGACGCCCCACCATTCGTCTACTCGATGGCGAAGACCACCTGCACGCGCACGGTGATCTCCTGCTCCCCGGCGCTGATCGGCGTCGATGCGTCCGCGGCCGCGAGCCTGGCGAACGATGCCGACTCCTGCACGGCGAACGGCGTACCGCCCTGCTGCGAGATGTAGACCGGCTCGCCGAGCGTGATGTTCATGACCGACGCGATCTGCTCGGCCTTGGCCGTGGCGTCTTCCAGTGCGAGGCGGCGCGCGTCGACCTCCAGCGGCCGCGGGTCGTCCACGGCGAGGCCGATTCCGTTAATTCGCACGGCGTCGCCGCCTGCCGCAGCGGCGGCGTCAATGACCTCGCCGACACTGTTGATGTCCCGGATCCGTGCCGTGGCGGAGTTCGTCACGCGGTAGCCGACGATCTTCGGCGTCTGCTCGCCGCGTGACCCCTCTTCCCACACGGTGACCGGTTGGATCGAGAAGTACGTGGTCTTGATGTCGCGCTCGGCGACGCCATTGCTTCGCAGGCTGGCGATGACCGCTCCCATTGCCTCCGCGGCCTCGGCGCGCGCGGGGGCGACCGTCTCGGCACGGGTCTCGACGCCGAAGTTGAGGTCGGCCACGTCCGGAATGGCCGAAACGGAGCCGGCCCCGTCGACCCAAACCCCGGTCTGTTGCGCCCCCACCGTGATCTCCTGTGCCGGCGCTGGTGGCGCGGCGGTCGGGGCGTCTGAGTCATCCGTTGTGCAGGCGGCGGCAAGCATCGCGGCCACTCCGACCATAGCCAGGACCATCAGCCCGCTGCGTCTCCACCCTTGAAGCGAGTCCATCGTTTTCCTCCCTTGTGTCGCGTCGTTTGCGCGAACTTTCTTTTCTTTCGTCGTGCGGTTCACCGCTGCAGGTAGGACCATGCCCCGAACGCGAGGATGGCGGCGAGCAGCACCGCGGCCGCGATTTGCAGCGGCAGCCAAGGGAAGCCGCCGCCCGGCTCCGGCGAGGGAGGCGGGCCCTGCGCACCGGCGGCGTGATCCTGGTCGTGCGGCCCCACTGGACCGGTTGGGCCCTGTGGGCCTTGGCCGCCCGTCGCTCCCCGTGGTCCGGCGACGCCTTCAATACTTTGCTCGCTTCGTGAATCCAGACCACTCGTCGCTCCCCGCGGCCCAGGCGGACCTGCTTCACCATCTTCGCCACCCGCGCCGTCTGCCTCGGCCCGGTCCGGCGGGCCTTGTGGGCCACGCAACTCGGACCGGATGTCGTCGACGTATTCGCGGAGAACGGCCTCTAGTTCGGCGACGTTTCCCTCGGCGCCACTCGGGTCCAGCGTCCCCGCATCCGCCCCAATTCCCGGCACCGTTGGTGTAGTCGTGATCACCACTACAACAGCCGGAGCCGTCGGCGCCGGAGTTGGCGTCGGCGCCGGGGTTGGCGTCGGGGCAACGGTCGCGGGGGGTTGGGGTGTAGCTGTCGGCGCCGGAGCCGTCGTGGGCGTGACGACCACCATCATGTCAGCCTCCGTCGGCTCCGAGGAAACTACCCGCTCTTCGGCGGACGTGGCCATGGCTTCAGAGGTAGGCGAGTCGCCGGCGCGCATTGCCACCATAGGCGTCGCCGTGGGCTCGGACACGATCAGCACCGGCGCCGGCGTCGCGGGGGGCTCCGCTTGCGGGGTGCTGGTAGCGGCCGGAGCCGGCGTGGCGGTAACGGCCACCATCATGGCCTCCGGCGTGGCGGTGGCTTCCGCCATCGCCGTCGGAGGGAGCGGCATCGCGGTCGCTTCAAAGGCTGGGGCCGGCGTGGCTTCCGGCATCGCCGTGGCGCGGGGAGCCATGGCCTCCGGCGCGGGTGTCGACGTGGGCGCCGGTACCGGCGTAGACGTCGCCGCAGGCGCAGGGGTGAGCATCCCTTCGAGACCTGCGGGGCCGGCGGGGCCGGCAGGGCCGACGGGTGCAGCGGTGACCGGTGGGGCCGGGGCGAACTGCAGGGGATCGTCACCGGCCGGGCCGCCGTCGAAGAGGCCCAAGGTCCCGCCGATGATGGCAAAGACGAGCAGCGCCGCCGCGCCGGCCGCCACAGGGACGAACGCCGGGAGGCGCCGCACCGGCTCGGGCGCCGGATCTTCGACCATGTCCGGCGTGAGCCGGAAGCTGCGGCACGGTTCGACTTGGGGCGCGGCGCGCAGCGCGGTCACGGCCTCGCGCATCGCGTCGAGCTCCTTGCGCGCCTCGGGCCAGCGGTTGAGGATGCGTTCGAGCTCCGCCGCTTCCGCCTCCGAGAGGCGGTCGTCGATGGCGAGCGAGAACAACTCGCGCCAACGTCGCCGCCGCGATGTGAACAGCCGAAGTATGACTTTGATCACGCTTCCACCCTCACTCATTCAGACGATACTGGGCGGGCAAGAGTTCCGGACTGGCCCGAAATGCGTCGCGGACTTTCTCCCTTGCCCGGCTGAGCCGCGACTTCACCGTCCCCAGCGACGACGCCACTGCGTCCGCCGTTTCTTCATAGGAATAGCCTTCGATATCGACCAATACGAGCACCGCCCGCTGGTCGGGCGGCAGGGCCGCCACCGCAGTCATGATGGCGGCGTTCAGCTCGGCGTCGGACGCGGCCTCCTCCGGCGAGCGTCCGGGGCTGGGCGGCTCCCAAGCGCCCCCTTCGAGCATGGACTCGAGCGACGCCCCGGCCTTTCGTTTCGCGGCCCGGAGCTGGTCGCGGCAGACGTTCGCCGTGATGCGGAGCAGCCAGGAGCGGAAGTTCCCGCCGCGAAACGACCGTATGCTCTTGAACGCGCTGATGAAGGCGTCTTGGGCGGCATCGTCCGCGGAGGCGGGCCCCACCATGCGGTACGCGAGCCGGTAGACCCGGCTCTGGTAGCGCTCGACGAGCTGGTTGAAGGCGTCGAGATCGCCCTCGCGGCTCAGCGCGATGAGCTTCTCGTCATCCATTGAAGACCGGCAGCGAGCACATGGGAGGGGACGTCTTGAACGCTAGTCAGCGGACGGGTCAGCGCCGACGCGGTTCCGGCTTACCCTATAATGTACGACATGGACGAGCCCTCCAACGAGCCAGAGGCACCCCAAGCGCCAGAGGCCGCGGACGAGCCGGCCTCCGACGTCCCCGAAGCAGACAGCTCTGAAGAGAGCAGCTCCGACGGCGGCAGTACCGAAGCGGAAAGCTCCGAGGCCGGCAGTGCCAAGGCAGACGGCGCCGACCGGATTCGCGCCATACAGAGCGTACTCGTCACGCTCCTTCTCGCGGCCATCGTCTTCGTGCTCATCTACACGTCCTTCCAGAACTACCAGGTGGAAGGAACGAGCATGAGCCCGAACGTCGAAGACGGGCAGTTCATCATCGTCAACAAGGCCGCGTACCGACGGTTCAGCTTCAAGCCCATCTCCGATTGGGTCTTTTTCCTGGACCGGGACAAGGACGGTTATGTCGAGCCGTTCGGCGAGCCTCAGCGGGGCGAGGTCATCGTGTTCAAGCGCGACGCCGAACCGGGCCGCAACTTCATCAAACGGGTCATCGGCATGCCCGAGGAGACGATAGAGGTCTGCGGGCAAGGCAACGCGACGAGCGATCTCTGCAAGAGCGCCGAGGCCGGCTCGGTGTTCATCGACGGCGTCCGGCTCGACGAGTTCTACCTGCCACGGCTGGGAAACCGGGGCGTGCCGTCCACGTACATCCAGCCTGGGCACTACTTCGTCTTTGGGGACGAGCGGGTGAACAGCTTCGACTCCCGGGCCTGGGGCATGCTCCCCCGCGGGAACATCATCGGCAAGGCCTGGTTCTCGTACTTCCCGTTCAACGAGGTTGGCATTGTCACCTCGCACGATCCCATCCCTTAAGCCGTGACTCCTCCCCCAGGCCCTCCCCTGTCCATCGACTTCGCCGCCATGGACCGGGCGCTCAGTCCGAAGACCGTGGCCGTGCTCGGCGAGCGCACCTCCCGCCCGCATATGTTCCTTCCCGCGCTGCGCCGCTTCAAAGGCCCGCTCTACGCCGTCCAGTCCGACCCCGAGGAGGCCGGGCGGCTCAGGGAAATGGGGTTCGACTGCTATCCCACCCTCGACGCCATCGGGGCGCCGGTCGACTACGTGATCGTCGCACTCTCCCGCAAGTATGCCGCCGACGGTCTGCGCGAGTGCGCCGAGGCCGGCGTCGGCGGCGTCTGCATGTACACCGCCGGCTACGCGGAGACGGGCGGGGCGGACGGCGTCGAGGCGCAGGCCGAGATCGAGCGCATCGCCCGCGACGCATCCCTCGTCATGCTGGGGCCCAACTGCATGGGACTGCACAATCCCGGCCGCGGCCTCAGCTACCTCCCCTTCCAGCCGGTCTACGACGGCGGCTACGTCGGCTTCGCCAGCCAGAGCGGCTCCCACGGCAACTTCTTCTCCATCGCCGCGCCCGACAACGGCCTTCCTCTCAGCAAGATGATCAGCTTCGGGAACGGCGTGGTGCAGGAGAGCACCGATTACCTGGAGTATTTCGGCCAGGACCCCCAGACGCGCGCCATCGTCCTTTACGTCGAGAGCGTGAAGGACGGCCGCCGCTTCCTCCGCGTCCTGCGCGAGGTCGCCGCCCGCAAGCCGGTCATCATCTGGAAGGGGGGCCGCACCGAGGACGGACGCCGGGCCGCGGCGTCGCACACCGCGGCGCTGGCGGAGTCGATGGCGCTGTGGCGGGCGGCCGCCCGTCAGACCGGCGCGGTCCTGGTTACGTCGATCGAGGAGGCCCTCGACACGCTGCAGGTGATCATGAAGCTGCCCGAGCTTCACGGGCCCGGCTGCGGGCTCATCGGCGGGCAGGGCGGGCAGTCGGTGGCCATCGCCGACGCCTTCGCCGAGCACGGGCTTCGCGTGCCGCCGCTCTCCGACACGTCGAAGGCGGCGCTCGGTGCCTACTTCAAGCTCGTGGGCGCCTTCGCCGCCAACCCCATCGACCTCGGCATGAACATCGCCGACATCGACCGCACCCTCGACATCCTGGAGGCCGATCCCGGCATCGACCTCATCGGCATGCAGATCGGCATCCTCTCCAACGAGGAGCGCCACCAAGGCATCCGGGCGGCCCACGTCCGCTCAATCAAGCGCACCTTCGAGCGCGGACGCAAGCCCGCCGTCGCCATTCCCTACTCGCTGCTGCCCTACGAGCACGCCGAAATCTTGCGCGAGACCGAGCGGGAGCTCCGCGACGCCGGCATCCCCTGCTTTTCCAGCTACCACAGGGCCGCGAAGGCTATCCGAAACGCCGTGGACTACCACCAAACCCGCCGCGCCATCGCCGCCGGGGGCTAGGCGGAGCGCCTGTTCAGCCACGTCGACGGCGGGTACACTCCTACCTCCATGGTCAGGAGGCGCGGATGAGTCCGTACGCGAACTACAAGAAGGGCGCTATCGTCGGGGCCTACGAGTATCCCCTGCGGAGCGCCCCCGGTAAGACGGCCAACCAGGTGCAGGCCGAGTGCCTCTTCGCCGCGCTCGAAGACGCTGGCCTGAGCATCAGCGACGTCGACGGGCTCTGCGCCACGCGCGTCCCCGGGATGCAGCCCATCGCCTTCGCCGAATACCTGGGGCTGCGCCCCACCTTCATGGACTCGACGGCCGTCGGTGGGTCGAGCTTCGTGCTCTACCTGCTGCACGCCCTCGACGCCATCGCCGCGGGGCGGGCGAAGTGCGTCGCCATCGTCTACGGCAGCCTTCCCACCACCGAGGGGCGCAAGATCGGCGCGCGGACGGCGGCCTCCGGCGGCGGCGAGCAGGCCGTCACCGACAGCTTCGAGGCGCCGTGGGGCATTCCTCTCATCGGGACCTACGCCCTCAGCGCGCAGCGGCACATGTACGACTACGGCACCACCCCGGAGCAGCTCGCCGAGGTCGGCGTGACCATGCGCCGCCACGCCGGGCTCAACCCCTATGCCAAGTACCGCGACCCCATCACCGTCGAGGACGTGGTCAGCTCTCGGCTCATCTGCGACCCGCTGCACCTGCTCGACTGCTGCATCATCAGCGACGGGGGCGGCGCGATCATCGTGGCGAGCCCGGAGGTCGCCGCCCGCTGCAAGACGAAGCCGGTCTACGTCATGGGCGGGGCCGAGGCGCAGCAGCACACCAGCGGCGGCTACCGCGACTTCACCGTCTCCGCCGCGGCGTGGTCGGCCCCCGCCGCCTTCGAGCAGGCCGGCGTCTCCCACGACGACATCGACTTCTGCATGATCTACGACGCCTTCAGCATCAACGTCATCTTGACGCTGGAGGACGCCGGCTTCTGCAAGAAGGGCGAGGGCGGCGCCTTCGTCGAGAACGGGCGCATCGGGCTCGGCGGCGCGCTGCCGATCAACCCGGACGGCGGCGGGCTCTCCTCCTGCCACCCCGGGATGCGCGGCATGTTCCTGCTCGTCGAGGCCACCCGGCAGCTCCGCGGCGACTTCGCCGGCACCGAACGGCAGGTGCCGGACGCCAAGATCGCGATGGTGCACGGCATCGGCGGGTTCATGGGGACCCGCCACAGCGGCATCACCGCCATCCTCACGAACGAGTAGGCGCGAACCCGGAGGGACCGCCATGGCCGACTACGTGAAGCCGCTCCCCGTCCCAGAAGTCGAGACCGAGCCATTCTGGGCCGCCTGCAAGGAGCACCGCCTCGACATCCAGCAGTGCGACGATTGCGGCAAGTTCGTCTTCTATCCGCGCGCCATCTGCCCGCACTGCCACGGCACGCGCCTGACGTGGCGCACTTCCAACGGCGTGGGCAAGGTCCACACCTATTCGGTGATCCGCCAGAGCGCGGCCCCCGGCTTCCGTGACGAGGTCCCCTACATGGTCGCCGTCGTCGAAATCGACGATGCCGGCGGCGTGCAGATTATGTCCAACCTGGTGAACGTCGACCCCGCCGACGTGCGGATCGGGATGCCGGTGAAGGTCCGCTTCGAGGACGTCACCCCGGAGATCACCCTGCCGAAGTTCGAGCCGGCGTAGGGGGTTCACCTTTGACGGTTGGTGAATTGCGCGCCCCGCGCACGCTGTACAATTGAACCGCGTCCAAGGCGCGGGCCGGTAGCTCAGTGGTAGAGCAACTGACTTTTAATCAGTAGGTCGTGGGTTCGATCCCCACCCGGCTCACCAGGTTTCCACGCCTCGCTCGGCGCGACGGGCGACGGCCTTGATCAGCCCGCTGAAGATCCAGGCGTGCAACGGGTAGAGGCCGTACCAGTACGCCAAGCCCACCAGCCCTTTGGGGATGAAGGCGGCCGTCTGCTCCAGTTGGGTCGACCCGTCGGGAGCTTCCCAGACCTCGTACTGAAGCCACGCGCGGCCGGGCAGCTTCATCTCGGCGCGCAAGCGGAGGAGACGGTCTGGCTCCACTGCATCGACTCTCCAGAAGTCGAGGGCGTCGCCGACGCGCAGATCGTCGGGGTGGCGCCGCCCCCTGCGGAGGCCGGCGCCGCCCAAGAGACGGTCCAACGCTCCGCGTAGACGCCAGAGCCAGGTGGCGAAGTACCAACCCCTGGCGGCGCCTATGCCGGTGAACACGCGGTAGACCTCCCGGGCGTGCGCCGCAACCGTGCGGCGGCGGCGCTCGACGATCATCCCCTGGCTTGATTCCAGGCGCACCGCCTCCTCGCTTCCGGCAGGGGCGCCCGCCGCGTCGCTCCACGCGGTATCGATCCGGCCCTCGTCGAGCTCCTTCATCACGCCGGCGATGGCCGAGGCGTAGTCGCGCGGCTCAACGTGGGGGAACAGCGTGCGGGCGAGGTTGTCGTTCACGACGATGTCGTTGCGGAGGCCGTCGACGAGCGGCTCGGTAATCCTCGCGGGAATGGGTGTCATCCAGTGCACCCAGTACGAGGAGAGACGCGGCGTCAGCACCGGCACGGGGACCAAGAAGCGTCGCAGGCCCCGCGCCTCGGCGTAGCCGAGCATCATCCCCTTGTAGGTGGTCACGTCTTTTCCGCCGATCTCGATGACGCGGCCCCGGCTCTCCGGAACGCTCAGGGCGGAGACGAGGTAGTCCAGGAGATCGTCGACGGCGATGGGTTGGATGCGTGAGTAGATCCACTTGGGACACACCATGACGGGGAGGCGTTCCACAAGGTAGCGGACCATCTCAAAGGAGATGCTGCCCGCCCCAACGATGACCGCGGCACGGAATTCCGTGACCGGGACGCCGCCCTCCCGGAGGGCTTCACCCGTCTCCTGCCGGGAGCGCAGGTGCCGGGAAAGGTCGGCCTCCGGGTCGCCAAGACCGCCGAGGTAGATGATGCGGTTGACCCCCGCTTCTTTCGCGGCGTGACCGAAGCTCCGGGCGGCGCGAAGGTCCAATTCATCGAAACCGGATCCGCTGGACATGCTGTGGACGAGGTAGTAGGCAACGTCTACGCCGGCCAGTGCTTCCGAGAGGGCCGGCGGGTCGAGCACGTCGCCGACGGCGACCTCGACTTGGTCTGCCCAGGGGCGGGAGCGTACTCTTGCCTCGCTGCGAGCGAGCACGCGAACGCGATGGCCTTCCCCGGCGAGGCGGGGCGCCAGTCGTCCGCCGATATACCCGGTTGCACCGGTGACCAGGACTGTTTGTTGGGCCATTGACGGGAGTGTATCAGTGCCGTTGGAGGTCCATCGGCCCATGGCGGGGCCCCAACGAGGCTATTGACTTCAAGCTATGGTATGATGCAGGCGCTCCGAGGGCGATGTCCGGGCCCGGCCCGGTATCAATACGGCAAGCTCGATCAGTGCGAATTGCGAGGTAGGTAGAACACCTTCGACGACCACCCCTGGCAGTGGCCAACCTCGCAATCTAAGAAAGCCAGAATTCCAATCCCCGCTCCACCGCTCCAACCTCGACCTTCGAAGGTTCTGCTTATAGAACCTCCGAATAAACTGGTGGTCGGCTTTAACGCCACCGTCATGGTCGAGCCGCTCGGGCTCGAGTACCTCGGCGGCGCTATCGCCGACATCGCGGACGTCCGCATTCACGACATGCGGATCGACCCCACTCCGTTGAGCGACGTGCTGCGCCGCTTCACCCCCGACGTGGTCGGGCTGCGGCAGAACTACATGGTCGACGCCGACTCCGTGAAGGAAGTCGCCCGCGAGGTGAAGCAGATCGCGCCCGACGTGCCGGTCGTCGTCGGCGGGCACCACGTGAGCCTTTGCCCTGAGGACGCCTTCTCTCCCGACGTCGACGCGATCGTCGTCGGCGAGGGGGAATGGATCTTCCGCCGGCTGGTGCAGCAGCTCCAGAAGTCCTGCCGGCTCGACACGGCCGGGGTCATTCACCGCACCCGCTCGGGTGAGTACGACCGCTCCAACATCGAGGTCGTGGCCAAGAGCGCGCTGAAACAGTTCGATTCGCCGACGATGAACGAGCGCCCCCAGCCGGCGCGGCATCTGGTGGACCACTACCGGCCGGACTACTACTTCCTCTACCACGAGCGTCCCTATTCCATCGAGATGGCCCGGGGTTGCGTCTACCGCTGCAACTTCTGCTCCGTCCACGAGTTCTTCAACGGCACGTTCCGCGTCCAGGGAAACAACCGGACGCTCGACGAGCTGGCGGCGCTGCCGCCGAACTCCTGGATCAACGTCGTGGACGACCTCGCGATCCAGGAGCCTCCGGGCGCGGCGCGACGGCACGATCCCAATGCCCCCGACCCGATGGAACAGCTCGCCGACCAGATCATCCAGATGAACATGGGGCACCGGTATTGGATGCAGGTGCGGGCCGACAACGTGGTGCGGAACCCCCGCAAGTTCGAGAAGTGGGCCGAGGCCGGCCTCGACACCACGCTGATCGGCCTCGAATCGTTCGACCAGAGCGACCTGAACTCGGTGAGCAAGGGCACGAAGTCGGACGACAACCAGAAGGCCATCGAGATCCTGCACTCCTTCGGGGTACGGATCTGGGGCGCGGTGATCATCTTCCAGGACTGGTCGGAGCACAACTTCGAGAACCTGAAACGCAAGGTCCACGAATACAACATCGAGTTTCCCCAGTTCACCATCCTGACCCCGCTGCCCGGCACCGGCCAGTGGACGACGACGGAACACAAGCTGGTGACCAAGGCGCACCAGTTCTTCGACTTCCTCCACAGCGTCTTGCCGACAAGGCTCAGCCCGCAGCGGTTTTACGAGGAATACGCGGCGCTGTGGCGCACCGTGGGCGGCGGCGGCGTGAGCCGGGCCAAGAAGATGCTGCGAGAGGTCTCGACGACCCGCCGCAGCGTGGCCCGCTTCCTCGGCCAATATGGGACGCTCTCAGCGCTTCCCACCTACCGCACGGGCATCCAACTACTCGAGAAGAGCCTCTCGGCTCGCCCGCGCAGGCACTCGCCCGCCTAGCGGCTGCTTCCGGCTTCGCCCCGCTGCCTTCGGCTAGCCGAAGACGCCCTGCTCCATGAGCGGGACCCACTCCTCGTCGGGGATGTTGAGGAGCTCGGTGAGGACGTACTCGGTGTGCTGGCCGAGCATGGGGGCCTCGGAGTAGGGGTCGGTGTCGGCGTCTGAGGCGATGACGGGGGTCTGGCGGCGGGTGGTGTAGTCGCCGATTTCCAGATGGTCGAAGTGTTTGTAGAAGTTGCGGGCGGCGAACTGCTTGTCCTCGTCGAGGTCGGCCCCGTCGGAGACGACGCCCGCGGGTACGCCGGCGGCCTGCAGCGATTCCATCACTTGTTGCGGGGAGCGCACCCACGTCCACTCGCCGAGGCGTTCGTCGATCTCGCGGCGGCGTTCTAGGCGTGTCGCCAGGGTGGCGAAGCGGTCGTCGCGGAGGGCCTCGTCGCCGACAACCTCCACCAAGGCCCGCCATTGCTCGTCGGTAAAGACGGAGATGACGCACCAGCGGTCGTCGCCGGCGCAGGCGTAGGCGTTGTGGGGCGCGGCGTAGGTCGAGTCGTTGCCCCGGCGGCCAGCGTCGCGGTTGTTGAAGGAGTAGTCGAGGACGGCGGGTCCGAGGAAGTGGATACCGCCCTCGACCTGGGCCATGTCGATGTGCTGGCCCTCGCCGGTGCGGCGCCGGTGGTCGAGCGCGCCCATCAGGGCCGAGATCGCCAGGGGCGGGCCGATGAAGTCGGTGTAGGCCACCGCGCCGAAGGGGGAGCGGTCGGGGAAGCCGGTGATGTTGCAGAAGCCGGCGAAGCCCTGGATGTGGAAGCCGAGGCCGTGGTAGTGCGCCAGCGGCCCCGTGGCGCCCATCGACGACATGCTGATCATGATGACGTCTTTGTTGAACTTGACGATGTCCTCGTAGGCCAGGCCCCAGTTGCCCATGGCGTCGGGGGCGAAGTTCTCGACGACGATGTCGCACCAGGCGATGAGCTTCTTGGCGATCTCGCGGGCCTCGGGCTTGGTCATGTTCAGCGCGAGGCTGAGCTTGCTGGAGTTCATAGCGGCGTAGACGGCGCTGCGGTTGATGCCGGGCTTGCGGTCCTTGTAAGGCTGGAAGGTGCGCATGGCGTCGACGCGCCGCGCGCTCTCGACCTTGACCACCGTGGCGCCGTTGTCGGCGAGGTAGCGGGCGGTGAACGGCCCGGCGATAGCCCACGTGAAGTCGACCACCTTCAACCCTTCGAGCATGCGCGGCTTGGCCACTAGACCACCCCCGCCTCGCGGAAGGCGATGAGCCGCTCATGGGAGAGTCCGAGCTCGTCGACGTAGATCTCCGCGTTGTGCTCGCCGATCAGGGGGGCCCGCCCGCGGACGCGCACCGGCGTCACTTCGCTCTTCCAGTAGTTGCCGGGGTACTTGGCGGTACGGCCAAGCTCGGGGTGCTCGATCTCCTGGAAGTAGTCGCGGGCGGTGAACTGGGAGTCCGACATCATGTCGCCGACGGTGTTGACCGGATAGAGCATCAGGCCGCGCTCGATTGCGCCCCGCACCAGCTCGGCCTTGGTGTGCGTGCGGAAGAACTCGTCGAACTGGACGTTCCACACGTCCATCATCTCCGGCGTTATGTCGTTCATGTCGATCTCGGCCCACTTGACGTTCTTGAGGCCGGTGTCTTGGCCGTCGTCTTCGGCCCAGTCGATGATGCGGTGAGTGCGGCGGCCGACGGGCTGCCCGGTGAAGAGGCGCCAAGCGGCGTAGCCGTCCTTGCAGGGCCAGATGAGCTGCATCTGGACGTCGCCGCGCCGCATGGCGGGGCCGACGCGGTTGGTGCCGCGCTTCCCTTCGATGAGCCAGTGCTGGAGCACCGGGTCGACGATCAGCATGATGGACTCTTGGATGGAGAGGTCGAGGTGCTGCCCGCCGCCGGCGGTCTCGCGGTGGTGATAGGCGGTGAGGGTGGCCGCCGCGCCGTAGGCCCCGCCGTGGTTGTAGGCCTGGTCGAGGCTCATGCGGATCGGCGGGGAGTCGGGGTAGCCGTTCTCCGACATGAAGCCGCCGAGCGCCATGAGCACGATGTCGGAGTCGACGTAGTCCCGGTAGGGCCCCTCCTGCCCGAAGGGCGTGATCGAGGTCATGATGAGGTCGGGCTTGACCTTGCGGAGATCGGCGTAGCCCAGGCCGAGAGAGTCAAGGTAGCCGGGGTTGAAGGACTCGATCAGGATGTCGGCCTTCTCGACCATGTGACGGAGGAGGCCGCGGCCGTCTTCGCTCTCGATGTTGAGGGTGATCCCCCGCTTGCTGGTGTTGTAGGCGAGCCAGGTGAGGCTGCGGTTGCGGTCGGGCACGTCGTCGACGAAGGGGCCGCGGTCGCGGGCGGGGTCGCCGCCGGGCGGCTCAATCTTGACGACGTCGCAGCCCATGTCTCCGAGCACCTTGCCGCAGAAGTGCCCGCGGATATTGGTCAGGTCGAGGACCCGCAGCGGGGGCAGTGGATTCGCGGCGGAGGGCATACGGGTCTAGGGGAGGGAGACCGTGGCCGATCCGGGGGTGGTCTTCTTCCCCGCCCCGTTCTCGACCCAGACGTCCAGATCGACGAGCTTCTCGCCGTCCTCCTCCCGCTTGGCCTTGACGACACCCCTTGCGGTGAGGGTCTCGTTGACGGGGTCCATGCCGCGGAAGGAGACCTCGAGGCGGCTCACCCAGCCCGCGCCGCCGCGCCAAGCGTCGATCATGTTGGCGATGTAGGCCAGCTTGAGGTTGCCCATGACGATTACGTCGGGCAGCTTGGCCACGTTCTTGGAGAAGTCGGGGTCCATGTGGATCATGACGAACTCGTTGTTGGCCGCGGCAAAGCGGTTCAGCTCCATGTAGCCGGCCTTCACCGAATAGGGTTCGAGCTCGTCGCCTATCTGTACGTCGTCGAATGTGCGCGCCGTCATGTCGTTGCTCTCCGGTGGCGCCGGGCGCCTAGCCGGTGAGGTCCTCCTTGCCGTACATCCAGATGAGAGTCATGCGGGACGTAAGGACGTCCGCGCCGTCCTGGTTGGTGAAGTTGCCCTCGAAGGTGACGAGGAGCATCGCGCCGCCGTCGTCGCGCGGGCTCTCCTTCAGGGTGGCCAGCTTGCCGCGACCGGTGAGCACGTCGCCGGGACGAATGGGCGCCTTGCGGATGTATTCGAGGCCGCCGTTGAGCCCGACGCGGTACTTGGGCAGGGCGTTCTTGACCTTGTCGTAGATGCCGCCGATAAATCCGAGCCTCGTCCCGAAGCTGGGCGGAGCGATGATCGAGCCGTACTCGGAAGCGGCCCCGGTGGCCTCGTCGTAGTAGGCCGGGTCCGGCTTGTTGGGCCACGCGATGGCGGTGGCGAAGTTCTGAATATCGTGCTTCTCGATCTCAACGACGATGGGGTCGGACTCGACGTCCTTGAGCGCTTCGGCCTCGGGGGTGATCACCAGGGGCATGGGGCCTCTCTCCTTTACGCATCGGGGGCAGCGCGGCCCATGATAGCCCGCGACAATACGGCGGGCAAGGAACGGCGGCGGGGTGGGAGCAGCAGCGCAGGCTACACCCGGAAGCGGTTGAGGAAGCCCAGCTTTGCCTTGCTCGCCGGGCCGGCGCGAAGGCCGCTGAGGAACTCTTTCTCGCCTCGCTCCAACTGCTTCAGCGCCGGTTCGGGCAGGTCCATGATTTGCCGCAGTTCGTTCAGTCTCTGCGGCAGGGTCCGGGCGACCTCGTTCTGCACGCCGCGCATGCCTTGCAGGGTCTCGAGAATGGCTTGGGAGAGCACGGAAAGCGCGGCATAGTGCGCGTAGCGTTCGTTCGCTTCGACGGCCCGCCGCAGGTTGGCTCCGGCGACCTTCAGGGCCTGTACGGTCTCGGCGTCTCGTGCCACGTTGTTCCTCCCGGCGTCGCGGGTCAGTTGCGGCGGAGATAGAGCAGGAACTCTTCCTTGCCGACTTCGCGGCCTTCCTTCAGGCAGAGGATGGCGTATTGGCTGAACATGCGGGCGAGGCCGGCGTTCTCGATAGCGTCGACGCCGAAGACGACCTTGGGCGGCGAATCGGAGAGGTCGATGGCGAAGCGTTGACCGTCCTCATGGTCGACTTCGAGTTCGATCGCCACGCCCGAGGAGGCTTCGATCTTCGCCTTCAACTCCGTGATGAATTCCGCGTCTTCCATGACCTGCCACCGGGCCCCGCGGGCCTCTACGCACAGTACCACACCGGGGCCCCATGCTAGAATTGCCCAGCCCAGCCGCTTTACGGCCCTACAGAAGGGCATGAGTACGGCGGGCGGCCCGCGCATGAGCCCAAACGAGACCCCGACAGAGCGAGATGGCGGCGCGCACGTCGCGGCGCGGGGAGTGAGCGTACGCTACCCGTCGCGGAACGGGGGCGTCGAGGCGCTGCGCGGCGCGAGCTTCGAGGCGGCGCGCGGCGAGTTCGTGGCCATCGTGGGGGCGAGCGGCTGCGGCAAGACAACGTTGCTGCGCGCGGTCGGCGGCCTGCTCGCGCCCACCGAGGGTGAGATCGAGATCGGCGGCGCGCCGCCGGACATGGCGCAGGCGCGCAAGGCCATCGGCTTCGTCTTTCAGGACCCGTCGCTGCTCCCCTGGCTCGACGTGGAGCGCAACGTGCGGCTCGCCCTCGAGGTCAACGGCGGCGCACAAGACGCCGCCGATGCCGCGGCATGGTCGGTCGACCTGGTAGGGCTGGATGAGTTCCGCAACTTCTACCCCCGGCAGCTTTCGGGCGGGATGAAGCAGCGGGCGGCGCTGGCGCGCGCGTTGGTGATCGGCCCGGACGTGCTGCTGCTCGACGAGCCGCTGGGCGCGCTCGATGAGATCACGCGGGCGGCGATGCGCTACGAGATCCTGCGCCTCTGGGAACGGTCGGAGGCGACGGCGATCATGGTGACGCACAGCATCGTCGAAGCGGTCGCGATGGCGGATCGGGTGCTGGTCATGGACGGCCCGCCGGGACGCATCGCGGGGGAGGTCTCCGTCGACCTGCCCCGGCCCCGCGAGACCGCCATCGAGCGCAGCAGCGAGTTCATCGCTTATGTCGACGAGGTGCAGCGCCTGTTGGCGCGGGGAGCGGCCTATGGACCGGCCGCTTGAGCGCGCCCGCGCGTCGACGCCGCCCGGCGTCGACGCGGCGCGGCTAGCGCGGAGCCTGGGCGCTGCGGTGTGGAAGTCCTCGGCGCCCGCCGCGGCGTACGCCCTGCCGCCGGCGCTGGCCCTGTTTCTCCTGGGCCTGGGGTGGGAACTCTACGTGCGCATCGACGGGACGCCGGAGTACGTGCTACCCGCGCCTACCGTCGTCCTCGACCGGCTCTTCTCCGACCTCGGCTTCTTCTTCTCGGAGGGGCTGACGACGACGTGGCGCGCCGTGGCCGGATTCGCGGCCGGAGGGGCAATCGCCATCGCTCTTGCCGCGTTGATGGCGCACTCGCTCTATCTGGAGCGGACCATTTACCCCTTAGCGGTGCTGGCGAAGGTGACGCCGCTGGTGGCGGTTGCGCCGCTGCTGGTTATCTGGTTCGGCTTCGGCGCGGCGCCAAAGGTGGTCATCGCCGCCCTGCTCGCCTTCTTTCCCCTGTTGGTAAATGGCGTCATCGGGTTCCGGTCGGTGAACCCAGGGGCGCTCGACTTTCTCCGCTCGCTGCGAGCGTCGCGGTGGGAGGTCTTTTGGCGGCTGCGCGCGCCGAGCTCGCTGCCCTACCTGTTCGCCGCGGTGCGGATTACGATACCCTTCGCGATCATCGGGGCGATGCTCGCCGAGTGGTTCTCCGGCGACTCCGGGCTGGGCAACGTGATCAACGTCTCGCAGAATAACCTCGACATGCCCACGCTCTTCGGGGCGGTGATCACGCTCATGGTGATCGGGCTGCTGTTCACCGCCGCCGCCGCGCTCGTCGAGCGGCGCGCGCTCCATTGGCACGAATCGACGATGGAAGGGGACTCCTGATATGCCGTATACCGTGCAGACGTTTGTCGCCGACTGCGAGGCCATCACCGCCAAAGACCTGAGCGACGAGGAGGCCGTGGCGGCGGTCGAGCCGCTGGTGACGAAGCTCATCACGCGCCCCAACTGCCTCGCCGATCTGGGGGGCGAGGCGTTCCCGACGGAGAATCAGAACATCCATATCAGCGACCGTCTCTTCGTGCAGGCCGTCTCGTGGAAGCCGGGGACGGTGACGCCGACGCACAACCACACGACGTGGGCCGTGATCGGCGTGCTCCGAGGCGCCGAGCGCAACACCGTCTACCACCGCAAGGACGACGGGTCGGCGCCGTGGCGGGTGGAGATCGAGGCGCAAGACCCCATCGAGGCGACGGCGGGCAAGACGGTGACGATGCTGCCGCCGAACGACATCCACTCGGTCGCGATCGGGGACGAGCCGGCGCTGGCGGTCCACGTCTACGGGGCGAACATCAACAAGTCGTGGCGCTGCTCGTTCGACCCGGAGACCGGCGAAGTGCAGCCCTTCTCGCCCGGGGGCGCGGCGAAAGACTAGCGCCCCAACCGAGAGCGGCCTACGGCTCCCAGGGGAGGCCCGTATAATGAAACGAGCCGATTCTCCCTGCGAGGTCCCGCCGTGTCTCCCGAGCCGCCGCACAGCATCGAACGTCTTCGCCGCGCTCTGGCGCAGCGGATTCTCATCGTCGACGGCGCCATGGGGACGAGCATCCAGGCGCTCGGGCTCGGCCCGGACGACTTCGGGGGCGAGGACTACGACGGCTGCAACGAGCGCCTGAACCTCACCCGGCCCGAGGCCATCGAGGGCATCCACCGCGGCTTCCTCGAAGCGGGCGCCGACGTCATCGAGACGAACTCCTTCGGCGCGATGCCGGTCGTGCTCGCCGAGTACGACATCGCGGAGGAAGCGGAGGAGATCGGACGCGCCGCCGCCGAAATCGCGCGGCGCGCCGCCGACGCCTTCGCCACGGAGGAGCGTCCCCGCTGGGTCGCCGGTTCCCTCGGTCCGACAACGAAGAGCCTCTCGGTCACCGGCGGGACGACGTGGGACGAGCTCGTCGATTCCTACCGGACGGCGGCCGCCGCGCTCGGGGCGGGCGGCGCCGACTTCCTGCTCGTGGAGACGTCGCAGGACCCGCTGAACGTGAAGGCGGCGCTGGAAGGGATCGAACAAGCGCGGGAGGCGACCGGCCTCGACCTGCCCGTGGCCCTCCAGGCGACCATCGAGACGATGGGGACGATCCTGGGCGGCCAGGACATGGAGGCCTTCTACACCACCTTCGCCCACCACGATCTGCTCTGGATAGGGCTGAACTGCGCCACCGGCCCCGAGTTCATGACGGACCACCTGCGCACGCTGGCGGCGATCTCGCGGTTCCCCGTCGCCTGCCTGCCCAACGCCGGGCTTCCCGACGAGGACGGCCGCTACAACGAGACGCCGGAGATGATCGCCGCCGTGCTGGAGCGGTTCGCCGGCAATGGCTGGGTCAACGTGCTCGGCGGCTGCTGCGGCACCGTGCCCGAACACATCGCCCGCATCGCCCGCGCCGCCGCGTCGAAGGCGCCGCGGGCCGCCGACGTGCCGTCGGTGACGCGGCTCTCGGGCTTGGACACGCTCATCGTCGACGAGGACACGCGGCCCGTGCTCGTCGGCGAGCGGGCCAACGTGCTGGGCAGCCGCAAGTTCCGCCGCCTGATCAACGAGGGGAGCATCGAGGAGGCGGCTGAGGTGGGGCGCAACCAGGTCAGGGGCGGAGCGCACCTGCTCGACGTCTGCCTCCAGGACCCCGACCGCGACGAACTCGACGATATGAACGTCTTCCTCGGCGCGCTGACCCAGAAGGTGAAGACGCCGATCGTCATCGACTCCACCGACGCAGCGGTGATCCGGGAGGCGCTGAAGCTGACGCCGGGCAAGTCCCTGATCAACAGCGTGAACCTTGAAGACGGCGAGGAGCGCTTCCAACAGGTCGTTCCGCTGGCGAAGCGCTACGGCGCGGCGCTCGTGGTCGGCTGCATCGACGAGGACAAGGAGCAGGCCCAAGCGATCACCCGCGAGCGGAAGCTCGCCATCGCACAGCGCTCCCATGACATTCTGACAGGGAAGTACGGCGTGGCGCCGGAGGACATCGTCTTCGACCCGTTGGTCTTCCCCGTCGGCACGGGCGACGAGAACTACATCGGCTCGGGCGTGGAGACCATCGAGGGCGTCCGGCTGATCAAAGAGGCCCTGCCCCGGTGCAAGACCGTACTCGGCGTCTCCAACGTCTCGTTCGGGCTGCCTGCCGCTGGGCGAGAGACCCTGAACTCGGTCTTTCTGTATCACTGCGTACAGGCGGGGCTCGACATGGCCATCGTCAACTCGGAGAAGCTGGAGCGCTACCCCAGCATCCCGGAAGAGGACCGGCGGCTCGCCGAAGACCTGATCTTCTGGCGCGGCGACGACCCCATCGCGGCCTTCGCGGCCCACTTCCGCGAGCGCAAACCGGCGGCCACCACCGAGGCCCGAGCCGCGCTTCCCCTCGACGAGCGCCTGGCGCGCTGCGTCATCGAGGGCACGAAAGAGGGCCTCACGGACGACCTCGACCTCGCGCTGGCCGAGCGCCCACCGATGGCGATCATCAACGGCCCGCTCATGGCGGGCATGGAGGAAGTGGGGCGGCTCTTCAACGACAACCGGCTCATCGTCGCCGAGGTGCTGCAGTCGGCGGAGGCGATGAAGGCGGCGGTGACCCACCTCGAGCCGCACATGGAGAAGGCCGGCGGCTCGGTGAAGGGTAAGATCATCCTCGCCACGGTGAAGGGCGACGTCCACGACATCGGGAAGAACCTCGTGGATATCGTGCTGTCGAACAACGGCTACCAGGTGGTCAACCTCGGTATCAAGGTGCCGCCGCAAGACCTGATCACGGCGGTGCAGCAGCACGCGCCCGACGCCATCGGGCTTTCCGGGCTGCTGGTGAAGTCGGCGCAGATGATGGTGGAGACGGCGCGCGACCTCACCGACGCCGGCGTCGATGCGCCGATCCTGGTCGGCGGGGCCGCGCTCTCCAACCGCTTCACCCGCCTGCGCATCGCGCCGGAGTACGAGGGCTTGGTCGCCTACGCCCGCGACGCGATGGACGGCCTGGGGCTGGCAAACACGCTCATGGACGGCGAGGGCCGCGAGGACCTTGCGTCGCGCCTGCATGAGGAGGGCGAGACGCTCGCCAGGGAACAGCGGCCGCGGGCCGTCGAGGCCACCCCCGCCGGGGCGGGCCGGGCTGCATCGGTACGGGCCGACGTCGACATTCCGACGCCGCCCGACCTCAAGGCGCACGTGCTCAGCGAATACGACCTCGACGAGATCTTTCCCTTTATCAACCCGCAGATGTTGTACGTGCGGCACTTGGGGTATCGAGGCCGGTTCGCCGAGGCGATGGAACGCGGCGACGAGAAGGCGCTGCGCCTCCGCAAGCAGGTGCGAGAGGTCGAGGAGGCCATGCTCGCCGCGCCGGAGATCAACGCCCGGGCCGTCTTCAAGTGGTTCCCGGCACAGTCCGACGGCCGCCAACTGCTCATCTACGCGCCCGACGGGAAGACGGTGATCGAACGCTTCCTGTTCGGACGCCAGCGCGAGGGCGACGGCCTGTGCCTGGCCGACTACGCCGCGCCGGTGGAGTCGGGGCGCATGGACTACGTGGCGATGTTCGTGACCACGGTCGGCTCGGTCCGCGCGATAGCGGACCGGTGGCGGGACGAGGGCGAGTATCTGAAAAGCCACGCGCTGCACGCGCTGGCCATCGAGTCGGCGGAAGGCTTCGCTGAGCTGGTGCACCAGCGGATCCGCCAGGCGTGGGGGTTCGCCGATCCGCCGGAGACCACCAAGGAGATGCTGTTCAAGGCCCGATACCGGGGGAAGCGGTACTCGTTCGGCTACCCCGCCTGCCCGCGTCTGGAGGACCAAGAGAAGCTGTTCCGTCTGCTCGACGCCGAGGAGCGGACCGGCGTCGCGCTGACCGAGGGCCACATGATGGACCCCGAAAGCTCGGTGAGCGCCCTCGTCTTCCACCACCCCGACGCCAAGTATTTCAACCTGTCGGAGGCTGATGCCGAGGCGCTGGAGCGGGAGTTCGCGCCTGCCCGCTAGCATTGGCGCGCCAGGGGCGTGCTATTGTTACGCCGCCGGGGCCGTGAGTGCCCTGGCACAAGCCCTCCCCAGGAGCGCACTCACATGCCGCCCGTCTTGGAAGGCGTCAAGGTCATCGACATCGGCAACATGCTTGCCGCGCCGGGGACGGCGGCCTATCTCGCCGATCAGGGCGCCGAGGTCATCAAGGTCGAGTCGCCGATGGGCGACGAGGCCCGCCGCATCGTGACGCAGGGCGGGGACGTAGGCGACAGCCCGCCTTTCCTTGCCGTCAACCGGAGTAAGCGGGGCATCGTGGTGGACCTGCGCCGGCCGGAGGGCCGCGAGGTGTTGTTCGACCTCGCCCGCGACGCCGACGTGCTCATCCAGAATCTTCGACCGGCGGTCACGGAGCGGCTTGGGTTGGGCTACGAGGTCTTCGAGCGGCTGAACCCGCGCATCATCTACGTCGAGCTTTCCGCCTACGGGAAGGAAGGCCCGTACGCCTCGAAGATCGCCTACGACATGCTCGTCCAGGCCGTCACCGGCATGATGCACCGCTCCCTGCCGGATGGCACGCCGCTCGGCACGGGCATCATGACGTCCGACACGTCGGCTCCGATGCTGCTGAGCTACGGCGTCGCGCTCGCCCTGTACAACCGGGAGCGGACAGGCCGCGGGCAGAAGGTCGAGACGTCGCTCATGCACGCGGCGATCGCGTTGCAGGCCGTCGAACTCGTCGAGCCGGAGTCGCGGCGCGGCAAGGGCCGGCCCGCCTGGAACCAGGCCGTCTTCCAGCCCTACCGCTGCGGCGACGGAGAATGGCTCATGCTGGTCGTGGTCACCGACGCCGAGTGGGCCCGCTTCTGCAAGGCGGCGGACCTCGACCATCTGGCGGCCGACCCGCGCTACGCCGTCTCGGCGGGGCGGGCGGAGCACAGCCTCGAGCTCTACGGGGTGCTCGAAGCCGTCTTTCAGAGCCGGCCGCGCAGCGAATGGGTCCCGCTCCTCGATGGGGCGGACATCCCCTACGCGCCCATCGTGAAGCGCGAGGAGGTGTTCGTGTCCGAGCAGGTCGAGGCCAACGGCATGATGACGGACGTGATGCATCCTGAAGCGGGCCGCACGCGGCTCCTTGCGCCGCCGACGCGCCTGTCGAAAAACCCTCCGCGCATAACGACGCCGGCGCCGCTCCACGGGCAGCACACCGACGAGGTCCTGGCGGAGCACGGCTACGACGCGGCGAAGATCGCGCGGCTGCGCGAGGCCGAGATCATTCTCTAGGCGCGGGCTTCCGCGCTTCGGCTCGCGGCGGTATCCTCGAAGCCTCAGGAGGCGGCCATGATCCTCGAAGGCGTGAAGGTCATTGAACTGGCGACGATGTGGGCCGCGCCCGGCTCGGCGCTCTACCTCGCCGACCAGGGTGCGGACGTGATCAAACTCGAACCCCCCGACGGCGACGGTTCGCGGCGGATATTCACCAGCCGTGCCCTGGGGAACGAAAGTCCGTCGTACTTCGCCATCAACCGGAACAAGCGGGCCATCTGCGTCGACATCAAGACGCCGGAGGGGCTGGAGATCGTGGACAAGCTCGTTGCCGAGGGCGACGTGTTGATCCACAACTACCGCCCGGCTACGGCGAAGCGGCTCGGCGTCGCATACGAGCGCCTGTCGGAAATCAACCCGCGGCTGATCTACGTCGAGCTTTCCGGCTACGGCAAGCAGGGCCCCTACGCCGACCGCGGCGGCTACGACCTGATGCTTCAGGCGTTGACCGGCATCATGCACCGTCGCATTCCTCCGACGACACGCCCATCGGGGCGGGCGTGTGGGCCACGGACTGTTCGATGCCGATGATGCTGGCCTACGGAATCGCGCTCGGCCTCTACAACCGGGAGCGCACCGGCAAGGGAACGCGGCTGGAGACGTCGTTGATGAACGCCGCGCTGGCGATGCAGCACGTCGACCTGGTGCAGACCTCGCGCGACCGCGACTCGGGCGGCGAACGCGCCGGCGCGGACCAGGCCGTCTTTGCTCCCTATCTCTGCGCCGACGGCCAGTGGATCCTTCCGGTCGCGCTCAGCGACAAGGAGTGGGTGCGCATCTGCCACGCGATGGAGATTCCGCATCTCGCTCACGACGAGCGCTACGCGACGGCGCAGTCCCGGTCCGAGAACTCAGAGGACATCTACGGTCTGCTCCACGGACTCTTCGAGACGAAGACGCGCCAGGAGTGGCTCGACATCTACCGCGACCACGACGCCCTAGCCGTCCCGATCATGGACCGCGCCGACGTGCTTTCGTCGGAACAGGTGACGGCGAACGACATGCGGCTTGAATTCGACCATCCCACCGCCGGGCACGTGGTGAGCGTCAACACGCCGCTGCGGTTCCCCGAGCAGCCGCCCGAGTTCCGGCGGCGGCCCCCGCTTCAGGGGGAGCACACCGACGAGGTGTTGCGCGACCTCGGCTACAACGAGGCGGAGCTGTGCAGACTGCGGGAGACGGGCATCGTCAAGTGAGGCCCGCGCGTTCCCTGCTTCGACTCGTGCTGCTGACCGCCCTCGCGGGCGCCGCCGCGCTGGCGGTTGCGGCCTGCGATAGGGTCGGAATTCCGACACCCGAACCCGGCGAGCGCCGCATCGAGGTCGACCTGCGCAATTTCGAGTTCCGACCCGGCGTGATCGAGATCGAGGCCGGCGAGCTGATCGGTTTCGAGCTAACCTCCTCCGACATCCGCCACACGTTCAACGTGCCCGGGACCGGCATTGAGACCGAGGTGCGCGCCGGCGTCCCTCTACTCCAACGCTTCACGTTCGAGCGGCCCGGCGAGTACACCGTGATCTGCACGATCGCCGGTCACGCCGACGCCGGCATGGTGGGCAAGATCGTCGTCCGCTAGCGCGCGGTGGTAGGATTGGCCGCACCTCGACCGGAGGGGAGCGGCGCGGATGACGGACCCCATTGTCTTCAAGGGCCTCAAGGTCCTCGACATGTCGTGGATCGGCGTGGGCCCGCTGACCATGCGGTACCTGGCCGACTTCGGCGCCACCGTGATTCGCGTCGAGTCCGTTACGCGCCCCGACAACTCGCGGACGGTGTCGCCGTTCAAGGGTGGCCAGCCCGAGTTCAGCCTGGGCCAGTTCAACGCCAACTTCAACACAAGCAAGCTCGACCTGGGGCTGAACCTGGCGATGGAGGAGGGGCGGGACGTCATCCGCCGTCTCCTGCGCGAGTGGCAGCCGGACGTGCTCGCCGAGAGCTTCACACCCAAGACGATGGGGAAGTGGGGGCTCGACTACGACCAGGTCGACGCGATGCGCCCCGGCATCGTCTATCTCAGCACCTGCCAGCAGGGCCATACCGGCCCGCACCGCGACTTTGCCGGCTACGGCACGCAGGCGACGTGCCTCGCGGGGTTCCACTCGGTGACCGGCTGGCCGGACAAGGAGCCGGTGGGCCCCTACGGCGCCTACACCGATTTCGTGAACCCGCCGAACGCGCTCGTCGCCGTCCTGTCGGCGCTGGAGTACCGCCGGCGGACGGGGAAGGGGCAGTACCTCGACCTCTCCCAGCTCGAGTGCGCCATTCACTACCTGGCGCCCGCGGCGCTCGACTACACGGCCAACGGCAGACTCCCGGGGCGTGTGGGTAACCGCGACTCGTACTACGTGCCCCACGGCGTCTATCCTTGCGAGAACGAGGACGAGACCCGCATCGGCGGCGCCTGGTGCGTCATCGCGGTGAGCGACGACGAGGAGTGGGGCGCGTTGGTGCGGGCGATGGGGTCGCCGTCGTGGGCCGTTGAGGAGCGTTTCGCTACCGCGGCGGGACGGCGTGAGCACGAGAACGAGCTCGACGGCCGGATCGCGGCGTGGACGCAGGGCTTCACCATGCACGATCTCATGCGGCGGCTCCAAGAAGCGGGCGTGCCTTCCGGCGCGGCTCAGGCCGGAGCCGACTTGTGGACCGACCCGCAGCTCAAGCACCGGAGCTACTTCCGCTGGCTCGACCATCCGGTCAAGGGTCCCATGCCCTATGAGGACGTGCAGGCGCTGTTGCCCAAGACGCCGGGGAGGCCGCGCTGGGCGTCGCCTCTGGTGGGGCAGGACAACGACGAGGTGTTGAAGGGCATCCTCGGCATGTCCGACGACGAGGTCGCCGCCCTGACGGAGCGGGGCGTCCTCGAGACGGCCTAGGTCGCGCTAGCCGGACGCTCCGTAGAGCCGCAGGGCGTTCTCGCGCAAGACCCGGCGCTTCAAGTCAGGCGTCATGTCGTCGCGTATCGCCATCGCCTCGACCGACCCGGGATAGATCGCGTCGAAGTGGGGGAAGTCGGTCGAGAAGACGAGGGTGTGCGCGAGGCCGCTGTCGACGAGGTGCGGGATGAGCTCGTAGTCGGGCTCGACGCCGAGGAAGCACTGCCGCTCGAAGTAGAAGCTCGGCTTCTCGTCGAGGCCGGGGTAGAACCGGTGCCACTTCTCGTAGTGCTCATCCATGTGGTGCAGCCAGAAGGGGGCCCAGCCCCCGCCGTTCTCAAGGAAGCCCATGCGCAGCTTGGGATAGCGCTGGAAGACGCCGCCGGTGATGAGCGCCAGAGTCGCGGCCATGTGCTCGGCGGGATGCTGGAGCGCGTGCGCCTGCATCCAGTTGTGGGTGCGGTCCCACCCGATCGTCGGCATCTCGACGCCGAAGCCCTCGTGGACGCCGATGCCCATGTCCATGTCCTGGGCGGCGGCCCAGATGGGGTCGTAGTTGGGGTGCTCGAAAGTGATGCCGCCGATGAGGTTGGGGCGCAGCATGATCGTGGCCATGCCCCGCTTCCGCACCCGCTCGATTTCCTCCAGCGCGAGGACGAGGTCTTGCTGTGGGATGACGGCGGCCCCACGCAGACGGTGCGGGTCGGTGGCGCAGTAATCGATGAGCCAGTCGTTGTAGGCGCGCGCCAGCGCCATGGCGAAGCTCGAACTGAGCAGCGCCCAGGGCAGGCTCAGCATCTCGCTGGGGTAGAGGTAGGCGATGCTCACCTGGTCGGCGTCCATGGCCTTCAGGCGGTCGTGCGCGTCGGCGCCGCCGGCCTTGCGGCCGTCTTCGATGCTGACGGAGCTCAGGTCGTCGAGCTTCCAGCCGCCCGGCGTCATCAGCCCGCCGAGGCTGCTCTTGTCCTCTGAGCCGGGGTAGGGCATGGGCAACTTGTAGACCCGCCCTTCACAGAGGACGTTGCCCTCTTGGTTCGGCTCCCGTATCGGCTGCGGCGCCCACTCCCAGTACTTCTTTGGGAGGTACGGCTTCCACCAGTCGTAGCTGCCGAGGACGGTGTGGCCGTCGCCGTCGACGGTCTCGTAGTCGAGGAAGGGGCGCGGGCCTTCCTGGGGCTTTGTCTCCGCGGTTGTCATCGTAGACGCCTGGGGCTGGGAATGCTCCGGTCCGTGCTTGCGTCCAAGAATGCCACGCCGCGTCAAGGGAAGACGGCGCCTCCTCAGCCGTGCCGCAGGCCGGGGTCAGAGGGCGAGGTCGATCGCCTCGCGGAGGGTGGCGGCACGGGCGAGGTCGAAGGCGCCGCCGTTCTCGGTGACGCCGGCGGAGGAGGCGGGAATGAGGCAGGAGTCGAAGCCGAGGGTCCGCGCCTCACGGACACGGCGGTCCATTTGAGTCACGGGGCGCAGCTCGCCGCTGAGGCCAACCTCACCGGCGGCGACACGGCCGCGGGCGACGGGAGCGTCGCGCAGGCTCGACGCGATGGCGAGGGCGACGCCGAGGTCGGCGGCGGGCTCGGTGATGCGAAGGCCGCCCACGACGTTGACAAAGACGTCGCAGGAGGAGAGGTTCATCCGCGCGTGCTTGCTCAGGACTGCGGTGAGGAGGGCGAGCCGGCCCGCGTCGAAGCCGTTGGCGACGCGCCGGGGCGCGGGCGAGGCGGTCGGCGTCGCCAGCGCCTGCACTTCGACGAGCAGCGGGCGGGTGCCTTCCATCGTGGGTACGATCACCGAGCCGGGGCCGGCGTGCTCGCGGCGCACGAGAAAGGCCTCGGAGGCGTTCTCGACCTCGACGAGGCCGGCGTCGCGCATCTCGAAAATGCCCACCTCGCTCGTCGAGCCGAACCGGTTCTTCACTCCACGGAGAATGCGGTACGTGGTGGTGCCTTCGCCCTCAAGGTAGAGGACGACGTCGACCATGTGCTCCAGCAGGCGGGGCCCGGCGATCGCGCCGTCCTTGGTCACGTGCCCGGCGATGAGCGTGGGCACGCCCGAGGTCTTGGCCCATTGCAGCAGGCGGAGGGCGCATTCGCGGACTTGGGCGACGCTCCCAGGCGCGGCCTGCGCGTCGCGCACGAACATCGTCTGCACGGAGTCGATGATGAGGAGCGATGCGTCACGCACCGAGTCGAGCACGGCATCGAGGTCGGTCTCCGCCATCACCCGCAGGCGGCGTCCTTCGATGCCGAGGCGGTCGGCCCGCAGCTTGATCTGGTGCGGCGACTCCTCGCCCGACACGTACGCCACCGGGCCGTGCTCCCGGGCGACCTCGTCGGCGATCTGCAGGAGGAGCGTCGACTTGCCGACGCCGGGGTCGCCCCCGATGAGCACCAGCGAACCGCGGACGATGCCCCCGCCGAGGACGCGGTTGACCTCACGGCCGGCGAGCCGGAGCCGGTCGAACTCGGCGGTGTTGACGTCGGCGAGGTCGATGGAATCGACGTCGATTGCGTTGGGGGCGCCGGCGGCGTCGCGGGCCGTCAGCGAGTTCCACTCGCCGCAGTCGGCGCAGCGGCCCATCCACTTGGGGGCGGTCGCGCCGCACGCCTGACAGACGTACGCCGCGCGCCCGTTGGCCTTCGTCCGTACACTCGTCGCCGCCATGAAGCCGCCTCCGTCCCGTTGGAATGCACCGCGGCGCATCGTAGCGGGCGGAGCGGCGTTCGCGAAATGCCCCGGTGTCACACCCCGGAGGCGCGCAGCATGGCGTCGAGGCGCGGCGAGTAGCGTCGCAGCGACGCGATGGTCCGCACCTGACCGGTAAAGGGGAAGGGCTGCCGGCAGATGTAGGAGACGGCCTCGCCCGCGATTTCCGGCGGCCACATCGGCCGGACCGTTTTCAGCTTCAGGAGCTGCGTTGTGCCCGGCGTCTCGATGTTGCCCTCGATGCGCAGCGCGTTCACGCAGACGCCGTACGGCTGCACCTCGTGGGCGAGCGTCGCGCTGAGGCCTTCCAATGCGGCCTTCGACGCGCTGTAGGCGCTGGTCTCGGCACGCGGTCGCACCGCGGCGATGGAGGAGATGTTGACGATGTGCCCCGATCCGCGCTCCATCATGTGCGGCAGCACGGCCTTGGAGCAGATGAATGGGCCGAGGGCGTTCACGCGCAGCACGAGCTCCCATCGGGAGCGTGGGAAGTCGGCCACCGGCGCCGACCAGTTGGTCCCCGCGTTGTTGATCAGGATGTCGATGCGGCCGAAGCGCCGTAGCGTCTCCTCGGCCATCGCCGTTACCGCCGCCTCGTCGGTGACGTCGAGGTCCACGGGCAGGGCGCGTCGGCCCCGCTGCTCGACCATCGCCGCCGTCTCCTCGATGGTCCCGGGGACCGGCTCGCGCCGCGCCGCCACCACGACGTCGGCGCCCTGCCCGGCAAGCTCGACGGCGATCGCCCGCCCGATGCCGCGGCTGCTTCCGGTCACGATCGCGACGCGTCCTTCGAACTCCTTTTGCATGGCCGGCATAGGGTACACCCCTTGTTATGTCGAGGATGGCTCGTTCCGTGACGCTTCCGTAGGGCCGATTCCAGGCCAAGCCGGGCCGCGCAAGGGCGGCGCCGGCCCGACGGGTGGGTTTCGCCCAACAATAACGCAAAAATTGGGGGTGTTTTTCGTTGACACGACAAATTTTCGGCTCCTACAATGGCCGCAGCCCACCGGATCTCCGCCCTCACTCACCGAACTTGGGGATTGCTACGTGGAAGGCGTCAAGGAGCTCATCGAGCTGCAACGGCTCGACACCGAACTTCAGTCGAAGAAGCGCCGTTTGGCCGAGATCGAGGCCCTGATGAACGGGAATCAGGAGCTGCGGCAGGCGCGTGCGGTTCTCGAACGGACGCATACCCAATTCCGCCAACTGGAGGCCGACCAGAAATCGGTCGAGTGGGACGTCGACCAGACCCGCGACCGGATCACCCAGGTCGAGCGCCGGTTGATGGGGAACCAGGTCACGAACCCGCGTGAGCTCGAAACGCTGCAGCGCGAGATCGAGAATCTGCGCAAGCGCCAGAACGAGCTCGAAGACGCGACCTTGGAAGCGATGGAGAAGGTGGAGCGCGCCCGGCCCATCGTCGAGGCGCGGGAGAGCGCGGTTGCTAAACTCGAAGGAGACTGGAGCGCGGCGCAGTCCGCGATGGGGAGCGAGCGGCAGGAGATCGGGGCTGCCCTTCCCACGCTGGAAGAGGCGCGGGCCGAGACCGAGGCGGCCGTGCCCGCCCTGCTCCGCCAGACCTACGACCGGATCGCCGCCAAAAAGGGCGGCGTCGGCCTTGCCAAGCTCCAGGGGTCGACGTGCACCGAGTGCCGCGTCGAGATCCCCCGCGCGCATGCGGGACGGGTCCGCGCGGGGCAAGAGTTGGTCGCCTGCAACAGTTGCGGCCGGCTCCTCTACATCTGATTCTTAGGCGCGCGGGCCGGGAATGGTCGGCGCGGATGCGAAAGGTTGTGAACGCATGATGATGCGACGCTCGATGGCAGGAGACGTCGCCGCGCAGCACCAGGAAGCCGAATCCGCGTCGGCGCGGACGGATCAGGAGACGCTCCAGGCCGTGGGCTATTTCTCCGCCGGCGCGGTCGCGGAGACCTCCGGGGTGGCCGGGGAGCAGGAGCAGGCGTTCCATGACTTCTGCACCCGCATCGGCGCCGACGCCGTCACGATGTTGGCCGCCGCACCCGACGACCCTTCGGTCTATCGGGACCTGCTGCAGCATGTCGCGGCGTTGGACGGCGACGTCGCCGTGGTCGCAGAGGCGCTCGACGTCTTCGGCCCAAGGCCCGAGGACGCGGCCCTCGCCGCCCTCGAAATCGAGCGGCTCGGGGGGCGCGTCGAGGTACTCGATCAAGGCATCATCGACGCGAAGTTCCTCGCGATGAGCGTCTGGCCCCGCGTCCCGGGTTCGGCGAGCATCGGCGAGCGCATCAAGAAGGCGATGCGGAACCGGGCGATCCGCGGCGAAGGATTGGGAAAGCCACCCTACGGCTACCGCATCGGCAGGAACCGCAAACTCGAAGTACACGAGGAAGAGGCGGAGACGGTCAAGCTCATCTACACGCTCTACACCCAGCAAAACCTGGGGATACGGCTCATCGTGCGGCATCTCAACGAGGCCGGCATCCCCACCCGCAAGGGCGGCGCTTGGAGCCTGGTCACCGTGCGCGACATCCTCCGCAACCGCGCCTACCTGGGCACCTATAGCCGCTTCGGGTTGCGCGTGCCGGGCAGCCACCCGCCGATCGTGACGCCCGACATGTTCCGCTGGGCGCAGGCGACGCTGGACGAGCGCAAGCCGAAGCGGGGCAAGTCGCAATCGGCGCCGTTCCTCCTGTCGGGCATGATCTACTGCGGCTTCTGCGGCCAGGACGACAAGCGCATGGTCGGCGTCACCCGGCGCCAGTCGTGGACGCGCCGCAAGGACGGCGTGAAGACGGAGAAGCAGTACCACTACTACCAGTGCCAGGCCCGCACCAACCAGAGCATGTGCCAGTACCACACCACCCGCGCGCAGGACCTGGAGAACGACGTGCTCGACAAGCTCCGAGGCCAACGGGGCCGCATCGCCTCGCTGAAGGGGCGGCGGCCCGCGGCGTCGGCGCAGGCGCTGCGCAAGGAGCGGCAGCAGACCGAGGCGAAGCTCAAGACAACGGAGCGCCGGATCAAGCAGGCGGCGCAGGCCGTCGGACGGGACTCGGCAAGCCTGGCCGAGTTTGACCGCCGCACCGCCGAGCTCGTCGACGAGCGGCTGGATGCACTAGCGACACTCCGGCAGCTCGATGGCGGCGGGCGCACCCCTCGCGACGGCGTCACAGCCGGCGAGCGCGCCGTGAAGGCCCTCGACTCGCTAGCCGAGATATGGGATGACGGCTCCGTCGAGGACAAGCGGCGCCTGCTCGGCCAAATCGTAGACCGCGTCACCATGGACGACGATGGGGTCGACGTGAAGCTCAAGCTCGGCTAATCCCTACGCGCCGGCGTGATTAGGGGCTGCCGCCGGCCGGTTCACTGCCCTACGGGTCGGTGGGCAGGACGAATTCGAGCGGGGCCTTGGCTATTACCGTCAGTCCACTCGTGCCGGAGCAGCTCACGGCGACCCACCAACCTTCACCGGGTGGGTACTCGAACAGCCAGGCCGTCTCTTCGTAGACGGAAGTCGTGGCCGGGGCGGGATGGAAGCCAAAATTCTTGACGGTGTCCACAACCTGTGCCGTCTCGTAGACCGCGACGAAGTACTCACCGGTGCAGCCGTCGGGGTCGGTCCACTCGACGGTGATGTTGACGTTGTTGAGGTTCGGGCCCAGCGGCCGTGGGCTGAGCGTGACGGTGACCGATGGCCCGGACGCGGGGTCCGGTGTGGCGGTAGGCTCCGGTGTGGGAGTAGCCGTCGGCGTCGCTGTGGGCTCGGGGGTGGGCGTGGGCGTCGCTGTCGGCCCTGGAGTTGGCGTGGCCGTGGGCGGAAGCGGGCCCGACGTGCGCAGGCGCAGCATGAGCTGGTCGCCGGCGTGCCACGGCTGGCTCGCGACGTCCCACGTCACCGTGCCGCCAGTATTCGATGTGGCCGACGCCACCGACAGGGTCAGCGACACCGATCCGTCGAGCTCGATCACATCCATGTCGTAGCCCGAAAGCGACGCCGCGGAGCCCAGCCCCAGCGTCACCACGCCGCTCTCCCACTTCAGGCTGTCGAGCGACGTGGCCGTGCCCCCAACACTGAACCCGGCAGGCTCGACGACTCCGTTCGCCGCATCCGCCCCCACCGCCGTCCCGATGGCAGCAGGGTCGAAGAGGGCCTCGTGCAGCGTGCCGAGCGGCGCCGTGACGGTGACACGCCACAAGACGCCGCCTGGACGCGGCATCAGGCGATAGTCGCACGGAAAGTGATAGGTTGGTTGGCTGTAGAGCTTGACCTCGTAGGTGCCGGCCGGCAGCGGTCGCCCTGTTCTGATCGGGTGGTAGTAGCCGTTGGACGGGTCGGTGTCGCCGTCCTCGACCGTCACCGTGAAGCGCTCCCCATCCGGTCCGAACGTCCAGTGCTTCTCGTATGCCGTTTGGTTGGGCGGCGACAGGTTGTCGCCAGACTGCACGACTAGGGCGCCAGCGGCGAGGCCGGATTCAATCTGCACATCCTCGATATGGTCCGTCAGGGGTCGCCCATAGGCCTCGTAGTCCCTGACTTTTCGGATGACCCACAGGCCAGAGCGAATGCACTCGTCGTAGGCAGAGTCGGAACCGCCATCAACCCAAGCGATCAAGCGACGGAGCTCCTCAAGGCCGATGGGGGGGTCGGTGCCACCCGTCGTGTAGTGCGACGAGCGTGCTTGGCCGCCGCTTTCCTTCGGTAACCATACGGGGTTGCGGCTGCCGAGGGTGTAGCCCGCCGGAAGGCTACCAGTGTACTCCGTGGCCACCAATGGACCGAAGTCCCAGGTGGTGGTATCGGCGAACTCGAACGATCCGGACGACCTCATGGAACCTGAACTCGACGACAAGAAGAGCACGGCCTCTTGGCCGTCCCATTGGGTCGGCCTCTTGGCCGTGTCGGCCGTCACGGTGAAGTTCGTGGGGCCCGTACCCCGCAGGTACTCGATGGCCCTGAAGTTCAGCACGTCGTTGCCCGCCGAGGTCAGCATGGCCCGGACGACGATGTCAGACGCGTAGATGCGCTCCTCTATCGAGGCGGTGGCCGTGCCGTAGTGGTCGTCGAAGACCATCATGGCCGCTTCCGGATCGTCTGGCGGTAGCGGTACCGCGACCGTGGAGGTGGGGATTGCGGTTGGTGCCGCCGTCGCGTGCTTGGCCGGCGGCTCCGTGACGGACGGCTCCAACGGAGCGGATGTCGGGGACTCCGGGACTTGTGCGCAGGCCGCCATTAAGACGGCCAAGCAGAAGATCATCCACTTCATTGTGCCATCCTAGTGGTGTGTATCGGTCACACGGTCGAATGCAAGCTCGTCTTCATAGCCAAGCCCGTCGGCGGGGTATTTCGTATCGTAGCGAGACATGACGCCCACGTCGTCGGGAAGATGCCATATCCCGACCGTATGGCCAAACTCGTGGGCCATGACGAGCGGCAAGTTAGTACAGATCTTTGTTGGGGTCCCTCGCGTCGTCTATGTCGTCGGTCCATGCCGATCCCGGCAAACGCGGCTCAGGTACCTTCGCGACCCACATTCCCTGCTTGCCAATATGAGGATATACCCCATCGCTTGGACGACCCACGCAGGCAAGGCCATCGTCACAACCGTTATAGCGGGTGAAGTGCAGGATCGTCACGTCGGCCGTCTCTAAGGGGGTGGTCACCCTGAAGATGGTCGAGCGGTCATGGGTGTTCCACCAGGAACTGCCGCTGCGCATCGAGCGCTGCGCGACGGCATGGTCCGGGAACTGCGCCAAGCTGGATAGCTCGAAGAGCACCGGAAAGGTGTCGCGGTTGCGGTGACGCGCCTGTTCGAGCCGGCCTGTCGCCATGATGACGATCGCGGCTCCGCTGTCGGGCTGCACCACGAGCTCCATGCCGGTGTTCGTCACAGTGCCGAGATAGCACCGGATGAGCTTCAACGTCATGACACCGACCTCGGTGTTGCCCTGTGTCGAGACCGTCAGCCTCTTGGGGCCGCTCTCGGAGCGGCCGGATGGATAACACCCAGTGCCGCCGTTCGTCACGTAAAAGCCCGTGCCCGGGGGGGTTGTCCTGAGGTTGAAGGTGTAGTCCGCGAGATTGTGGCCCTCGACCCGGACGGTCACGTCGCTCTCGGTCAGCACCCACCAATCGGTCAGTACTCGCCACTTGGTCCAGGTGCCCTCCACCGTTACGCTCATGGGCACGGCCGTGGCCGTCGGCGTGGCCGTAGGGGGCACGGGTGTGGGCGTAGCCGTAGGCCCCGGCGTGGGGCGCGACGTCTCTTCATTCGAGCAGGCGGTCTGCCACGTGCCGTTCGGGAGGTCGCGCTGGCTGCAAACGCGATGAGTGTACGTCCTAGCGGACGAAAGGTCCGTGACTGTGTATTCATGGGTGCTGTGTCCTATCGCGGTATGCAGGGGGTACCACCAAGTCCCCTCACAGCGTCTGGGGTCCTCGCGGCTACACATGGAGCGCTCTTGCTGCACCCGGTATTCATCGGCGTTCGTGACATGCGTCCACGTCAGGCGGATTGAGAGGACGTCGCCTTCGCTCGTGAGCACCGGGGCCTCCAGCGTCGGTGTCGGCGTCGGTGTCGGCGTGGACGTGGCCGTGGGCTTGGACGCGATGGCCGTGGCGGTCTGTGCGGTCGCTGTTTGTTCCGCCTGGGCCGTGGCTGTGGCCGCCTGTGCTGCGGCCGTCTGTTCCGCCGCCTGGGCTGCGGCCGTCTGTTCCGCCGCGATGGCCTCCGCCGTAGCCGCCGTGTCAGCCGTGGGTGGAGGTGGGTCGGTGGCCGTGGGTGGAGGCGGGTCAGTGGCCGTGGGTGGTGGAGGTGGGTCGGTGGCTGTGGGCGGCGGCGGCGTGGGCGGATCACAATCGATACGCGGGGGGCTCAGCAGGTCATCACAGGGATCCCAGGTAAACGTGGCCGTGGGCGGCGGTGGTGGGTCGGTGGCCGTGGGCGGCGGCGGCGCGGGGCGGCATACTTCGTAGAATATGTGCAGGATAGGGTCCCACTCCAAGTTGCAAATCTCGTGGGTATGAGCTAACGGCGCTGCGAGGGCTGTATCGGAGGACGATGGCCTCAGGACTATCGTCACGACGAGCGGGATGATGATGACGGCGAGGAAGACGACGCCGGCGACAACGAGGTCGAAGGGAGGGCGCTTCATGACGCCACCGCCCATGCCGGCGTGAGGCCGCGGGCCCAAGCGTCTCGGACGGCTTCGAGTACATGCCCGCGGCGGCAAGCCGCGGAATTACAGATCACGTCGCCAACCCGCTCGACCGCCACGACCTCACCCCTCACTGAACCCTGCGGTGGCTTACATCCCCTGCCATTGGATGTGGGCAGGCTACCTGTGATGACTATATGATGTCAATCATACATGTCATGCGTTATGCATGAGTTTTGCGAGGTTCCCCTTCTCCCCAAGGCGCGTGTGGTCGTTTCTTCCAATTCCGTGGTCGTGGAATCCGCGGGTGCCTGGCATCGCCCTGCCCCCGCGCCACTCCCGTTTCTAGACACCCCTGAGGCGGTCTTGTATGCTTGCGCCGCCCTGCGCGGGGCCCCTTCTAACGAGCCGGCCCCGCCCGCGGCGTCATGCTCTTTCTCTGGAGGCGGCGATGTCTGAGGATGCTGGTGTCAAGATCGGTTATCCCTTGTTCGGCCTGGGGCCGCGGTCGTGGGCCGCGGTGTGCGAGAAGGCCGACGAGTGCGGCTTCGAGTCGATTTGGATGCAGGAGCACCTGATCTTCCCAACGGAAATACCGCCGGCCTATCCCTACTCCGCCGACGGCGTCCCGCCAATCAACCCCGACACCCAGCTCTACGACGTGTGGGTATCGCTGTCCTATATTGCGGCCCGCACCAGCAAAATCCGGCTCGCCACCAACGTCTTCATCATCCCGCTGCGCGACCCCATCGTGACGGCCCGTGCGGTGACGACGCTCGACCGCCTCTCCGGCGGGCGCCTCATCATCGGAGGCGGCGTGGGCTGGCTGAAGGAAGAGTTCGAGATCGCGGGCCAGGAGTGGCACACCCGCGGCAAGCGCACCGACGAGATCATCGAGATCTGGCGCAAGCTCTGGTCGGAAGAGACCATCGAGCACCACGGCGAGCACTACGACTTCAACCCCGTGCGCTTCTGGCCGAAGTCGGCGCAGAAGCCCGGCATCCCCATCCACATCGGCGGCGAGACCGCCCCCGCGATGCGCCGCGCGGCCCGGCTCGGCGACGGTTGGATCGGCGCCGGCGGACACGACACCGAGAGCATCAAGCAACGCGCCGGGCAGCTCGCCGAGCTCCGCAAGCAGGCGGGCCGCGACCACCTTCCCTTCGAGATCACCGTGGGCAGTCCGGCGGCAGGCGCCGGGGCAACGCTCGACATGGTCAAGGCCGCGCGCGATGCGGGAGCTCACCGGGTCGTGGTGTCGCCGCCGTGGCCGCCCGAGGGCCGGCTCTCCGTCCAGTACGTCCAGGACTTCATGCAGCGGACCGGCGAGGAGATCATCGCCAAGCTCGACTAGCGCCCGTCACGTTACGTCGAGAGGAGGCCGACCATGCCGCCGACCATCCCCTCCGAAGAAGAGGTCCTCGGCTACTTCGAGTCGTGCAGCAACTGGGGCCGGTGGGGCGGCGACGACGAGCTCGGCGCGGTCAACCACATCACGCCGGAGACGCGCAAGCGCGCCGCGGCGCTGGTGCGCGAGGGCATCACCGTGAGCTGCGGGCGGCCGCTGTCCAAGGTCATGGAGCCCGACGTCACCAACCCGTTGGTCCACTTCATGACCGGCACGGGCGAACCCTGGGCGGCAGGCAACGGCGAGCCCGGCGTGATGCAAATGTCGAGCGACTTCATCGGCATCGCCTTTCACGGTCTCACCGTGACCCATATCGACAGCCTAGCCCACTTCTTCTGGAACGGCCGCATGTACAACGGCCTCGCCTCCGATGCGGTGACGACCCGCGAGGGCGCCACCAAGCAGTCGGTCGACGTCCTGAAGGACGGCGTGGTGAGCCGCGGCGTCCTGATGGATATTCCACGGCTGCGCGGCGTCGACTGGCTCGAGCCGGGATCGTTCGTCTTCCCGGAGGACCTCGAGGCAGCCGAGCGCGCCCAGGGTGTCGAAGTCGGGACCGGCGACATCCTTCTGACGCGCGTCGGCTGTCTGCGCCAACGCAACGAGCAGGGGCCGACGGCCGGCCACTTCCAGGCGCGCGCCGGACTCCACGCCGCCTGCCTGCCCTGGCTCCACGAGCGCGGCGTCGCCATGCTGGGGTCGGACAGCGCCCAGGACGCCTATCCCGGCGGCTACCAGCGGGTGCCCATGCCGATTCACCAGGTCGGCATCGTCGCCATCGGGCTCTGGCTCATCGACAACTGCGACCTCGAAGCCCTGTCCGAGACCTGCGCGCGGCTGGGGCGCTACGAGTTCATGCTCAGTGTCAGCCCGCTGCGCGTCCCCAACGGCACCGGCTCGCCGGTGAACCCGACCGCCGCCTTCTAGGCGCGCCGCACTTCCTGACGCGAAGAGAGGGGCTTCCCATGCTCGCGAGAGTGGCCGTAGGGGTGATGAGCCTCGTCACTTTCCTGCTGCTGGCGGCGGTCGCCTGCGGCCCCAAACCTCCCGGCGTGCCGCTGCTGGACGCCATCGACCAGGAGAAAGCGGAGGTTGTCCGAGAGCACATGGAGTTCGGCACGGACCCAAACGAGACGTTCATTCCGCCGGGAGTTCCTTTCGAGGGGGCATCCGCCCTCCACGTGGCGGTCCTGACGAACAACCGGGAGATCGCGCAGATCCTCCTCGACAACGGCGCGGACATCGATATCAGGGCAAAGGACGAGTTCGCGGGACCGCCGCTTGAGTGGGCGGTCTTCTTCGGCATCAAGGACATGGGCGTGTTCCTTGTCGAGTCGGGCGCGGACGTGAACGCCAAGAACGCCATCGGGACGACGCCCATCGACGCCGCCGGCGCCGACAACTCCTTCGTCTCCGGCGAGAAACTGGACCGGCTCAACGAGGGCCGGGCCTTCCTCAAGGAGTTCGTCCGCGCCAATGGCGGCAAGTCCGGCCAGGCTCGCATTTCCTTGCTCGACGCCATCGATCAGGACGACCCGGACGCCGTGCGGGATCACCTGAAATCCGGCATCGACCCGGACGAGTCGTTCGTTCCGCCGGGAATCCCCTTCGCCGGGGCGTCCGCCTTGCACATCGCCGCGCTGAAGAACAACCGGGAGCTGGTGAGCATCCTCCTGGAAAGCGGCGCGGACATCGACATACGGGCGCGGGACGACTACGGGGGTCGCCGCTGGAATGGGCAGTGTTCTTCGGCGTCAAGGACATGGCCGTCTTCCTGGTCGAGTCTGGCGCGGACGTGAACGCCAGGAACGTCGTCGGAACGACCCCCATCGACGCCGCCGGCACGGACAACCCCTTCGTCTCCGCGGAAGACCTAGCCGAATTCAATGAGAACCGGGCCTTCCTCAAGGAGTACCTGAGCGAGCGGGGCGCTGAGTCCGGCCAATAGCGTCCCTGGGCCGCAAGACCGGACGCTGCGCTACCTAGCGCGGTACACCCGCCCGGCGCCCTGGTCAACGGGAAGCGGAGGAGAACGCCGCCCGAACATTGCACGACCGAGTGGGGCGTTTATCGGCTAGCATAGTGTCGCCGGGTCTGGGTTCGACACCGGAGAGAGGCTTATGAACAGTGAGAAGACCGTTACGCTAACCCGGACTGAGTACGACGCCTTGGTCCAGCGCTGTGACGAACTCGAAGACAGATTGGCTGCCGTCGATGCCGACGACGGTGTACAGATCCCTCACCCGGTAGCTCTCGCCGTCATGGACGGACAACGCCCCATGCTCGCCTTCCGAAAACACCGCGGTGTCACGCTCCGGGAACTATCCGACGAGACAGGAGTCGCTGTGAGCTACCTTTCCGAAATCGAGCGTGGCCGCAAACGAGGCTCCGCATCCGCCCTCGCCCGGATCGCAGGTGCGCTTGGCACCACGATCGACGCTCTGCTCATCGAATAGCGCCAGGGAGGCGTCGACTGACTCGTGCCGACCTGGCCCTGGCCCCGCCTACAGGGGCTTGAACTTGATGATGACGTGGCCGCCGGCGTTGGCGGCGGCGGCGGTGCGGGCCATGCGCTCGGCGTGGTCCGCGGCGTACTTCTTCTCCAGCAACGGCACCATCTGCGACACCCACTCGTCGCCTTCCATGACGTCGGCCTGCATGGGTAGGCGGTCTTCGCTGTCGGGGGCGCCGATGGCGACCATGACCCGGTTGCTCGCCCGCACGTCCCAGACTTCGGACGACGAGTCCGCGGTGAGCGCATAGAGGCGCTCGCCGTCGTGGACGAACCAGAGGGGGAAGGTCGCCGTCCGGCCCGCCGGGCGTTGCGTGGTCATGAACAGCTCGGCGGAGGACTGCGTCCTATCGGCCAGCTCGGCGAGCGTGGGCATCGCTGCACCGCCTTCCAGGGAAAATCGGCGGTGAGTATACACGACGGCCGCGAAACGGCCCGAAATTGTGCGAGGGGCGGCCCTCTTCGGCAACCACCCCTCGGCTTCGTTATCGGTGTGCGGCTCAATGGCCCGCTGCTGTTCCGCTGTACATGCACCATGCTAGGCTCCGCGGCGGGGCCGCACGTGACACGGCGATTACGCTTCTGTTTCGCCGGCGTTTAAGCTCTGTTTCACCGACGTTACGACCGCGGAAGGCTCCTTCGCGCTTGACACGCCTGCGCGCTTCACGGATAGTTGCCCCACCTTCCAGTAGGAGGCCGCAATGACGCAGACTCCAACCCAAGCTCTGCCCCGTTTCACCGCGCGCATCGACCACTCCGCCCTGCCCGCACCAATCAGCATGGCCTTCCTCGGCCTGATTCAAGCGATATGGGACCACGGGCACCTCGACGGACAGCTCCGTGAGATGATCCGGGTGCGGTCCGCCTATCTCGCCAACTGCCGCCAGTGAAAGATCACCCGCACTGCTGAGGGTCAGCAGGCAGGACTCACCAACGCCAAGGTCGCCAAGGTCGTCGACTACGAAAACTCGGACCTCTCCGAGCGGGAGAAGATGGCCCTTCGCTACGCCGACTTCGTCAAGTACAACCCCCAGGGGGTCACCGACGAGTTCATGAAGGATCTCCAGGGTCACTTCTCCGACGCGGAAATCTGTGAGATCGGCTACATCCTCTTGGCCTACGGCGGCGCGCACAACTTCCTCTCCTCGATTGGCGAGGACGTCGTCGACGAAAACGGCAACAGCCTCGTGCGCGACGACGGGATCTTCGGGAAGGAAGGCTTCCCCCTCGTCTTCAACACCCACCAGGCCCAGACGGTCTACCAGGACCTCGAGCACCGCAGCCTCGACGCGGCGCTGCCCGAGACGCCGTTCCTCACCGACGCTCCGGCTCCGGAGGTGCAGCCCGACCGTCCCAGCAGCCACAACAGCGAGGTCCGCTAGCCGCTCCACGCCTTGACCAGCGCCCCGTTCTTCGTCAACCAGCTCTTCTTCCTCACGGCGGTCGGGGTCTGGGCGGGCGCAATCGTCGTCCTCTCGGCGGCAGCGCCCGTCGTCTTCAAGATCGAAGACTCGCGGGACCGCGCCGCCGAGCTCGTGGGTGCGCTGCTTGCCACAATCAACCGCCTCAAGGTCCTCTGCGCCGTCGTCATCGCCGCCACGGTCATACTGGAGTACGTGCTCTGGCGCGACGACGTGAGCGGTCGGCTCGCGGCCCGGTACGGGCTACTTGGCGGCGTCGGGGCCATGGCGGCCATCTCCGCGTGGATCACGACCCCGGTGCTGCGTTCGCTCGGCGAGCGTGTCGGCTCGTTCGACCGCGCCGAGCGTTCGGCGGCGCGGCGGCGGTTCGGCGACGTCCACACCGTCAACTCGACGGTGACCGCCATCGAGCTCTTCGCGCTGATCGCCGTCTTCTACACCGTCTGACGACGACGCCGGCTCAGGCGAGGTCCTCTTCCAGGCTCGCGCGCACCTCGGGAGCGATCTTGGCGCGCCGCTTGTAGTTGGGGTGGTCGACGCAGAGATAGGCCGCGTCCTCACCGGAGCGGAAGCGCCGCGCTTGTTGCTCCGTGAAGGGGAAGCGCACGAAGTGGACGGCGCTGATCTTCTCCTCGTTGCTGCGGCCCTCTTCGAATGCGGCGTGGACGCGCTCCCCGCCGAACTGGAGCCAGACGCGCTCCGGCTCGTCGAGTCCCATCAGCCGGTCGAGGACGGGTTTGATGCGGCGCTGATCGGTGATTTCGATGAGCAGCGTGGCGCTCAGCTCGTTCGCGTCGGGGATCAGCGTGTTGTAGACCTCGATCTCGTCCGCGATCCGGTCCTCGTGGACGATGCGCTCGGCGCGCATCATCTCCTGTATCTGGAAGATCATCGTGTCGCGGTTCTCGAAGACGAAGGTGAGGTTGCGGCCCACGCCGACCCGGCGCCGCTTCTTCAGGTCGATGATTCGCCGGCGGAAGCCGTCGCGGGCCTTCTCGTACTCGATGATGTCCCGGACGTCGGCGCGTTCGATCTTGCGCATCGTCTAGATCCCGTAGGCCTGCCTCAGCGCTTGCAACGAGTGCACCGGTCGCCGCCCCGCGCCTTGCTGGATCTGCTCCGCCGCCAGGGGACAATCGGAGACGAAGAGGTCGGCCTCGGCGTCGTTCATGTCGTCGAAGAGCCGCTTGCCGTAGCGCAGGGAGACCTCGTGGGAGTCCTTCTTCATCCCCCACGTCCCGTCGTGGTGTGAGCAGCGCTCGACGACCTCGACCTCCGTCCCCGGCACCAGGCGCATCAGGTCGGCGCCCTTGTTGCCGATGAACTGCATCCGCTGGTGGCACGGGGCGTGGTAGGCGACCTTGCCCAGCTTCGATTGGAAGCCGGTGTCGAGGTCGCCGTCCACCCTGAGCTTCCACAGGTACTCAGCGATATCGAAGGTGTGCTCGGCGACGCGGCGGGTCTCCTCGCACTCGCGGAGCTGCGGCCAGTCGCGGCGCAGCATCATGCCGCACGACGGGCCCGGCGTAACGATGTCGTAGCCCGCGTCGATGGCCGCCAGAAGTTCGGGGAGGTTGGCGTCGATCTTCCGCTGCACGCCCCGCTCCAGTCCCGCGTCCATGAAGGGCATGCCGCAGCACTGTTGCTTGGGGACCATCAGGTCGATGTTGTTGTGGGTGAAGACCTCGGCGCAGGCGATGGCGGCGTCGGCGCCCCAGTAGTTCAGGTAGCAGGTGTAGAAGAGGGCCGCCTTGCGGGTGGGCTTGTCGAGCTTGGCGCGGAGCCGTTCGCGGTTCTTGCCGAACCATGAGGCGAAGGTCTGGGACGAGAAGAGCGGGAGCGCCGCCTTGCGGTGGACGCCGGCTGTCTTTTCCGCGGCGAAGCGGAGCGGCGCGATGCGGTTGGCCATATTCGCCAGGGGCGCCGTCTTCGAACCGAGACCGCCGAGGCGGTCGGTGTCGGCGAGAAGGCGGTCGCCGAGGCCGACGCCTTCCTTGCGGGCGTTGATGAAGTTGGCGCGGAGGAAGAGGGCGGGGACGTCGAGCTTGTAGTCGTGGGGCTCGGTGTAGGGGCAGCGGAGGTAACAGAGTTGGCACTGGTAGCACTGGGCCTCGACGGGGCGCAGCGCCTCGCGGGTCAGGGGCCGGTCGTTGTCCTCGGCGGCGTCGGTGACGTCGAAGAGGGCGGGGAAGGCGGGGCAGAAGTTGAAGCAGAGGCGGCAGCCGTGGCAGACGTCGAACTGGCGCTTCTGCTCGGCGAGGAGCGCCGACTCGTCCCAAAACTCCGCGGACTGTGCGCGCAAGTTGCTCACGTAGACGAAGCTCCGAAGTGCGCGGCCTGCAACTTGTTCGCGAGCATGTTCATGCTGTTACGGGCAGACAAACGCCCCGAAGGCGGACCCTCGGGGCGTTTCGTCGTTGGTCTCCGCATGGCTGCGGCAGGCCGGCTACATCGCGTCGGCCGGCTCCTTGCCCGCGACCTTGCTCAGGCCCTGGTTGAAGCGCCCGGCGTGCGACTTCTCGGCGCGCGCCAGCGTCTCGAACCACTCGGCCAGCTCGTCGAAGCCCTCGTCGCGCGCGGTCTTGGCCATGCCCGGGTACATCTCGGTGTACTCGTAGGTCTCGCCGTCGACCGCGGCCTGGAGGTTCTTCTCGGTGGTGCCGATCGGGTCGCCGGTGGCGGGGTCGCCGACCGACTTGAGGAAGTCCAGGTGGCCGAAGGCGTGTCCGGTCTCGGCCTCGGCGGTGTCGCGGAAGAGGCCGCCGACGTCGGGGTAGCCTTCGATGTCGGCCTGCCGCGCGAAGTACATGTAGCGGCGATTCGCCTGCGACTCGCCGGCAAAGGCGTTCTTGAGGTTGTCGAGACTCTTGGTCCCGTCTAACGATTTGGCCATAGGGGTGTGCCTCCTACCTGTTGGCTCTCGCTACGATGGATTTCGGACGGGTAAATTATGGTGAACCTCCCCCCGAAATGCAACCGCACCGGCCTCTCCTCGCTCGATACGGTTAACGCAAGAGAGGCCCCCGGCCGGGGGCCTCTCTTCGCTGACGTATGTCGGGGCTCGCAGCCGCCCTGCGTCTAGGAAACGACGGCCGCGATCCGTATCGCGATGATCGCCGCGCCCGTGAGCAGGATGCCGGCGACGACGGTCTTGTGGGGCGATTCGAGGAAGGTCTTACCGTTGATGACGGTGATCCCGGCGATGAAGGAGAGCACCGACACGATCGGCTTGCCGATAGGTGATTCGATGAAGTCTTCGATGCTGTTCATGGTGGCCTCTCCTAATTCCACAGCGCGGGCAGGTGAATCGCCGCGGCCATGAAGAAGATCATGGGGACCGAGAGCATCGTGTTGGTGCGGGACGCCAGCAGCGTCTTCCGTGCCCACGACGGATCGGGGGCCTCGCCGGCGTTGGCCGCCGCGATGACCTTCTTCTGGTTCGGCCAGATGATGAACCAGACGTTCCCGGCCATGATGAGGCCCATCACCCCGCCGATGGCGACGGAGTAGAAGCGGGTCGTCTCGAAGTAGTTATGGTCCTGCACGCCCTTGCCGATGATGTACGCGAGCCCGAAGAGGACGGTGAAGAAGGCCGCCCAGCGGAACAGGAACAGCACCTGGGGCACCAGCACTTGTATGGCGTTGGTGCGAGCCGCGGCATCCATCTTCGCGAAGGAAGGCACCTGCGCGAAGTTCAGGTAGTAGAGAATGCCGATCCACGTGATTCCGGCGACGATGTGACCAACGCGGTCTAGATCGAAGAAGATCTCCCAGAAGAGATCCATACGCTCCCCCCTTTCCGGTTGTCCGAAGCTACCGATTACGGAAGACCGTTTCAGGTGTGCCGCATAATGCCGACCGCCCGCGTTATTGTCAAGCGGCGGCGGGGGAGACCCCACCCCGGCCCTCTCTCAGTCTCCCCCAGAGGGGGAGAGGCTAAAGGCGCTCCCCCTGCGGGGGAGGTTAGGTAATGCCCCGCCGGGACGGAGGAGAGGGAGGGCGGACGCCGATAACCGGTGGGGGTTAGGAGAGGCCCCTCATCGCAATCTTCTCCCCCCAGAGACCCTTGCAAGCTCCCGCCGCTGGTTGGGAAACGGGCGGAGCGGGGCGGTTCTTCCCTCTCCCCCTCTGGGGGAGATTTGAGAGAGGGCGCGCGCCGTCAGGCGCGCGAGCGCCCGCAGGGCGCTGGTCTTTACTCGGCCCCGTTTCGTAAAGGTCTCCGGGGGGAGAAGAGCCAAAGGGGTTAGCGGACGACGATTTCGCCGATCATGCCACCGGCCTCGTGGCCGGGGATGGTGCAGAGCAGGCGGAACTTGCCGGCGGTGTTGAAGGTGTAACGGTGCGTCTCGGTTTCGCCGCCGTCGACGTCCCAGTCGATGCCGAGGGCTTCGACGGTGAAGTCGTGCTCGATGTCCCTGGAGTAGAGCTCGAACTGGACGGTCTCGCCGACGGAGAACTCGAAGTCTTCGGGGATGAAGTCGAACGAGGTCATCTCGACGAGGATCTTGGTGACCGGGCCGCCGGGAGTCGCGGTGGCGGGGACCGACGTGGGGTGGCCGACTCGCCGGGGCAGGCGGTGAGGACGAGGGCGGAGGCGAGGACAGCGATGGAGACGAGCAGGCGAGGGCGCGGGAATCGAGGCATGGGAGGTACGGGGCTCCTTGGTCTAGCAGGAGGTTCGGGCTTGGCAATGTAGCGCACCCTTCAGGATACACCCGCACGTCATCGGGCGGGGCGTGGGGCCGGTGAGAAGGGACGATCCTCTGGTACGAGCAAAGGGCCGCGGTGGCTACTCCGGAGTGAGACCCAAGACCAGGTCGCGCAGTGTGACCAGGCCGCGAGGGGCCCCGGTGTCATCGACCACCAGCGCGCGGGAGACGCGAAATTGCACCATCAGCCGCACCGCGTAGCGCGCCAGCATATCCGGGCGGACCGACAGCGCCGGCTTCGCCATGACCTCGTAGACATTGACCCGCTCCGGCGCGCGGTTGCGCGCGATGACCTCCCGCGCCAAGTCCCTCACCGTGATCAGTCCCAGCTCATCGTCCTCGTGGCGGCGGTTGACGATGAGCGAGCTGATGTGCAGCCGCTTCATCGTCGCCATAGCCTCGGCCACCGTCGCCAGCCCGTCGATGGCGTGGACCTCCGGCCCCAAGATGTCGAGTACACGTATTGACCTGTTATCGCCCTGCTCGTTCATAGCGTGCCTTCCAACTCCTCCATTAGCGTGGGCAACTGGGTTGAGAGACCGACGACGTCCTCAACGGCGATTTGAAAGGCGACGCCGGCGCCGTGCTCGCGGTCCATCCCGCCTGCCGCCGCGATGCGTTCGAGGATATCCCGGGCCCTCGGTTCCGCCACCAGGAACAGCACCACGTCCCGGCTCGCGGTCAGGTCCAGCCCCAGAAAGGTCTTTGCCGGTTCCAGCCCCTCGCCGCGCACACCGCTGATGATGGTGTCCCCCGTCGCGCCGCCCGCCCGCGCGGCATCAACGATGTGGTCCGTCTTCTCCTTGTTCACCAGCGCGACGATCAGCGCCATCTTCATGTCTCCACCCCCTGGCGTTCCTTCCGGGTGCGCCGGCGTTCCACCCATTCGGCGACGATGGCGTAGCCTAGCACCGACATGATGGGGAAGACACTGGCGAAAGCGATGAGTCCGAAGCCATCGATGAGTGGGCTGCGCCCCGGAACGCTGGCGGCGAGGCCCAGCCCCAGGGCCGCCACCACCGGCACCGTAACGGTCGAGGTGGTGACGCCCCCGCTGTCGTAGGCCAGCGGGATGATGGTGCGGCGGCTCAGGTACGTCAGCACGATGACGACGACGTAGGCGGCCAGAATGTACCACGGGAGCGGCGAGCCCGTCACGATGCGGAAGCACCCCAGCGATACCCCGGCAGCCACGCCCACCGCCACCGCGATGCGGAGCCCCCAGGCGTTCACCGCGCCACCCGAGACCTCCTGGGCCTTTATCGCGACGGCGATGAGGGACGGCTCGGCCGCCGTCGTCGCAAAACCGATGGCGGCCGCGAAGAGGTACACCACCCAGTAGTCCTCCCACCGCACCACGCCCGCCAGCGCCGATTCCCCCGCCATCTCCGTGAGTTGCCGCGCCATCGTCTCGCCGATGGGGAACAGCGCCTGGTCCAGCCCGATGAGGAACAGCGCCAGCCCCAGCAGCACCATGACCGACCCGGTAACGATGCCCCCGACGTTGGGCAACCTGCGCCGCAGCACGCCCACCTGGAACACGACGAGGATGACGACGATGGGCGTCACGTCCCGCAGCGTATACAGCAGGGTCTCGCCGAAGAGCGCCAGCCACTCCAGCATCACGTCACCATCCCATAGCCCAGCACGCAGATCATGGGCGTGAGGCTGGCGAAGGCGATCAGCCCGAAGCCGTCGAGCATCGGGTTGCGCCCCCGGATGGTGGAGGCGAGGCCCACTCCCAAGGCGGTGATCAGCGGCACCGTGATCGTGCTGGTCGTCACCCCGCCGGAGTCGTAGGCCACTCCCACAATCTCCTCGGGCGCGAAGAGGGTCATCACCATGACCAGCACGTAGCCGCTGATGATGAAGCGGTGAATGGGCCACCCCTTCAAGATGCGCAGCACCCCCAGGACGATGGCGAGGCCGACGGCGACGGCAACCACCATGCGTAGCTCGAGGGCGTACCGGTCCTGGGAGGCTTGGCTGCCGCCGATGAAGTCCGCCTCCGCCGCCACTTTTGCCGCCTCGGCCGCCACGGCGATCAGCGCGGGCTCGGCCACGGTGGTGCCGAAGCCGAGACAGAAGGCCAGCGCCAGCAGCACCGTCGCGCTCCCCTTGCGCGCCAGCCCCTGCGCCAGCGCCTCGCCCAGCGGGAACAGCCCGCTCTCCAGCCCTTGGATGAACAACGCCAGTCCCAGGACTACGCACACCAACCCGACCGCCACGCTTGCGACGTCGGGAAAGGGCTGTCGGACCACGACGATCTGGAAGAAGACGATGACCGCGACGATGGGAGCCAGGTCGCGAAGGGCGCCCACCAACTGTTTCGCCATGGTCAGCGCAAAACGCGGCAAACCATGCTCCTCGCGCATGGCTGCATAGGGTTCAACGGGCCTGCGCGGCGCGGCTAGACCCTACCGAACGCCCCGCTACGGGTCAATGCGGTGTCGTCGTCTTCCCTCTCCCCCTCTAGGGGAGATTTGAGAGAGGGTACAGACCGGGAAGATAGGTAACAGATAAACCGGGCACATGGGTAACACTCTGGAGGATTGCAGGAAGCGATCCATGAAGGAGGAGTTGTGTTGCCCTGGCAAGAGACGAGTGTCGAAGCGGAACGGTTGCGGTTCATTGAGCGCAGGACGGCGGGGGAGGAACCCATCGCCGAGTTGTGCCGGCAGTTCGGGATCAGCCGCAAGACTGCCTCCAAGCTGATCGGCCGGTACGAGGCGTACGGCGAGGAGGGCCTGCGCGACCGGAGCCGCGCCCCCCACCATCATCCCAACGCCACACGCCGTGAGGTGCAGGAGCGCATCATCGCGGCGAAGCGAGCCCACCCCTTGTGGGGCCCCAAGAAGCTCATCGCCTGGCTCCACGACACCGAGCCCGACGTGCCCTGGCCCGCCCCCAGCACCGCCGGCGCCATCCTCGACCGGGCCGGCCTGGTACGGCGCCGACAGCGTCGCCGCCGTACCTCCCCTTGGAGCGAGCCCTTCGCTTACGCCATCAACGCCAACGACGTCTGGTCCATCGACTTCAAGGGCTGGTTCCGCACCGGCGACGGGGCCCGCGTCGACCCCCTCACCGTCCAGGACGCGGCCTCCCGCTACCTGATCGCCTGCCGCGGGCTGGAGCGCCCCACCGGCCCGGAGACGCGGCGCGCGTTAGCGCGCGCCTTCCGTGAGTACGGCCTGCCCAGGGTCATCCGCACCGACAACGGTCCGCCCTTCGCCGGCACCAGCTTGGGCAGCCTCTCCTCCCTGGCCGTCTGGTGGGTCAAGCTGGGCATCCTCCCCGAGCGCATCGCCCCGGGCCATCCCGAACAGAACGGACGCCTCGAGCGCCTCCACCGCACCCTGAAGGCGGAAACCGCCTCGCCGCCCAGGGCCAACGGCCGCCGTCAGCAGCAGGCCTTCGACCGCTTCCGACGCAGCTACAACACCGAGCGCCCTCACGAGGCCTTGGGACAGCGCCCCCCGGCCTTCCTGTACACGCCCTCGTTTCGCCCCTATCCTGCCAGCGTCGGCTCGCCGGACTACGAGGCCGAAGTCACGGTACGCCGGGTACGCGGCAACGGCGAGATCAAGTGGAAGGGGGACCTGGTCTACGTGAGCGAGACCCTCAAAGGCGAGCCCGTCGGCCTCGTCCGGCAGGACGACCGCAGCTGGGCCGTCCGCTTCGGCCCCCTCCTCATCGGCCTCCTCGACGACCACACCAAACGCATCGCCAAGACCCCCGTCAAGGTGTTACCTATGTCCCCGGTCTAACCGTCACCCATGTGCCCGGTCCTTCAAGAGGGCGCGCGCCACCAGGCGCGCGAGCGCCCGCGGGGCGCTGCTCCCCCACTCGGTTCAGGGTTACGCAACGGGCGATTCGCGAATCGCCCCGACATGGTTGGGCGGGGTTAGACGACACCGGCGTCGCGGAGGCGTTCCAGGTCGTCTTCGGTGAGGCCGATTTCGGCGAAGACTTCGGCGTTGTGTTCGCCGATAAGGGGCGCGGCCCGGAGGTATTCGATGGGCGTCTCGCTCATCTTTATGTAGGGGCCGGGGACGGCGAAGGTCGCGTCCATGCCGGGCTGGTGGACCTCCTGCCAGAACTCGCGGAAGGCGAGGTGCTCGTTCTCCAGCAGGTCCTGCATGTTGTTCACGGGGGCGAGCAGGAGCTTGTCGCTCACGGCGCGGGCGTAGATTTCTCCCTTCGTCTTGGTGGCGAAGAAGGCGGCGACCTCGTCCTGACAGCGCTCGAACTCGCGGGCCAACTCGCCGCCGACGGTCATGATCTTGAAGTAGTCCATGTTTCGCCAGTCCCGCGACTTCAGGAAGTCCGACGCCTTCCCTTCGGCGTCCATCCAACGGATGAGGGACTCGGTCGACCGCCAGGCGACGTTGCCGCCCGACACGGTGCCGACGACGTAGCCGTCGAGCGTGGGGAAGACGTCGCGGACGGTGAAGTCCGGGAACCGCTTGGTGCCGCCGCCGCGCTCGATGTTGACGCCCATGAGGATCGAATTGGCCGCGGCGTTCATCAGGACGCGGATCACCGCGGCCTGGATCGAGACGTCGACGTGCTGGCCTTCGCCGGTGGCGTGGCGGGCGAAGAGGGCGATCATCGAGCCGGCCGCGCCCTGCGCCCCGCCCTGGTGCTCCGCCTGCGGGACGGAGACCCGCGCCGGGGGACGGTCGGCGTCGCCGCAGACGTAGAGCGCGCCGCCCATGGCCCACAGCACCATGTCGGTGGTCTTGTACCGGGCGTAGGGCCCGGACTGGCCGAAGGGCGAGATCGAGGTGTAGATGATCCCCGGGTTGATGGCGCTGATCCGGTCGTAGCCGAGGCCGAGGTCGCGCATCGTGCCCGGCATGGACGATTCGAGGATGAAGTCGGCCGTGGCGGCGAGGCGGGTGAAGAGGTCCTGCCCTTCGGAACATTCCAGGTCGAGCGTCACGCCGCGCTTGTTGAGGTTGTAGGCCGTCCAGTAGAGGCTGCGCTCGGGGTGCGGCTCGTCCTGGTAGAAGGGGCCGCGCTTCCGGGTGGGGCTGCCGCCGGGCGGCTCGACCCGGATGACGTCGGCGCCCATGTCGCTGAGCAGGCGGCCCGCCCAGTTGACGCCGCCCTCGGTGAGGTCGAGGACGCGGTAGGGAGCGAGCGATGAGCCGGGGCGGCCCGGCTCGTCGGGGCGGTCGGTCATCGAAGGTCCTCCGGCGTGGGCCGGATTCTTGGCGACGGGGCGATGGGTGTCAAGGAGCGGGGGCTGGGTTACGCCGGACGCGGGGCACGGCGCATAATGCGGATATGTCCGGGGAGTCTGTGAACGTCGTCGTCGCCACCAGCCTTGCGGACGACCTGATAGCGCGTATCGAGCGGGCCGATGCGCGGGTGCGCGTGGCCGACGCGGCGGCGAAGCTGCTGGAGGAGTTGCCGTCGGCGCTGCGGCCCATGCAGCAGCCCGCGCCCGACCGGAGCGCCGGGCGCTCGCTCGACGCGATACTGGCGGAGGCGGAGGTGGTGCTGGCGGCCCGCCGGCTCCCTTCCGACGTGGGGCGCCGCGCGCCCAACCTCCGCTGGGTCCAACTCCCCATGGCGGGCACCGAGTTCGCACGCGACCTCGACGTGTGGCACGACCCGAACGTCGTCATCACCAGCGCGGCGGGGGTCAACGCCCGTCCCGTCGCCGAGTGGGTGATGACGCAGGCCTTGACCCTGGCGAAGCAGGTGGGGCGCATGGTGCGGGGCCAGCGGGCGCGGGCATGGGACCGCTTCGAGCTGCCGCAGCTCCGCGGCGCGACGATGGGGATCGTCGGGTTCGGGGAGATCGGACGGGCGACGGCGCGCCTCGCCGACGCTTTCGGGATGCGCGTGCTGGCAGTCAAGCGCAACCCGGCCGACGCCGACGGCGGCGTCGAGGTGCTGCCGCTATCTGAACTTGACCGCGTGCTGCGCGAATCGGACTTCGTCGTGCTGGCCGTGCCCTCGACGCCGGAGACGCGGGGGATGATCGGCGCCCGCGAGCTCGGTCTGATGAAATCGACGGCGTACTTCATCAACCCGGCGCGCGGCGAGGTCGTGGACGAGGTGGCGCTGCTGGCGGCGCTGGCGGAGCGGCGCATCGCGGGGGCCGCCCTCGACGTGCTGCAGAGCGAACCGCCGCCGCCCGACAGTCCGTGGTGGGAGGTGGACAACGCGCTGGTCACCGCCCACATCGCCGGCCTGTTCCCGGGCTACGACGCGGCGGTCGTCGACCTGTTCGTCGAGAACCTCGGGCGCTACCTCGCCGGCGAGCCGCTGCGGAACGTGGTCGACCGAGCGCGGGCGTATTAGGCACCTACGATTGCACGGGAAGGACACGGATCACATGAAGGAGTTTGAGGAATCGACGTACGGAGACCGCATCGCCGAGGTCTACGACGAGATGTACGCAAACCTAAACAGTCCAGAGCAACTTGCCTCTATGGTGGACATGCTGGCCGGGCTGGCGGGCAGCGGGCCGGCCCTGGAACTTGGAATCGGCACGGGCCGGATCGCGCTTCCGCTGGCGGCGCGCGGGGTTGAGGTCCACGGCATCGACTCCTCCGAGGCCATGGTCGAAAAGCTGCGGGAGAAGCCCGGCGGCGAGGCAATCCCCGTCACGATGGGCGACTTCGTGGAATTCGACTTGAAGGACCGCTACTCCCTGATCTACGTGGTCTTCAACACCTTCTTCGCGCCGCTGACGCAGGAAGACCAGGTCAGGTGCTTCATGAACGTCGCCCGCCATCTGAACGACGGCGGCTTCTTCGTCATCGAGGCCTTCGTGCCCGACGTGGGCAGATTCGTGGGCGGCCAGAGCATCCGCGCGGACGTTGTGAGTACCGGCACGGTCTCTATCGACGTATCGCGCCACGATCCGGTCACACAGATGGTGACTTCCTCCCACGTGTACTTCACGGAGGACGAGGTCCGCCTCTACCCCGTCAAGCTCCGCTACGCCTGGCCGTCGGAGCTGGACCTGATGGGGAGGCTGGCCGGCCTGACGCTGCGGGCACGTACGAGCGACTGGCAGGGCAGCCCATTCACGGCCTCGAGCACCAACCACGTGTCCGTCTACGAGCGGCGGTGAGGTCGCCCGGCCCCTCCGGCCTCTCCCCCTCTGTGGGAGATTTGAGAGAGGGCGCGCGCCGTCAGGCGCGCGAGCGCCCGCAGGGCGCTGCTCTATTTAGGGGCGGCGAAGGCCGCGCTAGAATGGCGCCATGCCGGAGTTGTTCAACGTCCTGCCGCCGGGGGAGGCGCTGGCCTTGCTGGGCCGCAACGTCGAAGTGCGGGTGCTGGGCATCGAGCGGGTCGCCACCGAGGCGGCGCTGGGGCGCTACCTGGCCCGCGACGTCTTCGCCGGCGGCGACCTGCCGTCGTTTCCTCGATCGAGCATGGACGGCTTCTCCGTACGCGCCCGGGACACCTTCGGCGCGAGCGAGGGGCTCCCCGCCTACCTGCGCGTGGCCGGCGACGTGCCCACCGGCAGCCGCCCAACGTTCGACATCGCCCAGAGCGAGGCGGCGCGGGCGCATACCGGCGGCATGCTGGCCCCCAGCGCCGACGCCGTGGTCATGGTCGAACACACTCAGCCGGTCGACGAGACGACGATCGAGGTCGTCCGCGCCGTCGCGGTGGGGGAGAACGTCGTCCAGCCAGGCGAGGACGTGAAAGAAGGCGGCCTCGTGCTGCCCAAGGGGCACCGGCTCCGGCCGCAGGACCTCGGCGGACTGACCGCCGTCGGCGCGGCCACGGTGGAGGCGGCGCGGCGTCCCAGCGTGGGTATTCTCTCCACCGGCGACGAGGTCGTGCCGCCCGACGCGGCCCCCGAGCCGGGCCAGGTCCGCGACGTGAACAGCTACACCCTGGCCGCGCTGACCGAGCGGGCCGGCGGCGAACCGTCGTTGCTCGGCATCGTCGGCGATGACGGGGATGCTCTGGCGCGTGCGGCGGCGGACGGCCTCGACGCACACGACGCGCTGGTCATCTCGGCAGGCAGCTCGGTGAGCGCGCGCGACCTCACTGCCGAGGTGGTCCAGGGGCTCGGCGAGCCGGGCGTGCTGCTCCACGGCGTCTCGCTGCGGCCCGGCAAGCCGACGGTGCTCGCCGTTGTCGGTGGGAAGCCGGTCTTCGGGCTGCCCGGCAACCCCGTCTCGGCGATGATTGTCTTCGACCTCTTCGTCCGGCCCGCCATCGCCTGGCTCAGCGGCTGCGACGACCCGCCCGAGCCGCCGACGGCGCGCGCGACGCTCACCCGCGACGTCGCCTCGGCGCCGGGCCGGGAAGACTACGTTCCGGCGCGCCTCGTCGAGCGGGACGGCGTCCGCTACGCCGAGCCCGTCTTCGGCAAGTCGAACCTGATCTACACGCTGGTGCGCGCCGACGGCCTGCTCAAAATACCCCTCGATGCGGGCGGCCTCTACGCGGGGGCCGAGGTCGAGGTCCGGCTGCTGGGGTAGGGGAGCGGCGGAGCAACTCGTCCGTAGGGAGAACACTAGCGGGCTGGCATAATGTGTAGCTGTGTCACGGAGAGGGTTTAGGTGATGCAGTTGTTGAAGGCACGCCAATACAGGAAGCTCTGGGCCGGGATGTTGGGGCTGTTCGCCGCGTTAGTGTTCGCTGCGGCTTGCAGCGCCGCCGAGCCGACCACGTCACCCACGGAGACCTCCGCGCCCCCGTCCACGGCGACCCTTGCACCTCCGCCCACGGCGACCCTTGCACCTCCGCCCACGGCGACCCCTGCGGCTCCGCCCATGGCGACCCCTGCGGCTCCGCCCACGGCGACCCCTGCGGCTCCGCCCACGGCGACCTCTGCGGCTCCGCCCACGGCGACCCCTGTGCCTCCGCCCACGGTAACGTCTGCACCTCCGCCCACGGCAACGTCTGCGCCTACTCCCACGACGACCCTTGCGCCTCCACCGACGGCGACTGCCCCCACCGGTCTGCCACGGCTCACGATTCGCGAGGTTCCAAGCGAACTGCCCGATTACGACCGGGACGACTGGCGCCATTGGGTGGATGAAGACCGCGACTGCCAGGACACCAGACAGGAGGTCTTACTCGAAGAGTCACGGATCGAGGTCACCTTCACCGACGAACGCCAGTGCAGCGTCCTAATGGGCGAATGGCTCGACCCTTACACAGGTGACACGTTGACAGTAGCGCGAAGGCTCGACATTGACCACATGGTCCCGCTCGCCAACGCGTTCCGATCCGGAGCATGGGAATGGGACGCGGACAGGCGCCGGGCCTTCGCCAACGACCTCACCCATCCTAATCATCTGATCGCGGTGTCAGCGTCCGCGAACCGCTCGAAGGCGGACAGGGGACCTGAAGAGTGGCGCCCACCTGACGAAGACTACTGGTGTCAATATGCGACAGACTGGATCACCATCAAGGCCGATTGGGACCTCTCCGCCACCCAGGAAGAATGGGATGCGCTCATGGAAATGACAGCCGCCTGCGACGGGCAAGCCCCTGCTCCCCTCACGTCAACGCCAAAGCCGACGCCAACGTCTGTGCCGACGCCGACGGCCACGCTCGAGCCAAGCCCAACTCCTGACAGCCCGGCGGTGTACGACTCCTGCGACGAAGCGGAGGACGCCGGCGTCCCCCGCCAAAGAGGAAGCAGCGGCGATGGTCGAGGCTTCCCCGCGGAAGTAGTGCCCAGCGCCCGCGACGGTGATGGCGACGGGATAGTGTGCGAGCGCTAAGTGCAACCGTCGCACTCAACCCGCCGTCTCCCCACGTTGTTCCGCGAGTTCCCTCCATAAAACCTTGATCTCTTCAACTAGTTCGGTGGCTTCTTGATCTGTGCCCGGCTGTTCCCTTACCAGCAGTGCCGCAAAATTCGCCGTGAGTGCGTCGAACAGGATGGCTCGCCGGCCTGAGGCTGCGGTCTCGAACGAGCGACTGGCAAGGCAGTCCGTTCACGGCCTCGAGCACCAACCGCGTGTCCGTCTACGAGCGGCGGTGAGGTCGCCCGCCCCCTCCGGCCTCTCCCCCTCTGGGGGAGATTTGAGAGAGGGCGCGCGCCGTTAGGCATGCGAGCGCCCGCAGGGCGCTGCTCCCCCACCTCGGTCCAAGGGTACGCAAAGGTCTCTCGCGGGGAGAAGAGGCCAGACCACCGCGCCCCACCCGGCCCGCCCTCAGTCTCTCCCAGGGGGTGGGAGGCTTGAGGGGCGCCCCTTGAAAGGCGGAGAGCGATTCGTGAATCGCCCCTACGGGTTCTTGCTGAGGAGGAAGGCGCTGGAGGGGACGGGGGCGGCCGAGGTGTAGAGGGAGAGCTCGACGTCCTTGACCTGGGAGGTGGAGGTGCCGCGGATCTGCTTGACGGCTTCGACCATGAGGTTGAAGCCGTGGAGGTAGACCTCGGAGAGGCCCGCGCCGCTGGTGTTGATGGGAATCTCGCCGTCGGGGAAGCCGATGGCGCCGGAGGCGGCGTAGGGGCCGCCGTTGCCGCGACCGCAGAAGTAGTCTTCCAGCAACAGGAGCACGACGGTGCTGAAGGCGTCGTAGAGCTGGGCGACGTCGATGTCCTTGGCGTCGACGCCGGCGCGCTCGTAGAGGGCTTTGGCGGCGACGGAGGAGTCGGTGCGGAAGAAGTCGTCGTCCTTGTAGTAGTTGGTCATGCCGGTGGTCATATAGGCCATGCCCTGGGAGACGGCGAGGAGGTAGGCGGGCGGGTTGGGGCAGTTGCGGGCCCACTCGGCGGAGGAGACGACGAGCGCCGCCGCGCCGTCGGTCTCCAGGCAGCAGTCGAAGAGGCGCATCGGCTCGGCGATCCAGCGGGCGTTCAGGTAGTCCTCGATGGTGATGGGCTGGCGCATGACGGCGGCGGGGTTGCGGGTGGCGTTGTCGCGCTGGGTGACGGCGATGGCGCCGAGGTGCTCGGCCTTGGTGCCGAACTCGTGCATGTGGCGGCGGGTGAGCATCGCCACCTGTTGCACCGGCGAGACCATCCCAAAGGGGATGTGGTACTGCTGGTGACCGCCGACGAGCATCGACTGCTTCTCCCAGGGTCTGCCAGCCTGGGCGCTGCTCGCGGAGAGCTTGCCGCGGTTCCGCGAGCGGAAGCAGAGGACGTGGTTCGCCTGGCCGGTGGCGACGGCCTGGGCCGCGAGGGCGATCGTCGCCGCGCCGCCGCCGCCGCCGTAGCCGGTCTCGGCGAAGAAGGTGAGGTCGTTGGTCCCGACGACGGAGTGCAGGGCCTCCTCGGTGGTGGCCTCCATGTCGAAGCGGACGATGCCGTCGATGTCCTTGGGGGTCAGGCCGGCGTCCTCGATGGCCTTGCGGGAGGCTTCGACGGCGGTGCTGAGCTCGGGCCGGCCGAGGCCCTTCGAGTATTCGGTCTGACCGATGCCGGTAATCGCGGTCTTGTTCTTGAGACTCACGCCGCACCCCGCTTTCGGACGCTCCAGCCGCCCAGGAGGGCGACGGTTTCGGAGAAGGTCGCGGCGGATTATAGCGCGTTCGGCCCTGGGCCGTCCCCGGCGCTAGAATGGCGTCATGGAGCGGGAGCACCACCATCACGGGCGGCGGCGGGAGTACTACCTCGAGGATGTGCCCATCGAGGAGGCGTATCGCCGCTTCTTCGGGCGGCTCGAGGTGGCCGGCATCGGCGCGCTCGAGGCGGAAGCCGGTGTCGCTCGACGAGGCGCTGGGACGGGTGACGGCGGAGGCGGTCTGGGCGCGGCGCTCGTCGCCGCACTACCACGCCGCGGCCATGGACGGGGCCGCCGTCCGCTCCGCCGACACCGCCCGCGCCACCGAGACCGCGCCCATCCGGCTGCGGCTGGAATCGCAGGCGGTCTGGGTCGATACCGGCGACCCCATGCCGGACGGCTTCGACGCGGTGATCATGCGCGAGGTCATCCACGAGGCGGACGGCGGGATCGAGATCATGGCCCCCGCCGCTCCCTGGCAGCACGTCCGGCCCATGGGCGAGGACATCGTCGCGACGGAGCTGGTGCTGCCGGAGAACCACACGATCCGACCCGAGGACATCGGGGCGGCCGCGGCGGCGGGGGCAACCTCGATACCGGTGCGGCGGAAGCCGCGGGTAGCCATCATTCCCACCGGCAGCGAGCTCGTCCCGCCGACTGCTGCCCCGGCCAAGGGCGACATCGTTGAGTACAACTCTTTGATGCTGGCGGCGCAGGTGACCGAGTGGGGCGGCGAGCCCGACCGCAGGTCCATCGTCGCCGACGACCCGGCGCTGATCGCCGACGCCGTCGCCTCGGCGGCCCGCGACTGCGACGTCGTGGTAGTAAATGCCGGCTCCTCGGCGGGGACGGAGGACTACACCGCCTCCGTCGTCCGCGACCTCGGCGAGCTGCTGGTGCATGGAGTCGCCGTACGGCCGGGACATCCCGTCGTCCTCGGTGTGGTCGACGGGACGCCCGTGCTGGGCATTCCCGGCTACCCCGCCTCCGCGGTGGTGACCTCGGAGCTGTTCCTGAAGCCCTTGCTGGACCGGATGCTGGGCCGGGAGAGCGCGCCGCCGCAGGAGGTCGAGGCCGTCATGAGCCGCAAGGTGCTCTCGCCGATGGGTGAGGACGAGTGGCTGCGGGTGAAGCTAGGCCGGGTCGGGGGCAAGCTCATCGCCGCGCCGCTGCAGCGCGGGGCCGGGGTGATTATGTCGTTGGTGCGCGCCGATGGACTGGCGCTGATTCCTCGCTTCTCGGAGGGCGTCGACGCCGGTGACGCGATCACCGTCCACCTGCGGCGGCCCTTGGCCGAGGTCGAGAACACCGTTGTCGTCATCGGCAGCCACGACGTGACACTCGACCTGCTGGCGTCGCACTTGCGGCGACGCCAACCGCCGCGCTCCCTCGC
>OZ220085.1:0-37408 GCA_964291475.2 Dehalococcoidia bacterium | reverse complement strand
AGCCGTTCGCCCTCGACGAGGCCCAAGCCCGCGAGATGTGGGAGGCGGCGGAGGCGAAAGGCGTCGCCCACATGGTCAACTTCGAGTTCAGGACCACGCCCGCCCGCGTCCGCATGCGCGCGATGATCCAGGACGGCTTCTTGGGGAGCCTGAACCACGTCCACACGACCTCCTTCGGCAACTTCGTGCACTGGACGGAGGGGCGCACCGCTTCGTGGTGGTACGGGGCGAAGACCGGCGGCGGCTGGCTCGGAGCGTCCGGTTCGCACACCCTCGACGCGATGCGGTGGCTCTTCGGCGAGATCGTCGCCGTCAACGCCACGCTGGAGACCTTCGCCAAGGAGCACAAGCCCATCGACCAGCCCGACCGGATCGTCGCCGACGCCGACGACACCTTCTTCCTCACGCTGCGGTTCGAGAACGGCGCGCTGGGCGCCTTCCTATCCAGCGCCGCGGCCCCGACGGGGACCGGCGCGATGCGTCTCGAAGCACACGGCTCCGACGGCACACTGGTCCTCGACGGCGACCGGCTTCTGGCCGCCAAGATGGGCGAGGCCCTGGCCGAGGTCGAAGTCGAGGATCTGCCCGACCCGCCCGTCGCCGGCGATCAGCACTACAAGCCCTTCTTCGCTTGGACGAACAAGATCGTGGCCGCCATCTCGAAGGGCGAGAAGATCGAGCCGAGCTTCGAGGACGGCTGGCGGAGCCAGCGGCTCCTGGACGCCGCCCGCGCCTCTTCTGAAGCAGGGCGGTGGGTCGAGTGCGGCTGAGCCGGCGCTAGCCGCCCAGCGTGACCGAGACCATCCGCCGCTCCAGAGCGAGGGCGAGGTCGGTGGTCACGTCGAGGCGTTCGAGGTCGCCGGTCGAAACGACGAAGGCCACGCCGAGCAGCCGTCCTACACGGAAGTCGATCACCGTCGAAGAGACAAGGCCGACGGTGCCGCGGTGCGTCGCCCGCAGCGACACCGCCTCGTCGGCGAAGCCGCGGGCGTCGAGCTTCTCGACGGATACGAGCTCGCTGCCGTCGCGGCTCGACTCCCCCACGTTCTCCTGGAACTGGCGCAGAAAGATGTCGTGCATCCAGACCTTCACGCTGTCCTCGCGGTCGAACAGGTGCACCACCGCGCCGGCGGCGACGTCAACGCCGGGCCCGGCGGCGCTCCCCGCGGCGGGGTTGGCGTACTCGGCGAGAAAGCCGGTGATCCGGCCGATGCGAGCGAATCCCTCGGCGGAGTTACCGGGGAAGCCCTGCTCCGCCATGGTGTGGTTGTCGAGGTAGCCGGACCGCGCTAGCTGGAACCCGGCGAGGCCGCCCGGCAGTTCGGCGGAGTCCAAGATCATCCGCTCGATGACCGCGTCGGAGATCGTGTACGTGGCTTGCGTGAGTGCAGTGGGCATAGCTCGGCGCTCCTGGCAGAGATTTCGGGTGGCAGCGCCCCTAAATTGTAGCATCGCTCCAGGTGGCCCTTGCACAACCCGCGGCGGCGACAGGGGGCCTTCCCGTAGGGGCGAGTCACGACTCGCCCGTTCCCCACAACACCCGCGGTTATCGGAGCGCGCCATCTTCTCGGCAGTCGCCCCGGCTAACAGGAGGGCATTAACGGGCCGGCACATAGAGCGCGCTTGCCGAGGGCTTGGGGGCGGCGAGGCCGTCCTCTTCGAGGCCCTGCAGGTGCATGGCAATGGCCTCTTCCATGCGGCGCCGGATCTGGGCACGGGACTGGCCGGTGGCGATGCAGCCCGGGATGTCGGGAGAATAGGCCGAATAGCCCGTCGATGTCTTTCCAGCACGACTAGGAAGCGGTCCATCGTTCCCCAATGCTACCCCAGGCCGCGCGAGCGGTACTGGAGGGCCTCGGCGACGTAGGCGGCGGTGATGTCGTCCTCGCCCGCGAGGTCGGCGATGGTGCGGCTCAGCTTCAGCGTGCGGTTGAAGGCGCGCGCCGACATCTGGAAGCGCTCCATCGCCGTCTGCAACAGCGACTCTCCGGCGTCGTCGAGGACGCAGTGCTTGCGGGTCTCTGTCACGTCCATGTCGGCGTTGCAGGCAAAGCGTTCTCCCTCGCAGCGGGAACGCTGACGCTCGCGGGCGCGCTCGACCCGCCGCCGCACCGTGGCGGACGACTCGGCCCGTTCCCGGTCCATGAGCTTTTCGTACTCGACGCGCGGCGCCTGAACGAACAGGTCGATCCGGTCGAGCAGGGGACCGCTGATCCGCTTCTGGTAGCGGGAGACGGCGCCCGCGGTGCAGGTGCACTCCTTGCCGGGGTCGCCGTAGTAGCCGCAGGGGCAGGGGTTCATCGCCCCCAGCAGCATGAAGCCGGCGGGGAACGTCGTCGTGCCCTGCGCGCGGCTGATGGTGACGATCTTGTCCTCCATGGGCTGGCGCAGGACTTCGAGCGTCGCCTGGCCGAACTCAGGCAGCTCGTCGAGGAACAAGACGCCCCGGTGGCAGAGACTGATCTCGCCGGGCCTCGGCCAGCGTCCGCCGCCGACCAGACCCGCGTTCGAGATCGTGTAGTGCGGCGACCGGAAGGGGCGGACGCGCACCAGCGGCTCGTTCGTGGGAAGCTGCCCCGCCACGCTGTAGATCTTCGTCACCTCCAGCGCCTCGGCCCGCGACAGCGCCGGCAGGATGCCGGGCATGGCGCGGCTCAGCAGCGTCTTCCCGCTCCCCGGCGGGCCGGAGAGGATGACGTTGTGCCCGCCGGCCGCCGCGATCTCGAGCGCCCGCTTGGCGTGCTCCTGGCCGCGGATGTCGGCGAAGTCGACGTGCCCCGCGGCGTCCTCGATCTCCGGCCCCGGCCGTTCCGTGGGCAGCGTGAGGGTGATCGGGTCGTCGCCTCGGTAGTGCGACGCCAGCCGCGACAGGCTCTCCGCCGGCAGCACGTCGACGCCCTCCACCAGCGCCGCCTCGGAGGCATTCTGCGCGGGGACGATCACCCGCTTGAAGCCGAGCTCCTGCCCCAGCGACACCATCGGCAGAATCCCCTGCGTGTGGCGCAGGCTTCCGTCCAGCGAAAGCTCGCCGATCACGAGCGTGTCCGAAAGGTCGGCCTCGACCTGGCCGGAGGCGAGCAAAACGCCCAGCGCGATGGGGAGGTCGTAGGCCGGCCCCGCCTTGCGAAGGTCGGCGGGCGCCAGGTTGACGGTGAGCCGAGTGCGGGGGAACTCGCCGCCCGAGTTGCGCACCGCGCTCCGGACGCGCTCCCGCGCCTCCTGCACCGCCGCGTCGGGGAGCCCGACGACATTGAACCGGGGCAGACCCCGCGAGATATCGACCTCGACCTCAACCGGGGCTCCTTCGAGCCCCACGACGGCGCAGCTGCGTACTTTGGCGAGCATGTGTTCCTCCGGGAATGGGGGAGAGTGCGGCGGAAGCGTAGAGACGGCGCACGGTCACGGGCAATACCCGCATGTCACACCGAAGCACCACTCACCCCGCCGTCCTTGACGCTCCGTCGCGGCCCGATACACTGAAACTTGCCCTTCGTTCTCGAACAAGGGAAACCGTGCTCCCGAGGTGATCGATGACGACCCAAGCCCCCGTCCGCGGCCCGAGCCGGACGCTGGTCGACGGCCCCGACCGGGCGCCGGCCCGCGCCATGCTCCGCGCCACCGGCCTGACCGACGACGACTTCCGCAAGCCCCTCATCGGCGTGGCCAACACCTGGATCGAGGTCATGCCCTGCAACTTCCACCTCCGGCGCATCTCTGCAGAAGGTGAAGGAAGGCGTGCGCGACGCCGGCGGCGTCCCCATCGAGTTCAACACCATCGCCGTCTCCGACGGCATCGCGATGGGCACCGAGGGCATGAAGGCCTCTCTGATCAGCCGCGAGGTCATCGCCGACTCCATCGAGCTCGTCGTCCGGGGGCACCTGCTCGACGGCGTCATCGCCATCAGCGCCTGCGACAAGACCATCCCAGCGACCATCATGGCGCTGTGCCGGATGGACCTCCCCTCGGTCGCCTTCTACGGCGGCTCGATCATGCCCGGCGTCTACCGCGGCCAGGACATAACGATCCAGGAGGTCTTCGAGGCCGTCGGCGCCCACTCCGCCGGCCGCATCACCGACGGGGAGCTCTACGAAATCGAGAAGAACGCCTGCCCTGGGCCGGGCGCGTGCGGCGGCCAGTTCACCGCGAACACCATGGCCACCGCCATCGAGACCCTCGGCATCGCGCCGATGGGGACCGGCAGCGTGCCGGCCATGGACCCCACCAAGGACGACGGCGCCTATGAGGCAGGCCGCCTGATCATGGACGTCGTCGAGCGCGACCTCCGCCCCAGCAGCATCGTCACCCGCAACTCCATCGAGAACGCCATCGCCACCATCGCCGCCACCGGCGGCTCGACCAACGGCGTCCTCCACTTCCTCGCCATCGCCAAGGAAGCGGGCCTCTCGCTCAACATCGACGACTTCGACGTCATCTGCAACAAGACGCCGCTCCTCGCCGACCTCAAGCCCGGCGGGCGCTACGTCGCCAAGGACATGTACGCCGCCGGCGGCATCGCCCTCGTCGCCAACCGCTTGCTGGAAGCAGGCCTCCTGCACCCCGACGAGGTCACCGTCACCGGCCGCACGATTGGCGAGGAGGCCGCCGAGGCGGTCGAGACGCCCGGCCAAGTGGTCCTACGGCCCCTGAGCGACCCCATCAAGCCGACGGGCGGCCTGGCGATCCTCCACGGCAACCTCGCGCCCGAGGGCTGCGTCGTCAAGCTCGCGGGGCACGAGCGGATGCTGCACCGGGGCCCGGCACGCGTCTTCGACACCGAGGAGGCCTCCTTCGCCGCCGTGAAGGCCGGCGAGATCAAGGACGGCGACGTCGTCGTGATCCGTTACGAGGGGCCGCGCGGCGGGCCGGGAATGCGCGAGATGCTCGGCGTGACCGCCGCGCTGGTCGGCGAGGGCTTGGGCGAGACCGTCGCCCTGCTGACCGACGGACGTTTCTCCGGAGCGACCCACGGCCTCATGGCGGGCCACGTCGCGCCGGAAGCCGCCGTGGGCGGCCCCATCGCCGCCATCCGCGACGGCGACTCCATCGTCTTCGACATCGAGAAGCGCGAGCTCAACGTCGAGCTTTCCGGCGCCGAGATCGAGGAGCGGATGAAGGGCTGGACGGCCCCCGAACCCCGCTACACCACCGGCGCCTTCGCCAAGTACGCCCGCCTCGTGTCGAGCGCCTCGGAAGGCGCGGTCACCAGCTAGCCGCGTCCCTCGTCGGAGTCCCTCTCCTCGTGCCGCTTCTTGCGGTAGGAGAGGTGGCGGTTCACCGACGCGTCGTCCAGCCCGAGCCGGACGGCCTCCGCCGCGTCCTCGGACGACCGTTCCTCGTCGCCCAGCGCCGCGTAGGCCAGTGCGCGCTGGAAGTGCGCCTCCGCGGTGCGGTGGTCCTTCTCGATGACGAAGTCGAGGTCGGCGATGGCGAGGCGGAACTTGTGGGCCTGGTCGTAGGCCATGGCGCGGGAGAAGTAGCTCCAGGGCTCGTCCGGTTCGAGGCGGATGCAGGCGTCGAAGTCGTCGGCGGCGCGGTGGAAGTCGCCGCGGTTCAGGTGGGCGATGCCCCGGCTGTTCAGAGCGCGGGGTTCGTCGGGTTCGAGGCGCAGCGCCTCGTCGAAGTCGCGGACGGCGTCGTCGTGGGCGCGCCGGTCGTCGTGGGCGCAGCCCCGGCTGATGTAGAACTCCGCCCTTCTGGGGCCGCAGCTCGATGGCGCGGTCGAAGTCGGCGATGGCCTCCCTATCCCTGCCCCGCATGTGGAAGGTGATGCCCCGTAGGTGCAGCGTCTCGGCGTCGTCGGGCTCCTTTCTGAAGCGCGGCGGTCAGGTCGCCCGTCGCGCCCTTCCAGTCGCCCGCGTCCATGCGCTCCCGGCCGCGGGCGCGGAGGTCGAGGGCGCTGAGGCCGTCGCGCCCATCGCCGAAGAGTCCGAAGAGGCCCATCGGCCTATCATGCCCCATTCGCGGCATTTCCGCCCGTCGCGGGGGCTGTGTCATTCAAATGGTGAACGTTCGTGGACGTTCGTGAACGTTTTGAGCGCACCACTTCAGGCGGCGTGGCGGAAGTCGTGAGCGTTGGTGAGCGCCATGAGCGTTTTCACCCTCATCTTGAGCGCGCCACTTCAGGCGCGGCTTGGTGAAGTTGTGGAAGTGTTCCATGTTTGGGCACGTTTTGGGCAGGTTTGGTTACGTTCTGACGCCTTTTCACCGCACGCTCATGCGGTTTTCGTGGCGCGTCGACGACATTTGTTCGCCACCTGGCAGCTATAATCGAGCCAAGAAGCGAGGAGGAGGCCCGTTGAAGGTGATTGTTCGACAGCCCCGGCGGCGTGAGCTCGAGGTGCCGGGTAACCGGCAGGTGCGGGACGTGCTCCGCGAGCTCGGGCTCAACCCCGAGGCGGTCGTCGTGGTGCAAGGCTCCGACCTGCTGACCCGCGACGCCTACGTCCGTGAGGACGACACCATCGAAGTGATCTCCGCGATTTCGGGAGGCGGCTAGTGCGGTGCCGGAAGTGCCCCGAACGGGCCCAAGTCGAGATGCGGCGGCACAACGCCGCCTACTGCGCCCCGCACTACCTCGACTTCTTCCAGGACCACGTGGCGCGGAACATCAAGTCGAAGCGCATGTTCGCGCCGGACGCCAAGGTGCTCGTCGCCGTCTCCGGCGGCAAGGACAGCCTCGCCCTCTGGGACGTGCTGATGCGGCTCGGCTACAGCACCGCCGGCCTCTACATCGATCTCGGCATCGGTCAGTATTCCGAGCGCTCCAAGGAGAAGAGCGTCGCCTTCGCCGAGCGGGCCGGCGGCGAGCTCATCATCCACGACGTGCGGGGCGATCTGGGCGGCGGCGAGATCGGCGTCACCGAGCTTTCGAAGGCGCTGAAGCGCGTCCCCTGCTCCGGCTGCGGCCTGACCAAGCGCTACGTCACCAACGAGACGGCGCACCGCCTCGGCTACGACGTCCTGGCCACCGGACATAACCTCGACGACGAGGCGGCCACCCTCATGGGCAACGTCCTCCACTGGCAGACCGAGTACCTGGCGCGCCAGTCGCCCGTCCTGGAGAGCACGCACGAGAAGCTGGTGCGCAAGGTGAAGCCGCTCTACACCTTCACCGAGCGGGAGACGCTGAGCTACGTCCTGCTCCGGGGCATCGACTACATCGAGGAGGAGTGCCCCAACGCCGCCGGCGCCAAGTCGATCCTGTTCAAGGAGGCGTTGAACGCCATCGAGCTGGAGTCGCCGGGCGTGAAGGCGTCCTTCATGAACGGCTTCCTCGACCGGCTGCGGCCGGTGCTGCAGGAGACCGAAGGCGTCACCCTCAACGAGTGCGCCGAGTGCGGCGAGCCCACCCCCGGCGAGGTCTGCTCCCACTGCCGCATGTGGAGCCGGGCCCGCGCCGCCTGGGCCAAGAAGAAGGCGGTCGTGGCGCGGGGGTAGGGACCACCCAGCGCATGATTTAGGAGGGCACTCCATGTCAGGTAACGGGAAACTCTTGGAACGCATCACGGCCCGGCCGGACGTGTTTGGAGGAAAACCAATAGTCCGTGATATGCGGATATCGGTCGAACTCATCCTGAGCCTCCTAAGCCAAGGGGCTACCCAAGAGGAACTCTTGGACGACTACCCAGGACTGGAACCGGAGGACATCCGCGCCTGCATCGCCTACGCCCACACGGTCATATCAGGCGACACACTGGCCGCCGTCTCAGTTGCTGAGTCGTGAGATTCCTGGTAGAGAATTCGTGCGGGGATCGGCGAGACGGCTAGCCAGCCCGAGTTCTCGCCCCACAGCTTAGATGGTTGACCCGCAGTTACTCGCCCGCGCGCATCTAGTGCCCACCCTCCTTGAGGTCGTTCAGATCTTCTGGTACTGCCTCGACGCGGCGGAGCAATTGCTCGGTAAGAGGGAGCGGCACTGGCTTTATCAGGTGATTCTCCACGACGACCGTCCGGAAACCCGCCCCATCAGGCCGGGGAAGGCCATCGTATTTCTGGGCACAGGAAGAAGCATGTTCGGATACTACTTCGAGGCAGCTCATGAGGCCGTGCATTGTCTCAACCCCAAGAATGGCCCGGCGACATACCTTGAAGAGGGGATCGCCACGGACTTCAGCCTGCGCATGGTCACGAATGTCTTCGGGCAGTTCGGTGTGGACCGCTGCGACGTTTCTGCAGACTATGCTGACGCCAGTAAGCGTGCCGCCTCGATCAACAAAGACGTTCTCGTTCTTGGGCGGTGCCTCCGCCAAGCCTTCGGGCCACTCAATGGCCTGACCATTGAGCAGGTGCGGCAGACCTTCCAGAACGCCTCCCAAGACGACATCCGCCGTGGTCTTGAGGTGTTCCCCAGATAGACCGAGCCAGGATGCCTGTAGGGTATTGGTCATCCTATAACTCTCGGCGAACCCACTCCTTCATGTAGTCATTCGGTCCGTGGGGAAACAGGGCACGGATCTCCTCGTACAAGCGCAAGAGATTCAGTGTCGTCGCACCTTTGAGTTGGTTTCCCGGCGGGATACCGGCACCTCCCTTTGGGCAGCCCCATCGTTTCTCCTCTTCGCGGCGAATATACTTGAAAGGCTCGAATCTCCTAGCCAAAGACCTGCTGTAGCCCCGTGGCACACCACAAGCGCAAGAAGCCTAAGCCCGCACGGGCAGGCTGCCTACTGTGCAAGCCGCACAAGGGGCGCAGCAACGGCAAAGACCGCCTTCGCCATGGTGTGCAGCGTCGGCTTATGCCCCAAGAGCCAACCCAGGACCATCCACGCTTCAAGGAGGCGCGCTACAGTGCCGGATGACTATCGAGACTTAGACTTGATTCAAGCTCCCACGCGCCATGAGTGGAGGACTTCAGATGGCAGAAGGATCGAGCACTTTGACTTCCGCATCTCCTTTGGGTCGGCCAGGAGGGATAGCCCCAATCCTTCGCAAGAACAAGTGCACGTCCAGGTGGACATTCTGGATGCCCCCGGTATAGACCCAAGGGGTATGGCGTGGAAGCAGATGGGGCAACGCCTTCGTCTGCTCGCCGATGTGTGCGACCAGAAGGCCGGTTGACCGGGCGTATCAGCCTTTAGGAGTACACATAGGGATATAAGTTCCCATTACCGCGATGGGCGCTGCGAGGGCTGCCATCGGTAGGGACTGACCCAAAAGGAGGGCCTAGTACGACGGAAGAAGAAGCTATCTCCCGACTCGCAACGTTGTATAGGCTTGCTACCTCTCACGGCGAGAAGGTGGTTGCCGTTCACCTATTTGGTGTCCGCTATGCCCGGGAACTAGACGGGTTTGACCAAGCCGGTCTCGTGCGTATCGCCTTTGGCGCTACTGGTCATGGTACTTATGCGACAGAGCTCCGTAAGATGCGGAACCTCGCCAACTACGTAACCATTGCTGATCCACCTGTCTGGTGGCCATCCTGATGGTGTGCATACGTATATGGCTCCCTTTAGCGCACTGCTCCAGCGGGGAGCGTAGCCGGAGGGGAGGGCCATTCGCGGCTGGCGAAGCCACACGAGGCCGTTCGGGGGATAGGAACGGGCGATTCGTGAATCGCCCCTACAGGGGAGGTCGCAGCATCGACGGCGCACGGGATTGGATGGACATTTGCGGTGGGCGCGGGGCCCCTCATCTCAATCTTCTCCCGTGGGGAGAAGAGGCAAGACCTCCCGGCCCGCGCCTCTTTGTAGATATAATGGAACCCGGTCTAGACCGGTTCGGGGCGAGGAGGGTTCGGATGGCAATACACTTCGATCTCCGCGGCGAACTAGAGCAGCGCGAGGACCGTTGGGCTGCCCGTCATGCCGGGCTCGGCATCACGGTTTACGGGCAGACGCCTTCGGAGGCGTCCAACCGCATGCGGACGGCAGTGGACTTGCTCGTTCGAGACTTCACCCTCGAGGAGGCCATCCAGTACCTTGGGGAGCGCGGCATCGACTGCGTGCCCGTGTCGCCGACCGGCGTGAGTTTCACCCAGAGTCATGTCCTTACCGCGTCAAGTCCTGCAGATTGACGTCGAGGAGGCTCTCGGGATATTCGGGTTTCGCCGTGTCGGCATGGCCGTAGGGCTCGTGCTCTACCGGAACCCAGAGGGCCATAGGATTCTGCTGGACTACCCGGACCGGCGCGTCGACCTCGATGACTTGCGGTTCGCCGTCCAGAAGGCGGGCCTGAACCTTCCGGCTTTCGAGAAGGCCCTGTGCGCCACCGTGGTGCCGCCCGATTCCTAGATTCTCGCTCCTCAAGCACGGCCGGGGCCCCTAGTCCTTGGGTAACATCGGGTACTATTCCCTTTGCGTAGCCTTGGCCAAGCCACACGAGGCCGTTCGGGGGATAGGGACGGGCGATTCGTGAATCGCCCCTACAGGGGAGGGCGCAGCATCGACGGCGCACGCCGTTGGATGGACATTTGCGGTGGGCGCGGGGCCCCTCATCTCAATCTTCTCCCGTGGGGAGAAGAGGTCGGAGGGCGCCCTAAGGGCGCCTGCGCGCCTGGCGGCGCGCGCCCTCTCTCAGTCTCCCCCAGAGGGGGAGAGGCTTTAACGTGCTGCTCCAGCAGGGATCGTAGCCGGAGGGGAAGGCAATTCCCGACTGGCCAAGCCACACGAGGCCGTTCGGGGCATAGGGACGGGCGATTCGTGAATCGCCCCTACAGGGGAGGGCGCGGTATCGACGGCGCACGGGGTTCGATGGACATTTGCGGTGGGCGCGGGGCCCCTCATCTCAATCTTCTCCCGCTGGGAGAAGAGGAGGGGCGCCTTGCGGGCGCCTGCGCGCCTGGCGGCGCGCGCCCTCTCTCAGTGTCCCCCAAAGGAGGAGAGGTCTAATGCCCGGATCGGCGCTGGCGCCCTACCGTGTCATTGATTTGACGGAGGGTGGGTTCAACTGGTGCGGGAAGGTGCTTGCCGACCTGGGGGCGGACGTGATCAAGGTGGAGCCGCCGGGGGGCAGTGCGACGCGGGAGCGGGGGCCCTTCGTTGGCGACGAGCCCGGGCCGGAGAACAGCCTCTTCTGGTGGGCGTATTGCAATAACAAGCGCGGCGTCGTCATCGACGTCGAGTCTGAAGGTGGACGGGAGAAGCTACGTGGGCTGATCCAGAGCGCGGACGTGCTGGTTGAGTCGTTCCGGCCCGGATATCTCGACGGGCTTGGGCTTGGCTACGAGGCGCTGTCGGAGGTGAACCCCGGCCTCGTCTACACCTCGATTACGCCCTACGGGCAGACGGGGCCCTACGCCCAGTACAAGGGCACCGACCTGACGGCGTCGGCGATGGGCGGTCTCTCCTACCTGTGCGGCGACCAGTCGCGGCCGCCGGTGCGGATTTCCGCGCCGCAGTGCGAGTTCCTCGCCGGCGCGCAGGGAGCGGCGGGAACGATGACCGCGCTCTGGGAGCGCGCCCGCTCCGGCATGGGCCAGCACGTCGACGTCTCGATGCAGGTCGCGGTGGCATGGTCGCTGATGAACGCCAACGCGCACCCGGCCCTGGTGAACGAGAACGTCTACCGCGGCGGGGCCGTGCGCCACTACGGCAACCTCGAGACGCGCTGGGTCTACTCCTGCAAGGACGGCACGCTGAGCGCGCTCGCCCTTGGCGGGACGGTGTCGGCGGGCTCGATGCGCGCCCTCGTGACGTGGATGGACGAGGAGGGGTACGCCTCCAAAGAGATGGTGGAACGCGACTGGGCGGCGCAGGACCTACAGGCGTTGATCATGGCCGGGCCCGACGACCCGGAGGTGGTCGACTTCCTCGACGTGCAGCGGCGGGTCCAGAGGTTCTTCGACGGCAAGACGAAGAAGGAGCTCTTCGACCGGGCCATCGACGACTCGATCATGCTGGCGCCCTGCCAGACGGTGCAGGACATCCGGGAGAGTCCGCAGCTCGCGGCGCGGGAATACTGGCATTCCATGGAGCCGGCGGCGGGGCGGGACGCGCTCGAATTCCCCGGCCCCTACATCAAGCTGGGCGAAACGCCGATCGAGATCGTCCGCCGCGCCCCTTCGGTCGGCGAGCATGACGACGAGATACTCGATGCGCCCAACCCGCCCGCGCCGGCCGTCCGGCCCAGCGCAAACGGATCTACGTCCCTGCCCTTCGAGGGTCTGCGCGTCCTCGACATGTCGTGGGTCGGCGTCGGCCCGATCACGATGAAGTACCTCGCCGACCACGGGGCCCAAGTCATCCGCGTCGAGTCGGTCAGCCGGCCCGATCCGGCCCGCAGCGTGCCGCCCTACAAGGACGGCAAGCCCGGCTTCAACCGGAGCCAGTTCCCGGCCAACTTCAACACCGGCAAGTACGGCCTCGGCCTGAACATGGCAAAGCCGGAGGCGCGCGACCTCATCCGGCGCATTATCACGACGTGGCGGCCCGACGTGCTCGCCGAGAGTTTTACGCCGCGGGCCATGCGGGGTTGGGGGCTGGACTACCCCAACGTCCGCAAGCTGAAGGACGACATCATCTACTACAGCACCTGCCAGCAGGGCCAGACGGGGCCCCACGCCTCCTACGGCGGCTACGGGAATCTCGCTGCCGCGCTGGCGGGATTCTACCACGTCACCGGCTGGCCCGACCTCGAGCCGGCGGGCGTCTACGGCGCCTACACCGACTTCGTGAACCCCCCGAACGGGGTCGCGGCGGTGATCGCCGCCCTCGACCACCGGCGGCGCACCGGGCAGGGGCAGCACCTCGACCTCTCCCAGTACGAGTGCGCCGTCCACTACCTCGCCCCGCAGCTCCTCGACTACCAGCTGACGGGCCGCGTCGCCGACCGCGACGGCAACCGCGACCCGCAGTGCGCGCCGCACAACGTCTACGCCTGCGCCCCGGAGGAGAAGGACCAGCTGAACCCGTTCGGCGAGTCGTGGTGCGCCGTCGCCGTCACCAGCGACGAGGAATGGGCCGGGCTACGGCGCGCCATGGGCTCGCCCTCATGGGCCGCCGACCCGCGCTTCGACACCATGGCGGGCCGTAAGGAGCACGAGGCCGACCTCGACCGTGAGATCGGCGCATGGACGGCCGGCTTCAACCGGTACGAGGTCATGCGCCGCCTGCAAGGCGAGGGCGTGCCCGCGGGCGTCGTGCAGAAGTCGTCCGACCTCTGGGACGACCCGCAGCTCAAGGAGCAGGGCTACTTCACCTGGCTCGACCACAACGAGTGCGGCCCCATGCCCTACGACCGCGTCCAGTTCACCCTGTCGCGGACGCCTGGACGGCTCGCCTGGGCGGCACCGACGGTCGGCCAGCACAACGAGCAGGTCCTCCGCGAGATGGTCGGCCTCACCGAGGACGAGGTCGGCGAGCTTATTGCGTCGGAGGTTCTGGAGACGTCGTGGTAGGCGGCGGAGGCGGCTGCTCGCGCCGCAGGGCGGCGGCGCGCCGCCAGGCCCCGAACCCGAACAGCCCCACGGCGAGCGCCAGGGCGAAGTCGGCGTACTCCGACCCGTCGGCTCGGTAAGGGAGCGCGTGGAGCACGTCGCGCAGCGCGTCGGACGTCCACAGCAGGTTGATTGCTAATAGGGGCACCGTCACCGCGGCGGGGAGGATGACGTCCGCCGTCGTGACGCGGCGCCCCAGGTGCAGGACGACGCGGACCGCCGCCCCCGCGAGCGCCGCGATCGACATCCATGCCACGGCGGTATAGACCGGCGTCTCCAGCCAGGAGATGTTGTGCAGCGTCGTCTCGTCCTGGCGGTTGACGTCGGAGATCGCCCCCGGCGTCTCCCAGCCGAAGATGCGCTGCCCCCAGGAGATCTCCTCGAACGCCCCGACGGCAAAGGCGATCGCGGCGACATAGTGGAACAGGCCCAGGTTCCGGTGTCCCATGCCCCGCAGCAGCCGCCCCGCGAGCACTGAGGCGAGCGCGCCGACCGCCAGCGCGCCGGCGGTGGCGTACTCGACGATCCCGTCCTCCTTGGCGAACCAGGCCGTCTCCTCCCACCGCCACATCGCCCAGTACAGGACCAGCAGCCCCACGACCAGCACCGCCATCCCGACCCAGAACCGCCGCCCGAACCGGTCCGCCGGCAGCGGCGCAGCCGGAAAGCCGGGAAGCCCGCGCCCGGCCTCCCTCCGTGTCTCCCTCGGCGCCTCGATCCCCGGCGTTGTGGACATAACGCTATATCAATCTCGGCTGAGGAGGTCGTGGTGGGGGACGCATCTGGCGGGCGAGTTCTTCCCATCGTCGGCAGGCAATTTGCTCGAAGAGGCAGGCGCCATGAACTGAGTGGTCGTTCGAGATGACGGTCCACTGGTTGGCCTTCGCCGTTGCTACTAGGGCGGAGTCTGCTCCGCTTCGCCCTCTCTTCGAAGCCCACAGTCCCCGATAGCTATGGCCCCCGATACTAAAGGGCTTTCCATATCGCCGCTCGATCTCTGGGATGAGCAGTAGAATCGGCATGTCGGCCGGTGTGACAACGCTCGCCGAATTGTTCCAGCTGGAGATTTGTTTGGAGAGATTGCTCCCTGTGGAGGTCGTAACCTCTTCGTATACCGCTTGGGGAACTTTGACAACGCCGCTGCGAGCAAGATTGCCGAGTTGGCGCAGGAGTTTGGCGTCCCTGATGGTGATCAGAGCATCCGCATCGCAGCAGTAGACTTCGCTTGGGCCGACTGGGCTGGGCACGCTAGGCCGCCAAAGTGAGGAACTCTTCCACCCGTTCGACCTTCATGTCGACAAGGTTAGCCAGCTCCGACCGGGAGACTGCCTCGCTTCGATCGGCTAGGCCAAGCAGCCGTGAGAAGTTACGTCCAAACTCCCGGTATCTGCGCCTCGCCTTCGTGAGTCCTGGTCTGGGTCGCCCACGACCGAATGGTCGCCTCATATCCCACGCAGCCCGTTTGTGCCGGTATGTTCCTTCCTCCGCCAGGCCCATCTCTTCCAACTGGATCAGTATGGTGTCACGGCTGGCGTGGAATGGTTCCCGAATCTTGTCGAGGGTGGACTCTCCCCAGTTAGGTCGCGGATTGTGGAGGTTCAACTCGGATAGCCGTTTCTCCAAGGCCCTCCTTGGGACAAGCACAGATGCTGCGAACTTGTTCGCAAAAGTCTCGCTGCGTCGTTGCTCGCCGCTACCCCTGAAGTCGCACACGATGCCTGCTCGTCTCAGCAGCAAATGGGCGTATTCATGAAGCAGCGTGAAGATGCGCCCCGCAGCGGCCTCGACATCGGCGTGGTTGGCCAAGATTGCCGGTGGATGGTCCGTTTCCCACAACGACACGCCTCGCATGTCGCTGGATTCGAGCTTCAAGCAAAAGACGAGGACGCCTTGCGCCTCTATGGCCGCCCTCCAACCGTTGAACGCATCCTCGGAGGTTGGCCACTCGGCGCGCATTTCCGGTGTCACACCCAAGCTCGCGACGGCCTGCTCGGCCACATCTTCTGGTGCCGCGTGCGAGTCAACCTCCGGTACGTAAACAGGCCACTCGATTTCAAGTGAGGCTATGAGGGTGCGCGCGTAGTCGGTGAGCCAAACGAATCGACGCAGTTGCCGTCTCGTCTCGTAGCGAAGTTTGTCTGCCTTGCCTTGGTCGAGGCCCCGGTAGTCGAGGCTCCTCTGCGCGGCAGTGGGTGGGGCGTCGAGGAAAAAATAGCCAAGCGGGCAGTCGTAGAGCTCGGCCAGCTTCCGCAACTCGTCAAAGGTCGGGGCGAGGGTTCCGAGCTCCCATGACCGAATGGTTCCAGGTTCCGCGTCAATCAGATCCGCAGCCTCGTGCTCAGTGAGCCCGACCTCAGCGCGAGCCCATTCCAGGATCTTGGGTGACGTCCACTTCTCGGGAACGTCTATACCGTATCGAGCCACGTTTCTTCCTCGCCGGGAATGGCCTGGATTCTAGCACGACCTTCCTTGCCCCAGCCTTGCGCCGCCGACGCCGCTCGCGTAGCCTACGCGCGCTATGCCGACCCCCTTTGGACTGCTGAAAGAACAGAGCATCGCGCAACTGACGGCGCTCGTGCCGTTCGTCGAGGGGCTGAGCGCGGAGGACTGGCGGACGCCGAGCGCGTGCGGCGGCTGGGAGGTCGGCGAGGTGGTGGCGCACCTGGCGAGCGGCACCGGGATGTGGGCCGCGCTCATCCCCGCCATGGTGCGCGGCGAGGGAGACGGCGGCGCCGACTGGAGCCTCCCCAACCCGTCGCGCCACGACCAGGTGCGCGCCGACTCCGTCGAGCGCCGCAAAGAGGTCGGCGACGCCGCCCTCGGCCGCGAGTTAGCCGAGAACGCGGCGAAGCTCATCGACGTGCTTACGCCGCTGACCGACGACGACGCCGACAAGTCCTCCCCCGGCGCGTGGGGCGGACAGGGGAACGTCAAGACCACCGTCGGCACCATCGTCGGCGAGACGATCTTCCACCGCTGGGACATGGAGTCGCGGGTCCGCCCCGACGCGCACCTGCCGTCGGAGGCCTTCCCGGCGATCATGGGCTACGTCGCGGGCTGGCGCGGCTTCGGCTTCCAGAAGCGCTCGCTGCCCGCGCCGATTCACTACCGCTGGAGTCTCAGCGACCCGCCTTCGACGTGGGACGTCCTGGTCAAGGGCGACTCCTTCCAACACCTCCGCAACCCCGACCGCGAGCCCGACGTCGTCTTCGAGACGGACACCGAGGCCTACATCCTCGCCGGGGTGGGGCGCATGGACCTGGTCGAAGCGGTGAAGTCGGGGCGGGTGAAGGCGTCGGGGCCCGCCGAGGCGGTCGCCGCCTACCAGGGCTTCTTCGCCAGCATGTAGGGGGCTAGGCCTCCGACTCGGCGAGGCGCTTCATCTCCGCCACTCTTGCGTGGAGCTGCTTGCGGAAGTTGCCCGCGATCAGCGGCTCGAAGAGGCGGCCGAAGCCCTTCATCTTCATCCGGGGCGCGGCGGTGACGACGGTCTCCTCGCCCCTGTCCTCGAAGGTGTAGGAGAACCAGAAGAGGGCTTCCTTCGACTCGGCCTCGAGGGCCATGAGGCGGCCCTCCTCGAGCGCGGTGATGGTGAAATCGTAGGTGGCCTCGCGGCCGCCGTCGTTGCGCACCTCGACGCCCGTGGAGCCGACGGCGAGCGGGCCGTCGGAGCTCTTGCTCGAACTCACGCACCCGTCGTCCCACTTGGGGTGGTTTTCGACATACCCGCGCGCGACGTAGGCGAAGACGTCTCCAACGGGGCGCTTGATGGTGACGGTGGAGGTAGGGGACAGCATGGGCTTGCTCCTTGGGGGGCGTTTGTGTAACTGGACTCAACGACGTGGGGAAGGCGGACTTGATCACCCGTGGTGGTGATCAGGGGGCCCCTCATCTCAGTCTTCTCCCGGGGGGAGAAGAGGTTTCCGGAGGGGCCCGCCCTCAGTCCCTCCCAGGGGGAGGGAGGCTTAAGGTGGGCGCCCTGCGATGGCCTGTGGTGGTGATCAGGGGGCCCCTCATCTCAATCTTCTCCCGGGGGGAGAAGAGGGAAGAAGGGACCGTCGCGCACCACCCCCGGCCCTCTCTCAAATCTCTCCCAGAGGGAGAGAGGCTTAAGGAAGGGGCTCCCAAAAAGGGAAGAGGGGAAGAAGGGACGGGCGATTCGCGAATCGCCCCTACAGGGGAGGGGACCTCGCCCGCGTCCCTGGGCAACCACGAGGGTTGCCCCTACAGGGATGATCCGCCAGCGTCGTCGGAGGTTGTGCAAGGGTCTTTCAGCGGGGGAGAGACTTAAGGCGGCTGGACGGCGTCCCAGTCGGGGTCGCGCTTTTCGATGAAGGCGCGGACGCCCTCGGCGGCCTCGCCGCTGTACTGGTCGTGCATCTCGGCGATGTACCAGGCCTGGTTGACGCCGCCGCTGAGGCCGAGGTCGAGGCACTCCCACACGCCTTTCACCAGGGCCTGGCTGGCGCGGGGTGCGTTCCGGCTGACGATGTCGGCGACCTCGACGGCGCGCTCGAGGAGCTGCGCCTGGGGCACGACCTCGGTCACCAGGCCGACGTCGAGGGCCTTGGCGGCGTCGGTGCGCTCGTGGCGGCCCATCAGGCCCAGGCGCATGAGGTAGGAGTAGGGGATGTTGCGGTAGGCGAAGAGGACCTGGGCGACGACGGGGGCGAGGCCGTTGCTGCTGTGGGGGTCGACGAAGGTGGCGTTGTCGGAGCAGATGATGATGTCGCCATAGGCCACGAAATAGAAGCCGGCGGCGGCGCAGACCCCGTTCACGGCGACGATGGTCGGCTTGAAACAGTCGTTTTGTTTAGGTGTCAGTGAACTGGCGGGGCGCGGCCCGGCCCGCCGGATGGGGCTGGTCTCGATGGCGTCGCGCCGGCGCTCGGCCCGGACGTCCATTCCGGCGCAGAAGGCGCGGTCGCCGGCCCCGGTGAGGACGATGGCGCGGACGTCGTGGTCGTACCGCACCTCGCGCCAGAGGTCGATCAGCTCCTCCTCCATATCGAGGTTGATCGCGTTGAGGAGGTCGGGCCGGTTGAGGGTGACGATGGCCTTGTGGCCGTCCTTCTGGTACGTGAGGGTCTGGTAGCTCATCCCGCCGCTCCTAGGGGAGTTGCGGGCTAGGGTGGCGGGCGCTTCCGACAGTGTCAAGCGGCGGGCGTCCGACCTAGCTCCAGAGCTCGTAGCGGACCTGCGACGGGGGCGCGCCGAGCACCGCGGCGGCCTCGTCGATGCCCCGGATGAAGGGCTCGGGGCCGCAGAGGTAGTAGCGGCTGGCGGGGCCGAGGCCGAGATCGCGCAGCGTGGCCGGGGCGATGCGCCCGCGGGGGCCGTCCCAGCCGGCGCCGGAGCGGGTGACGGTGTAGTGGACCTTGATGCGCGGGTTGCGGGCGACGATGGCGTCGATGTCGCCGCGGAAGGCGAGCTCATCGGGGGTGGACGTGCTGTATACCAGGGTGACCTCGGGCGACTCACGCGCTTCGTCGGCGGCGCGGAGCATGCTCATCAGGGGGGTGATGCCGATGCCGCCGGCGATGAGGGCGACGGCGGGGGCGCCCTCCGGCTCGTCGCCGGGGACGTAGGTGAAGTCGCCGTGGCCGCCGTCGATGGTGAGCGTGTCGCCAACGCGGGCGAGGGCGTGGATGTGGTTGGTGACGGCGTTGCCGCCGACCCGCTTCACCGCGATCTCGATGGTCGACGTGTCCCGCGGCGACGAGGTCATGGAGTAGCCGGCGACCGGGGCGTCCGGTCCGGGATGCAGGTAGCAGTCGATCCACTGTCCGGGAAGGAAGCGGAAGGGCCGCCCGCCAAGGTCGAGGACGAGGCGCTTGACGGTGGGCGTCTCGTCGCGGATGGAGGCGATGACGGCGGGGATCGGCGGCATGGCCCATACGATACACCACGGAAGGGGAAGGCCGGAGGGGCCCGCCCTCAGTCCCTCCCAGACGGAGGGAGGCTCAAGGTGGGCGCCCTGCGATGGGCTGTGGCGGTTGGTAGGGGGCCCCTCATCTCAATCTTCTCCCGTGGGGAGAAGAGGTTACCGGAGGGGCCCGCCCTCAGTCCCTCCCAGGGGGAGGGAGGTTTAAGGTGGGCGTCTGGAGGTGGGAGGCTGCGGGAGACGGGCGATTCGCGCCTCTACAGGGGAGGACAGCGCGACCAGGTGGGATGTCCTACTCCGGCAAGGGGGAGCAACCGGCCTTGTTGCACGCGCGGACCTGGTAGTAGGCGCCGAGTGAGAGGTCGAGGGAACGGCCCAGGTCCGTGTGCGAGCTGACGGTCAGGGGTGCGCTCACCTCTGTCAACAGGTCGCCTGCTCTGTAGACCTCGTAATAGGTAGCGCCCTCCACCGCGGTCCAGGTCACGACGTCACGGTCGGGGAAGACCTCGATCCTCTTCCTGACGACTTGAACGTCCTTGGGAGATCCGGGGATGTCGACGCCGGCGTCGGACTCGGTGATGCCCGCCACCGGGTCGTCGTCGAACTCGCTGCATCCGAGGCGGTTGCACGCCCGCACCACGTAGTAGTAGAGGCTATCCGGCTGCAAACCCTCGTCCACAAGACCGAGCGCTGCCACCTCGGCCGCCACGATGACAAACTCCCCGTCTGCCGAATCGCTGCGTTGCACGTCGTAGTACGTCGCGAGGCCGGAATCGTTCCAAACGACCGTGAGCGAGTCTTCGGTCCTGTCCACCACGTGCAGGGTGCGCGGCGGGAATGCGGGGGGCCACTCCGGCGTAACCTCGAGGGTGGGAACCGGAGCGAGGGCCCGCTCGGGAGCCGGAGCGGGGACGGTGCACGCCCACGCCGCCACCGACAGAGCAACGGCGACGCCAAGACAGGCCACCCTCACACCGTTGCCTAACACGCTTAATGCCCCCCAAAGTCCTCTCCGGCCCTGGTGTCGAGGCTTGGGCGTCGTCGCCAATGACCCGGCAGGCCGCGGACCGTCCGGTGACACGGCCGCCGTGACCGGTCCTACGGGCTGGCCGGGCTGTCAGAGTCGATCTCTGAGCAACCGCTACTGTTGCAGGCGGCGACCCAATAGTGATTCTCTCTGCTGCTTGGGTCGGAGTCGACATAGCTGGTCGAGGTCACGTCGGTGGCTAGTTCCCTACAGAAGCTGGCATTGCCCACGCTGTCGACTTTGCAGTACACATTGATGCCACCATCGTCATGGTAGACGTTGTAGTGGTCCGCCCCCTCGGCAGGTTCCCAACTGACCCTGACCGTGGCGCCTTCCCAGGCGGCGCTCACGCCAGCCGGGCCGTCCGGACTGTCGTCTCTCAAAATCGAGACGCTGTAGGAGCCGGTGCCTTCATACGCACTAACTTCCACATAGAATGTGCCTGACTCGGGAGGTGTCCATCTTCGGATGAGGGGCGAGTCCGCAGAGTTCAAAATCGTGAACCATTCCACCACGGGATCCGGAGGATCCTTGATGACCACATGGATTTCCGGAAAGCCCTGCCACGCCACTTCGATGAAGTATTCCTGGCCCATGGCCGCTTCGAACTGGAGGAACCCGGTACTGCCCGGTTCCGCAAGCTCGCCGTCCACGCTTCCTCCCACCGGGACTTCGGTTCGCTCTGGTTCGACAGGGACCGCACCCGACGTCTCCTCGTCGATGCAGCCGGTCTCAGCCATGCGGGCCCGGACGTCCGGGGCCATGTTGGCGATGGCCTGCTCCACGGGTTCGAAGTGGGGCCCAACGGTGAAGAACAACGAGATGACGAACTCGTCCTCCGTCTGATCACCCGGGTCTTCGAGGAAATCGTCTATGGTCTCCTTGAAGATCGCCGTGAAGGCAATCTGCGCGTGGTGCCATTCGGCCACTTCCGTAGGGGGCTCCAGCGCACGCATCTGCTCGCTGATGAAACCCAGTCCCGCGGAGAGGTCGCTAAGGGAGTCGCCCTCTTCCCAGGAGCCCACTTCCGTCACAGTCTCGCCGCACACCATCGCGATGTACTCGTCAAGCGACACTGAGGAGGTATCCGGCGTATCGGCAACAGACGTCGCTGTGGGAGGGGACGCTGCAGGAGTACTACCAGAGGCGCGGGCCGTAGGCGTAGTTTCGGAAGCTGGTTCAGCAGCCGCCGTTGCCGTGGGCACGTCTTCTCGGGTCTCCTCGCCGCCCCCGCAGGCGACAAGGGCGAAGGTCAGGAGTACCGCCGATAGCGCAAGCAGGACCGGAATCCGATGTCTGGCGATCTTGTTCACGGAGACTCCCCGCCACGGAAATCCGACAGTTTCCTGCGGCCATGATTACCGTATTTGGCGAGACACCGCGGCAACAAGTAGCAGATGCCCTGGATGGCCGGGGCATTTGCCCTATTCAGGGCAGTCAAATGCTCGCGGCTCGCGCGCCAAACGCCCTACTCGGTCAACTTGCGCCGCGCCGGTTGGGGAACGGGAACAGTGGAGCTTGACCGCCGCTACCTCTGCGAACCGTTACCGGGGAATGGCTACGCCCCGCCCCACGGAATCACACACGTCACGGTCGCGCCGCCCATAGCGCCCCTCTTTTCGACGACAAGACGGCCTCCCAATCTCAGGGCGTGCCCTTCCATATTCTCAAAGCCGTGACCGTGCCGGGCATAGTCGCTGGGAAGCCCAATTCCGTTGTCCACCACCGACAGCCGCACCTCCTCCTTCTCACACGCTAGGTGGATCTCCACCCTGGTTGCCTGGGCATGGCGGTAGGCGTTGGTGAGCGCATTGTGAGCGATCGAGAAGAGCAGGCCCCTGGTCTCGGTGGAGAGGGACGGCTCGGCTCCATTCTGCGTCAACTCGCAGGGCACGGACGTGACGTTGGTGAAACTGGCGGCATGGGATTTGAGAGCGGAGCTCAACGCACGACCCTCGTAGATGCCGCCCATGTGGATGGGGTGTCTCAGCTCCCAGATGGCGGAGCGGGACAGCCGGGAAGTCGCCTCCAGGGTGGCGGCCAGCTCCGGGTTGGCGTCCCCGGCCTGGGCCTTGGCGGTGTCGATGCCAAGCCCGATCATGTACGCCGACTGAGCTGTGGTGTCGTGAATCGTCTGGGAGAACTCGACCCGTTCACGCTGCAGCTCGCGCTCGCGCTCGACGGCTTGCCGCCACCGCGCTCGCTCGAACCTGGCGATGATGTTGACAATCGCGGCCACCGTATACATGACGAGAACCCGGGCAAGCAGGGTCCTCTCCTCTGCCGCCGCGGTGTCGATGCCGTCCCCAATGGCCAGGCTGATGACCAGATACAAAACGGCCACGAAGGTCGCGCATGCCATCGTGAGCCGAAAGGACGTGAGAACCACCGCGTACCCGGCAAGCTGAGGGTAGTACAGCAAGTGCAGGTACGGGTGACTGAATCCTCCGGTTGCCGCCACGGCCCCCGAGAGTATGAAGACATCGAACGTCGCGTTCAGGAGAATCCATCCCCGTGTCACGGCCTTTTCCGTCGCCAGCCGATAGTGCGTGTATCCGTTGAGCCCTACGAACAGCAATATCGCCGGCACATACAGCTCATAGGTTTCCGGCCAATCCTCAGGTTGGTACAACCACAGCACAAGACCGAAGGCGAGGATGAACCAGCGTGCCCAGACGAAAGTCCTCGCGAGGAATCTCAACCCGTCCGGGTCGCTATCGCCGCGCTCCCAGCCCATCATGCCAACGAGACTTGCCGCTGTTGTGACCAAGTGAACAACGCGGCTGTAGCGGGAGCCTTGAGCCATCTCCATTTCCGGACGCTGCCGATTCTCCGGGTGCATATCCCTAACTCTCCGGGTCATAGTCATCCAGCAGCCCGTTCCGAGCCGCCCAAAGCACCAGACCCTGCATCGACGTGACGCCCAACTTCTGCTGGATGCCGTAGATAGCGTTTCGCACAGTGACCGGCTTGACACCCCTCTGTTCGGCTATCCGGGAGTACGACATGCCCCCGGCAAAAGAGGCGAGTATCTCCCGCTCCCTCGCAGTCAGCCCGGCGGCAGCGGCCGCATCTCCCGCCTCTGAGACACCGCGGACCGCCGCGACCACGCCCCGCACAGCCTCGGCGGGCAAGCGAAGCTCTCCCCGGAACACGCCTCGCAGCGTCGAGAGAAGCCGTTCCCTGTCGGTTTCCTTCTGAAGATATCCGGTTGCGCCAGCGGCCACCGCCTCCAGCACCGCCGTTTCCTCGTTCGCGACCGTCAGCATGACGACACGCGTCTCGGGGGCGGAATCCACGATGTCGCGGCAAGCCTCCACACCGTCCTTCCTCGGCATCATGACGTCCATCACCACCAGATCTGGAGATACCTCGGCCGCCACTCTGACTGCCTCCTCGCCGTCCCCCGCCTGTCCCACAACCTCAAACTCCCCAGACTGCTCCAGGACGTATTTCAGACCCTCCCTAACGATGGAGTGGTCGTCTACCACCAGCACCCTGATGCGCTCGTTTGCTTTCATCCCAGCTTCCTCTCAGCCCGAAATCCCATCATTACGCTACAAGCAGGGCTACCAGGCACCCCGCCCTGCCCTGACGCCAAGTCTAGACCAATCCTGGCGACATCCTCGCGAGGCCGGGGGCTTCGATGGCGTGTGGCGATTGGCGGGGGGCCCCTCATCTCAATCTTCTCCCGTGGGGAGAAGAGGTTACCGGAGGGGCCCGCCCTCAGTCCCTCCCATTGGGAGGGAGGTTTAGGGCGGCTCTCCCAGAGGAGAGCGGCGGGGGAGCGGGCGATTCGTGAATCGCCCCTACGGGAGGCGCAGGGCGCGGTCTGGTGGGCTTCGGTGGCGTGTGGTGGTGATCAGGGAGCCCCTCATCTCAATCTTCTCCCGCGGGGAGAAGAGGTTCCGGAGGGGCCCGCCCTCAGTCTCTCCCAGAGGGAGGGAGGTTTAAGGTGGGCGCCTGCGACAGCTCGTGGCGGTTGGTAGGGGGCCCCTCATCTCAATCTTCTCCCGTGGGGAGAAGAGGTTTCCGGAGGGGCCGCCCTCAATCCCTCCCAGAGGGAGGGAGATTTAAGGTGGGCGCCCTGCGATGGGCTGTGGCGGTTGGCAGGGGGCCCCTCATCTCAATCTCCCGGGGGGAGAAGAGGTTCCGGAGGGGTTCGTTTAGAGGAGGTTCCAGCCGCCGTCGACGGTGAGGATTTCGCCGGTGACGTAGGCGGCGTCGTCGGAGGCGAGGAAGGCGGCGACGTTGGCGGCGTCTTCGGGCTCGCCGACGCGCCCCAGGGGGACGTGGTCGACGTAACGGTCGTGGTAGCCGGGGTTGTCCCAGAGGCTGCTGACGCGGCCGGTGCGGGTGAGGCCAAGGCACATGGCGTTGGCGCGGACGCCCTTGGGGCCGTACGTCCCGGCCAGGGAGCGGGTGAGGCCGGTGACGCCGGCCTTGGCGGAGGCGTACCAGGCGACGGGCATCCCCATCCTGGTGCCGGCGATGGAGCAGACGTTGACGATGGCGCCGTGGCCGCTCTCGATCAGGTGGGGAATGGCGGTCTCGCTCATCCGGTAGACGGAGGAGAGGGACTGCTCGATGCCGAGGTCCCAGATCTCGTGCTTGGCGCCCTCGTTGTACTGGGAGGGCAGGCCGGCGTTGTTGACCAGGATGCCGAGCCCGCCGAAGCCCTCGACGGCGGCGGCGACCATGCGCTCGCAGTCGGCCAGGGCCGCGGCGTCGCCCTCGACGGCCCTGGCGTCGCCGCCGAGCTCGGCGATCTGCTCGACGACGGCGTTGGCACCGTCGAGGTCGATGTCGCCGATGACGACGTTGGCGCCCTCGGAGGCGAGGCGGAGGGAGGTGGCGCGTCCGACGCCGGCGGCGCCGCCGGTGACGAGGGCGATGCGGCCTTCGAGTCTGCGCATGGTGGGGGTGGCCTCCTGGGGTGGCCTCGCGAGCCGATCTAGTCTCCCACAAAGGACTCAGGTGCTACAATTGGCCCGTCAGAGAGGCGCTTGCCGAGGGCATGGCATGACGACGCACATCAAACGGCGCGCGTTCAGCGTGGACGAGTACCACGCGATGGTGGATGCCGGCATCCTCACGAAGTACGACCGCGTCGAACTGCTGGACGGAGAGATTATCGATATGGTCCCAATCGGCAGCGGACACGCCTCGTGCGTCATGCGACTATCGAGGATACTGACCGAGGTCGTTGGGAAACGGGCCATCGTGAGCGTCCAGGGTCCGCTGCGGCTCGACGAGGCCAGTGAGCCGGAGCCCGACCTGATGCTCTTGCGGTGGGAGGACGACTTCTACGCCGCGGCCCATCCCACGCCCGCCGACGTTCTCCTCCTGATCGAGGTGTCCGATGCGACGGTCGCCTTCGACAAGAATGTGAAGCTGCCGCTCTACGCCCGCGCCGCCATTCCCGAAGTCTGGGTCGTCAATCTGCCGGACCGCGCAATCGAGGTCTATTCGTCGCCCTCGGGCCAGGAATACACGGAATCACGGTTGATTGGGATGGACGGCGCGCTCAGCCCCGACTGCTTCGAGGACGTGTCGGTGCAGGTGGGCGCGGTGATCCCCGCCTAAGGGCAACTCGCCGCCTCACCCACCGCCGCCCATCCGCCTTTGGCGCTCCTTTCTGGGGCACGTCGCGACGCGCCCGTTCCCACGGCCTGCTGCAGCGGACAGACGGAAGCTGGCTGTTGACAGGCGGCCCGTAGGCTGATACTTTGTCTCACTGCCCAGCGCAAAGCACCTCTCGGCGCCGCAGGCCACGCAGTGATACGAAGTCGCAATACGGCATAAGGCACCGCGGCACGGGCCCGTCTCGATTCCCCTACCCCTCTAAAGCAAAGGCAAGGCAAAAGGAGCACTTGATCGATGTCGATACTGAGTCGCAATTGGTACTTTGGATATCTGGTTCGGGCGTTGGCTGTGGGCCTCGTCGTATTGGGAGCGGCGTTCTTGGTTGCCTGTTCGGGCGACGAGGACACGCCGGCAACCGAGGCGCCGCAGCCAACGGCTACGGACGCACCGGCCGCCGCGGCAACCCCTACGACCGCACCGACCGCTACGACCGCACCAACGGCTACGACCGCACCAACGGCCACACCCTCCGGTCCACCGGTCCGGGTGGTGGCGACCACCAACTTCGTGGCCGACTGGGCCCGGGCGGTCGGCGGAGACCGGGTAGAGGTCTTCGGCCTGCTGCCGGTGGGCGGCGACCCGCACTCATTCCAGCCTGGGGCGCGCGACGTCGCCCAGGTAGCCGACGCGGACCTTGTGTTGACCGTCGGTCTCGGCCTGGAGGCCGCGTGGCTGGAAGACCTGGTACACAACGCCAGCGCGGACGAGTCCAAGGTCGTCGCGCTTGGCGACTTTGTCGATCCAGTGGAGTTCGCCACGGCCGACTTGCATGATGACCACATGGACGACGGGCACGACGACCATGGCGATGAAGGCCATGACGATCACGAAGAGGACGAGCACGACGACCATGGCGAGAAGGCCGCAGGGCGCTTGCTGGTTGCGGACGCGGTAGCAGCGCACCTCTCCGTCGTCGATCTATCGACCGATGACGTTGACCGCGGGATCTTCGGGGTCGCCGCGCCCCGCGCGACGGTGTATCCCAGTCCCACGCACCGCTACGGCATCGTCCTCGCCCGCGGGCCGGAAGAGGGCGACGACCGGATTCATCTCTTCGACGGCGGCGTCTTCCTCGTCGAGCACGGCGATCATTACGACCTCGTCACCGAGCCCGTCTCCCGGCATGCGTTGGAGATCGCCGACGAGCAGCCGGTCCACTACGTCAACAGCCACGGATGGACGGCGATCTTCGCCGACATCAACGGTCACGCCATCCTGATCAACGAGGCGGACCTGACGAACGCACGCGGCGACTATGAGCCGATCGTGCTTGAGGCCGGACCGCAGCATGGCGCGGCGCTGGTCCTCTCGGACGATCACGTCATGGTCACCACGAAGAATCCCGACTACCCGGAGAACACCGACAGCAGCCTGCCCGTGGGCGTGGAAGTGTTCGATTTCAGCGGTCAGGTCGTCCACGACGCCAGCAACCGGTCATGCCCGGGCATGCACGGTGAGTCGCACAATGAACATGGCGCCGCGCTCGGATGCGTCGGCGGCGTGCTCTTCCTCGAGGTCCACGACGGCGAGTACGAGCACGCGTTCATCGCCAATCCGCCGGAGATGCGCGAAGCGTCCCGGATCGGGTCGGTCTACGGCCACCACCACGCCGAGCATTTCTTCGGCAGGGCCTCCTACCGCGATGATCAGGGCTTCGCCGACGACGGCATTTGGCTGATCGACGTGGAGCACGGCGAAATGCGGCAAGTGTTCAGCGAGCCGAGCGTATCCGCGAAGTTCTCCAGCGATGGCGAGCTGCTCTACGTGCTCGGCGCCGACGGCGTGCTGCACACGCTGGACGCGCATGACGGTGACTTGGTCGCGACGACGGACCTGGTCGAGCCGGGCGAGTCGGGCAGGGCCGCCATGATCGTCGTCGGCGAGTGGATGTACGTCGCCGACCCCAACAGCGGCCACGTCCTGGGCGTGCACCTCGAACATATGGAGATCGAGGAGGAGTGGGAAGTCGGCGGCGCGCCGTCGAGCCTGGCGTTCCTCGGCGTCACCGACACGGGCGCCGCGCCCGGTCACGGTCACGACGACCATGGTGATGAAGGCCACGACGAAGGGCACGACGACCATGGCGACGAGGAAGGCCACGAAGATGAGCACGGCCACGACCACCACCACCACGGCCCGCACGATCCTCACTTCTGGTTCGACCCGGTCCGGGTGAAGATCGCCGTCAATGAAATAGCCACGCGGCTCGCGGCCATCGACCGCGAGAACGCGAGCTTCTACTTCCAGAACGCCGCAAACTACTGGGAGGAACTCGACGAGCTTCACTCCTGGGCCCAAGAGCAGGTCGGTACGGTGGCGCCGGAGCGCAGACTGCTCGTCACGTCGCATGACAGCCTCTCGTACTTCGCGGACCTCTATGGGTTTGAGATCGTGGGGCTGGTGATACCGTCGCTGGCGACTGACGTAGAGCCCTCCGCGGAGCACATTGCGGGGCTGGTCGACGTGGTACGGGAACACAACGTGCCGGCCTTGTTCGGTGAGACGACCGTCAGCGAGCGGCTGACGCGGGCCGTCGCAAGGGAGACCGGCGCGACGGTGGTGCAGCTCTACTCGGGGTCCCTTGGGGCAGAGGGCAGCGGCGCCGGCACCTACCTCGGGATGTTCCGCACGAACGTGGAACGCATCGTCGAGGCACTGAAGTGACCACTGATCCGAATGCCCACCGGGCGAGCATGTCGCTGCAAGACGTGACGGTCGAGCTCGGTGGGTACCAGGCCCTGAGCAGCGTCACCTTCAGCGTAGACGCGGGGACGCTCATGGGGGTCGTCGGACCGAATGGAGCCGGCAAGAGCACGTTGTTCAATGCTATCGCCGGATTCCTGCCGGTCCGCCGGGGGAAGGTAACCCTCCACCGCGCGGACCAGAGAAGCGGGGCGTTGGCCTACGTGCCCCAGCGGGAGAGCGTCAACTGGCGGTTTCCCGTGACCGCGACGGAAGTGGTGATGATGGGCCGGTGCTGCAGACTGGGATGGTTCCGGCGGCCCGGGAAGCGCGATCGCGAGCTTGTGAACGCGTGCCTGGGCCGCGTGGGACTGTGGGAGCATCGCTCCGCTCTGATGACCGAGCTTTCGGGAGGGCAGCGGCAGCGGGTGTTCGTCGCGAGGGCGCTGGCCCAAGAGGCAAGCGTTCTCCTCTTGGATGAGGCCTTCAGCGGGGTCGACTTGGGGGCCCAGGAGGGCATCGTCGAGGTCCTCCAGACGCTGCGGGACGAGGGGCGCATCGTCCTGGTGGCGACCCACGACCTGACCAACCTGGCCGGGCGCTTCGACCAGGTGTTGTGTCTGAACCGCCACGTGTGCGCCTGCGGCCCTCCCAAGCAGGTGTTCACTTCCGAGGTCATGGAGGAGCTCTACGGCGCCCACGGTATGCGCCTCACGCTGGACGGGAGCGGCAGCGGGACGACGTGATCGATTTCGTTGTCGCGCCGCTTGCGTACGACTTCATGGTGCGAGCCCTTATCGGCTCGGTCCTCGTGGGCGTGATGTGTCCCCTGGTCGGCGCGTACGTGGTCACCAGGAACCTTGCCTTCATCGGGGACGCGCTCGCCCACGCCGTGCTGCCGGGCATGGTGCTTGGGTTCATCATCGGCATCAACCCGGCCATAGCGGCCGTCCCAACCGGGGTCACCGTTGCCATGCTGATCAGGACCGTGAGCCGGCGCGCGGGCCTCACCTCGGATACCTCCATCGGCATTCTCTTCGCGGCCACGTTTGCCCTGGGCCTCGTGATGCTGGGAAGCGTGACGACGATCGCCATCGACGTGGAAGACTTGCTCCTGGGGCAGATATTGGCAATCACCGCCACCGGCATCTACGTGGCCTTGGGAGTGACCGTGATGGTCATCCTAGGGCTGTTCGCCTTCCACCACTGGCTGCTCTTTGCGAGCTTCGACCCGCTGGGGTCGCAGGTCGTCGGCATGCGCGCGAACGTCTTGGACTACGTTTTTCTGGTGATGCTTGCCCTGGTCATCGTGATCGGGATTCAGGCGGCGGGTATCGTCCTTGTCATGGCAATGCTGGTCATACCCGCCGCCACGGCCTACCTGTTGGTCAGGCGCATTGTCCCGATCATGATGACGGCCGCGGCGTTGGGAAGCGTGGCCGCCGTGGCGGGCCTCTACGTCTCCTACTACTTCAATCTGCCGGCCGGTCCCGCCATGACCCTGGTGGCAAGCGGGATCTTCGTACTGGTACTCGCAACCGGGCGAAGGGCCGCCGCCTGAGGAGCTGCTTCTGCGTCGCGGCTTGACTGGCTTCGGTGGCGTGTGGCGGTTGGCAGGGGGCCCCTCATCTCAATCTTCTCCCGGGGGGGAGAAGAGGTTTCCGGAGGGGATGGGCCCGCCCTCAATCCCTCCCAGAGGGAGGGAGGTTTAAGGTGGCGCCTGCGGTGACGTGTGGCGGTTGGTAGGGGGCCCCTCATCTCAATCTTCTCCCGGGGGGAGAAGAGGTTACCGGAGGGGCCCGCCCTCAGTCCCTCCCAGAGGGAGGGAGGCTTAGGGGAGAGGCCTGCGACCAGGAGACTTGCTTCTCGGCGCGGCGCATTGCACATCTTTCTGTGTTTAACATATATTTACCATGAAACATCGGATCAACGAGGCTTGGACGATGGATACCAGGAAGCGACTCACATTAGATATGGACCCTACCTTTCAGCGTCGGCTCAAGGCCACCGCCGCCCTCAAGGGCGTCAGCATGCGGAGGTACTGCCAGGACGCGATTGCTCGTGAGTTGGCCAAGGACGAGGCCAACGGCATGGGCGCACCGTTGCCGAAGAAGCCGGACCATGAGATGTTTGCGGAACTCCGGCAGGAGATATTCGGGGACAAGGTTCTACCGGGGAACTCTGTGGATCTGATTCGAGAGGCCCGGGAGATCAGGGATGCTGAGATTGAGGGATGGGCGTGAGCGGGTCCGTCGTTGTCGATGCCAGCCTGGCGGTGAAGTGGCTGGTTGAAGAGAATGATTCCGATAGGGCCGACGCTGCCCTCCAATCATGGGTTGCCCAGGGCACAACCCGCGTAGCACCGTACCTGCTGCCCTTCGAGGTCGCCAACGCGCTCCATCGGCGCGTGTTGCGCGGTGAGTTGAACGCGGGCGACAGCACCCACCTGATCACACGGCTGCTTGAGTCCGGCCTTGAACTTCATCAGCCGGCGGGCCTGCACGTCAGAGCCCTGGAGTTGGCGCGCCGACTGAGTCAGAATGCGGCCTACGACGCCCACTACCTGGCGCTGGCCGAGAGCGTTGGCTGCGATCTGTGGACCGCCGACGAACGGTTCTACCGGGCGGCAAGCCCAAGCATTGAGAACGTGCGTTGGCTGGGGGAGTTCGTCGCGCTGGAGTAGGGCGCGTCACCGGCGGCGGCGGTGGCGAGGTCGATGCGGCCTTCGCGTCTGCGCATGGTGGGGGGCCTCCTGTGCCGCGTCGCGAGCGGCCTCTGCGGTAGTGCGTGTGGAGGACGTTGCGTAACGGCGCTGGTAATCGGGAGCGGGCGTCGTGCATCGCCCCTACGGGAGGCGCAGGACGCGGTCGGGTGGGCTTCGGTGGCGTGAGGCGGTTGGCAGGGGGCCCCTCATCTCAATCTTCTCCCGGGGGGAGAAGAGGTTTCCGGAGGGGCCCGCCCTCAGTCCCTCCCAGGGGGAGGGAGGCTTAAGGTGGCTCTCCCAGAGGGAGGGAGGCCGGAAGGGGAGGGGGCGCGGCGCGGTTAGGGGGCGCCGATTTCGTGGAGGATTTCGGCGGTGTGCTCGCCGAGGAGGGGGGCGCGCTGGCCGGTCTTCCACTTGAGCTGGTCGGAGACCCAGGGGGAGCCGGAGTCCCAGAAGCTTTGGCCGAGCTCGGGGTGGTCGATTTCGGCGAAGTTGCCGCGGTCGAAGAAGTGCTCGTCGCGGATGCTGTCGTGGGGCTCGCGGATGGGGGCCCAGATGACGCCGTGACGCTGGGCGGCGTGGAAGATCGTCTCGGAATCTTCGGTGGCGAGGAAGGTCTGGATGATCTGGTCGATGTGGGCGCGGGAGCTGAGCTTCTTGCGGTGGTTGGGGTCGGAGTAGGCGGGGTCGGTGAGGTCTTCGGCCATGCCGTATTCCTCGAGGAGGCTGACGATGCGCTCCCACTCGCCGGTGAAGAGGCCGAGCATGACGACCATGTACTTGCCGTCGTTGGTGAACATCTCGGGGAACTGGGGGCGGCGGGGGGCGACGTTGCCGCCGATGATGTACCAGGAGAGCCAGTTCTCGGTGCAGCTGTTGGTGGCGGCGTGCAGGGAGAGGTCGATGCGCTGGCCGACGCCGCCGTGCTCGCGCCAGTAGAGGGCGGCGAGCGTGTCCATCGCCCCGAGGCAGCCGGTGATGTGCGTCGACTGGTGCATCTGAGGGGCGATGGGCGGGGTGTCCCAGGAGCCGTCGTCCAGCTGGGGGTAGCCGGAGGCCATCATCTGGCCGCCGACGGCGAGGGCGACGAGGTCGTTGGCCTTGAAGTCGGACCAGGGGCCGTCGAGGCCGAAGTCGGAGATGGTGAGGACGATGAGGCCGGGGTGGGCGCGGTTGACCTCCTCCCACGACGTGCCGGCGAGGGCAAGGCCGCCGGGCTTTACCGTCTCGAGGAGCACGTCGGCGGAGGCGAGGAGCTTGTCGAAGGCGGCGCGGCCGTCGGCGGAGTCGAGGTCGAGGGTGACGCTGCGCTTGTTCTGGTTGTAGTGCCACCAGAAGATGCTCTTCTCGAGCTCGCGCTCGTCGTTGTAGAAGGGGCCGAGGCGGCGGGTCTCGGCGCCGCCGGGCGGCTCGACCTTGATGACGTCGGCGCCCATGTGGCCGAGGAGCTTGCCGCAGAACTCGCCGCGGCGGTCGGCCAACTCGACGACGCGGACGCCTTCGAGGGAGAAGCCGAGGTCCTGGGGTGCGGAGGTCATCAGATCACGTCCTCGGCTTTGAGCTGGGCGATGCGCTCCGTGGGCATGCCGAGCACCTCGGCGTAGAACCACTCGGTGTCCTCGGCGTAGCACTTGGCGCCGTGGCCGCTCTGCCCGAACGGCGTGGGCTGGGTCTCGGAGAAGCGGCCGGGGTGGCCCTCGACGTCGTAGGAAGGGACCTCGGAGTGGGGCACCTCGACGAAGTAGCGGTTGTGGGCGAGCTGGGGGTCGATCTCGTAGCGGTCGCGGGTGTTCTGGCAGACGCCGGCGGGGACACCACGGGCTTGAAGGCGCTCCATGAGGTCGTAGCGCTCCTGTTGGAGGGTCCATTCCTGGATGTGGGCGTCGAGGTCGTCCTGGTTCTGGTAGCGGTCGGTGAGGGTGGCGAACTGGGGCGAGGCGGCCCACTCGGGGTCGCCCATCTCGGCGACGAGGCCCTCCCACTCGGCGTCGTCGCGGCAGGCGATGGCGATCCACGACTCCTCGCCGCCGCCGCAGCGGTATGCGCCGTGGGGCGCGGCCTCCTCGTAGGCGGAGCGGTTGCCGGTGCGCTCGTAGGAGCGGCCGTTGGCGGACCAGTCCATGATCGAGGTGCCGGTGAGGAGGAAGGCGGGGCCGCTCTGGGAGGAGTCGACCCAGACGCCCTTCTTGGTGCGGTCGCGCTGGCGGAGGGCCATCATCGTGGCCATAGCGACGAAGTAGGGGCCGCAGACGTCCATGTAGGAGAAGCCGTAGCCGGCGGGGTAGCGGTCGGGGAGGCCGGACATAAAGGTGAGGCCGGAGACGGCGGCGGCGGTGGGGCCGTAGGAGCGGTAGTCGCGGTAGGGGCCCTGGAAGCCGAAGCCGGGGGCCTGGACGTAGACGATGTCGGGTTTGACCTTGACCATCTCGTCGAAGGGAAAGCCCCAATCGGCGAGGGTGGCGGCGGTGAAGTTGTCGACGACGGCGTCGGAGACGCGCAGGAGCTCGCGGAAGACCTCCTTGCCCTTGGGGTCGCGCATGTTGAGGGAGATGCCCCATTTGCCGACGTGGTTGTTGTTGAAGCTTGCGCCGCGGTTGACGCTGGCGACGTCGAGTTGGGAGTAGCCGGGGTCGGCGCCGGGGGAGTCGTCGCCGGGCATCTTGTGGTGGGGGCCGCTGGTGCGGAGGACGTCGAGCTTGCCCTTCCACTCGATATGGACGACGTCGGCGCCGTAGAGGGCGAGGTGGCGCGTCCCCTTGGCGCCGGCGTTGAGCCAGGTGAAGTCGAGGATGCGCGCGCCTTCCAGGGGCAACGGCATGGGGAGAGCCTCCTCGCAGGGTCTGCGGGGGATTATTCTGGCGCGTACAGCGGGGCTGTCAAGGTGGGGTGCGGGGAGGTGTGGTGTGGGCCCGCCCTCAGTGCCTACCAGAGGGAGGTTCGAGGTGGGCGACTTGATGAGGCTGGTCGGGGGATGGGGACGGGCGATTCGCGAATCGCCCCCTACGGGGATAATCCCCTGTTGGCGTCGCGGGTTGCGCAACGGTCTCTAGCGGGGGAGGGGTCTGCGTTGGGCGCCCTGTGGTAACCCGTGGCGGTTGTGAGGGGGCCCCTCATCTCAATCTTCTCCCGTGGGGAGAAGAGGGGAGACCTCCCGGCCCCACCCATGATCGAGCCTTTGGACGGGTTGCACAACGATCTCCGGGGAGAAGAGGTAAGACCTCCCGGAGCCCTACCCCTCCGGCGCGCCCTGCGGGCGCGCGCCCTCTGAAGGACCGGGCACATGGGTGACGGTTAGACCGGGGACATAGGTAACACCTTGACGGGGGTCTTGGCGATGCGTTTGGTGGTGGTCGTCGAGGAGGCCGATGAGGAGGGGGCCGAAGCGGACGGCCCAGCTGCGGTCGTCCTGCCGGACGAGGCCGACGGGCTCGCCTTTGAGGGTCTCGCTCACGTAGACCAGGTCCCCCTTCCACTTGATCTCGCCGTTGCCGCGTACCCGGCGTACCGTGACTTCGGCCTCGTAGTCCGGCGAGCCGACGCTGGCAGGATAGGGGCGAAACGAGGGCGTGTACAGGAAGGCCGGGGGGCGCTGTCCCAAGGCCTCGTGAGGGCGCTCGGTGTTGTAGCTGCGTCGGAAGCGGTCGAAGGCCTGCTGCTGACGGCGGCCGTTGGCCCTGGGCGGCGAGGCGGTTTCCGCCTTCAGGGTGCGGTGGAGGCGCTCGAGGCGTCCGTTCTGTTCGGGATGGCCCGGGGCGATGCGCTCGGGGAGGATGCCCAGCTTGACCCACCAGACGGCCAGGGAGGAGAGGCTGCCCAAGCTGGTGCCGGCGAAGGGCGGACCGTTGTCGGTGCGGATGACCCTGGGCAGGCCGTACTCACGGAAGGCGCGCGCTAACGCGCGCCGCGTCTCCGGGCCGGTGGGGCGCTCCAGCCCGCGGCAGGCGATCAGGTAGCGGGAGGCCGCGTCCTGGACGGTGAGGGGGTCGACGCGGGCCCCGTCGCCGGTGCGGAACCAGCCCTTGAAGTCGATGGACCAGACGTCGTTGGCGTTGATGGCGTAAGCGAAGGGCTCGCTCCAAGGGGAGGTACGGCGGCGACGCTGTCGGCGCCGTACCAGGCCGGCCCGGTCGAGGATGGCGCCGGCGGTGCTGGGGGCGGGCCAGGGCACGTCGGGCTCGGTGTCGTGGAGCCAGGCGATGAGCTTCTTGGGGCCCCACAAGGGGTGGGCTCGCTTCGCCGCGATGATGCGCTCCTGCACCTCCACGGCGTGTGGCGTTGGGATGATGGTGGGGGGCGCGGCTCCGGTCGCGCAGGCCCTCCTCGCCGTACGCCTCGTACCGGCCGATCAGCTTGGAGGCAGTCTTGCGGCTGATCCCGAACTGCCGGCACAACTCGGCGATGGGTTCCTCCCCCGCCGTCCTGCGCTCAATGAACCGCAACCGTTCCGCTTCGACACTCGTCTCTTGCCAGGGCAACACAACTCCTCCTTCATGGATCGCTTCCTGCAATCCTCCAGAGTGTTACCCATGTGCCCGGTTTATCTGTTACCTATCTTCCCGGTCTGTACCGGGTGGTCTTCCCTCTCCCCCTCTGGGGGAGAGGGAAGAGAGGGCGCGCGCCGTCAGGCGCGCGAGCGCCCGCAGGGCGCTGCTCCCCCTCTCCCTTGCCCCCGCCATCTCCGTTGACACTCCCGAATCCCACCCTTTAGGCTACGGCCCAGCCGATTATGTCCACCGGGCCATCCGGCCAAGGGGGAGCCGTGGACTACCGCGTAATCGACGCCGACAGCCACCTCAACGAGCCCGACATCTGGCAGGAACGCGTCCCCGCCGCATTCAAAGACCGCGCCCCCAAGATGATCGACCTCGAGAACGGCGTGAAGGCCTGGTCGTTCGACGGCGGCAAACGCGTCCAACAGATCCAGCTCACCGCCACCGCCGGCCTCGAAGTCACCGACTACGACCAGCGCGGCCACCCCTACCACCGCATCCGCCCCGCCAGCTACGATCCCCACGCCCGCCTGGAAGAGATGGAGATCGACATGCTCCAGGCCCAGGTCCTTTATCCCAGCGTGGCCCTCACCGGCGCCCACACCTATGGCAACGACCCCGACCTCCAGCTCGCCTGCGTCCAGGCCTATAACGACTGGCTCCTCGACGACTTCTGCTCCGTCGCCCCCGACCGCCTCGTCGGGCTCGCCCTCGCGCCCATGACCGGCGTCGAAGACCTCCTCCTCGAGATGAAGCGCACCGCCGAGAAGGGCGCCCGCGGCATCATCATCAGCACCTACCCCAACGGCGGCCCCACCCCCACACCGGAGGACGACCGCTTCTGGGCCGAGGCCCAGGACTGGGAGTACCCCCTCCACATCCTCTTCGGCTTCTTCGGCGGGACCCCTCCCTCCCGGCGCCTCCGGTCAGGCCCATCCCACGCCCACGCGCGGCGCCGACTACATGGTGGGGGCCTTCACCTCACGCCTCGGCATGAACGTCTTCAAACCGCTCGCCGACATCGTCTACGGCGGCCTCTTCGAGCGCTTCCCCCGCCTCAAGGTCGTCGCCGTCGAGACCGGCATCGGTTGGATCCCCTACTACCTCGACAGCCTCGACGACATCTTCCTCCGCCATCGCTTCCACACCTCGACGCACCTCAAGCGCATGCCCAGCGAATACTTCCGCGAGCACATCTGGGCTACCTTCATCACCGACCCCCACGGCATCGAGAACCGCCACGCCATCGGCATCGACCGCATCATGTGGTCCACCGACTACCCCCACTCCCAGACCGACTGGCCCCACTCGATGCGCACCGTCGCCCACGAGATGCGCCACGTCTCGGAAGACGAGAAGCGCCGCATCATGTGCGACAACGCCGCCGAACTTTACAGACTGAACGGGAGCTAGGCCCAAGCGAGGCCGGGTCGCCCGCCGGAGGGAGCTTCGTGAAAGCCATCGTCCTGGCCGGCGGACTCGGCAAGCGGCTCCGCCCCCTCACCGACACCACCCCGAAGCCGATGATCCCCATCGCGGGGAAGCCGGTCCTCCTCTGGCAGATGGAGTGGCTCAAGCGCCACGGCGTCGATTCCTTTGTCC
>OZ220084.1:0-29043 GCA_964291475.2 Dehalococcoidia bacterium | reverse complement strand
GCCGGGCACGTCGGCGGGGACGAATGCGCCCTCGACGAACCGGTACTCGTAGTGCTCCAGGGCGACGATGACGCAGAGGGCGACCCGCGCGCCGCCGGGCCATGCCAGCGGTTTCCGCGTGGAAATCGGCGAATAGTCGTAGTAGTCGTTGTCCATTCCTGGTCTGCGCATGCCGGGCATAGGCCTGACTCCTTCCCCCGCGCGGGGGCGATCTAGCGGGACGCCGCCTTCTTCCGCTCTTCGATGAAGGCGACGGTGTCGTCGTAGTAGTTCTCGAGGTAGTAGTCGGTGATCTCGTCGGCGGTCGTCTTCCAGACGCCCTCGTGGGAGAGGATGTAGGAGAGGATGTCGTCGAGGTACTTGATGCGGTGGGGCTGCCCGATCTGGAAGGGGTGGAGGGCGATGCACATCACCCGGCCGTTGGACTCGCCTTCGGCGTAGAGCCGGTCGAACTGCCGCTTGCACATGCTGGCGAACTCGTCGGCTTCCCAAGCCGACCGCGCGTTGAAGTAAGGCGCGTCGTTCAACTCGATGGAGTAGGGCATCGAGATGAGCTTGCCCGACTTCACCTTGAGGGGGAACGGCTGGTCGTCGTGGAACCAGTCGGTGTGGTAGGTGAGGCCGGCCTCGGCCATGAGGTCGGGGGTGCGGTCGGTGGTGGACAGCGACGGGCCGAGCATCCCCTTGAGGGGCTTGCCGGTGTGCTTCATGAGCGTGTCGCGGCAGTCGCGGTAGAACTCGCGCTCCTGCTCTTCGTCGTAGGTCGTGATGTATTGCGTGTTGTAGATGCCGTGGGTCATGTAGTCCCAGTCGCGCTCGACCATGGCGTCGCGGATTTCGGGGTAGTGCTCCAGGACGGCCTCGTTGAGGGAGACGGTGCAGCGCATGTCGTGCTTGTCGGTGACGTCGATCATGCGCCAGATTCCGACGCGGTTCCCGTAGTCGCGCAGGGCGTAGGACATGGCGTCGGGATGCGGCACGCGCGGCCAGGGGTTACGGATGTCGCTCGGCGGCGGGAGGTACTCGTAGTGCTCGATGTTCGGGGCGATCCAAAAGGCCACCCGCGCGCCGCCGGGCCATTTGAGGACGGGCCGGTCGGTGAGGGGGACGTAGTCGAATCGGTCGGGAGGAAGCGGCATGGTGGAGCCTCCGGTGGGGCTGGGCCTAGGCCGTCGCCGTCTCGGCCCTGATTGCCTGGACTTGGTCGAGGTAGGCGATGATTTCGTCGGTGGTCTTCAGGTCGGCGTACTTGAGCTGCATGTCGAAGAGGCCCGCCTTGTGGGAGAGCTCGATGCGGTCGAAGATCGCCTCTTCGGCCATGACGACCTTGAACGCGGGGGAGTAGTAGGAGGCGTCGACGACGGTGGCGCGGACGCAGCCGCTGGTGGAGTTGCCGGTGATGATGAGGGTGTCGACCTTCTGGTTCATCAGGACATAGAGGAGCGGCGTGCTGAAGAAGACGCTGGCCCGCGTCTTTTCGATCATCAACTCGCCCGGCTCAGGGGCGATTTCGTCAACGATCTCCGACTGGGGGCTGAGCTCGCTGTAGGCGAATTCCGGATCGTCGTGCCGGGGCAGGCCGTGGGTGGCCCGGAAGACGTGCCGGCTGTAGACGACGGGGATCTTGGTCTCGCGCGCCTTGGCGAGGATGCGCTGGATGTAGGGGAGGGCGCGCCAGCCGTACTCGCCGCAGGTGCGGGGGTAGCGGTCGAACTGCTCGTAGACGGGCGAGTCCTCGCCGACCGCGCCCTTGTTCATGTCGATGACGACCAGCGCGGGGTTCTCGCCGAAGCCGGTCGGCTTGCGCATGTCGAAGCCCATGCCCATGAGCTTCTTGTCGTTGTCCGTCATCACGTCGTCCCATTGGGGCATCGCGAACCTCCTATTACTGTCTGTCTTCTTCGAGAAAGTCCCGCAAGATGTCGGCCAAGACGCGCGGCTCCGCCTCCAGCCAGTTGCCGACGTTGGGCACGATGGCGCTCGCGGCGTCTGGTTAGGAAGGAGCAGACCGGCTCCACGTCCTTGACGCCGGGCGCCTTCTCCCCGGCGAGCACCAGGGTGGGCGCGGCGATGCGGCGGAGTGCTCCTTCGAAGTCATAGGTGAAGGCGGCGGCGTAGGCCTCGACGTTTCTCGGGCCGGGCCGGAGACGTCCGACGAGCTCGTAGGTCATCGCCTTGGCTTCGGCGTCGTCCTTGGGCGGGGTCCAGGTGGCCATGTAGGTGTAGAAGTCGATGAGGTGGCTGCCGTCCTCTTTGAGGACGAGGCGGGGGAAGCCGGCGAGGTTGGCCTCGCCCTGCTCCTTGGTGTAGAGGGGGGAGCCGGAGAGGACCAGGCGCTCGACGCGCGCCGGTTGGGTGGCGGCGATCTCGGCGGCGACGGCTGCGCCGCCATGCTGGCCGAAGAGGCTGGCGCGGTCGACGCCCACGGCGTCCAGGGTCTGGAGCACGACGGCGGCGTAGCCGGGCACCGTGAGCGCCTCGGGCGCGTAGTCGGACCTGCCGAATCCGGGGAGGTCGATGGCGACGCAGCGGTAGCCGCCGGCCAGCAGGTCGATGACGGGCTCGAAGGCGCGGGAGTCGCCGGCGGCCTGGTGGAGGAAGACGAGGCATGGGCCATTGCCGGCCTCGCGGTAGTGGACCTGGCCGTGGTCGAGGGCGACGTAGCCTTTTCTGGTTGGGCTCATGAGCGGCCCGCCATTCCGGCGAGGGCGGCGCCGGCTTCGACGCCGTCCGCGGGCGCTTGGATGAGCGTCCGGGGGACGGTGTAGAGCGCCTCCGGCCCGGATTCGCCGACGGCGTATTCTTCTTCGATGAATGCCGCGCCGCCGGCCTCGGGGGCCATGTAGAGGGCGTAGACGCAGAGGGTGGCGCCTTCTTCGAGCATGAAGCCCGGCTGGCGGGCGTTGTGGCCGTAGTCGTAGCTGTCGATGCCGATGGCGTGGACGTAGAGGGCGAGGCGGGCGGGGTCGCCGCCGCCGCGCCGGACGCTGTCTTCGATGATGGGGAAGACGTCGTCGGTGGCCGCGCCGGGGCGCATGGACTCCTCGAGGGCGTCGAAGGCCGATTCGAGGTGGCCGTGGATGCGCCGCTGCTCGTCGGTGGGCGGGCCGACGACGAGGGTGCGGCCCATGTCGGTGTTGTACCAGTCGTGGACGGCGATGGCGGCGCAGGGAACGAGTGCGCCGGGTTCGAGGGTGGGGTGCAGCATCTGGGCCATGCCGAAGCCCTTGGCGCCGATGGGGGTCGTCGCGCCGCGCCTGGCGAGCTCGGTGTTGAAGATCTCGGCCGAGGTTGGCCGTCGGCGCGCCGGGCCGGGCCGCCGCGATGGCCTCATAGAAGGCTTCCTGGGTGAGGGCCGCGGCCTGCCTCATGGCGGCGAGCTCGCCGGGGGTCTTGACGAGCCGGACCGACTGGAGGAGGGGGCGGGCGTCGACGGGGCGGGGGTCGACTTGCGCGTCCTGGTTGAGGCGGAGGGCGAGGTTGAGATCGTCGAAGCCGAGGCGGGCGTTGCCGAGGCCGAGGGAGTCCAAGGCGATGGCAAGGGCGTCGACGGGGTCGACGGCGCCGGTGCGCTGGGTCCGGGAGAGGACGGCGGCCAGGCGTTCGTTCGGCGCTCGCGGGCGGTTGGCCAGGGGACGACGGGAGAGGCGAGGTCGGTGGGGAAGACGGCGTTGAAGTGGGTGTCGTCGAAGGTGAAGACGCGCAGGGGGCGGTCGCAGGCGCCGGCGACCTGGAGGAGTCCGAAGTGGCCGGTGACGAGGGCGGGCTCGGCGGCGTCGGCGGGGAGGATGGCGAACGATTCGAAGTGGGTGAAGCCGAAGACGCGGTAGCCGGTGAGGTAGAAGACGTTCTGCGGCGTGGTGACGAGGAGGGCGTCGATGCCCTGCTCGTTCATGGTGCGGCGGAGTTGCTGTTCCCTCATGGGGGCTGCCGGTTTCTCCAGATGTGCTAGGCGCGGAAGCGCAGGTCGAGGGCGCGGAGGAAGCGCTCCATGAAGGCGTCGCGCTCCTCTTCCAGCGCGGGGATGCGGTTGTTGTCGCGGGCGCGGGCGTCGATCTCGGCCTTGACGTCGATGCCCTTGGACTCGAGGACGTCTTCGAGGAGGTTGATCCGGTCTCGGAGCGTCCAGACTTCGGCGCCGAGCGAGAGGATCACACCGAAGAGCCTGTCGGCCTCGGGGTCTTTGAGGCCGTGATACGGCGGGACGACGGTCCAGTCCTTGGGCATGGGCTTCGCGCTCGCTTTCTAGAGAGGTTTGTCCGCCTGCGTCACCCAGCGCTGCCAATCGTGGAAGCGGCCGTCGCGCATGAGGCCGACGCCGCCGAAGTAGGTCTCGTCGTGGTAGGGGTTGGGCCCCTCGCGGACGTTCTCGAAGCCGATGTCGCTGAGGATGGCGGGGACGTTCATGGAGTGGGTGGGGCCGAGGAAAGGCTCGGCGTTCCCCCGCGTGTCGAACTCGAGCATGAAGCCGTACTGGGGCTCGATGGCGTGATACCAGGGGAGCTCCATCATCAGGAGGTGCCCGCCGGGCTCGAGGAGGCGGTAGCACTCGCGCAGCGAGCGGAGCATCACGTCGGGCGGGGTCTCGTGGTAGAGGAAGTGTGAGGAGACGAGGTCGAAGCTCGCGTCCTCGTAGCCGGTGTCGGCGGCGTCGCGTTGGGCGAGGGTGATGTCGAAGCCCTTCTCCTCGGCGGCGATGTGGCCCCACTTGAGGGCCTGCTCGGCGAAGTCGATGCCGATGACCTCCTCGGCGCCGGGGAAGGCCTCGCGCAGGATCATGGTGCTGCCGCCGGCGGCGCAGCCCATGTCGAGGATGCGCTTGTAGTCGCGGCGGGGGGCCATGTGGGCGAAGGCGAGGAAGGTCTCCTTGGGGTAGCCCTGCTTGCGCCAACGGGTGCGGAAGATGGGAAGGCCCCGGGTGTAGATGAAGGCGACGAGCGGGTCGCCGCCGTAGCCGCCGAGCTGGAGGTGGGTGTCGATCTCGGTGTACCACTTGGGCAGCCTGAGGTCGGGATCGAGCTCGAGCTTGCCCTTGGGGTTGGGCGGCAGGAGCTCGTCGACCTGGGACGTCAGCATGTCCTCGTGCGGGGTCAGCGAGTCGCGGACGGCGAGCCACATGTAGGCCTGGGAGTAGTGGGCGATGGAGGCGGCGAAGTCGTAGAGGGGGTCCTGTTCGATCAGGATCCCCGCCTCTTCGATGCTCCTCGGGGCGTAGCCGCGCTCCCGCTCGTAGTCCCGGGCGCGGCCGGGGTAGTCGTCGAGAATCGACCGCACGTACTTGGTGTAGTTGTGGACCTTGAGCCCTTCGATGAAATCGAACTGGGCGCAGTCTTGCTGCGTCGGCGGCGGGATGTCCATACGTCCCCCTCGCGCTTCCTATCCGGCCCCGTGGGCGGGGCGGGTCAAGCTATGGCCCCGGTTTGGGGCTACAAATGGTACAGGGCGCCGGGAGGACGGCGCCCTGTACCCAAAACGTGATTCTTGCGGTCATCTGCCGCTATCGCATGGTGGCCTACGTCAGCGGGCCGACTCAAGAATCCAGGTGTTCTCCATTGCGTGCGAGCCGAACCCGTGCATCCAGAGGTAGAGGGCGTGGGTGGCCCAGTTCTGGATGTAGGGGCGGGTGAACTCGCCGAAGTACCCCGAGGTCAACGCCAGCAAGTAGACCTGGTCGTCCAGGCGTTGCGCCAAGGCGGTGGCCGCGGCGCGGCGCTCCGCTTGGTCGACGCTCCGTTGCTGGAGGTCGACCAGTCGGTCGATCTCCGCGTCGTTGATGCCGGAGAAGTTCTCCGGCCCATCGCTGCGGACCTTTTGGGCGTAGGAGTCGAGGTCGTTGCCGCCGCCGACGCCGGTGCCGCCGATCATGCCGGTGAACTCTCGGCTACGGAGCTGGCTCTCCAGCAAGGTCCGCTCGATGGTCACGATGTTGACCTTGACGCCGATGTCCTCCCACGACTGCTGGGCGACCTCGAACATGGCGATGAAGCGCGGGTTGATCTCGCCGCCGGTGCCATGCCCGGTCAAGGTGAACTCGAGCGGGTTGTCCGGGCCGAACCCGGCCTGAGCGAGCAGCCCGCGAGCGGTGTCGGGGGAGTACTCGGTCCATGCGGCTTCACCGCAGGCCGGCGGATAGTCCAAGCCCTGCCACCACGTAGGAATCGCCTGCGGCTGGCAGTAGCCGACCTGGTGGGCGAGCTCGATCATGAGCTCCCGGTCGATGGCCATCGACAGGGCCCGGCGGACCCGGACGTCATCGAAGGGCGGCTCGCGGAGCTGCATCTGGAAGAAGGAGGCGCCCGCGGTGTTGGCTTCCTCGATGCGGAGGTTGGCCGTGTCAGGGACGGTTTCTTCCTGGAGGAGGGAGGTCACGGTCGCATTGTTGAGGGCCAGGGTCTGGTCGAGGTTGCCCGTCCTCCAGGCAGCCGACCGCGCCGTGGCGTCGAGGGCGGTGACTTCGATCTGGTCGAGGTACGGGATTTGGATGCCGAACTCGTCCGTCTTGAAGTAGTTGGGATTGCTCTCGAAGACGAGCCGCGCGCCGCGCTGGTGCTCCTTCAAAGCGAAGGAACCGGAACCGAGCGGCGGCTCTACCGCTGCCCCGCCCTCTCGATCGAAGGCCTCGGGAGGCAGGATCATGAAGGCCGGTGCGGTAATCGCTTCGAGGAAGCCGGAGCGCGGGAACTTGAGGTTGATGACGACCGTGCTGTCGTCGGGAGCCTCGATGCTCTCGACGGTCTGGAACTGGCCGTACTGTCGAAGGGCGCCGGTGTCGAGGTACCGGTCGTAGGCCTGCTTGACGTCGGCCGCGGTGACCGGCCGGCCGTTCAACGGGGAGGTCTGGTGCCACTGGGCGCCCTCCCGCAGGTTGAAGACGTACTCGGACGGCGACCTGACCTCGAAGCTCTCGCAGAGGTCGCAGGCGACGACGAGGGCCCGGAGGTTGTCGTTGCCCTTCAGGGCCTCGGAGAGGCGCATGTCGGCACGGACGAGCCCGTTGTAGACCAGGGTGCCGTAGATCAGCGTGCCGAAGTTGCCTTCGAGGGACGACCAGTTATTCGGCTCGAAGGAGATGCTGAGCCGCAGGGTCCCGCCGGTGTCGGGCGGGCCGGCCGCGGGCGGGGCCAACCGGCTCCAGTGGTACTGGTAGATGAGCGGGTGGGCTTCCTCGAGACCGTCCGGTATGAGCTCGTCAGGCGTCATGAACATCGCCTTCGGGGGCTCGGGGGTCGCGGTAGGGGCGGGAGGCACGGGCGTGGCCGTGGCCTTGGGCATCATGGCGTCGCCGCCCGCCGGTCCTTCGGGTCCTGCCGGTCCTGCCGGCCCCGCCGGTCCTGCTGGGCCTGCCGGTCCCGCGGGTCCTGCCGGCCCTGCGGGGCCTGGGGGTCCATCCGCCCCCGCGCACGCGGCCGCAACTAGGGCGACGATGACGCCCAAAACCGCGAGACTAGCGAAGCGGCGAGTCAACCTGCGTCGTAGAGTCTTCATGCCAACCCTCCCTACCTTTCTGCAAACCGAAGGTTCGTAGCCATCGGGTAAGCGGGAGGATCGCCACCGTCCCACCCCGATGCAGGCCGTGCAAAGCTACCGCACGGTACCTACACTGTCAAGATACTGAAAGGTTTATCATCTAAACGATGGGCTTTGTGACAGGGCGCACAAAGGTTGTATAATTCCGCGAGCTTCCCTCGGAGGGCCTGATCATCCACCACGATATCGACGAACGGCTCCGCGCCACGGTCAGCAGGCTCGTCAGCTATCTCACTGCCGAGTTCGAGGGGGCGGGCGCCGTCGACTCCCTCACCGTCAGCCAACTGAAGGTCTTGCGCGAGCTCAGCAACGGGCCGATGTTCATGACGCAGATCGCGCGCCTCACGGGGGTCACGCGCGGCGCGGCCACTGGGATGGTGGACAAGCTGGTCTCGATGGGGCTAACCGAGCGACTCGAAGCTCCCGCCAACCGGCGGCTCGTGCTGGTGAAGCTCACCGCCGAGGGCAAGATGCTGCAGGAGCACGTCCACGAGCGCACGCTCAGCCGCGTCCGGACCGTTACCCGGTACCTGGACGCCGAAGAGATGGCCAGCCTCGACCGTGTGCTCGCGGCCCTCGATAAGGGGCTCGACGAGGCGGCGAAGGACGGCGAGGAGATGCCGCCGATCGAGCGCAGCACCGCCGACCTGCCCGAGGCCGTCGTCGCGCTGCTGAGCTAGGAGCCGCCGGCCCGCGCGGAAGCCCGCGGGTCGTACCCGCCGACCGACCCCTCGTACCGCTGCTGGACGTCTTCGGCGGGCAGGTACTTCTCCTCCCACTCGAAGACCTTGGGGAAGCCGACGACGTCGAAGACGTGGGGCATGGGGTAGCGCCATTCCTTCTCGGCCAACTCCCGCTGCGCATCGTAGCCGCGGGCCTTGAAGTCGTGGGCGTACTCCCATGCCGCCTTCAGGGAGGGCTCCAGGATCAGGCCGGGGATGAAGACGGCGGAGAGGCCGGCGGCGCCGAGCTCCTGGGGACTGGGTGGGGGCTTGAGGAGGTGGGTGGTCGCCATGAGGGGGCCGTCGACGGCGGCGCGGACGGTGCGGATCTCGTCGAGGCTCAGGGGCTGCTCGAAATAGAGCACGTCGACGCCGGTCTCCTTGTAGGCGCGGAGCCTGCGGATGGCCTCGTCGACGGTGCCGCCGGCGGCGCCCCGCGCGTCGCAGCGGGCGATGACGACGAAGTCGGGATCGAGGTCGTTCTTGGCGTCGACGGCGGCCCGGTATTTCCCGGCGGCCTCCTCGACGGAGATGACGGTCTTGCCCATGACGTTGCCGCAGCGCTTGGGCATCGGCTGGTCTTCGATATGAATGCCGGCGACGCCGGCGCGGATGAAGGAGGCCACGGTGCGGCGGACGTTGATGGCGTTGCCGAACCCCTGGTCGGCGTCGGAGATGACGGGTATGTCGACGGCGGCGGCCATGCGCCCCGCGTTCTCGACCATCTCGGTCATGGTGATGAGGCCGGCGTCGGGGATGCCGAGGATGTGGGCGCTGGTCTGCGCGCCGGACATGTAGGCGCAGTCGTAGCCGGCGGCCTCGTAGATGCGGGCGTGAAGGGCGCAGGCCCCTCCGGGGATGATGAAGACCTCGCCGCTATGGAAGAGCTCCTGCAGCCTTGCCGTCTGCTTCACGCCGCTACCTTCCCCTCTACCAACGTTGGTGGTCTTTGGCTCTTGTTGCTAAACTGTTGACTCTCCGAACCGAACGCCACGGCGGGTATCTTACACCCGTAGCGGCGCCGGAGATTCTCGCCCGGACGCGTGGCACGAACCGGTAGAAATCGAGGAACGGCCCATGGGAATGACCATAGCGGAGAAGATACTGGCCGCTCACGGCGACAGGGACGAGGTGAAGCCCGGAGAGTTCCTCTGGTGCCGCGTCGACGCGACGGCGACATCGGCGAACACGCAACTGGCGCAGCTCTACGAGCTCGGCGTGACCGAGCTTGCGAACCCCGACGGCGTCTACATGGTGGAGGACCACCTTGCGCCGCCGCCCTCGGTGGTTGCGGCCAACCAGGTGATCAAGCTACGGCAGGCGGTGAAGGACTTCGGGATCAAGAACTACTGGGAGTACGGACGCCACGGCATCCTGCACCAGCTCTACCCGGAAAACGGCATGATCGCTCCCGGCGACCTGATCGCCATGCCGGACTCCCACTCGACCTCCGGGGGTGTCTTCAACGCTTGCGCCACCAATGCGGCGATGGACAGCCTGCTCTGCCTCATCTTCGGCGAGTACTGGTTCCGCGTTCCGGAAAGCATGGAGGTCCGCCTCGAAGGAGCCTATGCGGGGGTCGACGACTTCATCTTCGGCAAGGACATCGTGCTGAAGATACTGGGGACGTGGGGCAGCGAGGTCGGCCTGTACAAGTCGATGGAGTTCCGGGGCCCGGCCGCGGAGGCGATGTCGCTTTCGAGCCGGTGGACGATCTCGAACATGGGCGTCGAGATGGGGGCGAAGTTCGCCATCTTCGAGGCCGACGAGAAGGTTGACGAGTTCCTGGAGGGCCGGGTCGACCGTTCCTATGACCACGTCTTCCCGGACGAGGACGCGCATTACGCCGAGCGGCTGACGTTGGACGTGACGGACCTTGAGCCGCAGGTGGCGTGCCCGCACGACCCGTCGAACGTGAAGTCGATCACCGACCTGGAGCCGGAGAAGATCAAGGTGAACCAGGCGCTGATCGGGTCGTGCACCAACGCCCGCATGGAGGACTTCCGCGCGGCGGCGAAGATTCTCAAAGGCCGCGAAGTGCACCCGGAGGTGCGGCTGCTGTGCAGCCCGGCGTCGCAGGCGATCTGGCGGGAGTGCCTGAAGGAAGGGCTCTGGGAGGTCTTCGCCGACGCGGGGGCGAACATCGAGCATTCGACCTGCGGCCCGTGCTTCGGCGGGCACATGGGCGTGCTCGGCGACGGCGAGGTGTCGATCTCGTCGACGAACCGCAACTTCATGGGACGGCAGGGAAGCCCGGAGGCCTTCGTCTATCTTTCGAATCCCGCGGTGGTAGCGGCCTCGGCGGTGACCGGGTACATCACCGACCCGAGAAAATTCCTCTAGGGGCGCCCTCCATGCAGACGATCTTCAAAGGCCGGGTATGGAAGTTCGGCGACAACGTCGCCACCGACCTCATGATGCCGGGGCACATCGTGCTGGCGAGGAAGCTGAGCGATGAGGAGGCCGCCCCGTACTGCTTCTCGAGCAACCGGCCGGGGTGGGTCGACGAGGTGCAGCCGGGCGACCTCATCGTGGCGGGGCGGAACTTCGGCTGCGGCTCGAGCCGGAACGGCGCGCTCATGCTGCAGCTCAACGGCATCGCGGCGGTGCTGGCGGAGTCGACGTCGCGCATTTTCCTGCGCAGCTCGGTGAACATCGGCATGCCGACGCTGTGGTGCCCCGGCGTCTCGGAGGCCTTCGACGAAGGCGACGAGGGCGAGGTAAGTCTGCTGACCGGGGAGACGAAGAACCTGACCAAGGGCACGGTCTTGCAGGCCGAGGCGTGGCCCGAGGGGAGCCCGCCGATGCAGATCATGGAGGCGGGCGGCCTGCTTCCCTTCATCAAGAACATGATGAAGGAGCGGGGGATAGAGCCCCGGGCGTAGCCGCCGCCGCTCCGGTGGTAGAATCGACTATGTCCGCGCGTGCCCCTGTAGCTCAGGTGGATAGAGCAACGGTTTCCTAAACCGTGTGTCGCGCGTTCGAGTCGCGCCAGGGGTACCAGGCTTTCCCGAAGAGAGACCCGCCCGCGCGGCCGGGTGGCACTACTCCGGCTTGGGCATGCGGTAGCCGACGCGGGCTACGGTGAAGATGTACTTGGGGCGCCTGGCATCGTCCCCCAGCTTGTGGCGGAGGTTCTTCACGACGGTGCGCATGGGCCGCGCGTCGCCGGACCGCCCTAGCCCCCAGACTCTTTGCAGCAACTGGTCGTGGGTCAACACGATGCCGGCATTGACCGACAGCTCCACCAACATGCGGTATTCGGTGGCGGTCAGTTCCACCGGCTCTCCGGCAACGGTTACCGAACGTTCCGCATAGTTGATGGCTAGGTCGCCAACGGCGTAGGGCCGCAGCGGCTCCGCCTGCTTCCGCAAGGCGGCCTTGACCCTCGCCGCCAACTCGGTCGGCGAGAAGGGTTTCACCATGTAGTCGACGGCGCCCATTTCAAAGGCCTTGGCGATCACTTCGTCCTGGCTGTAGGCGGAGAGGAAGATCACGGGCACGTCGTAGTCGGCGAGGATATCCCGCATCAGCTCGATCCCGTCGATTCCCGGCAGCATCAGGTCGAGCAGCACGACGTGGGGCTCGTTCGCCTCGATCAAGGAGGCCACCTCATCGGGATCGCCGGTTACCGTCGGCTCGTAACCGGCCTCTGCCAGCGCGTCCCGGATCAGCTTGAGGGCGCGAGGGTCGTCGTCCACGGCCAGGACGCGGGTCCGGCCCTGCTTCTTCCGAGGGGACGACCGGCGAGCCGCCTCCGCGAGGGGGTCCTCGACCACCGGGATGGTGAAGGTGAAGCGGCTGCCCAGGCCCGGGCCATCGCTCTCGGCCCAAATGCGGCCCCCGTGGGCCTCGACAATCCCCTTGCAGATGGCGAGGCCCAAGCCAAGGTCGCGGCCACGTTCCTGGCCCTCGAGGTGGGAGAACTTTTGAAACAGATGCGGCAGTCGCTCGGCCGGTACGCCCCTCCCGTCGTCGGCAACGGAGATACTGACGTAGATGTCTTCTCGGGCGGCGCTCACGCGGATGGTGGACGCCTCGTGCGAGCTTCTCGAGGCGTTTGAGAGGAGGTTGTTGAGGACCTGAACGATACGCCGTGTGTCGCCCATGACCAGGGGCAGGTCCGGGGGCAAGGCGATGCGGATGTTGCGTCTACCACCCGCGGCCGTGAAGGTGTTCCTGGCCTCGTCCACCAGCCGGGCTACCTCCGCGGGTTCAGGGTTGACGGAAAGCGTGCCCGTCTCGATCCGCACGACGTCGATGAGATCGCTGATCAGGTCCCGCATGTGGTCGGCCTGCTCGTTGATGATCCGGTGGAACTGAGCCGTCTCGGCCGGGTCCAGCGAGGAGGAGGCCTCGATGAGGGTGGCGGCGGCGCCCTTGATGGAGGTGAGCGGCGTCCTCAGTTCGTGCCCGACGATGCCCAGGAATTCGGCGCGGAGCCGTTCCAACTCCTGCAGGGGTGTCATGTCCTGGACGGTGACGACGAGCGACTCGGGCTCACCCTCTTCCGAGAGTATGGGTGTCGCGTTGACCACGGTCGTGACGCTCTGTCCGTCGGGGGCCTCTATGACGATCTCCTCGGCCCATACCGTCTCCGAGCCGTTGAGCATCTGCACCATGGGGACTTCCTTCAGCGTGGTCCGCCGCCCATCGGCACGGTGAATGGTCAACGTTTCGAGCAAATCTTCCGCGGGGCTGCCGGGCACGAGATCGCCGACGATTCGTCGCGCCTCCCGGTTTATCGACGTCAGATTTCCTGTCCTGACGTCGAAGACCACAACCCCCACGGGAGCGGTGTTGATGAGAATCTCCAGGTCGTTCCTGGCGCGCCGTTCGTCCCGGTAGCGGCGGGCATTGGCGATGACCAGCGCCGCCTGAGAGGCGAACGTAACCAGGGTCCCTTCATCTTCGGAGCTGAACTCTTCGGCGGTCTCCTTTTCCCCGACAAAGAGGGTGCCGACGCGTTCGCCCCGGTGGTCGATCGGCGCTGCAAGGAACGAGAGCGGGAAGGTCACCGGCATGGGTGGGTGGAACTCGGGGAGCCCGCTCTCCCTGATGTAGCTGGGGAAGTCCCGCAACCGGAGCGGCCCCTGGGTATCCATGAGATGCCGGTAGATCGCCGTCGCGTCCGGCACTTCCAGGAGCTCCTGCGCTTGCGCCGGGGTCATCCCGGAGGTGAGGAAGTTCTGCACCTGCCCTGAATCGTCTACGAGGATCATCGTTCCATAGCGGGCATCCGTCAGCGACCGGGCGCTGTCCAGGACCTCCTGCAGTACGGTCTCGAAGTCGAGGCTCTCGTTGATGCGCATGCTGGCCTCGCTCAACTTGGAGAGGCGGTCCCGCAGCGCTTCCATCTCATGTTGGAGTCTCTCGGTTTCGGTCATTTCGTCACCTCGGTCCGCCGGCATCGCCTGGCAGTCGCATTGTAGCCTCTTGGCCGGCAAACTCACAGTCTTCCTGCCGGCTATTTCGCTGAAAATCACACCAGACTCACAAAGAGCGGCTGCCGGCCAGGGTGCGTTCGCCGCCGGTCTTTCATGTATATACGAACTCATGCGGGCCGACGGCTTTCGAGCGTATGAGTGAGCAGACGGTGAGAATAACTTTTAGCGTTATGAGATAATCATGACAATTACGTGACGCCCGGTACGCCTCGGCGTTGGACCGGATGCATCCAGGCTCCGCCCGGGGCGCAGGACTAGGGGCTCCATGGCGATTCGCATCGTCACTGACAGCGTGTCGGACTTGCCTCCTTCGGCCGCACTGGCCAACGACATCACCGTCGTGCCCTTGAGCGTAACGATCGGCGGCGAGACGTACAGGCTTGGAGTCGATTTCGACCACGACCGCTTCTACTCGCGGCTGGCGACCCTTCCCAACCTGCCCACGACCTCCCAGCCATCGGTGGCCGATCTTCGGGAGGTCTACCGGCGGCTGCTCGACGAAGGCCACCGGGTGGTCTCCATCCACGTCAGCTCCAAGCTCAACGGCACGGTCAACGTCGCGGCGCAGGCGAAGGCGTCGCTCGGAGTGCCCCGGGGGATCGAGATCGTCGACTCACGGCTTGCCGGAGGCGCGCTAGCGCTTCTGGCGCTCAGCGCCGCAAGGTGGGCCCGCGACATGTCGGACCACCGGGAGACCGCCCGTCTGGTGCAGCAATCGATCGGAAAGAACCACGGCTACGCCGTCGTCGACACCTTGAAGTACCTGAACATGGGCGGGCGGATCGGGAAGGCGGAGGCGTTCGCCGGCGGCCTGCTCCAAATCAAGCCGATCGTCGCCATCCGAGACGGCGAGGTCCAACCCCTGGAGCGTCCCCGCACTCGCGGGCGGGCGACGGCGCGACTCATCGAGATCGTCCGCGAACTGGCCCCCATTCACCAGCTGCACGTGAGCTACAGCACCGGCCGGGCACAGGCCCTGGCCATCTGCGACGAGCTGTCGGACCTGGTAGCGCCGGGGGACGTCATCGAGTCCCGGTTCGGACCGGTGCTCGGCGCGCATCTTGGACCCAACGCCATCGGCGTGGCGGTAACCCAGGGGAGCCGCACGGAAGCTTAAACCCCGCTCGACCCGACGATTTGGCGCTCCGCCTTGTTCCGCACCCGCAATGACACCGCCCTTGTCCCGCTCGCCACAGGAATCATGACCTCCCCGGGCCGCTGCAAGCGATGCCCGCCGCGCGCGGCAGGCTGCCTGTGCAAGCGCCCCTTTAAAGAGAAGGGAGGAGTGCGCCTTCGCGCGGCGGCGCTGATTGCCGCCGTGATCTGCCTCGGCGCGTTGACCGCCGCGTGCAGCGGCGACGGCCTCAAGTTTTCACGGGCGCCGCTGCCGGCCGACACGCCCACACCGGCGCCGACCGCCTTGCCCACGCCGACGCCCACGACCCTCCCGACGACGTTGCCCACACCGGCGCCGGCCCCCACGCCGCTTCCGACGCCGTTCCCCCCACCTACGTCGACAGCCCTGCCGACAGCCCTCCCGACGGCCGCGCCGGTCCCCGCCGCGCCGCCGGCGAGTCCAACGCCCACGGCGGCGCCAACGCCGGTGGCCACCCCCACGGCTACCCCCACGGCGGTACCCACGGCGACGGCAACGCCCACGGCGCCACCGGCCCCCACGCCGACCGCCTTGCCCACGCCGACACCCACGGCGACGGCGGAGCCGGTCCCGATGGCCACGCCCACACCGACGCCGGCGGCCGTCCCTTCCCCGACGCCGGCGGCCACGGCGACCCCCGCACCGACGCCCACCGTAACCGCCACGCCGGCGCCCGCGACGCGCGTACCCCTCCGGCGGTTGCTCGGGTCCTATTCGAGCGCCGTTGCCTCCAACGCGCAACGGCCATTCAGGCCCCCGGCATCGAGTGGGTCGCCGGTGCTCTTCGACATCGAGTATGCGGGAGAGGATGAATTCAAGGTCTTCCTCATAGATGCCGCCGGCGAGCGGTACGAACGGCTCCTCACCCCGAATCGCCTGCAGGGGCCCTACGACGGCGTTCGCGCCTTGCCCTACCGCGACGGGGCCTTCGAGGGCAACGGCGAGAGCCTGTACGCCTACAAGATTCGCGTGGAGGGTGAAGGCGATTGGAACGTGAAGGTCGGGCTTCCCAACTTCGACGCGCCGCCCATCACCTCGGCGCGGGGCGCGGGCGACCACGTGATCGGCCCCTTCGTCCTGAGAAGCCGGAATCCCTTTGTCACCGATTTTGTCTTCGAGCTGACCTACGGGGGCAGGGACTTCGAGGCGCGCCTTATCGCCCCCGACGGGTCGCCCACCCTACTCGTGCCCCGGCAGGACGCTCCCTCGGACAACAAGACGGCGACGGTGAACGTCTTCGCTCCCTGGAATCCGAACAAGAGCCCCGACAGCCTGACCTACGACGAATACCTGCTTGAGATTCACGCCGAGGAAGAATGGACGGTGAGGATGCTCGAACCGGCCTTGGAACCGCCGCCGCTTCCCAGGGAGGAGATCCCCTTCGGGCGGGTGCTCGCGGAGTACAGCGGTCTCGGGGCCGCGGAATTCGAGCACACGTTTGCCTATGCCGGCGTGCCGGGCTCGCCGGTCCTGTTCGACATGGAGTTTCGCGGAGGGACCGAGTTCGAGGTGGTCCTCGAGAACGACCTCCACCTGTTCCAGCGACGTCTGACGCCGGATCCGGCGATCGGCCCCTACCGGGGGATCCGTGCGCTTCCCTACAAGGATGGCGTGCTCGATGGGCAGCTCCTGGCGGAATTCAACGTTCTGGTTGAAGGCCTCGGCCCTTGGGAGGTCAAAATCGGGCTTCCCGACTTCGGGACGCCGCCCATCACCTCGGCCCAGGGGACGGGCGACCACGTGGTCGGGCCGTTCGTTTTGACGAGCGAAGACCAACCCCGGGCCGATTTCCTCTTCGAAGTCACCCACGCCGGCGCCAACTTCGAGGCGCTGCTCATCGCCGCCGACGGCTCGGCCGGCTACCTGATCGCCCCGCAGCACGTCCCCTTCCGGGACAAGCAGGCGTGGGTGACCCTCTACCGCCCATTCGACGTCGATGACGACGCCGGCTCCTTGCCCCTCGGCGCCTACGTCATCGCCATCCAAGCCGACGGCGACTGGGCCGTGCGGTTGGTCGAGAGCCCGCCCGAGGAAGCCGCGCCGTAGGCGCTCGGAACGGGCCCGCTGGCAGACAAACTATGAGGTGACGACAGAAAAAAGACATAAATATGGTTTTAGAACTTGCTTAAAACTCATATATAACTTACTTTTAAATCACGAATAGCGCAGGTAATGGGCAGGGGCGCCCATGAGAGGGGGCGCCGTGCCCCGCGGCCGCGCCAAGCCCCTCCCTTTCAAGACGTGTCCCCAGCTCAACCAAGGAGCCCCGTACACATGCGCGCGCCGCACCCGCTGGGCCATCTGCGCCTCCTCATCTTCCCGGCAGTCCTTGTCCTGGCGGCGGCGCTGTTGCTCCTCGGTCGGGTCCATGCCCAGGAAGCGCCCGTGATAAGTGGCAGTGCCGCGATTAGCATCGCCGAGAACACGGCGATTACGCACGTCCTCGAGACCTATACGGCGACGAATGCTGATTCGGACCCGCTGACGTGGTCATTGGAGGGCGACGACGCAGCCGACTTCTCGCTCACCGCCAACTCCGGCGGCACCGGCTACGAGCTCAAGTTCGCCGCCGTGCCCGACTATGAGATGCCGGCCGATACGGGCACCGACAACGTCTACAACGTGACGGTGGAGGTTGCAGACGATGAATCTTCGCCAATGACCGACTCACATCCGGTCACCATCACCGTCACGGACGTCAACGAGCCGCCGGCCATCAGCGGTTCGGCCATGGCGAGCATTGAGGAGAACACCACCACCGTCGGGACGTACACGGTGACGGACCCCGACCCGTCGGACACCCACACGTGGTCGATTGACAGTGACACCAGCACGGTTGCGAACCGGGACGGAGCGCTGTTCGAGATCGGATCGACCTCCGGCGAGCTCTCGTTCAAGACCGCCCCGGACTACGAGACGCCGGGCAGCATGGCATCCACCCCCGGCAACGAATACCTCGTGACCGTCAAGGTCACCGACAACGGTTCGCCCGCGGAGAGCCAAACCCTTGACGTGACCGTCGATGTCAACGACGTCAACGAGCCGCCCGTCATCACCACCACCGGCTCCTCCTACGACGACATCAGCAAGCCCGAGGGCACCGGGTCCAATGACGTGCTCGCAACGTACGCGGCGGATGACCCGGAGGACGACACGCTGACGTGGACGCTGAGCGGCGTGGACGCGACGGACTTCACCATCAACGCGTCGGGCGTGCTCAAGTTTCAGCACCTCACCGACTTCGAGTCCCCGTCGGACAGCGGCGGCAACAACGTCTTCGACGTCACCGTCGAGGTGAAGGACACCAGCGGCTCCGCCGTCGACGACAGCACCAACGTCACCGTGACCATCACCAACATCGACGAGGCCGGGACGGTGACGCTGCCCGGTACGATCACGGCCGGGACTCCGGTGACCGCGACGCTGGCGGACCATGACGGGACCACCAGCAGCGAGTCGTGGTCGTGGTCGCGGTCCGACACGCCGGGCGGGACGTTCACGGCCATCAGCGGGGCCACCTCCAACCCCTACACGCCCGTGCCCACGGACATCGGCAAGTATCTGAAAGCCGCGGTGACCTACACGGACCCCCACGGCTCGGGCAAGTCCGCGGAGAGCGGCGCGTCGAGCCAGGTAGCCGCCGGCAACGTCAATCCGTCGTTCAGCAGCATGACCGCCACGCGCAGCGTGCCGGAGAACAGCGGAGCGGGGGTAAACGTCGGGGCCGCGGTGTCGGCCACGCCTGGCGACAGCGACCCGCTGCACTACACGTTGAGCGGCACAGACGCGTCGTCCTTCACCATCGTTTCGACGAGCGGCCAGATACAGACCAAGTCGGGGATCACCTACAACTACGAGTCCAAAAACAGCTACAGCGTGACCGTGAACGTGCGCGACAACAAGGACCTGGCCGGCGGCGCCGACACCGCCGATGACGACAGCATCGACGTGACCATCAACCTCTCCAACGTGGACGAGGCGGGCACGGTGACGATCATGGGCACGGAGTCGGGCGGCGAGACGCTGACGGCGTCCGTCACCGACATCGACGGGACCGTCAGCAGCCTTTCGTGGCAGTGGGCACGGGGGAACTCGGCCTCTGGACCTTTCACGAACATCGGTGGGGCGACCTCCGCCACGTACACGCTGGTGGCCGCCGACGTGACCAAGTTCCTGCGCGCCACGGCGTCCTACACGGACCCCCAAGGTTCGGGGAAGTCGGCCAACGCCGTGACGGGCCAGATCGGCGCCAGCAACAACGAGCCGTCCTTCAGCAGCATGACCGCCACGCGCACCGTCCCGGAGAACAGCGGAGCAAGTGTGGACGTCGCCGGGGGCACGGTTACCGCCATGGACGACGACACCGGCGACACGCTGAGCTACTCCCTCAGCGGCGGTTCGGACGCGGGGTCCTTTGAGATCGATTCCAACGGCCAGATCAGGACCAAGAGCGGCGTCAACCACAACTTCAACTTCGAGAGCTCGAAGACGTCCTACAGCGTGGTGGTGAGCGTGCGGGACAGCAAGGACGCCGCCGGCAACGCCGACACCAACCACGACGACAGCATCACGGTGACGATCAACCTGACGGACGTCAACGAGCAGCCCGCGATCACGACCACTCAGACCGCCGTCTCCGTTGCGGAGAACCAGACCTCCGTCCTCACCTACGCCGCATCCGACGTGGACAACAACGGCGAGGCCAACGACGCGAGCAACACGCTGACGTGGTCCGTAGAGACCGCCGACGACGGGAGCTTCTTCGAGATCAACTCGTCCAGCGGCGCGCTTACGTTCAAGAACGCGCCGGACTTCGAGACCAAGCAGGATGCCGACAACGACAACATCTACAACGTCACGGTGACGGTGACCGACAACGGCATCGACGGCGCGCGGGGATCGTCCAACCACCTGAGCGTCTCCAAGTCCCTCGCCGTGACCGTCACGAACGTGAACGAGGCGCCCACGTTCGATACCACTCCCGCCGATTTCAGTGTCGACGAGAACACGGCCACCACGGCGATCATCGCCACCTACGCGGCCTCCGACGTGGACGCCTCGACCACGCTGACGTGGTCGCTGGAAGGCGCCGACGCGGGCGACTTCACGATCACGAAGAACACGGACGGCGACGGCGAGCTCAAGTTCAGGAACGTGCCCGACTACGAGATGCCCGCCGACGGCGACGGCATGAACGACTACGACATCACGGTGAAGGTCCGGGACAATCACAGTCCCCAGATGAGCGTCATGCAGCCCATCACCGTCACCGTCAACGACCTGAACGAGCGGCCGGTGGTCGGCGGGAATGCCGCGCCGAGCTTCGCGGAGATCGAGTTCGATCATACCGCCGCGCCCTCCGAGCTGGTCATCGGCACCTACACCGCCACCGACGACGACAACGCCGACAACACCAATCTGCAGACAATCACCTTTGACGTGAGCGGCACGGACGCCGCGCACTTCTCGATCGGCGGCTCGACGGGCGTCCTCTCCTTCACCACCGAGCCGGACTTCGAGAATCCCGCCGACGTGGCGGACTCCAACAACGTGGGGGCCTCCAACAACGAGTACGTGGTCGTCGTCGAGGCGGATGACGGCCAGGGCGAGAGCAACAGCGTGGGGACGTTCACCGTGACGGTCACCGTCACCAACGTGAACGAGACGCCCGAGGTCCCGGCCGGCGTCCCCGACGAGAGCTTCGCGGAGATCGAGTGGGACGCCGGTTCCGCGGACCTGAACGTGATGACCTACACCCCCCGGGACGAGGAGACAAGCGCGGCGGATCTTGCCGCGAGCCTGTCCTGGTCCCTGGCCGGCACCGACGCCGCCGACTTCGAGATCACCGAGGACGCCGCGAACGGCCACGGTACGCTCAGCTTCCGGGACCGGCCCAACTTCGAGGACCCAACCGACCGCGTGAACACCACCGAAAGCCACGTGGCCGGCGACAACATGTACCAGGTCATCGTGAAGGTCAGCGACGGCCCCAACACGCGGGACTACCCGCTGACCGTCACGGTCACCAACATCGACGAGACGCCGGAGATCACCCCCCTGCCCAACGCCCTCTACGACGAGATCGAGTACGACGCGGGCGTGGCGCTCGCCGACATCGACGCCGTCGCGACCTTCACCGCCCGCGACGAAGAGGGCGAGGTCATCACCTGGGAGCTCGACGGCCTCGACGCGAGCGACTTCACGATCACCAAGAACGCCGACGGCCAAGGCGTCTTGCGATTCGCCCAACTGCCCGACTTCGAGCAGTCGACCGGCTCGGGCGTGTCCAGCAATTTCTACGTGTTCACCGTCCTGGCCAAGGACGGCACCACGGCGCCCAACAGCGAGGAGATGGTCGCGGAGCACGACTTCATGGTCCAGCTGCAGGACGTCAACGAGCGGCCGGAGTTCACGGGCACTATCGAAACGGCGATCGCGCTCGACGAACACGACGCAACCCTCGACACGAGCTTCCAGGAGCCGCCCTACGGCTTCCCGGTCATCGCGTTGTACATCGGGCGCGACGAGGAGGGCGGCGTCACGTGGTCGCTCACGGGCACGGACGCGGCCGACTTCGAGATCGACAGCGGCGGCAACGTCATCTTCAAGGAGACGCCCAGCTTCGAAGACCCCAAGGACTCCGGCGGGGACAACGTCTACGACTTCACCGTCGTCGTCACCGACATCCTGAGCACGACGAACCGGCGCACGGCCATGCAGCCCGTCACCGTGACGGTCCAAGACATCGAGGAGACGGGCAGCATCCAAATCGACAACTTGGACCCGGTCGTGGGGGAGACAGTCACCTTCACGTTGACGGACCCGGACGGGGGAATCGACGAGAGCCAGACCAATATCAGCTGGACCCTGTGGGCGCAGGAATCGGGGGTGTGGCAACCCATCTCCATCGGCACCAACGCCTCGACCGTGCTGACGTACACCGTGGATGAGGACGATGCCGGCAAGCCCCTGCGGACCGAGGTTTCCTACTTCGACCGGCGAAACGCGGACCGCCTCTTCGCCAACCGGAAACAGCTGACCAGCGGAGAGACCTCGCCCGTGGAAGCGGACCCCCTGGCCAACGTTCCCCCCCGGTTCCGCGGCGGAACGACCCTCTCCATCGAAGAGGGGCCCTCCGGCAGGACCGTCGGCCAACTGATGGCCACCGACCGCGATGGCGACACGTTGACGTTCGGCATGGAGGCCGGGCGGGACGCCGCTCTCTTCGAGCTCAACCCGTCCACCGGAATAGTGCGGGCCATCCTGCCGTTGGACTTCGAAGAAACGACCGGCGGCCTCCTGACCTTCACGGCCACCCTGAGTGACGGCAAGGCGGTGGACCAGAGTGACCTCGTGATACTCGACGACTCCGTCGACGTCACCACCGACGTCGCCGTCAGGATCATCGACCTGGAGGAGGAGGGCGTCATTACCTTCTCGCCGCAGGAGCCGGAGACGGGCACGCCGCAGACGGCGACCCTGACGGACGGCGACGGCAACGTCACCGGCGTGACCTGGCAGTGGGCGCGGTCGCAGGATGGACGGAACGGCTGGAGCCCCATCTCCGGCGCGACGTCGAGCACGTACACGCCGCTCGAGAGCGACGAGGACTTCTATCTGCGCGCTCGGGTCGAGTACACGGACCGGCGCGGCGCCGGGAAGAGCGCCGAGGGGGTGACGGGCCCCGTCCCGAGCGCCAACCGGCGCCCCCTCTTCCCGGCCACGGAGACCGGCCTGCGCACTGTGGCGGAGAACACGCGGGCGGGCCAGAACATCGGCGCGCCCGTCGCCGCGGTGGACCCCGAGCGCAACAGCCTGACCTACTCGCTGACCGGCGCGGACGCCGCCGCCTTCACCATCGTTCAGAGCACCGGCCAGCTGCGCACGAAGGACGCCCTGGACTTCGAGATGAAGTCCAGCTACAGCGTCACCGTCGAGGTGCACGACGGGCGGGACGGCACGGGGGCCACGTCGACGGCCATCGACGACACCCAGGACGTCACGATCACGGTGGACAACGTCGAGGAGCCGGGCACGGTCACGCTCACGACGGACACCGCCACCATCCAGGCCCGCGTCCCTGTGACGGCCACGCTGGAGGACGACGACGGGCCCATCGGCGCCATCAGCTGGCAGTGGGCCCGCTCGCCGAACGGCAGGACGAACTGGGCCAACATCGTGGGGGCGACCTCCGCCACGTACACGCCGACGTTGGAGGACGATGCGGGCAACTACATCCGGGCCACGGCCTCCTACGACGACGGCGAAGGAATGAACAAGACCGCCAACGGCGTGTCGCCCCGCGTTGGGCAGCCGCCGCCGGTCAACTCAAAGCCGGTATTCCCGTCCACCGAGAACGGCCGGCGCGATGTGCCGGAGGATGCCATCGGCGGCGACCCCATAGGCGACCCCGTCGCCGCCACCGACCTGAACGAGGGCGACTCGGCGGTCAACGACCCCCTCGTCTACTCGCTCGACGGGGCGGATGCCGCTTCGTTCACGATCGATGCCGCCGGGCAGCTGCGGCTTGCGTCGGGTGTGACGTTGGACTACGAGGGCAAGCGTTCCTATCGCTTCCAGGTGCGGGTCACCGACGGCCGGGACCAGAACGGCGACGATGACAACGACGCCATCGACGCCACCATCACGGTGACCGTCGCCGTGACGAATATCAACGAAGCGCCCGTGGTCACCGGCGACGACTCCCCTTCGTTCACGGAGAACAGCACCGCTATCGTGGCCACGTACACCGGCACCGACCCGGAACGCGACCGGCTCACCTGGACGGTCTCCGGGGCCGACAGCGGCAGCTTCCTGATCAGCAATCGAGGTCAGCTGCGCTTCTCCTCGCCGCCCAGCTTCGAGGAGCGCGAGACCTACCAGGTAACCGTCACCGCCACGGACGACGATGAAGACGGCAATCTTTCAGGCTCCCTTCCCGTGACCGTCTCCATTGCGGACATGGAGGAAGCGGGGACCGTCGTCATCACGCCGCCGCAGGGTTGGGTGGACACGCAGACCCAGCTCAGCGCCACCCTCACCGACGACGACGGCAGCATCAGCGGCGAAAGCTGGCAGTGGGCGCGGTCGTCCAACCGCTCGAGCTGGAATGACATCGCGGGCGCGACGTCGAGCAGCTACACCGTGGGCGCGGACGACGCCGACCAGTACCTGCGGGCCAGCGTCTCCTATTCCGACCGCCGCGGCGGCAACAAGGAAGCTTCGGCCGAGCTGACGGTGCGCATCGTTGACGTGAGACCGGCGGCGAATACCGCACCCGAGTTCGCCGACACCACGGCGACGCGCAGCGTCCATCAGGGCACGGCGGCGAAACGGGCCGTCGGCGGCCGCGTGGGCGCTAGGGATGCCGAAAACGACGTCCTCACCTACTCCCTCATCGGGCCCGACGCCGACGCCTTCGACATCGACCCGGCCACCGGCCAGATACGGACGAAGGCCGTGCTCGACCCTGAGGTGAAGGACACCTACATGGTGACGGTGTTGGTCCACGACGGCTTCGATGGCAGCTACGACGCCTCGACCCTGTCGGACGACACCATAGATGTGACGATACGGGTGACGGTGCCGCCGCCGCCTCCTCCTCCGCCTCCTCCCACGCCACCCACACCGCCCACGCCGCCCACGCCGCCGCCTGGCGGTGGCGGTGGCGGTGGCGGCGGCGGCGCCACGGTGCCCCTGTTCGGCCCGCCCGTTTTCACGGAGGGGTCCCAGACGTCGCGCACGGTAACCGAGAACATACAGCCCGGCGAGAAGGTGGGAACGCCGGTGTCGGCGAGGGACGTCCGGGGCGAGAGGTTGGTCTACAACCTGACGGGGCCCGACGCCGCGCTCTTCACCGTGGATGGGCTGACGGGGCAGATCCGCGTCGCCCAGGGAGCGGCCTTCGACCATGAAGGGGAGCGCACCTCGTACGAGGTCGAGCTGAACACCACGAACCCGCGGGGCAGGACGGCCAGCATCAAGGTCGTCATCCACATCGCAAATCTGGACCTGCCGGGCGTCGCGGACGACTACGACGCCAATGGCGACGAGCTGATCGGCCTGGATGAGGCCATCGCGGCAGTCAACGACTATTTCGCGGGCGTCATCACGCGGGACGAGGTGACGGGCATTGTCATTCTCTACTTCCAGTCCCCGGCACCCGGCACGGGCGGGCAGACCGGCAGTGAAGGGAGCACGTCTTGAGCAGGGTCGTACGAGCGTCGCTAGCCCTGATGATGGTGGGGATCGCCCTGCTGGGAGCGGGCCTGCACCAGCCTGGCGGCGCGCAGGCCTCCGGGCACAGCGCCGAGCGGAGCTTTGCATCGCCGTGGGTGGCCCCCGGGGGCCATCTGCAGGTGACCATTACAGCAGAGGACTACGGCGCGTTTGGGCAAGTGGTGGAGACGCTTCCGGCGGGGTTCCGTTTCGTAGAATCCAGTCTCCCCGCCGCCGCGGTGAACGTGGAGGCCGACACGGTCACGTTTACGCTGTTGGGTGACGAGGCGTTTTCCTACACCGTCGAGGCGCCCGCCGCCGAGGGCTCCTACACCTTCTCCGGACTCGTGCGGGACATCAACAAGGTGGAGACGGAGACCGGCGGCGCCATGAGCGTGCGGGTCGGCCCCCCGCCCACACCGGTCCCGACGCCAACGCCGACGCCCAGTCCCACGCCAACGCCCACGCCGGTCCCCACGCCGACGCCGACGCCGACACCAACGGCCACGCCCACGCCCGTCCCCACGTCCACGCCGGTGCCAACACCCACGCCGACGGCTACTCCAACGGCCGCGCCGACGGCTACCCCAACGGCCACGCCGACGGCTACTCCAACGGCCGCGCCGACGGCTACTCCGACGGCGACGCCGACGGCCACGCTGGCGCCGACGGCTACGTCGACCCCGACGGCCACGCCCGTGCCGCCGGCGGAACCGCCTGAAGAAGACGACGGCAGGTCCGTCTTGGTTGCGCTCATCCCGCTGGCCGTCCTCATGGGCGTCCTTGCCGTCGGCTACGCACTCATCCGAGTCATGCGCCGGCCGGACACCGCCAACGGCGCGTAGCAGCATTCCGGCGCCGTGCGCGGAGGACCGCCCTCGGCAGTCGCACCCTGGCCGCATACCCTTCCTCAACCCAGAATTGCGGGAGGGCCTTGAGGGGCGGTGTCGCCGCCGTCGTCAATCGATCAGGTCGGAGAGCGAGGCGCCCAGCGCATCCGCAATCTTCAGCGCTGCTCCGATCGTGATGTTCTGCTTGCCCTTCTCGACGGCGCTGAGGTAGGTGCGGTCGAGCCCGGCCCGGAGCGCGAGCTCCTGCCGGCTCCATTCGCGCTGCCTGCGCAGGGCCAGGATGCGATGTCCCAGCGCGCTGAGGTGGTCCTCCAGCGTCGCGTGTTCTTTGTCGATGCCGACGAGCTGCCTCCCCACGCGCAGTGCCTCGAAGGGGGATGAGGAGACCAAATCGGCCGCGACTTGGCCTGCCCGCGGCTCGTCGGAGAGGCCGGGACCGCCGGCGAACACGGCTGCTGGGCGACATTCCCGCCCTTACTGAGGTCCTGCTGTATCACGTGGTGGCGGGGAACGCGAAGGCGGCGGACGTGGTGGCGCTGGACTCGGTGACCACGGTGCAGGGAGATGCGGTCGCGATCACGGTCGAGGGCGGCACGGTGCTGCTGAACGACGCGCGGATCCTGATCGCGGACATCGAGGCGGCCAACGGGACGATTCACGTGATCGACTCGGTGCTCATCCCTCCCGAGGATTCTTAGGTTCACCAAACGTGTAGACTCGAACAGCTTGGGCTAGTCCCCAGAACGGAATTCCTCAGTGCTGGGACGTATAACCGACTTCGTATCCAGTCCACGCGGCAAGTGGGTAACGCTTGCCGTGTGGATCGTCGTGGCAGGGCTGTTGATCTCGCAGCTTCCCGGACTCGGAGAGGCCAGCGAGAACGAGCAGGCGCTCTTCTTGCCGGAGGACGCCGAGGCGACGCGCGCCTACGAGCTTGGGCGCGAGCGCTTCTCATCCGCGGGGACGCCGGTCTTGGTCGTCTTTCGCGAGCCGGAGGGCCTGGGCCCTCCGGCGTACGCGGCCGCGGCCGACCTCGCGGACTGGCTATCCGGCCCCGAGGCCCCGGACAACGTGGTCCAGGTGCGGGCGCCCGACGCGGCCGGGGGTCGGCCGTCCGGCTTGGTCTCTGCCGACGGCAGCACGATGTACGTCTTCGTGGAGGTTGCCGGGGAGCCGGGTGAGCAGCCCTTTGCCGACACGGTGGAAGCGATCCGCGACCGCTCAGCGGCCCATGACTTGGCGGGCGCCGAGGTAGCCGTCGGCGGTCCGGGCGGGGCTGCTCGTCGACCTGATCGGGGTCTTCTCGCAGATCAATTCGCTGCTGCTCCTGGTGACCGTGCTGCTGGTGCTGGTGCTGCTGATCATCATCTACCGCTCGCCGATCATGGCGGCGGTCCCGTTGCTGGGGGTGGGGGCTCGTCTTTCAGATCGCGAGCGCCCTGGGGGGTTGGTCGGCCCAGGTGTTCGATCTGCCCGTTTCCGGTCAGACGATCGGCATCATGACCGTGGTGCTGTTCGGCACGGGGACCGACTACGTGCTCTTCGTCTCGGCGCGCTTTCGTGAGGAGCTGACGCGGCATGACGACCGGCACGAGGCGATGCGGCGCACGCTGCGCGGCGTCGGCGGCGCGGTGGGGTCGGCGGGGGCGACGATCCTGGTCGCGAGCGCCGCGCTCGGGCTGGCGACGCTGGGCTCCTACCAGGCGCTCGGGCCGGTCATCGCCATCGCCGTGGCGGTGATGATGCTGGCGGCGCTCACGCTCATCCCGGCGGTGCTGACGATCGTCGGGCGGCGGGCCTTTTGGCCCATGCAGCCTCGGCTGGAGACGGCGGCCGCGCCGCAGGCCGACTGGCGCCGCAGCACCTACGGGAGGGTCGGCGCGGCGGTGCTGCGGCGGCCGGTCGTGACGCTGGCCGTCACGGTCCTGGGCCTCGGCGTCCTGGTGGCCGGTCTGGTCCCATTCCGCGCCAACTACGACCAGCTTGCGAGCCTCCCGGGCAACACGGAGTCCGTTCGCAGCTTCGAGCTGCTGCGGAGCGGCTTCCCGGCGGGCGAGATCTCCCCAACGCAGCTCTATGTTTCGCTGCCCCCGGGCGCCCATGCGCTCGATGCCGGCGCCCTTGAGCAGCTGGACTCCATCACGCGCGGTCTGGTCGAGCATCCGGGAGTCGCCGACGCCTCCGGGCCGAGCCGGCCGCTCGGTGTCGCGGGGCCGCCTGCCTCGCAGCTGCCGGAAGCAAATGCGCGTCGGTTCGTCTCCGACGATGGAGGTGCCGCGCGCATCGACGTCGTGCTCGAGGCGAACCCCTTCTCGGGAGAGGCGCTCGACGCGGTGCCCGAGCTGCGCACCCTCGTTCGAGAGCGCGCCGCGGCGGTGGGCCTGCCTCCTGGGAGCGTACTCCTCGGCGGGGACACCGCCGAGGCCTACGACACCCGCACCGCGGGCAACCGGGACTCGCTCGTGGTGCTCCCGCTCATCCTGTTGGCCATCGGCGTGGTGCTGGCCCTCCTGCTGCGCTCGCTCATCGCGCCCCTGTATCTGATGGCTACGATCGCGTTCACGTATTTCGCCACGCTCGGCCTCGTGGTCGGAGTGTTCGTCTTCTTGGCGGGCCATGCCGGCATTGGGCCGGCGGTGCCGTTCTTCCTGTTCGTGTTCCTCAACGCGCTGAGCGTGGACTACAACATCTACCTGATGTCCCGGATCCGCGAGGAGGCTCGGGAAGCCCCGTTGGAGGAGGCGACCCGCCATGCACTGGCGCGCACCGGCCCGGTGATCACGTCGGCGGGGATCATCCTCGCCGGCACGTTCTCGGCGCTGACGACCCTGCCGCTCCAGGACCTGGTGCAGCTCGGCTTCGGCGTTGCCGCCGGCGTGCTGATCGACACGTTCATCACGCGCACGCTGATCGTGCCGGCGTTGGTGTCGATGTTCGGCCGGTGGAACTGGTGGCCCTCCCGCATCGGGGTTCCTTCGTAGCTGAGTTTCTGCGAGACGATTGGGGGCTGCCTGGGGCCCCTCATCTCAATCTTCTCCCCCACGAAACCCTTGCACAACCCGCGACGGCAATGGCCCTGTCTCCTGCGCGTCCGCAGGGCATTGGGCCGCTCCCGTCGCCCG
>OZ220083.1:0-698170 GCA_964291475.2 Dehalococcoidia bacterium | reverse complement strand
GCGGGGCCGCGAGCATCTCTCTGCTCGCCATCATCAGCCTCGTCGCCCTCAAGGTGACCGTCGGGCTGATCATCGGCAGCATCAGCGTGCTCTCCGACGCGCTGGACAGCGCCATGGACCTGCTCGGCGCGCTCTTCGCATGGATGGCGGTCTCCTTCGCAGCGCGGCCCGCCGACCGCGATCACCCCTACGGCCACGGCAAGATCGAGAGCGTGAGCGGGATCGTCGAGGCGGGGCTCATCATCGTCGCCGCCGGCTTCATCACCTTCGAGGCCATCCGGCGGCTCGGCGGCGACTACGAGGTCACCAACGTCGGGCTCGGGATTGCCGCGACGGCGATTTCCCTCGCCGTCAACGTCGCCGTCGGCCTCCACCTGCGCCGGGTAGCACGGAGGACCGTATCGCCCGCCCTCGAAGCGGCAGCGCAGCACCGCATTTCCGACATCCTCACCTCGCTCGGCGTGCTGATCGGCCTGGTGCTGCTCTGGGTCACACCGTGGGCCTTCCTCGACTCCGCGGCGGCGTTGGGCGTCGCCGCCGTCATCACCTGGACGGGGCGCAACCTGTTCCTACGCGCCTACCACGACCTGATCGACACCCGTCTCTCCAACGAAGAAGAAGACGCGATACGGGGCGTGCTCGACGAACACGCCGGCGCGTTCCTCTCCTACTCGGACCTGCGGACCCGGCGCTCGGGCCGGTCGCGGCTCGTCGACCTCAACGTGATGGTGCCGCGGGTGGAGAGCGTGGCGCGCGCCCACGACCTCGTCGACATGATCGAGGCCGGCATCCACGAAGCCCTGCCCGGCTCGATCGTCACCATTCACGTCGACCCCTGCGAGGGCCCGCGCGACCAGTGCGACGCGGAGTGTTCCGCGGCTAGTGTGCCACTGTGCCGCGCCGCCCAGCCCTCCGGAGAGCTCGCCTAGCCCGCCTCGGCCAGACCCAACTCCTCGGCGACGAGACGCCGGTAGTCCTGCGCCAGTGCGCGGGTCATCTCGCCGGGCGACCCGTCGCCGATCGTGCCGGCCGGCAAGCTCGGTGACCGGCATGATCTCGATCACCGAGTTCGTGACGAAGATCTCTTCGGCTTGCTCCGCGAGGCCGAGCGGCACCAGTCCGTGGGCGACGGCCGCACGGGCCTCGGCTAGGTCGACAACGGCGTTGCGTGTGATGCCGGGCAGGAGGCCGAAGGCCGTGGCCGGCGTGAGCAGCACCCCACCCTTCACGACAAAGACGTTGGTCATGGCCCCCTCGGTCAGACAGCCGCGCTCGTTCAGGATGAAGGCCTCGTCGGCTCCGACGTCGGACGCCTCGGCGCGGGCCACGAGATTCTGAAGGTAGCTCGTCGTCTTGTGCGCGGCGGTCACCGAACGGCTGTGGCGCGTCCGCGACGCCACGACGGCGCGCCAGCCACGCTCGAACGCTCGGCTGCGGTCCTCAATCGGCGGCATGGCGCTCGCGGTCACCAGCACCGTGGGTTCGCCTGGAGCGGGAAGCACGGGCCCCGAGGCCGACTCGCCCCCGGTCACCGTGAGTCTGATGCGTGCATCGGCCAGGCCGTTAGCGGTGAGTGTTTCATCGACGGCGCGGGCGAGGTCGTCGTGCCGTCCGTCGACCGGCAGCCCAAGCTCTTGGGCGGATTTCCCCAGCCGGTCCAAATGCTCGGATATGCGAAAGACACGCCCCTCGTAGGCGCGCATGGTCTCGAAGAGTCCGTAGCCGTAGAGCAGGCCCTGGTCGTAGACGGATACCCGCGCCTCGTGCGCCGGTGCAATCCGCCCGTTGAAATGGACAAGGGGCTCAGTCATGGCCCCTCGATTCTAGCCGTTTTCTTCGTGCAGGGGCGTGTCAGCGCTGCTTGAACTTCGACGGGTCGATCACGGCCCGCTCGTGGCTGCCCGAGCCGATCTTCACGTCCCCCGACCAAGCCTCGACGTCGAAGATGAGCCGCCGCCCCTCCGTCCTGTTGAAGGACGCCTTCACGCGCACGGGGCCGCCGACGGCGTGGGGCGCGAGATGGCGCACGTCGACGCGCGCGCCGACGGAGGTCAGACCCTCTTCCAGGTGCTCCTGCATCAGGCGCAGGGCGACGCCCTCCATGAGCCCGATCATCGCCGGCGTGGAGAGCATCTCAACAGGTCCGGCATGGGTCACCCCCATCCCAGGCTTCGTTGGCAGCTCCTCCTCGCGGGCGGCGCCGGGCGGCAGCAGGTCGTCGGGCATGTCGACTCCTTCTCTGTCGTAGATAGACCGGTCTTCAGACGGCGGGGCGCCTGAAGCTAGCACGCGGCCAAGCGCAGGGTCAAGCCGAAACCAAGCCGCGCCCCGCCCCTCCGGCGCGCCTGCGGCCCGTGCCCTCTCTCAGTCTCCCTCAGAGGGGGAGAGGTTTGTGGTGCTCTTCTACGGGGAGAAGTTGGCGTCGCCCCGCTCCCGAGAAAGAAGGAGGCCCCCACCGGCGGCGGGGACCTCCCTGTGCCTTGCCTCGTTCGAGCTGCTAGAGACCGTACTTGGTCAGGCGGGCGATGGCGCCGCGGGCGGCGTCGTACTGCTCCGTGCTCACCGGGACGTAGTCCACGTCCGCGACCAACGCCGGCGCGTTTTCGATGTAGAACCGGACGAACTCGCGGACGTGCGGCTTGTCCACCAGGGAGTCCACCCGCACGTAGATGAAGAGCGGCCTCGTGAGCGGGTACTCGCCAGCCAGGATCGTCTCTTCGTCGGGAACGACGCCGTCCACGCCGAGCACCTTCAGCTTGTCCTCGTTCTCCGCGTAGTAGGCGTAGCCGAAGTATCCCTTCGCGCCCTTCTCGCCGGAGATGCCCTGCACCAGCACGTTGTCGTCCGAGGAGGCAGTGTAGTCCGACCGAGAGGCGCCCTCCTCGCCGACCACCTCGTCGGTGAAGAAGTCGAACGTGCCCGAGTCAACGTCGGGAGCGAAGATCGTCAGCTCTTCGTCGGGGAACGAGGCGCGGACCTGGTTCCAGTTGTTCACCGTCGAGCCCGGCTCGTAGATCGCCTTTAGTTCCTCGATGGTGAGGTCGTCCACGAAGTCGTTGTCCGGGTTTACCACGACGGAGAGACCGTCCCAGCCAACCAGCATCTCGACGAACTCGACGCCGTTCTCGGCGCAGAGCTCACGCTCGGAGCTCTTGATCGGCCGCGACGCGTCCGAGATGTCCGTCTCGCCGGCGCAGAAGCGCTTGAAGCCGCCGCCCGTGCCCGACACGCCGACCTGCACCCGGACGCGCCCGTTCACCGAGAGGAACTCCTCGGCCACCGCCTCGGAGATGGGGAAGACCGTGCTCGACCCGTCGATGTCCACGTCGCCCGAAAGGCCGTTCTCGATGGCCGGCACGCCGAGGACGCGGGCGATGGCGCCGCGGGCGCTGTCGTACTGCTCCGTGCTCACCGGCACGTAGTCCACGTCGGCGACCAACGCCGGCGCGTTCGCGATGTAGAACTTCACGAACTCCGCCACGTGTTGCTTGTCTCTCAATGAGTCCTCTCGCACGTAGATGAAGAGCGGCCTCGTGAGCGGGTACTCGCCCGAGAGGATCGTCTCCTCGTCGGGAACGACGCCGTCCACGCCGAGCACCTTCAACTTGTCCTGGTTCTCCGCGTAGTAGGCGTAGCCGAAGTACCCCTTCGCGCCCTTCTCGCCGGAGATGCCCTGCACCAGCACGTTGTCGTCCGAGGAGGCGGTGTAGTCCGAGCGGGAGGCGCCCTCCTCGCCGACCACCTCGTCGGTGAAGAAGTCAAACGTGCCCGAGTCAACGTCGGGGCGAAGATCGTCAGCTCTTCGTCGGGGAACGAGGCGCGCACCTGGTTCCAGTTGTTCACCGTCGAGCCGGGCTCGTAGATCGCCTTCAACTCTTCAATGGTGAGGTCGTCCACGAAGTCGTTGTCCGGGTTTACCACGACGGAGAGGCCGTCCCAGCCCACCAGCATCTCGACGAACTCGATGCCGTTGGCGGCGCAGATCTCTTGCTCTGAACTCTTGATGGGGCGCGAAGCGTCCGAAATGTCCGTCTCGCCGGCGCAGAAGCGCTTGAAGCCGCCGCCCGTGCCGGAAACGCCGACCTGTACGCGGACCCTCGGGGCCACCGAGAGGAACTCCTCGGCCACCGCCTCGGAGATCGGGAATACGGTGCTCGACCCGTCGATGTCCACGTCGCCCGAAAGGCTGCTCAGGTCTTCCTCGGGCTCCAAGGCCCCGGTTGTGGACGACGTCCCCTGCGGGGTGGGTGTTGCCGAAGGGTCGTCGCTGCCGCACGCGGCGACCACCAGAGCAACCACGGCCAACAGCGCTGCGAGCATCGCCGACTTCCTACGCAAGAGCGCAAAAGCCGGGGATCTGCGCTCCTTCATTCTGCGTTCCTTCATTCTGTATGCCCCCTTTTCGGCGCTTCGCGCCTTCTCTCACAATCGACGCGGCCATGGTTGGCCCGGCGCGTTAAGTCCAAACTAACGGAGCGTTAACGAAGGATTAACTCTCTGTTAACGCGTGTGCCAAGGCGTCCTTGACACTGCGAGAAGCGCACTCCTAGCATGGCGTTAGGACGTTGCCGGCCCGGCACAAGCGCCCGCCGTCCGGCCCGACCCAACGCGGCCAACACGCATGCAAGAGCGCATCGTTTCGCCCAAACGCCGGCCCGAGGACACAACCGCCGAGGCGGGCCTGCGCCCCCGCACGCTCGAGGAATACATCGGGCAGGAGGAAGTCAAGGACAACCTCCGGATCGGTGTGCTCGCCGCGAAAAAGCGCGAGGAGGCCCTCGACCACGTCCTCCTCTACGGGCCGCCCGGACTCGGCAAGACCACGCTCGCCAACATCGTCGCGGCCGAGATGGGGGTGAACATCCGCATCACCTCCGGCCCCGCCGTCGAGCGGCCGGGCGACATGGCGGCCATCCTCACCAACCTCAAGAAGCACGACGTGCTCTTCATCGACGAGATTCACCGGCTGAGCCGCGGGGTCGAGGAAATCCTCTACCCCGCGCTCGAGGACTTCGCCCTCGACATCGTGATCGGCAAGGGGCCGACGGCGCGCAGCATCCGGCTCAAGATCCCGCCCTTCACCCTCGTCGGCGCCACCACCCGCTACGCGATGATGAGCGCCCCGCTACGCGACCGCTTCGGTGCGGTCTACCGCCTCGACTTCTATTCGCCGGAGGCCATCGAGCAAATCGTGTCGCGGTCGGCGGCCATTTTCGAGCTCTCCGCCGATGGCGAAGCCGTCGCCGAGATCGCCTCCCGTTCCCGAGGCACGCCCCGCGTCGCCAACCGCCTCCTCAAGCGCGTCCGAGATTACGCGGAGGTGATGGGCGACGGCACCCTCAACGCCGCCATCAGCCGAGAGGCCCTCGACCGCATGCAGGTCGACCGCCGCGGCCTCGACAAGATGGACCACCGCGTCCTCGGCTCCGTCATCGACCGCTTCGAGGGCGGCCCCGTCGGCATCGAGACGCTCGCCACCTCGCTCAGCGAGGAGCCGGATACGATCATGGACGTCTACGAGCCCTATCTCATCCAGCTCGGCTTCATCCAGCGCACCCCCAGAGGGCGCATCGCCACCCGCCTCGCCTACGAGTACCTCGAACGCCCCTACCCAGAGTCGAGCGGCCCTTCCAACCAGCCCACCCTCTTCGAAGAGTAGCTCCCTCCAACCTCTTCTCCCCTGGCCGCGCGCCTTAGACCTCCCCCTCCGCCGGCCACGCGCCTTAAACCTCTCTCTCCGCCGGCCACGCGTCTTAAACCTCTCTCTCCGCCGGCCACGCGTCTTAAACCTCTCGCCGCCGACCACGCGTCTTAAACCTCTCTCCCTCTGGGAGAGACTGAGAGAGGGCCGGGGCGGGGCGCGGAGGTCTCCTCCGGGCCTCTTCTCCCCACGGGAGAAGATTGAGATGAGGGGCCCCTTGACCACCACGAACGGCGATCAATGCCCGTCATTCCCATCCCCCGCCCGGAGGGGCGACACTTGTGGTCGTCCGTCCCCTCTGGCCACCCCCTCACGTGGTGCGCGCCTTAAACCTCTCCCCCTCTGGGGGGGGGACTGAGAGAGGGCGCGCGCCGCCAGGCGCGCGAGCGCCCAAAGGGCGCTGTCCCCTACCCCTCCAGCCCCTACGCCCCCGGCGCCAACGCCTCGATGGCGTCCTCGACCGACTCCCCACCCCCGCCCGTACGGATCGGCGCGATGATCGGCAGGTCGAGCCCAATGGCGCGGAGACCGTCGATGCCGGCGCGGCACTCGTCGGCCGTCCCCACGATGACCATGGCGCGGATCAGCCGGTCGGTGACCGCGTTGGCGGCCTCCTGCTCGTCGCCGCGGTCCAGGGCGGCGGTAATGGCGCGACTCTCCTCCTCGAAGCCCAACTTCTCGAAGTAGCTGGCGTAGAACGGGAGACGCAGGCGGCCCGCCAGTATCTGCCGGAGGACGGGCTTGGAGCGTTCGTAGTCATCGGTGACCGCAACCCGCACGTAGCAGGCCACGTCGCACGCGCCGGGCTCACGGCCCGCCGCGGCCTCGCCCTCGCGCACCAGGCCGACGGCGTCCTCGACGTATGCCTTGGGCGAGAAGTTGAGCAGCACACCGTCGGCGATCTCGCCGGCCAGCCGCACCATCTTCGGCTTGAGCGCGGCGAGATAGACCGGCAGCGGTTGCTGCACGGGCCGCACGTCGATCTTGGCGCCGTTGGTGTGGAAGACCTTGCCTTCGTAGGTGACGCGCTCCCCCGCGAGCAGCCGCCGCACGATCTCGATGGTCTCCCGCCCCCGTGTGATGGGGCGGTCGAAGGGGACGCCGTGGCCGCCTTCCGTCATCGGCTCGTGGCCCACCCCGAGGCCGAGGACGAACCGCCCACCGGTCAATTCGTCGATCGTCGCGGCGGACATGGCCGTCATCGTCGGCGTGCGCGTGTAGGTCGAGAGGATGCCGGTCGCGAGACGGACCCGCTCGGTGTGGAGTCCCAGGGCGGTGAGGAAGGTCACCGCATCCCGCCCGAATCCCTCGGGCAGCCAGACCGAGTCGTACCCCAGACGGTCGGCGAGCGCGACGACCTCCCGGACCTCGTCGAAGCCGTACCGCCGCAGCTTGTCGGCGGTTCCCGGATTCCGCAAGGCGAAGGCGGCGTCGGCTTCGACGCGGAGCCCGATGCGGCTCATGATGCGTTCACCACGTCGATCACCTTTTCCTTGAAGCGGGCGGCGTTCTCGGCGTACTCGGCGCACGACTCGGCGGGCATCATGCAGGTGAAGACGCTGAAGCCCATCTCCCGGAGCGCCATGATCCGTTCGATGACCGGGCCGTGGTCGAAGTCGGGCGGGTAGGTGGAGTCAAGCCCGCCGATGCCGCCGGTGCACAGCGTCAGCGGCGCGGTGCGCCCCACCCGCTCGGCATGCTCGCGGGCGAGGTCGAGGCGCGCGCGGAAGTCGTCGAGCGTGCTCAGCGGGGGCGTCAGGGTACGGGGCAGCGTCCCCGACACCGGGATCCAGCCGTCGCACCGCTCGATGGCGCGCCGCATCGCCTTCCGGCTGTTGCCGCCGACCCAGATCGGCGGATGAGGCTTCTGCACCGGCGGCGGCTTCATCACGCAGTTGCGGGCGGTGAAGTGGCGTCCGTCGAAGTCGAAGACCTCGCCCGTCCACGCCGCCTTCATCGCGTCGATGGCCTCGTCGGAGAGCTCGTTGAGCTCGGCGCGGTCGACCCCCAGCGCGTCGAACTCCGGTTTCAGGAAGCCGGCGCCCACGCCGATGATCAGCCGCCCATTCGAGATGGCGTCGACGGTCACCGCGGACTTCGCGGTGATGAACGGGTTCTGGTAGGGCAGGATGAGGACGTGGGTCTGGACGCGGAGGCGGGTCGTGGCCGCGGCGGCCACGGCGAGGGCGGCCCACGGATCGAGTGGATGGATGCCCGAGGTTGGCCGTCCAGTTGGCCTCCGGTATCCAGTGGTGGGTCAGCTCGACGGCGTCGAAGCCGTTCGCTTCGGCGGCGCGGGCCATCGACGAGATACCCTCGGCGCTGGTGAACTCGGGGCCGAGGTCCCAGCGGTGCGTGAGAAGCCGCAGGTGGAACCTGGCGGGGCCGTCGGTGTCGAACATGCGCTGCCCTCCTGCGTTACGGGATTGCGGGGCGCTTGCATTGTTTAGACTTCTGACGGTAGCCTGTCAACCGCCTTGGCGAGGGCTCCAACCTCCTACGCCCATGACCACAACCTCAGACCGCCAGAAGACCCTCGAACAGATGCGCCGCATCTTCCGCCCCCGCGGCGTGGCCGTCGTCGGGGCGTCGGGGACGCCGGGCAAGCTCGGCTACGCCATCGTCGAGAACCTTAAGAACGGCGGCTTCCAGGGCGGCATTTACCCGGTGAACCCCCGCGCCGAAGAGATCCTCGGCTACCCTTGCTACAAGAGCCTCGACGAGGCCCCCGACGACACCGACGTCGCCCTGGTGAGCATCCCCGCCCAGGGGGTCGCCGGGCTGGTCGAGCCCGCCGCGGCAAAGGGGATCGCCGGCCTAGTCGTCATCAGCTCCGGCTTCGCCGAGACCGGCGAGGTCGAGCTCCAGCGTGAGCTTCAGTCGCTGGCCCGCGAGCACGGAGTCCGCATCATGGGGCCCAACATCTACGGCTACTACTACACGCACGCCGGTCTCTGCGCCACCTTCTGCACCCCCTACACTGAAAAGGGCGGCGTGGCGCTGGTCTCGCAGAGCGGCGGCGTCGGCATGGCCATCCTCGGCTACAGCCGGTCGCGGCGCATGGGCGTCTCCGCCATCGTCGGCCTAGGCAACAAGAGCGACATCGACGAGGACGACCTGCTGGAATTCTTCGGCGACGACCCCAACACGGAGGTGGTCGCCATCCACATGGAAGACCTGAAGAGCGGCCGCGGCTTCTTCGAGGCGGCGAGCCGCGTCACCCGCTCCAAGCCGGTGGTCGTGCTGAAGGGCGGACGCACCGGCGCGGGCGCCAAGGCGGCGGCCTCTCACACCGCGGCGCTGGCCGGCGAGGACCGCGTCTACGGCGCCGCGTTCGCCCAGTCGGGCGTCGTACGCGCCCACACCCTGAAGGAGCTGCTCGATTGGTCGCGGGCGCTCCAGATGCTGCCCGACCCGCAAGGCGAGAACGTCGCGATTATCACCGGCGCGGGCGGCCTCGGCGTCCTGCTCAGCGACGCCTGCGTCGACCGCGGCCTCTCTCTGATGGAGATACCCGACGACCTCGACGCCGCTTTCCGCCAGTACATCCCGCCCTTCGGGGCCGCGGGCAACCCCATCGACATCACCGGCGGCGAGCCCCCGGAGACCTACAAGCAGACGATCCTCCTCGGCCTCAACGACCCCCGCGTGCACGCGCTCATCATCGGCTACTGGCACACCGTCATCACCCCGCCGATGGTCTTCGCCAAGGTGCTTGAAGAGGCGATGAACGAGGCGCGGGCGGCGGGCAACGTGAAGCCCGTCGTCGTCTCCCTCGCCGGCGACACCGAAGTCGAAGAAGCCGCGCGCTACATCGAAGACTTCGGCGTCCCCGCCTACCCCTACGCCGCCGAAGACGCCGTCGCCGCCCTCGCCGCCCGCTACACCTTCTGGCGCGCCAACCACCGCGCCTAAGGCACCGCCACCAGCCGGCGCGGGACCATTGACAAGCCTAGTACGTTTGTTCTACTATAGGCGCGTGGGGTTTCGGCGGAACGTGAAACCTACCCACCGCGGGGGCAGGGGCACAAAACCGCCAGACTGGGCCGGAACGTCGACAGCGCGATAGCGCGGAGAGTGGGAGCCGCCGCCGCGGAGGCGGCAGACCAACACCGGGAAGGCAAGAGCTTAACAGCGCGATTTGCGCGGAGAGTGGCGCCGCCCACCGCGGGGGTGGCGAGCGATCCGTCAGGCGAGCCGGAACTTGGGCAGCGCGATCTCGTCCGTGACGTCGTCGAACACGACCTCGACGGGAGCGCCGACGGAGAGGTCGTCCCACGACACGCCCTCGACGTTGCTGAAGATCATCGGCCCCTCGTCGAGCCGCACTTGAACAACGTTGTACGGCATCACGTCGGCGAAGCTCTTCAGATAGGCCTGGTGCATCTCGATGCGCCCCCAGATCACGCCCCGGCCGCTCGCCTCCGTCCACTCGATGCGCGCCGACACGCACCGCGGACAGGAGAGGTACGGCGGAAACCACACGTGGCCGCAGTCCAGGCAGCGGGGCAGCACGAAGCGGCCCTCCTTGGCCGCCTCCCAGAAGGTACGGTCCTCGCGCGTGACCTTAGGCAACGGCTTGTCGTAGGCCATGGCTACGCGTCCCTCGTCAGGAGCGTCGCCCCCGACACCGGCGCGAGGCAGGCATAGAGCACGGCGCCGCAGTCGGGGACCTGCCGCTCGCCGCACTCCCCTCGCACTTGGCGGATGGCCTCGGCGTGGTGGTTCCAACCCTGCATGTACGCCTCGCTCATCATCCCGCCGCTCGTGTTCACCGGCAGCTCGCCGCCCCGGCGGATGCGCCCGCCCTGCACCCAGTCGAGCGCCTCGCCCCGCCCACAGAACCCGAACCCCTCCAGCGCCCATAGCACGGACACCGAGAAGTTGTCGTACACCTGCAGCGAATCGACGTCGCTCCGCTCCAGCCCCGACCGCTCGAAGATCTCGTCCGCCATGCCGGCGCAGGCCTCGGCCCACAGGTCTTCCGGCACGAAGTGCTCCCGAAGGGCAGCGCGCTCGCTGAACGCCGCGATGCGCACCGGCGGCTTGCGCAGGTCGCGAGCGCGTTCCAGTGTGGTCACGATGTAGCAGACCGCGCCATCGGTCACGAGGCAGTAGTCGAAGAGCCGGAGCGGCCGCGCCACGAACCGCGAGTCAAGATACGACTGCAGGTCGAGCGGACTCTGCATCACCGCCTCCGGGTTCATTGAGGCGTGCTCGCGGATCGCCACCGAGACCTCGCCCAGCCCGTCGGCCTTGCCGCCGAGTCCGTAGTCGGCCAGGTAGTGCTCATAAGCGAGCGCGTAGAAGGCGCCCGGAGAGGTCAGCCCGAAGACGGGGTCGTACAGGTCGCCGCCGCCTTCGTTGCCGCCGAAATGCACCCGCACCGAGCGCATATTGGTGGCGTAGACCAGCGCGACGTAGTCGGCCATGCCGGCCTGCACCGCCAGGGAGGCGTGGGCCAGCGCGACGGCGCACATCCGCCCGCTCATCGGGTAGGGCGCGAGGAACCGCACGTCGCGCAGCCCGGCGCGGAAGGCCAGGTTGGGATAGGCCACCGAGCTGGCAACTAGGCCGTCGATCTGCTCCGCCCGCAGCCCCGCGTCGTCCATCGCCGCGCGCAGCGCCTCGACTCCAAGCTGTTCCGCCGTGCGTCCTGGATCGGGATTGCGATAGAGGTCATGGAAGTCAGTCGTACCGACTCCCACAATCGCCGTGTTGCCGAAGACGCTATCCCGCGCCATTGCCCACACCTCTCATGCGCGCTCGCGGCGCATCTTCCCACAGGCGCTGCGGGCAGCGCCACTCAACCCTTGTGTACACCGGCCATACCCATTGACAGGGAACGGCCCTCCGAGTACCGTTGCTTCGCTCCGGGCCCTTCATGTCCAGCCCGGAAATAAGGGAGGACTTCCATGAGGCGAATCAAGTCTCGCTTACTCCTGTTGGCCAGCGCTCTCATTGCGACGGCACTCGTTGTCGCCGCCTGCGGCGGAGACGAGCCTACCGCGGCACCGCCACCGGCGCCCACGAACACGCCGGTGCCCGCGACCACGGCTCCCGAGCCAACAGCGGCCCCCGAGGCGACGGCCATGCCCGAGGCGACCGCTATGCCCGAGGCAACCGCTATGCCCGAGCCGACGGCCATGCCCGAGGCGACGGCCATGCCCGAGGCAACCGCCATGCCCGAGGCAACCGCCATGCCCGAGGCAACCGCCATGCCCGAGGCAACCGCCATGCCCGAGCCGACGTCCACGCCACGGCCTACGCCGACGCCGACGCCGATCCCGGCGCCCGTCTTCGGCGGCGTGCCCGACCTGCCAAACGCGCAGTACGGCGGAACGCTGATCCGGACCAACTCCGCGGAAGGCCCGACGTGGGACCCGCTGAAAGAGCGCACACAGAACACGCAAGACCCCGTTTCCCCGTTGTTCGATCAGCTCTTGATCAGCCATCCCAACGAGCAGAGTCAGCTCGTTCCGCAGATCGCGGACACCTGGGAGATTTCCGCCGACAACCTGACCTACACCTTCGGCATCCGCGACGACATCACCTTCCACAACGGCAGCGCCCTCAACGCCGCGGATGTCGCTTGGACGTTCGAATTACTGCGCAGCCCTCCGGAGGGCTACAGTCCAATCAACCGGGGTCTCGTCGGCTCCATCGCCAGTATCGATACCCCCGATGACCGCACCGTGGTCCTTAACTTGAGCGAGCCCGACAACGCCTTCCTCTACGCAATGGGAGGGCATGGACGCATGCACATCCTCGACCAAGAGACCGTCGAGGCAGCAGGCGGCGTCGCGTCGCTGACCGAGTGGCCGCCCATAGGCAGCGGCCCCTTCATGGGCGAGCGGGGCGGACACGATCAAGGCGTCGGTGTCGAGGTCGTGCGCAACCCCAACTACTACGTCGAGGGACGGCCGTTCGTCGACAGCATGCAGTGGTTCTTCATCCCCGACAGAGGGGCGCAGGAGGCTGCGTTCCTGGCCGGCCAGCTCAGCATTCTGACGGTGAATACCGGCGCAGGGATCGATGAGATCAATGCCCGCCTCGCCGGCAGGGCGTTCATCCAAGAGGTGGCGGACACCGTCTTCTGGGACCTAAACCTCGACTTCCACAGCGAGGACTCGCCCTTCACCGACATCAAAGTGCGCGAGGCCGTCTCATTGGCCCTCAATAGGGCTGAGGCGATCGAGCTGATCCGTCAGGGCCGAGGTGTTATGGGCGGCGTCATCATCCCCGGCACCGGCTGGGAGATACCCACGTCCGAACTACTGCAGTACCCCGGCTACACGGAGACCGTTGACGAGGGTGTGGCCAAAGCGAAGGCACTGCTCGCCGAGGCCGGCTATCCCGACGGCTTCGAGTCCACCATCTGGACGCGGAACCATCCCGCCTACCTGACGCCGACCGTCGCCATGCAAGAGCAGCTCGAGCGCATCGGCATCCGCGCCAACATTGTGCAGGCGGAACAGGCGGTCTTCTTCGCCGAGCAGCGGAACCTCGATGTTTGGGACATGCAGAGCGGCGGCCACCGCTACACCGGCACCGACCCGAACTTCATGATCCGTGAGTTCTACCTCACCGGCGGGACGCGGAACCTCAACTTCTTCACCGACCCCGAGGTAGACCGCCTCTTCTCAGAGCAAAACCTGGAGGCCGACCCTGGGAAGCGCCGTGAGCTCGTCAACCGGATTGAGCACATTGTTGTGGGCTTCTACGGAAACCCGGTGCTCTACTACAACAAGGCGAACTACGCCATGTACAACTACGTCAAGAACCAGGCGTACCACGCCTCCTACGGGTCCAACCAGGACTTCAGGGACGTCTGGATCGAACGGTAGCAGCGGATAGCGCAAGCCATTGAAGAGGGGCGGGCCATGGCCCGCCCCTCTTGCGCTTCAGCGAGACGGCGATTAGCCCAGCCAGCACGAAGCGATGCAGCAATACGTAGTCCGGCGGCTCTTGGCGATCATCCCGCTCATGATCGGGGTGTCCATCGTCATCTTCTTCGTGATGCGGGTGCTACCGGGGGACGTGGCAGCGGCCATCGCGTCCAGAGGCAGCCCCGACACCGCGCCAACCCAGGAGGAGATCGAGGCAGTCCGCCTCGCTCTCAACCTCGACCGCAACATCTTCCTTCAGTATGGGGAATGGGTCTGGGACGCGCTCCGCTTCGATCTCGGCGAGTCCTACTTCACGGGCAATTCCGTGCGCGACGACATCATCCGCAAGCTCCCCGTGACCATCGAGCTCGGCCTGCTATCCATCCTCATCGCCTGGATCATCGCTCTCCCCGTCGGCATCGTATCGGCCGTTAAGCAGGACTCGTTCTGGGACTATGCGGGGCGGATCTTCAGCATTTCCGGTCTCGCCGTTCCCACGTTCTGGGCCGGCATCCTGACCATTCTGATCTTGTCCCGCTATTTCAGTTGGCTGCCTCCCCTGGGATACCGGGAATTCTTCGAGGATCCGGACGGCAATTTACTCCAACTCATCTTTCCCGCGTTGGCGCTGGGCTGGACCCTGTCGGCGACGGCGGCCCGCATGACTCGGTCGTCCATGCTCGAAGTGCTGCGGGAAGACTACATCCGGACGGCACGCTCGAAGGGCCTGAAGGAAACGGTGGTGGTCCTCCGGCACGCGCTGCGCAATGCCCTCATCCCCGTCATCACACTCGCCGGCTTCATGATTTCCCTGGTCATCGGAGGCACGGTAGTCATCGAGAGCATCTTCAGTCTGCCCGGAATGGGCCTCTACCTCGTTCGCGCCCTGGAAATACGCGACTTCCCCATCATCCAAGGCGTGGTGCTCCTCATCGCCTTCGCCTTCGCGGTCGTGAACCTGGTCGTCGACCTTCTGTACGGCTTCATCGATCCCCGCATCCGCCAGTCCTGATACCAACACCATGGCCTCCTACGACGCAGCGCTCGATCCAGACGCCGGCAAAGGTCCGGTCCAGTACTTGGCCAACGCGGCCGTCGGCCTTGGGCAGTTCTTCAAGCAGAAGCCGCTCGGCGCTTTCGGTGCGCTCGTCCTGCTGATCATGGTCTTCCTCGCGGTCTTCGCCGGTGTCGTCAGTCAGTACGACCCCACCGAGTTCAACAGATACGTAGACGAGAGCGGCTTCGATAAGAACGCCACCTTCCAGGCCCCAAACAGCACGTTCTGGCTGGGTACCGACGAGTTTGGCCGCGACATCTTCAGCCGCATCGCCCACGGCTCGCGCATCTCCCTTCGCGTCGGCTTCATATCGGTCCTCCTCGGCACGGCGGCGGGCTCCCTCCTCGGCATGGTTAGCGGCTATGTCGGAGGACGCTTTGACATGGTCACCCAACGGGTTATGGACGCGCTGATGGCCCTGCCCGGCCTCATCCTTGCCCTCATGGTCATCGCCGCCTTGGGAAGGGGCGAGTTTCCCGTCATCGTCGCCATCGCCCTCAATATCGGCCCCAACGCAAACCGGATCCTTCGGGCGCAGTGCCTGACCATCAAGGAGCGGCCCTACGTCGACGCCGCGCGCGCGTTGGGCGCCTCGAACGTTCGGATCATCCTGGGGCACATCCTGCCCAACTCCCTGGCCCCGTTCCTCATCATCGCGACGGCGGGCTTGGGCGCGGCGATCCTCATCGAGGCCTCGCTGAGCTTCCTCGGCTTCGGCGTACCGCCGCCGGCGCCGTCGTGGGGCGGCATGCTCACCGGGAACGCCCAGCAATTCGCGGTCGCCGCGCCGTGGCTCGCCATCGCCCCCGGCGTCGCCATCAGCCTCGCCGTCTTCGCCTTCAACGTGCTCGGCGACGCGCTCCGCGACGTCTGGGATCCGAGGCTCCGGGGCGCCTCCTAGGCAGCTCCGCCGGCGCTGCGCCGGTACATCTGCACCCAGTCGCCCTCGCACGCGACCTCGCCGCCCCGGCTCACGTTCAGCGCCTCGAAGTGAAACGTCACGACGCCGCGGTCGCCGCGGCTCGTCTCGCGCTTGCCCGCGACCTCGATGCGCACCCCGACGGTATCGCCCGGGTAGACCGGCGACTTGAACCGCAGTCCCTCGACGCCCAGAAAGCCCATGCTGTGCTCCGATGCGAGGCCCGCGGCGAACATGAGTCCGCTCACCACCGACACCGTCAGCATCCCGTGGGCGATGCGCCCGCCGAACGGGCTGGCCTTGGCGTATTCCTCGTCTACGTGCAGGGGGTGGTAGTCGCCCGACACGCCGGCGAAGTTGACCAAGTCGGCCTCGGTGATCGTGCGCGACGGCGCGGGGATGATTTCACCCACCGTGTAGCCGTCGAAGTCCTTGTCTCGTGCGTGCATCCGTTCGCCTCCCGAGCCGGGCGCCTTGCTATAATCGGCCCCCGCCGCCCCGCGGCGCCGGAGGTGAAGCGTCATGCGCTCCTATCAGAATGAGGAGATGGTCCTCGGCGGCGTATTGCGTGAGCAGGCCGCCACAAGGCCGCACCGCGTCTTCCTCCGGTTTGACGGCGCCGATCTGACCTTCCACGAGTGTAACCAGATGGTCAATCGCGTCGCCCACGGCCTCGCGGCGCTCGGCGTGGGGCAGGGCGACAAGGTGGCCATCATGCTGCCCAACTGCCCCGAGTTCCTCTACCTCACCTTCGCCCTGGCCAAGCTGGGGGCCGTCTCCGTCCCCATCAACACCGCCTACAAGGGCGACCTGCTGGAGCACATCATCGTCTCGTCCGACTCGTCCTTCCTCGTCATCGAGGAGGAGTGGGTCGAACGTGCCGCCGGGGTCCCCCGCGCGCTCGAAAAGCTGGACTCCGTCATCGTACGGACACCGGGGAAGCCGGCGCCGCCCATGGACGGCGCCGGCACCGTCGCATTCGATTCTGTCGTGAGCGACAACACCGCCGAGCCCGGCGTTGAGGTCGGCCATGGCGACCTGCAGGCGATAATGTACACCTCGGGGACCACGGGCGCGTCGAAGGGTGTCATGGTCTCCCACGCCCACGCCATGACCTGCGGCCTCGACTGGCTGAAGTACACCGCCTTCCAGGAAGACGAGATCGTCTACTGCCCGCTGCCGCTCTTCCACGGTGTGGGGCTCTGGTGCGGCGTCATGGCGGTGCTCCTCAGCGGGTCGACCATCTGCATCGTCGACCGCTTCAGCGCCTCCTCGTTCTGGAGCGACGTCCGCCGGTTCAAGGCCAACGTCTCGCTGGGGATCTTCTCCATGATTCCGATCCTGCTGAACCAGCCACCGAGGCCCGACGACAAAGACCACACCCTTCGCGCCTTCTATCTCGGCCAATCGGCGATGGACGCGCCGCTGCACGAGCGGTTCGGCGTGCGGTCCGTCGAAATCTACGGCAGCACCGAGCTCGGCATCGGGACGGGCAGCCCCTACGGCGCTTGGCGGCCCAGCTCGTGCGGGCAGGTCAACACCGACAGCTACGAGATCCGCATCGTCGACGAATGGGACCGCGAGACGCCCCCCGGCGTGCCCGGCGAGATCGTCGCCCGGCCCGTCAAGCCCTTCGTCATGACCACCGGCTACTACAACTTCGCCGCCGAGACTGTCGCCGCCTTCCGCAACCTCTGGTTCCACACCGGCGACCGCGCCTATCGCGACGAGGACGGCTACATCTTCTTCGTCGACCGGGTCAAGGACGCCATGCGCCGCCGCGGGGAGAACATCTCCTCATTCGAGGTCGAGCGCGGCGTCAACGCCCACCCCGCGGTCCTCGAGGCCGCCGCCATCGCCGTGCCCTCCGAGCTAGGCGAGGACGACGTCAAGATATGCGTCGTGCTGCATCCAGGCGAGAGCCTCGCGCCCGAAGACCTCCTCAGGTTCTGCGAGGAGCGCATGGCCTACTTCATGGTGCCGCGCTACGTCGAGTTCATCGACGCGCTGCCCAAGACGCCGACGGAGAAGGTCGAGAAGTACAAGCTCCGCAACGAGGGCGTCACACCGGCAACCTGGGACCGCGAGCAGGCCGGCTACAAGGTCAAGCGCGGCTAACCTGAGTCCCTGTCCGGAGCCGGCCGCCCAGTCCGCTAGTCGATGTGGTAGAGCCGCATCGCGTTGCCGGCGAGAATCTGCTGCTTCTCACCGGCGGGAATGCCCTCGAAGGCGCGGTCGAGCACGTCCCAGGTATTCGGCCAGTCGGTAGCCGTGTGGGGATAGTCGCTTGACCACAGGATCTTGTCGAGGCCGATCTCGTGCCGAAGCTGCAGCGCCGACTGATCGGTGATGTAGGTGTAGAAGAGGTTGTGCTCGAAATAGTGGCTGGGCGGGTGCTTGGTCTTGACGTGCGGGATCTGCAAGTCACGCAGGTGACGCTTCTCCATCTGTTCCACGACGTAAGGCACCCAGCCGCAATCGACCTCGGCGAAGAGGAACTTGAGCTTGGGGAAGCGGTCGAACACTTCGGTATAGATCAACTCGTTCATCCGGTCCGGCACGCTGGTGAACCGGAAGCTGTTCTGTGCTCTCGTCGTGCTGTGATGACCGACGGGCTCGGTCACCAGCGCGACGTGGATGGCGATGGGGATGTCGGCCTCCTGCGCCTCCGCCCAGAAAGGGTCGTCCGCGGGGGAAACCGGGTCCCCGCCCGAGGGATACCCCCCGATCACGATGCCTCGGATGCCAGGCAGGGCGAGGGCGCGGTGGAACTCCGCGATCGCCTCCTCGGCCCCGCAGCAGGGCATCATCGCCAGGCCGAAGAGACGGTCCGGGGCGTAGCTGCAGTACTCGGAGAGCCAATCGTTATAGGCACGGATCAGGGCGGTCTGGAGCTCGGCGTCCTCACGGTTCCACCAGATGCCGTTCGAGAGCCGCGGCGTGGGGAACATCACCTCCGCATCGACGGCGTCGATGTCGATCTCCCTGATCCGCTCCGCCGGGTCGAAGCCGCCCCGTCGCACGTTCTCCCACTTGACCCACGGCGACCGCTTGTCGGCGGGGTCGGTGGCGCACTGGTTGAGCCCGAAGTGGACCGGGTCGGCGGCGCCCTCGATCACCCAGGCGTCACCCCTTTCAAACCGCTCCATGCGAGGGGCGCGGTCGGCAAGCTTCGCGGGCACGCGTTCCCGCCAAAGCTCCGGCGGCTCGTTCACATGCGAATCGCCGGAAATCAGCTTGTACTCGGTCCGCTTTACCATGGCTGAGGCGAGTCCCTTCCGGGGCAATTGAGGGACGAAGACCCTCAACGCTACGTGGGACGGTCCTCCGGCTTCATCACGCCCTTGGGCGGGCGGTCGCGAATGGTGAGGAACTCGGCCCCCTCCGGCCCCGCCACGAGCGGCCCGTAGACCGTGCCCTCATCGATGGCGAGCGCCGTTCCAGGCTTGTAGACCTCACCGCCAACCGTCAACTCGCCGGCGGTCACGTAGAGAATCTCGTTGCACGGATGCCAGTGCGCCGGGACCTCCATGCCAGGGTCGTAGCGCGCCTTGCCGAAGAAGGGGCCGGTCTCCTCGAAGGCCGCGATGGGGTAGCGCGAGCGCGTCCGCAACTCAACGCCGTCCTTCTCGAACCGGCTGCCGCTCTTCCAGGGCAATTCGTCTTCGATGATCACGCGTACCGCCATGGCGCACCTCCGCTCGAGATTGCTCCGAGCCTTATCCGTGAATTCTCTAGCCGATGTGGTAGAGACGCATCGCGTTGCCGGCGAGAATCTGCTGCTTCTCCTCGGCTGGGACGCCCTCGAAAGCGCGGTCGATGGCGGTCCAGGAGTTCGGCCAATCAGTCGACGTGTGGGCGTAGTCGCTCGACCACAGGATCTTGTCGAGGCCGATCGCCCCCCGGTTCTGCACCGCGTAGTTATCGGTGATGTAGGTGTAGAAGATGTTGTGCTCGGTGTAGTAGCTCGGTAGGTGCTTGGTCTTCACGTAGGGAATCTGCAGGTCGCGCTCGTGATGCTTGTCCATCTGTTCAATGACGTAGGGCACCCACCCGCAATCGACCTCCGCGAAGATGAACTTGAGGTCGGGGAAGCGGTCGAACACCTCGGAGTAGACCAGCTCGTTGATCCTCCCCGGCACGCTGGTGAACCGGAAGGTCGCCTGGGGTATGGTCGTGCTGTGGTGGCCGACGGGCTCGGTTGCGAGCGAGACGTGAATGGCGATGGGAATATCGGCTTCCTGCGCCGCCGCCCAGAGCGGATCGTCCGCCGGGGAGACGAAATACTCGCCCGAGGGATAGCCGCCGATCACGACGCCCCGTATGCCGGGCAGAGCAAGGGCGCGGTGGAACTCCGCGACCGCCTCCTCGGTACCACAGCAGGGCATCATGGCCAGCCCGAAGAGGCGGTCCGGCGCATGGCTGCAATACTCCGAGAGCCAGTCGTTGTACGCCCGGATCAGGGTGGTCTGAAACTCGGCATCCTCACGGTTCCACCAGATGCCGTTCGAGAGGCGTGGCGTGGGATACAGCAACTCCCCGTCGACGCCGTCGATGTCGATCTCCTTGATCCGCTCCGCCGGATCGAACCCCCCGCGCCGGACATTCTCCCACTTGATCCACCGCGACCGCTTCTCAATAGGGTCGGAGGCGCATTGGTTGAGCCCGAAGTGAATCGGGTCGATGGCGCCCTCAATGACCCACGCGTCGCCCTCTTCGAACCGCTGCATGCGCGGGGCACGGTCGGCAAACTTCGCGGGCACTCGGTCCCGCCACAATTCCGGCGGCTCGTTTACGTGCGAGTCGCCCGAGATGAGTTTGTATTCGGTCCGTTTCGTCATCGGTTTACCCCGCACCAAGGGCCGGACGGCCCTGAACTCCGCCGCTAGTCTACTTGATTCCGGCCACCGCGCGCCTCCACGGGATTCGCGCGAATACCGTTGGTGCTATTCTGTCGGCCACTCACGCAAGAGAGCACGACTCGCGGAGGCGACCCATGGCGCGCGTACCCTACATCACCCGTGACGATCTCGGCCCAGCGGAGCAGCCGCTCTACGACGGTATCGTCGAGCCCCGCGGCGGCAGGCTCGCCGCCGTCTTCTCCCTCCTGCTAAACGCGCCGGAAATGGCCTCGCTCGTGGGTGACGTCGGCGCCTACGCCCGCTTCCGCTCACAAATCCCCGGCGACGCCCGCGAGACGGTCATCCTCACCACGGCCCGCGAGATCGGCTGCGCCTACGAGTTCACCCACCACGTCCCCATCGCCCGCAAGGAAGGCGTGCGTGAGCTTGTGATCGACGGCATCAAGGCGGGCAACACCCGGGGCATGATCCCCCAGGAATCGGTCTTCGTCGACTACGCCAAGCAGGTGGTCAACAACAAGGTCAACGACGCGACCTACACCGCCATCGAGCACCTGCTCGGGCGCCAGCGTGCGGTCGAGGTTACCGTGCTCGCCGGCTACTACACCATGCTCGGCCTGTCGATGATGGCCCTCGGCGTCGAGCTAGAAGAGGGCGTCGAGACCCTGCTGGGCTAACCGCCTAGGCCCGTGTGATTACCAGGTTCCAATGAGCATCGACATCTGTGCGGATCGGAGACACACCCATGAATGAGCTGGGGATAGCCAGATGCCCTGTTTGCCAGAACCAAGACGGCGGTTTATGCAGAGGTTACCAATATTCTTCCGGCGGATCCCCGAAGGCCCGGTTCGAATGCAACATTTGCGGTCGCTACGAAATGGACGCCGACACCTATCTGGATGGTCACCGTTACAGCCCAGGCAATCTCGACTGGAGCCATTGGGAGCTGACCACGGTGCAGCGGGCAATCCTCTGTCACCGGATACGCCTGTCGCAGAATTCAGCTCAGTCAGGGGACCAACTGTTCACCATTACGCGCGACATTTTGGAGTGGGTACAATCTGGCGCAGCCCTTCCCTCGCGTGCTGAGCAAGCGGCAAACGCCATCCGCTACATCGGCGACGAAATATCTCGTTCAGGGGAACCCATCGAAAACCCTCCTATTGAATTCCGGGCTATCGTCGGTGCGGCCAGCCGCGATAGCGGCTACCAACTAATTCGAGAGCTAGGAGAGCGCGGAACGCTCAGGATTCAGGCCGAGGGTGCCCTCGAGTTTTTTGGCATCGACCTCACCCTCGATGGATGGGCTGTATACGAGGACGAGAAAAGAGGTCGGTTCGAGAGCAACTACGGTTTCATCGCAATGCCGTTCAACGATGCACAACTCGACCCTTTCGTCAGCGAGGTCGTGAAACCCACAGTGAAGAATGGCCTCGGGTATGACCTCGTCGACATGCGTGACATCGCGCAGGCCGGGGTCATCGACAACCTCATGCGAACGCGAATCAGGGACTCAGCGTTCGTCATCGTCGACCTTACCCACGACAACCCAGGCGCGTACTGGGAGGCCGGCTATGCCGAGGGTCTGGGCAAGCCTGTCATCTATATCTGCGAGAAGGCGAAGTTCGAGGCAGGGGGAACCCACTTCGACACCAATCACTGCACGACGGTTCCATGGTCCAGAGATGACGATGGTGGCTTTTGCGCCGAGTTGATCGCCACGCTGCGACGGTCACTCGATGCACCGCCTCGCTAGCGGGCCCAGGGCGCACGATCGCCACGCACAGAGAAGCGTCCACGGCGGCCCAGAGGGTATCCGTCCGGGCCGCCATGTATACTCGCGGCATTCCGAAAGGGTCCACATGAAAGGGATGCTCGGTCCGAACGATCTGGTCATCACGGGCGCGACGCTGGGCAACCCGCCCTACCGCGCCATCATTGAGGCCGCCGCTGCGGGCGGCTTCGACGGCGTGTCGCTTTCCCCCACGCGGGCGTACCTCGCCGCCAAGGAAGCGGGCCTCACTCCCGCCGAGCTGCGGGCCATCGCCGAGGCGAACGGCGTGGTCGTCAACGACGTGGACGCCGTCGCCGTCTGGACCGGCTCGGACAGGCCCAGCACTCACGGGCCGCCGGCCAGTGAAGACTTGGTCTACGAGGCGGGAGAGGCGCTTGGGGCCACCTTCGTCAACGTCGTCTTCGGGAGCGACGGCCCACTCCCCATCGGTCAGGTCACCGAAGCCTTCGCCGGAGTCTGCAAGCGGGCCATCGAGCACGGACTCCGACCCTACCTCGAGTTCGTCCCGTCCATGAGGGCGGTCCCCGACGTCGCCACAGCGTGGCGCGTGGTGCAGGACTGCGGCCACCCCCAAGCCGGCCTGCTCGTCGACACCTGGCATTGCCGGACGGGCGGCACGACATACGACGAGTTGCGGGGCCTTCCCGGCGACCGCGTGACCGGGGTGCAGGTCAACGATGCTCCCGACGAGCCGCCCGAGGAGCTCATCAAGGTCGGTATGCAGCGCCGCCTTCCCCCCGGGCAGGGCGTCCTCGACCTCGTCGAGTTCATCCACATCCTCGACGCCATCGGCGCGCGGGCGCCGCTCAGCGTCGAGGTCTTCTCGACCGAGTTGGTAGAACGCCACTCGCCGGCGGAACTCGCCAAGCTGCTCGGCGACTCCCTGCGCGCCGTCATCGCTCAGGCACGCCCGGCCTAACGTCGGCATTGAGCCGGTAGCCTTGGCTAGGCGAGCCCAAAGGGCGCGCCCATGTATACTCACCGGCGGCAATTCGCCCGCGTAGAGACTCGCCGCGCATGACGCATCCCCTCGATCCCATCTTCCATCCCCGCTCGATCGCGGTGGCAGGGGCGTCCTCCGACCCCTCGAAGTCGGGGAATCAGTTCTTCAGGAACCAAGTCCATCATGGGTTCGCCGGCGATTTGTACCCGGTCAACCCCCGGGGCGAGGACGTACTTGGCTACCGGGGCTACAAGAGCCTCGACGACATTCCGGGCCACGTCGACTACGTGATCTCCACCGTGCCCGCCGACGCGGCGCTCGACCTCATCGACCAAGCCGGTAGGAAGGGGACGCGGGCCGTCCACTTCTTCACGGCCCGCTTCAGCGAGACGGGCGACGACGAGAAGGCGGAGCTGGAGCGAGCGCTCGTGGCGCGGGCGCGGGCCGCCGGCGTCCGTGTCCTCGGGCCCAATTGCATGGGTATCTACCACCCCAGGCGGGGCATGGCCTTTTGGCCTTCACCCACCGAGCCCGGCAACGCCGCCGTCCTCGCCCAAAGCGGCGGCAACATGTTGGAGCTCATCCACGTCACCTCGCAGCGAGGGCTGCGCTTCAGCAAGGTGATGAGCTACGGCAACGCCACCGACATCAACGAGGTCGACCTCGTCGAGTACTTCGGGCAGGACGAGGAGACGGCGGTGATCGGGGCCTACATCGAGGGGGCCAGGGACGGGCGCCGGTTCGCGCGGGCGCTGGCCGAGGCCGTCCGCCGCAAGCCGGTGGTGATTTGGAAGGGTGGCCGGACAGCGGCCGGCCAACGCGCCGCGGCGTCGCACACCGCCTCCCTGGCCGGATCGGAGGAGATTTGGCGCGCGCTTGCCCGGCAGACCGGCGCCGTCCTCGTCGACAGCCTTGACGACCTCGGCGACATGCTGATCGCCTTCGCCAACTCGCCGCCGGCGGCGGGGCGGCGCGTCGGCGTCGTCGGCGGTGGCGGCGGCCGCATGGTCGAGAGCGCCGATGCCTGCGAGGACGCCGGATTGATCGTCGAGCCCGTTCCCGAGTCGGTGAGGGAGGAGTACCGCGCCAGGTTCCCGGAGGTCGCCGACTGGATCACCAACCCCGCCGACATCTCCATCTTGGGCGGCTCCGACCTCGACGAGGCGGCGATCTTCAAGATGTTCGCCGCGCGCCCGGAATACGACCTTCTCCTCGCCAATCTCCCAGGGCCTTGGCTCTTCGATGGACAAAGGACCGAGGGTCAAATCATGGCGCCGATCGAGCACTTGGTCGAGACGGCGAAGCGCTCGGGGAAGCCCGCCGCCTTCGTCGTCAACGACGCGGTCAGCAGCAGCGGGGGCGACGTCGACCTCACATTACGAATCCGAGCATGCGTCGCCGACGCCGGGCTGCCCGTCTATCCAAGTATCCGCCGAGCCGCACGGAGCCTATCGCGTCTCGCCGCCTTCTACGCCGGCAACCGCTAGCTTGCGTAATGGCGAAAGGAGCTAGGCCCCGTCAGCGGAGCCTGTCTTCGAAGTAGGCCGCAATCCTGCGCACGTACTCTTCCGGCGCCTCCAGGTAAGCATCGGAGTGCCCCGGGCTATCGACAAGCCAGAGTTCGCTGCCGGCCGCCGCGGCGCCGTGGACGCGGATGCCGTGTTCCACCGGCACGCGATCGTCGTTCTTGCCATGAATGACGAGGACCGGATAGTCGAGGGCCGCGACGGACTCCTCGGGAATCATTTGGCCCAGGTCGATCCCGTAGAACCACTTGGCCATCACTCGCGCGGGTGGGATGAATACGGGAATGATCCAGCGGGGGAACGGGGTCTTGAGGGCCGCCTCGTTGGCGACAAGGTCGTGGACCTTGGCGTAGGGACTGTCGAGGGCCAGGGCTTGGATCGCGGGCTCCTGCTCGGCGGCTAAGACCGACGCGGCGGCGCCCATCGAAAAGCCGAGCACGCCGACCCGCTCCGGCGGAATATTCCGCTCCCCAAGAAAGTCTAGGGCGCCGAGCACGTCGCGCTGCTCGAAGAAGCCGCCGGAGGCGCGGTCGCCTCCCGAGGTACCGTGCGCGCGTAGGTCGAACATCAGCGCGCCGTAGCCGCGCTCGGCGAAGTCGGCGGTGATGGGCAGGATGTCGTCCCCCGTCCGCTGCGACCCTTGTCCGTGGACGAAAAGTACCACCGGCCCCCCGGGAGGCGGTTGCACGTACCACCCCTCCAGCACGAGGTCGTCGCCACGGGGGGTGAACCGCACCTCCTCGAATGTCAGGCCGAAATCGCCGGGATCGCCCTCGTGCGGCTCGCGCTCCGCCGCCGTCGTGCCCCTTGCGATGAGGAAGGCGATGAGCAGGTAGCCCACGACCAGGACGACGATCGCAACGCCGATGCCGATCCAAGCACGCGGCCCGAGCCGCGGACGGCGGGCCAGGAAGCTGGCAATGCGCCCCATAGATCCCCCCGATCTATCGCCCGCATCATAAGCCGGACTGCCGCGCTTTGCAGCCCGGCACTCTATAATCGAGGCCATGTGGCAGGAGCGTCCTTCAGGGGCGCGAAAGGAAAAGACCGATGAACGGCCCCGCACGACTTACCGAGCTCCTGGAACGGGACGGCATCATTACCGCGCCGGGAACGCACGACGCGATCACCGCAAAGCTGGCCGTCCAGGCCGGGTTCGAGGCCTGCTATGTCAGCGGCAGCGGAATCTCAACCGCCCTCACCGGCCTCCCCGACGTGGGCATGGTCACGCTCACGGAGATGGCGAAGGCGGTCCGCTATATCAATGACGCCGCGCCGGGGATTCCGCTCATCGTGGACGGCGACACCGGCCACGGCAGCGCCCTGAACGCGATGCGCTACGTGCACGAGCTCGAACGCTCGGGAGCGGCGGCCGTCCACATTGAAGACCAAGAGTTTCCCAAGCGCTGCGGCCACCTAGACGGCAAGACCCTTGTTCCCATCGACGAGATGATTGGCAAGGTGCGCGCGGCCCTAGAGGCGCGGTCCGACCCCAACTTCCGAATCATCGCCCGCTGCGACGCCAAGGCCGTCGAGGGGCTCGGCCCCGCCATCGAGCGCATGAAGCGCTACACCGACGCCGGCGCCGACATCATCTTCCCCGAGGCGCTGCAATCGGAGGAGGAGTTTCGCACCGTGGCCGAGGCCATCGATATCCCACTGCTGGCCAACATGACGGACTTCGGGAAGACGCCCTACATCAGCGCCGACCAGTTCGAGGCCTGGGGATTCAAGATCGTTATCTTTCCCGTCTCCGCCCTGCGCATCGCCAACCACGCCGTCCTCGAGTTCTTCAAGGCCCTGCGCGGCTCGGGAACGCAGAAGGCGCATCTCGAGCAGATGCTGACCCGGCAGCATCTCTACGAGATTATCGAATACGACAAGTACCAGAATTATCAGGACCAGTTCGCCCTGAGCGAGCCGCCCTCGTAAGGCGCTAAACGGGAATGGGGTATGCTAGAAGGGCCTTCTATGATGGCATACGGAGCGGCGAGGGCGCTCCAAGGCATGAGCGTGAAGGCATGGTGAGGACCCTATGCACTACGTCGATTTGATCGTGGAGAAGCGCGACCACGTCGCCACGATCACCTTCAACCGGCCCGAGCGGCTCAACGCCTTTCGCCGGCACACCTACCACGAGATGTTGGAGGCCTTGGCCGACATCGACGCCGACGAGGATGTCCACTCCGTGATCCTGGCCGCCAGCGGCCGCGGCTTCTGCACCGGCCACGACATGGGCGAGGCCCCGCAGCCGCCGGAGCTCCGGCTCAGCCGGCACGCGGGCGGGCGCAAGTACTCCGACATCTGCGAGGCGCTGCTTCAGCTTCGGCAGCCGCTCGTCGCCGCCGTCAACGGCTGGTGCGCCGCGGGCGGCTTCGGCTTCGCGCTCTGCTGCGACATCCTGATCGCCGGCGAGGATGCACGGTTCTATAACCCGCAGATCAAGTTCGGCTACCCCAGCCTTCCTGGCGTTGGGGCGCTGCTAAACCTCTACACCTCGCCGGCCATCACCAAAGACATCATCCTCGGGCGCCGCAACGTCGACGCGCAGGATGCGCTGCGCATGGGCATCGTCAGCCGGGTCGTCCCCAACGACCGCCTCCTCGACGAGGCCTGGTCCGTCGCCGCCAAGATGGCCGAGACGCCGCCCGACATCATGGCGATGCAGCGGGAAATGATGAACCGCGTCTGGCTCGCCCAGTCGGGCGCCTACCTCTCGCTGGTCACGGGGCGCGACACGGCCATCGCGGGTCACTCCCTCCCCGATTGGGAAGAGACCGAGGCCGACTGGAAGAACCAGACCCGCGACGTCGACATCAAACACTAGGAGCCCGATTCCCATGCCGATGAATCCCACGGAACAGCACGCCCGCTTCGACAAGCAGGGATACTCCCAGCACCTCGGTATCGAGTTCGATCACGTCGAAGAAGGCTACGCCCGCCTGCGCATGCCGGTGAAGGAGTATCACCTGCAGAGCGCCATGACGGCGCACGGCGGGATCGTGGCCACGATCGCCGACGCCTGCTCGGCCCAGGCCCTGTTCACCGTCCTCAAGGACGATGAAGTCTTCTCCTCCATCGAGCTCAAGGTGAACTACCTCAGCCCCGGCCTGCCCGGCCACACCCTGATCGGCGAGGGGCGTATCATCCGCCGAGGCGGGCGGATCGCCCTGGGCGACATGGAAGTAACGGATGAGGAGTCGGGGCGGCTCGTCGCAAAGGGCCTGCACACCTTCCTGATCCAGAAAGACCCCGGAGCAAGCGCGCCGAAATGAGCGGTTGGCGCGGACGCATCGGCATCGTCGTCTCGCCGCCGAACACGATCTGCGAGATCGAGTTCAACGCGATGGCTCCCGAGGGAGTCACCATTCACGCCAGCCGGATGTACCGCACCGGCGAGCCGAAAGAGCTCACCCGCGAGGTCCTCAAGTCGACCAACGACGACCTCGAACGCGCCACCGCGGGCATCAAGCCGGTGCGCCCCGACGTCGTCGCCTTCGCCCACACGTTGGGCTCGATGATCGACGGCGCGGCCTACGACCGGGGTCTGGTGACCATGATGGAGGCCGCGGCGGGCTGTCCCGCCGTCACCACGTCGATCGCCCTCCTCGAAGTCATCGAGGCCCTGGAGATCAAGAGCATCGCCATCGCCGCGCCCTATACCGAAAACCTCACGCCGATCGAGACCGACTACCTCGCTGAGGCCGCGCCCGACCTTGCCGTGGTCAACGACTACTCAGTCGGCGCCCCGACCGGCTACGCCATCGGCGAGCTTCCGCCGCAGTCGGCCTACGAGGCCGCGCGCAAGGCCGACCACCCCGACGCCGAAGCCCTGTTCATCAGCGGCACCAATTGGTTATCATCCCCCGTGCTCGACGTCCTGGAGGACGATCTGGGAAAGCCGGTCTTCGGAGCGAACCAAATCACGCTGTGGGCCTGCCTCAAACGGCTCGGCGTCACCCCGATCTCCGGCCCGGGGTCGCTCCTCCGAGGCTAGTCCGCGACCGGCCCCGGGAGCCTTTCGAGCGCCCACTCCAAACCGAAGGAGCCACCACATGGCCGACATCACCATCGATCCCAAACACACCGCGCTGCTCGTGCTGGACTACCTCGTCGGCATCGTCAGCGACGAGCCGCGCCGGGCGGCGCTCGCCAATGCCGTCCCCGTAGTGAAGGCGGCGCGCGACGCCGGCGTCACCATCGTCTACGGCACCTTCGGGTTCGAGGACGATCACCCCGTCGTCCACCCGCGGAACTGGAGCCTGACCAACTTCCGCGCCGGCGGGCGCTTCCGACGCGGTACCGAGGACACCAACGTCCACCCCGACGTTGCCCCCCAGCCCGGCGACATCGTCATCGACCGCCAGCGCGCCGGCATCTTTTCCGGCACCGGCCTCGACCTGATCCTGCACTCTCGCGACATCGGCCAGCTCGCCATGTTCGGCATCAGCACCAGCGGCCAGGTGCTCTCCGCGGTGCGCTGGGGCGTCGACCTCGACTACGACCAATACGTCATCGAGGACTGCTGCGCCGACCGCGACGAGGAGGTCCAGCGCGTGCTCATGACCAAGGTGCTCCCCATGCACTCCAAGGTCATCTCGTCCGAGACCTTCCTCGCGGCGATCGCCTAGCGACCAGGCGCCTTGTCCCCAATACGGGGCCTTTGTGTGCCCAAAAACAGGGAAGCGTGAGGGTGTGTCTCACCTGAAGTAAAGACCTGCCGGTGTATAGTATGGAGACGATTTTTGAAGCGAATGGAGACGCGCATGGCGTCGACGATCGCGCCGATTGAAGGCGGCGGCGTCACCTCGGCGGAGGGGTTCTCCGCGGGGGCGACGTTCGCGGGGCTGAAGACGTACGGCGAGGACAAGCTCGACTTCGGCCTCCTCGTCTCCGACCGCCCCTGCGCGGTCGCGGGCATGTTCACCCAAAGCGCCATCGTGTCGCCCTCGGTGACGCTCACGCGAGAGCGCGTAGCGGGCGGGCGGGCCCAGGCGGTGGTGGCGAATAGCGGCTGCGCCAACGCGTGCGTGGGACCGCAGGGGCTGATCGACGCGAAGGCGACCACGGCGTTGGCGGCTGAGAAACTGGGTATGCCCGAAGAGCACGTCCTTATCGCAAGCACCGGCATCATCGGCGTCGAGCTTCCGATGTCGCTGGTGCGGCTCGCGGTCGACAAGGTCGAGACCTCCGGCGACGGCGGGAATCGCTTCGCCCGCGCGATCCTGACGACGGACAGCAAGTCCAAGGAGGCGGCGGTCTCTTTCGAGGCCGGAGGAAAGCGGTGCGCCGTCGGCGCCGCGGCCAAGGGTGTGGGAATGATCCACCCCGACATGGCGACGCACCTCAGCTTCATCACCACGGATGCCGCAGTGGAGCCCGGCTTCCTGCAGGAAGCGCTCCGCGACGCCGTCAACCGGTCGTTCAACATGGTGACCGTGGACGCGGACACGAGCACGAACGACAGCGTGTTGCTCCTGGCCAATGGCGCGGCGGGCAACGAGCCGATTCAAGCGGGGACGCCCGGGGCGGCGGAGTTCGTGGCCGCGCTGGAAGCGGTGTGCGTTCCACTCGCGAAGATGATCGCCCGCGACGGCGAAGGGGCGACCAAGCTCATCGAAGTGACCGTCGAGCGGGCCGCTTCCTATGAGGACGCCCGGCGGGCGGCGCGGACGGTGGCGAGCTCGGCCCTTGTGAAGGCGGCGGTGCACGGGGGAGACCCCAACTGGGGACGCGTGATGATGGCCCTGGGGCGGAGCGGCGCGCTCGTCGACGAGTCCAAGATCGCCTTGTATATGAACGAAATCTGTGTGTTCGACCAGGGCGCGCCCGTGCCGTTCTTCAAAGAGGCGGCCCAGGTGACGATGCGCGAAGAGGTCGTGTCGGTACGGGCCGACCTCAACGTAGGCGAGGCGGCGGCGACGGCTTGGGGCTGCGATCTGACGGAAGAATACGTGCGGTTCAACAGCGAGTACACTACCTAGGACGGCTCCCGGCACGTGAAGGCGTGAGCAGAAGAATACTCATCAAGATCGGCGGGGGCGCCACGAGCGAGGGCGATACGACCATTGCCGATCTTGCCTGGCTACAAAGTGAAGGGCATCTGCCCATCGTCGTCCATGGCGGCGGCGCTGCGGTCACGAACTGGCTCGACCGGTTGGGGACTCCCACCCGCTTCGTCAACGGGCTGCGGGTCACGAGCGAAGAGAGCATTGACGTCGTGATCGCGGTGCTGGCGGGGCTGTCGAACAAGCGGCTGACCGACGCCATCAACGCAGCCGGAGGCCGGGCGGTGGGACTGTCCGGCGCCGACGGACCGATCGCCTACGCGAGGGTCAAGGACGAAGCGCTAGGACTCGTCGGCGAGATCGAGCGCATAGATCCGGAGCCCTTAGATTGCCTTCTGAGCGGGGGGTTCCTCCCTGTGGTAGCGCCGATCGGGTGCCTCGCCGGCGAAAACGGTCCAACAGGGACGCTGCTCAACATCAACGCTGATACGATGGCCGCGGCCGTGGGTGCGGCGCTGGGCGCGGACCAGTTTATCTTTCTGACCGACGTGCCGGGCGTGCTCGGAGCGGACGGGACGCTGATCCCAGGCCTGACCGCGGAAGAGGCCCGGGGTCTGATCCATGACGGCGTGATCGCGGGCGGTATGATCCCCAAGACGGAAGCCTGCCTGCGGGCGCTTGATGGGGTTGAGGAGTCGTTTATCCTTGATGGGAGGAGCCCCGGCATACTGCGGCATGCGGTGAGCGGGGACGTCCGCGGAACGCGGATCACCTAACCTATGGCACAACGACCAGGCGACCGCGACCCAGTCGACATCTTCGGAGAGTTCGGTCGGGGCGCGCAGAACCTGCCGCTCCGGCGCATCGCCCTATGGGGATTCGCCATCTTGGCGATCATCCTGCTCTTCATCGCGTTGAGCGCTGCGAAGAACGTCTGGACGGACTGGCTGTGGTTCGACTCTCTCGGCTATCGAGAAGTCTTCAGCAAGCGGCTCTTCACCCGGCTCTGGCTCTTCTTCGCCGGGGCAGGGGCGTTCCTCATCTTCTTCCTGGCGAACGCATGGATCGCGGAGCGGCTGGGCAGGAGCCGGGAGCCGTCGGTGTTGCCGCCGGATACCCTCGTGCTGGTACAGGGGTTCACCCGGATCGGGATAGCGGGCGCGGCGGTCCTCTTCGCGCTGGTGTTCGGCCTCACGGCGTCCGGCCAGTGGGAGAACATGCTGCTCTTCATCGAGGGCCAGGCGTTCACGGACTCGATGGGCGCACCCTTGGCGGACCCGCTCTGGAGTCACAACCCCTCCTTCTACGTCTTCGAGCTGCCGTTCCTCCGCTTCTTCCAGACCTGGTCATTGGGTGTGATTCTCTTGATGATCCTCGGCGCGGCGGGGATCTACGGGGCCAGTATCGTCAGTCAAGGTTTTCAGTGGCGCTTCAGCCTGGGAGCGAAGCTGCACCTGGGGATCTTGGTGGGGCTGCTGGCGGGCAACGTCGCGGCGAGCTACTGGTACGACATCAATGAGTTGGTGCTGTCGTCACGGGGCCTCGACGGCACGCTGTTCGGGGCGAACGCGACGGATGCCAGCGCCAAGCTGACCGCACTGCGCATCATGATGGCGCTCACGTCGCTGCTGGCCGTTGCCGCGGTCGTCAGCGTATTTCTCAAGAACCCGCGGGCGCCCTTCATCGGCTTCGGCGTCTGGGCGGTCGCCTCGATCGTGATCTTGATGATCTATCCGGCCCTGTACCACCGGTTCGAGGTGCAGCCGAACGAGTTGGCGCGAGAGACGCCGTACATCGAGTCGAACATCGCGATGACGCGCGAGGCGTACCAGCTGAACGAGATCGAAGTGCAGCCGTTCGCCGTCGAAGGCGGAATCGAAGCCGACGAACTTCTGAACAACCGCGCCACGGTGGACAACATCCGGCTATGGGACCACCGCCCGCTCCGCGACACCTACAACCAGATCCAGTTCCTCCGTCCGTACTACACCTTCGCGGACGTGGACGTCGACCGCTATGAAATCGACGGACGGACGCAACAGGTGATGCTCGCAGCCCGCGAGTTGGCGCCGGAGCGGCTGCCGTCGGAGGCGCAGAGCTGGGTAGCGCAGCGGCTCCAGTACACCCACGGCTACGGGGTGGCAATGAGCCCCGTGACCAGCTTCACGGCGGAAGGACGCCCGAACTTCTTCCTGCAGGACGTGCCGCCCCAAGGCGTGTTCGAGGTCGACCGGCCCGAGATCTACTACGGGGAACGGTCGAGCGAGTACGTCCTGGTCAACACGAACACGGACGAGTTCGACTACCCAACGGAGCAGGACACCCCCGCGTTCACGCAATACGCGGGCGAGGGCGGCGTCGGCATCGGCTCGTTCTGGCGGCAGGCCGCCTTCGCGTGGCGCTTCCTCGATTTCAACATCTTGATCAGCGGAGAATTGACACCGGAGAGCCGCATCCTCTACTTCCGGGAGATCAAGGACCGGACACACCGCCTCGCACCCTTCCTCGAGTTCGACGATGACCCCTACCTCGTGGTGGTCGACGGGAAGCTCTGGTGGATCCAGGATGCCTTCACCACCACGGGCCGCTTCCCCTACTCGCAGCGGACCGGCGACGCGTTCAACTACATCCGGAACAGCGTCAAAGTCGTGGTAGACGCGTATACCGGCGACGTCACCTACTACGTGATCGAGCCCGACGACGCAATCATCCAGACGTACTCGAGGATTTTCCCCACCCTCTTCACGCCGATTGATGAGATGCCGGCGGAGCTGCGGGCGCACATCCGCTACCCCGAAGAGCTCTTCAACGTCCAGGAGTTCATGTTCCGCACCTATCACGTGACGGACGCCCGCGCCATCTTCACCAAGGAAGACCTGTGGGACCGTCCGTCGGAGATCTTCTACGACAACCCGCAGCCGATGGAGGCTTACTACGTCTCGATGCCGCTCCCGGGCGAGGCCGAGGAAGAGTTCCTGCTGCTGCTTCCGTTCACGCCGTTGAACAAGCCAAACATGATCGCGTGGCTTGCGGCGAGGAACGACGGAGAGGACTACGGGAAGCTCGTGGCGTACACCTTCCCCAAAGACCAGCAGGTGGACGGGCCGCAGCAGGTCGAGGCCCGCATCAACAACGACCCGCGCATCTCGCAGCAGTTCACGTTGTGGGGGCAGCAGGGATCGCAGATCATACGCGGCAACCTGTTGGTGATCCCGCTGGAGGAGTCACTGCTGTACGTCGAGCCGGTCTATCTGCAGGCATCGACGCTGAACTTCCCAGAGCTAAAGAGGGTGGTGGTCGCCATCGACGACCAGCGTCCGGTGATGGAGCCGACGCTGGAACGGAGCCTGCGGGTGGCGTTCGGACTGGCGCAGCCAACGCCCATCGGCGGGAGCGTCGACGTCGTCGATGAGCCGCCGCCGACTCCGGCGCCCGAGCCGACGCCGAGACCGGCGACCGGGGAAGGGGACCCGGACCTCGGCCGGATTATCGAGCAGATCGAGCAACTGCTCGAAGACTTGCGCGAGCTGCGAGACGAGGGCAGCTAGCGGACGGGCGATTCCTCGGCGCAGCGCCGGAGGGCCCGCCCCAGACCGGCGATCCCGCGCTCGACGTCCTCGATCGGCAGGTGGCTGAAGGCCAAGCGCAGCGAGCGCTCGCCGCCGTTGGCATTGTAGAAGGCGCTGCCGGGGACGAAGCCCACGCCCTCGTCGGCGGCGTACGCGCCCAGCTTTCGCGTCGTCATGCCGCGCGGCAGGGTGAGCCATACGAAGAAGCCGCCCTCGGGACGCCGCCAAGAAGCGTAGCCGGCGCAGTGCTCGTCGAGCGCGTCGAGCATGGCGTCCCGCTTGCGCCGGTAGTGTTCGATCAGGCCTTCAACGTGCTTGGCAAGGCGGCGGTCCTTGGCGAACTGGTAGACGGTCCGCGCGATGAAGGCGGAGGTGCCCATGTCGTGGCGCACCGAGGTGAGGGCCGCGATGGCGTCGGCGTCGCCCGCCGCCCAGCCGAGCCGCAGCCCGGCGGCGGCGATCTTGCTGAACGATCCCAGCTTCAGGACCAGACCCGTCTCGTCGAGGCTGAGGAGCGAGGGGAGGGGCGCGCCCTCGTAGCGGAGGTCGCCGTAGGCGTCGTCTTCGGCGATGAGGAACCGGTAGCGGGCCGCGAGGTCGGCGAGCTTCTCGCGCCGCCGGAGGGGCATGGTGACGCCGGTGGGATTGTGGAAGTTGGGGATGGTGTAGAGGAGCTTGGGGCGCCGCTCTCGTTCGAGGAGACGTTCGAGCAGTTCTTCGAGATTGTCGACGTCGAGGCCGTGCTCGTCGATGGGGACGACGGCGAGATCGGCGCCGTAGGAGCGGATGGCGCGCAGGGAGCCGGCGAAGGTCGGCGCCTCGACGATGACCACGTCGCGGGGGGCGAGGAATGCGAAGCAGGCCAGGGACAGCGCGTGGGCGCTCCCCGAGGTGAGGACGATCTGCTCTATATCGAGGGCGACGCCGTCGGTCTCCCGAGTCCGTTCGGCCAGGAGACCGCGCAGATCCTCGTAGCCGTAGAGGCCGCCGTACTGCAGGGCCCACTGGTCCTCCCGGAGCGCGGTCTCGGCGGCGCGGGCGAGGTCGTCGATGGGGAAGGTCTCGGGGTCGGGGAGGCCGCCGCCGAAGGTGATGGCGGTCGTCCTCCCCGGGGCCGCCGACCACGACGAGCTTCCGCCCAGAGCCGAGGGGGAGAGCAGGGTACGAATGTCGACGGCGGAAGACATCGCCGCGCCGCTAGAACCGCACGGGGATGCCGCGGGACTCCAGATGGTGCTTGACGTCGTCGATGCGGAACTGGCCGTAGTGGAAGACGCTGGCGGCGAGCACCGCGTCGGCCTTGCCCAGCTCGAAGGCGTCGGCGAAGTGGTCGAGCTCGCCGGCGCCGCCGCTCGCGATCACCGGCACCATCACCGCCTCGGACACGGCCCGCGTCAGTTCCAGGTCGTAGCCGTTCTTTTGGCCGTCCTCGTCCATGCTGGTGAGGAGGATTTCGCCGGCGCCGAGCTCGACGCCGCGTTGGGCCCAGAGCAGGGCGTCGATGCCAACGGGACGGCGTCCGCCGTGGGTGTAGACCTCCCAGCGGGACTCCGGGCGCAGGCCGACGCCGTTGCTTGACTCCGAGGCGGGGGCGGCGTCCAGCCGCTTGGCGTCGATGGCGAGGACGATGCACTGGCTGCCGAATTTTCGCGACGCCTCCTGTATCAACTCCGGGTCGGCCACCGCGGCGGAGTTGACGGAGACTTTGTCCGCACCCGCCTCGAGCATGCGGCGGGCGTCTTCGATGGTGCGGATGCCGCCGCCGACGGTGAGGGGGATGAAGACCTGGGAGGAGACCCGCCGGACGACGTCGAGCATCGTGTCGCGGCCCTCGTGGCTGGCGGTGATGTCGAGGAAGACGAGCTCGTCGGCCGATTCGGCGTCGTAGAAGGCGGCGAGCTCGGCGGGGTCGCCGGCGTCGCGCAGGTCGACGAAGCTGGTGCCCTTGACCACGCGGCCCTGGTCTACGTCGAGGCAGGGGATGATGCGCTTGGTCAACATGCTCGCACTATGCTCGCGGTGTGGAACATCTGAAGTGAAAACAGGGTAACGCAAACGCGGCGGCGGGGAAACCGGCGAGGTAACCGCGGTTGGCGGGAAGGAGCGCCCTCCGGGCGCTCGCGCGCCTGACGGCGCGCGCCCTCTCTCAAATCTCCCCCAGAGGGGGAGAGGCCGGAGGGATGGGAGAAGACCCCACCCGGACCCCTGAGCAACCACGAGGGTTGCCTCTACGTGGACGACCCCTGCGCGGCTACCCCCGCAGACACCCGTGCAGCCAATTTCGGGCGCGGATGATACTTGACAGGCCTTGTCAAGGGGGTTTATCGTTAGAGTAGCGAACGTATGTTCTTTCTCGCGGCAACCCAAGACGGCCCTCCGGGCGCCCGTCGAAGACCCCCTTCCCTCGAGCGGGTCTCGCGGTGTAAGAGGCCTCCGATTTCGTGAGCGTTGGTGAACGTTCGTGAACGCGCTACAGGTGTAAGGTCGTGAACGTTGGTGAGCGCCATGAGCGTTCGTGAGCGTTTTTTGCCGTTGGTGCGCCGCGAAGGTGGGGGAGGGTAGGCGGCGCGGGCGTGGCACATGCGGGCGGCGATGGCGGGTTTGGAGGCGCGTTGGCGGTGGTGGGGAAGGGCGCGACGCGACGCGCCCCTACAGGGGAGGCGGAGATTACGAGGCGGCCCCTCTTGTAGGGGCAACCCTTGTGGTTGCCCGGGGTGGTCCGGCGCGGGCGGGTTTCGATGTACCCGCGGCGGCTGCGAGGGGGCCCCTCATCTCAATCTTCTCCCGGGGGGAGAAGAGGTAAGACCACCCCACTCCACCCGTTTTGCCACCCATCGGCGGGAGTTGTGCAAGGTCTCCCGGGGGAGAAGAGCAGCGCCCTGCGGGGCGCTCGCGCGCCTGGCGGCGCGCGCCCTCTCTCAAATCTCCCCCAGAGGGGGAGAGGGAAGATCACCACTCCACCCGTTTTTCCAACTATCGGCGGGAGTTGTGCAAGGTCTCCGGGGGGAGAAGAGCAGCGCCCCTGCGGGCGCTCGCGCCTGACGGCGCGCGCCCTCTTGAAGGACCGGGCACATGGGTGACGGTTAGACCGGGGACATAGGTAACACCTTGACGGGGGTCTTGGCGATGCGTTTGGTGTGGTCGTCGAGGAGGCCGATGAGGAGGGGGCCGAAGCGGACGGCCCAGCTGCGGTCGTCCTGCCGGACGAGGCCGACGGGCTCGCCTTTGAGGGTCTCGCTCACGTAGACCAGGTCCCCCTTCCACTTGATCTCGCCGTTGCCGCGTACCCGGCGTACCGTGACTTCGGCCTCGTAGTCCGGCGAGCCGACGCTGGCAGGATAGGGGCGAAACGAGGGCGTGTACAGGAAGGCCGGGGGGCGCTGTCCCAAGGCCTCGTGAGGGCGCTCGGTGTTGTAGCTGCGTCGGAAGCGGTCGAAGGCCTGCTGCTGACGGCGGCCGTTGGCCCTGGGCGGCGAGGCGGTTTCCGCCTTCAGGGTGCGGTGGAGGCGCTCGAGGCGTCCGTTCTGTTCGGGATGGCCCGGGGCGATGCGCTCGGGGAGGATGCCCAGCTTGACCCACCAGACGGCCAGGGAGGAGAGGCTGCCCAAGCTGGTGCCGGCGAAGGGCGGACCGTTGTCGGTGCGGATGACCCTGGGCAGGCCGTACTCACGGAAGGCGCGCGCTAACGCGCGCCGCGTCTCCGGGCCGGTGGGGCGCTCCAGCCCGCGGCAGGCGATCAGGTAGCGGGAGGCCGCGTCCTGGACGGTGAGGGGGTCGACGCGGGCCCCGTCGCCGGTGCGGAACCAGCCCTTGAAGTCGATGGACCAGACGTCGTTGGCGTTGATGGCGTAAGCGAAGGGCTCGCTCCAAGGGGAGGTACGGCGGCGACGCTGTCGGCGCCGTACCAGGCCGGCCCGGTCGAGGATGGCGCCGGCGGTGCTGGGGGCGGGCCAGGGCACGTCGGGCTCGGTGTCGTGGAGCCAGGCGATGAGCTTCTTGGGGCCCCACAAGGGGTGGGCTCGCTTCGCCGCGATGATGCGCTCCTGCACCTCACGGCGTGTGGCGTTGGGATGATGGTGGGGGGCGCGGCTCCGGTCGCGCAGGCCCTCCTCGCCGTACGCCTCGTACCGGCCGATCAGCTTGGAGGCAGTCTTGCGGCTGATCCCGAACTGCCGGCACAACTCGGCGATGGGTTCCTCCCCCGCCGTCCTGCGCTCAATGAACCGCAACCGTTCCGCTTCGACACTCGTCTCTTGCCAGGGCAACACAACTCCTCCTTCATGGATCGCTTCCTGCAATCCTCCAGAGTGTTACCCATGTGCCCGGTTTATCTGTTACCTATCTCCCCGGCCTGTACCCTCTCTCAAATCTCCCCCAAAGGGGGAGAGGGAAGACCACCCCACTCCACCCGTTTTTCCAACCATCGGCGGGAGTTGTGCAAAGGTCTCCGGGGGAGAAGAGCAGCGCCCTGCGGGCGCTCGCGCGCCTGACGGCGCGCGCCCTCTCTCAAATCTCCCCCAGAGGGGGAGAGGCTCAAACGTGCTGCTCCAGCGGGGAGAGGCTGGAGGGGCGGGTTTCGATGCGCCGGGAGAGGGCTAGGGGGTGTTGGCGGCGGAGGCTTGGGCGGCGATTTCGAGCTCGTCGCGGAGGAGGCGGGGGATGAGGAAGTTGCGGCGGACGTGTTCCTTGCCGGACTTGCCAAGGCCGGCGCGTTCTTCCTCGTTCGAGAGGAGGTAGTCGAGCCGCTCGGCGCATTCGGCGACGCTGTTGACGAGGAAGCCGCCCACGCCGCCGCCGATCTGCAGGCGGATGCCTCCGACGGCCCCGCCGACGACGGGGACGCCCTTCCAGAGGGCCTCGGTGACCGTCAGGGCGAAGCCCTCGCGGATCGACTTCTGGATGACGGCGGCGCTGAGGGCCTGGAAGGGGCCGACGAGGTCGGTGAGACCGGTGATGATGAAGACGCCGTCCTCGCCCTCGGCGGCGTCGAGCACCTTGGCGTACATGACCTCGCCCTCGGGGTCGTCGGAGGCGAAGTTGCCGAGGAGGCAGAGCTGTAGGTCGGGATACTTGGGCCGGAGCAGCCGGAAGGCCTCGATGACGCCGATGGGGTCTTTCCAGGGGTCGAAGCGGGAGATCTGGCTGACGAAGGGCTTGTCCGGGTCGACGCCGTGGGAGGCGACGACCTCGCGGGCTTCCGCCTCGGACCAGTGCCGGTTCTTGGGGACGAAGGGGTCGATGGCGGGGGGCACGATGGCTACGTGGGGCAGTTGGAGGCCGGGGCCGACGAAGTCCTCGAGGCTGAAGACGGCGGCGTCGAAGTCCGCGACCTGCTCGGTGACGAATTTCCAGGCCTGCATGTTCGGCGACGAGGTGTCGATGTGGCTGCGCCAAATCCAGGTGGAGGCGACGTCGGGGCGGAAGCGGCGGATGGCGGCAGGCTGTGGGTCGTGGATGAAGATGACGTCGAACGCGCCATCGATCTCAAGGGCGTTTCGCTCGTTGAAGTGCAGGAAGGTGTCCCACTCACCCTTGGTGAAGTCGTGGGGCTGCCCCTGCATGGCGTTGTGCATGGTCTTGGTGACGTCGAAGAACTCCGGAGCGCCGTCGAGGACGAGCCAGGTCGTGTCGATGCCCAGATCGCGGTAGAGGGGAATGATGGAGTGCAGGATCTCGGCGACGCCGCCGCCGGAATCGGTCGCGTTGACGTGCGCGATGCGGGCGCCCTTCAGGGCGGCGGCCAGCGAGCGCACCTCTTCGATGAGTGTGTCGTCGATGACGCCGCAGTACTCGGCGAGGGTGCGTGGGGAGAGGCCTTGGACTGCGCGCATGTAGGGAGGGTGCGGGCCGCGGCTCGAACGGCAAAGATTATCAAGGCAAACGGGAGGATTCGCTAGGGGTGCGGGCGCCGAGATCGTGACAAACGCGTTACATTGGCGACCCGGCGGCGAAGGCAGCCTTGCTATAATCGGCTCGGACCGCGCCGCGGATGTCCCTTCCGAAGGGGACCTGTGTAACGGCTCCGGTTGTGGGGGAACGGGCGAGTCGCGACTCGCCCCTACGGGGGAGGGCGACCACAAGGGTCGCCCCTGGAGGGACCTCTCGGCCGAGCGCCCTTCCGGCGCGCGTGGAGGGTCCATGGCGGTGAACCGATTGGCGTTGGCGCCCCCCGGTCCGAGCTTCTTCCGCGGGGTCGCCGGAGCCCCGCTCCGCGTGCTGATGCTGGACTACGACGGCACGCTCGCCCCGTTCCGCGTCGAGCGCGACCGCGCCCTGCCGTATGCCGGCGTTCGGGAGCGTATCGCAGCGCTGCTCGCGGGAGGCCGTAGCCGGGTGGTGGTAGTCACCGGACGGGCGCTCGGCGAGCTCGAAGCGCTGCTCGGCATGGAACTGCCCGAGGTGTGGGCCTCCCACGGCTGGGAGCACCGCGGGCGCGATGGCGAGGTCCGTCGCTTCCCGTTGCCCGAAGCGGCGTCGCGGGGTCTCGACCTCGCCCGCGGCTCGATGAGGGAGCAGGGTCTGGAAGCGGCGAGCGAGTCGAAGCCGGGGAGTATCGGACTGCACTGGCGGGGGGAGCCGGCGGAGGTCGCGGCGGCGCGCGAGCGGACGGCGCGGAAGGCGTGGTCGCCCATCGCGGAAGCGTATGGTCTCGAACTGCGACCGTTCGACGGCGGCATCGAACTCCGCGCGCCGGGGCGGGACAAGGGCGCGGCGGTGCGCGACGTCCTCAGCGGCGCGCCACCGGGCACCGTTGCCGCGTATCTGGGAGATGATCTGACCGACGAGGACGCCTTCCGGGCGCTGCCCGAGGGCGCGCTCGGCGTGCTGGTGCGCGAGGAATTGCGGCCAACCGACGCCGGCGCATGGGTGCGGCCCCCCGAAGGCCTGCTCGATTTTCTCGACCGCTGGCTCGCCGCCGAGGCCGAGGCGGCGCCCGTAGACGCGAAGGGAACGGCGCCATGAACGATGGGCGGCGGCTTGTCGTGGTGTCCAACCGCGTTCCGCCGGTCGGGGCGTTGGGCCGGGCGAAGGCGCGGCGCGCGCACGCCGCGCTGGGCGGGCTGGTCACGGCGGTGCGTCCCGCCGTCGAGAACCGCGACACCCTCTGGTTTGGGTGGAGTGGCGAGTCGGTGGAGGCGGAGCGGGCATCGAACACGCCCAACGAGGAGAGTTCGGGAGACCTGACGGTAGCCACGCTGCACCTGTCACGGCGGGAGAGCCGTTTGTATTACTCAGGGTTTTCCAACCAGACGATGTGGCCGTTGCTGCACAGCTTCCCGCACCGGGTCAATCTCGACGAGCGGGCCTTCGAGGCGTACCAGGCGGTCAACAAGCGGTTCGCGGAGGCGCTGTATCCGCTGCTGCGTCCCGACGACATTCTTTGGATCCACGATTTTCACCTTTTCCTGTTGGGCAGCGAACTGCGCAGGCTCGGTTGGAAGCAGCGGATGGGGTTCTTCCTTCACGTGCCGTTTCCGCCGGTGGAGATCTTCGCGCAACTCCCCTGGGCCTACGAGCTCCTCAACGGGCTGGCGGCCTTCGATCTGATCGGCGTCCACGCTCGGCGCTACGCGGCGAACCTGCTGGACTCGTTGAACGAGGAACTCGACGGGCACCTCGAGGGCGAGGTCTTCACGGGGACCGAGCGCGCGGTGCGGGTCTCGATGCATCCCATCGGCATCGACCCGGAGATGTTCAAGAACTGGGCCGAACACGACGAGGGGAAGGAGCCGAGCCGTCTGCTGCAGCGCATCTCGCCGCGCCAGCAGGTCATCGTCGGCGTCGACCGCCTGGATTACACGAAGGGCGTGCCGGATCGGCTGCTGTCGTTCGAGACGCTGTTGGAGCGGCATAAGGAGCTGCACGAGAAGGTGTCGATGATCCAGATTTCGGCGCCGTCGCGCTCCGAGGTGCCGCACTACGTGGACGAGAAGGCGCGGGTGGAGCAGATCGTGGGCCGGGTCAACGGGCGGTTCGCGACGGCGGACTGGACGCCGCTGCATTACCTGTACCGGGCCTACGCCCAGGACGAGCTCGCGGCGATCTTTCGGCGCGCCGACGTGTGTCTGGTGACGCCGCTGCGCGACGGCATGAACCTGGTTGCGAAGGAGTTCGTCGCCTCGCAAGACGAGCGGCATCCGGGGGTGGTAGTGCTGTCGCGGTTCTGCGGCGCGGCGGAGACGATGCGCGAGGCGCTCATCGTGAATCCCTACGACCTCACGGCGACGGCGCGGGCGATCAGCGAGGCCCTGAACATGCCGCTCGCGTGGCGGAAGGAGCGCTGGGCGGCGCTCTACGAGGACGTCAGCGTGAACACGTCGGCGGCCTGGAGCGCACGGTTCATCGAGGCGCTCACCGCGAGCTAGGCCGGGCGTCGCGTGCCCGCCCTCAATCCCTCCCAGCGGGAGGGAAGTTTCGCGAGAGGTAGTGGCGGACGAGGTCGAAGAGGGCCTCGGCGGTGCGCTGCTTGAACTCGGCGCGGCCCTGATCGAAGACGTGGCGCTCGGCGAGCTCGTAGCCGTCGCGGGTCGAGATAGCGATGAAGACCGTTCCGATGGGGCGGTCGGCGTTGCCGCCGGTGGGGCCGGCGATGCCGGACTCACTGACCCCGATGTCGGTGTCCATGAGCTCGCGGACGTTGCGGGCCATGGCGAGCACGGCCTGGGCGCTGACGGAGCCGACCTCGGCGAAGACCTCATCAGGCACGTTGAGCAGGGTCTTCTTGGGGAGCGTGTGGTAGGCGACCACGCTGCCGATGTAGTACTTCGAGCTGCCCGGCGGGTTGTTGAGCAGGTGCCCGACGTAGCCGCCGGTGGTCGACTCGGCGGTGGCGATGGTCTTGCCGCTGTCGCGGAGGAGGCGGCCGATGGTCTCTTCGAGGGATTCTTCCATAGTCGGTGCTCCTCCCTGCTCGGCAGGGGCCGGGTGTTCGGCGGGCATCATAGCTTAGGGGCCCAGGGGACGGCGCGGTCAGTCGCGGCCGGGGGCAAAGACGGCGACCCGGGACTTCTCCGACTGATCGGAGAATATCCAGAGAGCGCCGCCGGGATGCCGGCGACCAAGCTCCTCGGCAAACGACCGCGTCGCGGAGTCATCGGGGTCGGTGAAGATCACGCAGCGCAGCGGCTCGACGTCGAGCGACGCGGCGGACTCGGCTTCCTCAGGGGCGAAGAAGCGGGGCAGCGGAGCGCCGGGGTCGTAGGAGTCGATGACGGTCCGGACGAGTGCGGCGTCGCGGCCGACGAAGACGACGCCATCGACGGCGGCGCCGCAGGTCTCGGATTGCCAGGCTCCGACGGCGACCGCGGCCCGGTGGTGGTGGAAGACCTCCGGCGTCGTCGACCAGAACCGCACGACGTTCAAGGTGAGCGCCGTCGCGGCCAGCGCCGCGATGGAGACGACGATTGCGCTCGTCCTGAACTTCGGGCCCCAGTCGTAGCGGGAGAGCCGGGGCGCGAGGTCGAGGAGCCTCGCCGTCACGAGGCCGGCGAGCAGTACGAGGGGGAGGATGACGGGGTGGAGGCGGGTCACCGCGACGTAGGGGTAGGGCGAGAGCACGCCGGAGGTGATGACGGCGGCAAGCAGCCAGAGGAGGAGCAGCTTGGAGGATGGGCGCGAGAAGCGGCCGACGGCGTAGGCGATGCCGAGCACGGCGAGGACGGCGGTGACCGCGTCGAAGAGGGAGCCGGAGACGAAGTGGGAGATGCGGGGGCTGAAGTTGAAGGCGAGGATGTTGATCTCGGCGGCGGTGAGGAGATGGGCGAGGCGGTCGCCGGTCTCGTTGTAGACGGCGGTGGTGGTGTCGAGCATGCGAGAGAAGAGGTCGCCGCGGTTGACGATCAGGGCGGGGAGCGCGGCGAGAGCGAAGCCGAGTCCGAGGGGCCAGGAGCGCCGGAGCAGGGCGAGCCTCGCCGGCGACAGTAGGAGGAAGGCGAGCATGACGGGAATGAGGACGCGGGCGGAGAAGATGGTGTAGAGGCCGAAGCCGGCCACGACGCCGGCGAGATAGAGCCAGAGCGGGTTGTCTCGGCGCATGCCGAGCACGAAGAAGGCGAGCGACCACACGATGACGGGGAGGGCGTGGAGGGTGTTGTAGCCGAGGTGGGAGAAGGCGAAGAGGTAGTGACTGGAGGCGAAGAGTGCGGCGGAGACGGCCGCTGCTTTTCTGCCGCCGAGCAGGTAGCCGAGCAGATAGACACCCGGAATCGCGATGGCCGCGGCGATGAGGGAGCTGAGCACCCAGCCGACATGGTCGCCGCCGAAGATTTTCATCACGGCGGCCTGGTAGGCGATGTCCATGACGGGGTGGCGGTCGTAGACGCCGTTCTGGTTGAAGGGGCGGGTGAGGCCGCCGTCGAAGATCTCCGTCGCGCCGAGGAAGAAGGCGTACTCGTCACCGACCACCGAGTAGCGCCAGCTCGACAGGTCGTGGGCGTTGAGGCCGATGAAGAGGCCCATCAGGGCGACGATCAGGGCCACGTCGATCCAAGCGGCGCGGACGAGGGCGAGCAGGGATGCACGGAGGTCCCGCGCCCGCTCAGCGACACCAACGCGCAGGAAGGCCGGGAGGGTGATTCGGGGGACGAAGAGCGCTCCTACGGCAGCCAGCGAGATGAGCCAGGGAAGCACGTCCCAGCCGGTGGTGGCCCCGTAGGCGAGGCGGGTCAGGGTCATGGCGAGGGTGACCATGCCGAGGGCGGCGAGCCCGACCCGCCGGTCCCTGCCGACGTGGTTGTCGTCGTCCGACTCGGGGGCGGAGTCCGGAGCGCCGGCCCAGGCCTCTTGCTTACCACCGCGGAGGGTGAGGGAGCCCAGGGTAAAGAGCGCCCATCCAAAGGTGAGGAGGAAGACGCCGAACGCGGGCGGGGTCTCGGCGTCGGACGTGGCGAAGACGATCTGGCCGACGATGACGAGCGCCGTCCCAATGACCAGCAGCGGCGGTCGTGCCAGCGCGCTCAATGCCGGCCTCGGGGCTGGTCCAGGGGGAGACGGCTTGGTCTCGGTGCGCATCGGCGGAAGGCGGCCTGCGTCGGCCTGGTTTCCATGGTAGCGGAGTCGGGGCGCGTGGAGGGGCAGCGCCCGGGGGGCGCTCGCGCGCCTGAAGGCGCGCGCCCTCTCTCAAGTCTCCCCCAGAGGGGGAGAGGGAAGACCACCCCACTCCACCGGTTTTCCAACCAGCGGCGGGGGTTTACAAAGGTCTCCATGGGGAGAAGGGTTTAAGGGTTGCTTCCCCAGAGAGGAGCCGTTTAAGCGCGCCCTTCGACAGCCTGTGGTGGTGGTAAGGGGGCCCCTCATCTCAATCTTCTCCCGGGGGGAGAAGAGGTAAGACCTCCCGGCCCCGCTCATGATTGAGGTTGGGGAATGGTCTCCTTGGGAGCGGGGGAAAGTCTGCTATCCTAGCCGGCGCGAAGCGGACGTTATGACAAACGAAAACGGCGGGCATCCCATGGGCGGCGGCTATCTTGACGGCGTGCGCGTCGTCGAGTTGGCGGACGAGCAGGGCGAGTACGCCGGGAAGCTGCTGGCCGGGCTCGGGGCGGACCTGGTGAAGGTGGAGCCTCCCGGCGGCAACGCTACCCGCCAGATTGGGCCGTTCTACGGCGGCGTCCCGGACCCCGACCGGAGCCTCTACTTCTGGCACTACAACTTCGGCAAGCGGGGGCTGACGCTCGACCCGGCGTCGGAGCGGGGCCGGCTGCTGGAGCTGCTGGCGGGGAGCGACGTCTTCTTGGAGACGACGCCGCGGGGCTATCTTGACGGGCTGGGCGTCACGTATGCGTCGGCGCGTGAGGCGAACCCGGGGCTGGTCTGGGTGCGGATCACGCCGTTCGGCGATACGGGGCCGTGGAGCGACTACAAGGGGTCGGACCTCGTCCACCTCGCGCTCGGCGGGGTGATGATGAACTGCGGGTACGACCCGGACCCGGTGACGGGGTCGTACGACACGCCGCCGATCGCGCCGCAGATGTGGCATACCTACCACGTCACGGGGCAGCTGACCGTCATGGCCGTGATCGGGGCGTTGTTCTACCGGCACGCGACGGGGAAGGGGCAGGCGCTGTCCACGGCGGTCCATGAGGCGATCGCGAAGAACTCGGAGCTCGACCACCCGCACTGGGTGTACACGCGGGAGCCGTTCCTGCGTCAGACCTGCCGGCACGCGTCGGCGGCGTACACGCTGCGGAGCATCGCGCAGACCAAGGACGGGCGGTACGTGATGCCGCGCATGGACGCGCGGACGCGGAACGTCTTCGACGGCGTGCTGACGCTGCTGCGGAAGTACGGGGAAGAGGACGACCTCAACGACGAGAAGTACCAGGAGGCGGCGTACCGGGCTCGGCCCGAGGTTTCGGGGCACGTGACCGACCTGGCGCACCGGCTGATCGGCAAGTGCCGGCTGGTGCAGGTGCCTTGGCAGGAGGCGCAGGCGCTCAACCTCTTGTGGGCCCCGCTGCGGCGGCCGGAGGAGAACCTCACCGACCCGCATTGGGGGGCGCGGAACACCTTCTTCGAGGTGGAGCATCCTGAAGTGGGCGAGTCCTTCCGCTATACGGGCGCGCCGTGGGTGGACAACGCGGTGCCGTGGCGGCGCGGTCCGCGAGCGCCGGTGTTGGGGGAGGACCTTCGGACGGAAGCGACCGGCGGCGGGCCGCTGAGGTCGGAGCCGCGGGGGTGCGAGTCGGCCATCGCGACGAGCTCGCGGGGGAAGCCGTTCGCGATTAACAACGTGCGGGTGCTGGATTTCACCTGGTGGCTGGCGAGCGGCGGCGGGCCGCGCTTCCTGGCGTCACAGGGGGCGCAGGTGATCAAGGTCGAGTGGAAGGAGCGTTGGGACCTGCGGTTCTCGGCGCCGGTGCCGGACGGGGGGCGGAAGGCGCGGGAGGCGGCGACGTCGCCGATTCCGCCCGAGGTACCGCCTTCGGCGGCGAACGGCCGGGTCAACGAGGCGGGTCAGTTCAACGATATCAACGCGGGGAAGCGGGGCATCTCGCTGAACATGCAAACGCCGAAGGGTAAGGAGCTGCTGCGGCAGTTGATCTCGGTGTGCGACATCGTGGTGGAGGGATTCAGCCCGGACGTGATGCGGCGGTGGGGCTTTCCGTACGAGGTGATGCGGGAGATCAACCCGACGATCATCTACGTGCAGCAGTCGGGGATGGGGCAGCAGGGGACATACGGGAAGTTTCGCGCGGTGGGGCCGATCGCCCAGGCGCTGTCGGGCATCTCGGAGATGTCGGGGCTGCCGGAGCCGCACATGCCGGCGGGCATCGGATACTCGTTCCTCGACTGGTTCGGTGCGTACAACATCGGGACGGCGATGCTGGCGGCGCTGTACCGCCGGGAGCAGACGGGGCTGGGGACGTATATCGACGCGTCGCAGGTGGAAGTCGGGCTCATGCTGAGCGGGACGAGCATCCTGAACCACTCGGCGAACGGGGCGTCGTGGCAGCGGTACGGGAACCGGTCGCCGTGGAAGGCGGCGGCGCCGTCGGGAGCGTACCGGTGCGCGGGCGACGACCGTTGGACCGCGATCTCGTGCCACACGCAGGAAGAGTGGGAGGCGGCGGCCCGGGTGCTGGGGCACCCGGAGTGGAACGAGGACGCGCGCTTCGCGACACTCGAGGCCCGGCTGGCGAACCAGGACGCGCTCGACGCGCTGGTGAACGAGGCGACGGCGTCGCGGGACCGGTACGCGCTCATGGAGGCGCTGCAGTCGGCGGGCGTGCCGGCGGGAGTCTGCCAGAACGCGGAGGACCGCTACGAGGCCGACCCGCAGCTGAAGCACCTCAACTGGCTCACTGAAGTGAAGCAGTCGACCATCGGGCGTTGGCCGCTGAAGGAGTTCCCGGTCAAGTTCAGCGAGACGCCGCCGTACATGGGCGGGCCGATCGACCGCGGGGGGCCGAACTACGCGGAGGACAACGACTTCGTCTTCCGCGACGTGCTGGGGCTGGCGGCGGAAGAGATCGAAGCGCTGCGGGCCGACGAGGTCATTTGAGGCGGTGACGTGCCCCCATGAGGCCTCCTGACGAGACGAACGGGCCTCGCGACCATCAGGACGGCGAGCATGGGGCCGGCCATGAGCCGCCGCCGGACTGGGACGAGGAGTCGTACCCGCCGGACGAGGCGGAGCCCGAAGATTTCGAGCCGGACAACCTTCCTCCCGAGGAGTACGAGGACGAGGAGGACGGTGCGGCCCTTTACGCACCGGTGGCGCGGGAGCACGCGCCGTTCTTCAACTACATCGTCTACGGCTTCGTCTTCCTGGCGGTGATCGGGGGCGTCCTCCTTATCTTTCCCTTCGCCAGCGCGGACGGGGGCTTCACCTCGCCGGTCGACGCGTTCTTCACGGCGGCGTCGGCGGTTAGCGCGACGGGGCTCGTCGTGGTGGACACCGGCGACCACTGGAGCCGGGCGGGGCAGGCCGTGATCATGGTACTGATCCAGATCGGCGGCATCGGCTACATGACCATCGGCGCCTTCCTGCTGCTGATGGTGCGGGGCCGGATCGACATGGGCGACGACCTGGTCTCCGAGACCTTGGGGAGCGCAAACCCCAACCGGTTCCTACTGTTCGTCATGTGGGTGCTCGGCATCACGCTGCTCATCGAGGCGGCGGGCATCATCGCCATTTCGTCGCGTTTCGCGGCGTCGTTCTCCGACAAGAGCACCTTCGATTCCATCTTCTACGGCGTCTCCGCGTTCAACAACGCGGGGTTCGACCTCGAAGGCGGCATGCGGGGCATCGCCTCGTTCCAGCAAGACGGCCAGCTCCTGGGCGTGATCTCGGCACTGTTCATCATCGGCGGCCTCGGCATACCGATGGTCACGCTGCTGCTGACCCGCTTCCCGTGGGTGCAATGGAAGCTCGACTCGAAGATGGCCATCGTCTCCTCGATCGCGCTGCTGGGGCTGGGCGCGGTGGCGATCGGGTCGTTCGAGACCGCGGCGTCCTTTACCCAAGGCGGCGAGGCGTTGGGCGGCGAGGCGCTCAACTCGTTCTTCCTCTCCGCCTCGGCGCGGACGGCCGGCTTCACCACGATCGACATCGGCGGGCTGACCGTTCAGACGCTCCTTCTAATGATGGCGCTGATGTTCGTGGGGGGCGTTTCGGGGTCGACGGCAGGCGGCATCAAGATCAACACGTTCGCCACGCTGTTCGCCACGGCGGTCTCCTATCTGCGGGGCTACAAGCGGGTGCACGCCTTCGGCAAGGTGTTGCCGGAGACGCAGGTGCACCGGGCCATCGCGATCGTGTTCCTCGGCGTGATGCTCGTCTTCCTCTTCATCTTGATCATGTCGGCGCTGGAGCCGTTCGACTTCATACCAGTCGCCTTCGAGACAGTGTCGGCATTCAGCACGACGGGGTTCTCGACGGGCATCACGCCCGACCTCTCGGCGGGGGGTAAGATCGTGTTGATCTTCGCGATGTTCATCGGGCGGCTGGGGCCGCTGACGGTCGTGCTCGCGTTGGCCCGGCACCGCGGGCCGTCGGAGGAGATCGAGGCCGAGGAGGAGCCGATCCGCATCGGATAGCGGCGGCGGGAGGACGCGATGGGCGCGGACACGATTCAGGAGCTGGCGGACCGGCAGGCGATCCGGGATGTCATGGCGCGGTACGCGCGGGGTCTCGACCGCCGCGACTTCGACGCGGTGGCGTCGTGTTTCGCGGAGGACGCCTACGCCGACTACGGCGGCCCGACCGCACCGGCCGAGGGGCGTGAGGCGATCCTCAAGATCGTCCGTGTGGTGGAGCGTTTCATCCTGACTATGCACTTCATGGGCGACCAGACGGTCGTCCTTCGCGGCGACGAGGCGGACGTCGAGACCTACGCCATCGACAAGCTGCGCTACGAGAAGGACGGGGTCCAGTACGACATGACCGGCGGCCTCCGGTACGAGGATAAGATGGTGCGGGAGGATGGGCGCTGGGTCATCAAGCACCGCGTGATGCATACTGATTGGCGGCGCTACGACCGCGTGGAGAACGGCCCGGGGCCGTTCTGACCGAGGCTCCGCGCGCGAACGGGACGCAACCGCATGGGCAAGAGACGAAAGAAACACCAGGCCATCGAGCCTCGGACGGAAACTCTCGACATCGAGGGGCCATCGTTCATGGGTGAGGGCTTCACCCGCAGCGGCGACGATCCCGTCTTCGTGCCGTACGCCATCCCCGGGGAGCGGGTGGAGGCGACGATCTGGCGGAAGAGCCGCCGCTATCTGGAAGCGCGCCTCGACAAGGTCATCGAGGCGTCACCGCACCGGGTCGAAGCCGAGTGCCGGTACTACGGCGAGTGCACCGGCTGCCAGTGGCAGCACGTCGCCTACGACCACCAGCTTGAGATGAAGACACGGCTGGTGCGCGAGCAGCTCGAACGGACCGGCGGGTTCGAGTCGCCGCCGGTGGCCCCCGCCATCGGCTGCGACGACCCTTGGGGCTACCGCAACCACGCCCGGTTCACGATCGGGCCCGAAGGGCAGCTCGGCTTCGTGAACCGGACCTACCGGCGGTTCGTCCGCATCGACGAGTGCCTGATCATGGACCGCGGCATCAACGACCTGCTGGCGGAGCTTCAGGGCAAGGCGGGAGAGACGACGCAGCTCTCAATCCGCTACGGCCCGAAGTCGGGGAGCTGGTTGATTCAGCCGACGCTGCAATCGCTCGACATCGGCGTGGACTCAGGTCAGACGCACTACGAGGAGGAGCTTCTGGGGCGGCGGTTCCGCGTCGCCGCGGCCTCGTTCTTCCAAGTGAACGTGCGGCAGGCCGAGCGTTTGGTGGGGCTGGTGCGGGAGAGCCTCGATTTGCAAGCCGACGAGGTGCTGGTCGACGCCTACGCGGGGGTGGGGGTCTTCGCCGCGCTGCTGGCGCCGCACGTGCGGGAAGTGATCGCGGTTGAGGAGTCGGCGGCGGCGGCGGCGGACGCGCGGAAGAACGTGGAGGGCCTGGAGAACGTCCGGCTGGTGGAGGCGAAGACGGAGCACGCGCTGGCGGAGCTCGACGCTGCGCCGGACGCGCTGATCCTCGACCCGCCCCGGGCGGGGTGCCATCCCGGCGCGCTCGACGCGTTGGCGCAGTTCCGCCCCCGAAAGGTCGCCTACGTCTCCTGCGACCCGGCGACCCTGGCGCGCGACCTCAAACATCTCACCACGGAAGCCTACGACTTACTCGGCGTGCAGCCGCTGGACATGTTCCCGCACACGCACCACATCGAGGCGGTGGCCACGCTGCGGGCGCGGGACGGCTAGCAGCGTCGCGGTCAGGAGGCGCTGAAGCCGCCGCCGGGCGCGTTGTCCTGCCAGAGGGTGAAGAACTGGTCGGACTCGCCGCGGACGGCGCGGCGGAGCTCGTCCTTGTGCTGCTCTTGGAGGTACTGCTTCTCGAGCGTCAGGAGGCGCTTGAAGGCGGCGTCGCAGCGGGCGGCGAAGCCGGCGGGGGTGACGTTGCTGAAGAAGGCGTCGAAGGCGAGGGAGAGGTCGTCGTCGCTCATGGTGAGGACGGGGCCGGCGGCGAGGAAAAGGGCGACGCGCGGCGGTTCGCCGTCGGCCGTGCCGCCGCTGAGGACCTCGATGAGGCGGGCGACGCCGCGCTCGGTGACCATCTCCTGCACGCGGGCGGCGAGGAGCATCAAGTTGACGAAGGGGGGGCCTTCGGCGCGGAGGAGCTTGCTGAATTCGCGCTCCAACTCGCTCAGGTAGCCCTCCGACAGCAAGTCGTGGACGGAGGCGAGCCGCAGGTCCGGTTCGCCGGGGTCGCGCACGTCGATGACCATGAATTCTTCCAAGTTGGGGAAGATGCAGACATGGATGTCCGCGGACTCGACCGAGCTGGTCTCGCTGATGTCTTCGTACATGACGCTGCTTCGCCTCATGCGCCCGTGCGGGCGTGGTTGAATTATAGGGCAGGGCGGTGTCAAGGGCGATGGGGGGAACGGGCGCGTCCCGACGCGCCCCTACAGGGGAGGGGAGAAGACCCTGCCCGCACCCCTGGGCAACCACGAGGGTTGCCCCTACATGGATGACACCGTGCCGGCAGCGAGGTCGGCGCCCTTCGATGGGGATCGGCGGATGTCAGGGGGCCCCTCATCTCAATCTTCTCCCGGGGGGAGAAGAGGCTTCCGGAGAGGCCCGCCCTCAGTCCCTCCCAGGGGGAGGGAGGCTTGAGGGGCGCCCCCAGAGGGGGAGGCTAAGGAAGGACGTCGCTAGGCGCCGTAGATTCTGGTGTTGGGTTTGAAGACGCCCCAGGCGAACCAGAAGTGGTCGGCGTGGACGATCTTGGTGAGGGTCTTGCCTTCGAGGGGGCCGGAGACGGCGTGGCCCTGGATGTTCCAGGCGCTTCCCGTGGCGTCGTCGACGATGTTCTCGCCGTCGAAGGAGAAGGTGAGGCGGTCGCCGTCGAGGACGGCGCTGAAGGCGCCGGTCGCGCCGACGGCGCGGGACTGCGCGATGATCCTGCCGTCCAGCGCCGAGCGCGTCCCCGGCTTGAAGAAGACGGCGATGGGCTCGCCGCCGACGACGTCGTTGACGGCGCGCTCTATCGCCAAGACGGTAAAGGGGTAGGCCGCGTCCTCGCCGCCGAGACTGATGGCCACGACGCGCTCCTTGGGCGGGAGGCGGCCGTCGGTGGTGCCGCTGTAGAGGAAGGGCGGGTTGTCGGCCTCGTCGTAGCCCAGGTAGGGGTTGATGCCGTAGTCGCGAGAGAACCCGGTGTCGCGGGAGAGGACCATGCCGTTGGGGTAGGCGGCTTTGAAGTCGGCCCAGGAGTTGATCGCCGACGGAAGGATGTCGAGCCGCTTGCCGGCATGGACGCCGACGATGCCGTGGCCGGTGAACTGCTGCCACCAGCTTTCGGTCTGGCGGTCCCACATGATGAGGTCGCTGCGGCGGAGGTTGCCGGTGGTGCCGAAGTCGAGGACGTCGCCCTCGAAGTTTCGGTCGAAGGCTATCGCCGAGTTGCAGAGGGGGCAGAAGGTGATGGCGACCTCGAGACCGCCCACGACGTCGTTGACGATCTCGTGCCAGGTCAGGATTTGGAGGGGATAGGCCCGCGCGTCGCCGGCGTGCTCGAAGACGATCACGGGTTCTTCGTCCCTGAGGAAGTCGGCGGCCTCGTCGAGGGTGAGGAACTTGGGGTTGTCGATGGGCGGGATGCCGTCGCGCCCAGGCCCGCCGGAGCGTATCTCCGCGTAGGGCACGGTGTGGAGGGTGAAGTCGGTGAGCCACCGGCGGGTGCTGATGTTCGCGGCGCGGAGGGCTTCCATGTAGTCGGGGTCGCGCTCGAGACCGGGAGGCGGGGGCGGCAGGGTCGGCTTCGGCGTGGCGGTGGGCTGGAGGGCCGTGGGCGGCGGTGTGGACGTGGGTGACGGGGTGTTGGATTCCGTTGAGGCAGACGTTGGCTGCCGCGTGGGTATGGGCGTGGGCGCCGGTGTGTCGGAGCCGTCTGAAGAAGCCGCCGTGGGAGTGGGCGCGGTGGTCTGCGCGGCGGTGGAGGTAGGTGCAGGCTCGGCGGTGGGAGACGGCACGGCGGTGGGAGCGTCGCCGTCTCCGCAGGCCGCCACGATGAGGACGGCGGCGAGCACCGCCGCAGGGAGACGCAGGCGCGACAGCACTAGTTTGCGGCCCCGTCGTCGTCCGCGAGCAGGCCCCTGAAGTTGGGGTCGCGCTTCTCGGCGAAGGCGCGGCCGCCCTCGGCGATGTCGTGGGAGGCGACTTTCTGGTTCTTGGCGACGGCGATGGCGTGGGCAAACATCAGGTCGGCGTAGGAGCGGCGCGGCGGGGTCATGACGACGTTCTTGGTGAGGCGGAGGGCGACGGGCGGACGCGAGGCGATGCGCTCGGCGAGGTCGTAGACGGTGGGCATGAGCTCGTCGTGGGGGACGACGCGGCTGACGAGGCCGATGCGCTCGCATTCGTCGGCGCGGAGGATGTCGGCGGTGAAGAGCATCTCCAGCGCGCGGGAGAGGCCGACCGTTCTCGGAAGGAGGTCGCCGAGGCCGTCGAGGACGGGCATGCCGATGCGGGCGTAGATGGCGGACATGGCGGCGCGGTCGGAGGCGATGCGGATGTCGCATTCGAGCGCCAGGGCGAGGCCGCCCCCAACGGCGGGGCCGTTGACGGCGGCGATGGTGGGCTTGTCGACGTCCATGATCTTTCCTACGACGGTGTAGTTGGGCTTGATTTCGAGGTGGTCAAGGCGGCTGTTGGTCAAGTCGGTCTGCTTGAGGTCGATGCCGGAGCAGAAGCCGCGGCCCGCGCCGGTGAAGACGGCGACGCGTATCTCGTCGTCGCGGTTGATTTCCTCGCAGACGGCGGCCTGGGAGTCGAGCATGTCCTGGGACAGAGCGTTCAGCGTCTCGGGGCGGTTGAAGGTGACGGTCATGACGTGGCCGTTCCGCTCCGCGATCAGGTCTTTGTATTCCACGGTTGCAGTCCTCCGGTGGCCGCGGCCCGCGCTGGGCGCGGCGCCGCTAGGGCAACTCTACGGAGCGGCAGGGCGGCGCGCAAGCGGCGGCTAGACGTCCAGCCACATGCGGTCGTACAACAAGTTGTTTGTCCGGCGGGTGGTGCCGGGGAGGTCGCCGCCCGCGGGACGGCCCATGATCTCGGGGGAGTGCGCGCCGGCATGCTTCGCTACGTGCCCGATGATGCGGATGTGGTGGCGGAGCACCTCGCGTTGCAGGGAATGGATCAAGTCGCGTCGTTGCTCGTCATCCGCGGTGACGGCGTCTTGCTCGGCGTAGAGGGAATCGATCCGAGGGTTGGGATCGTGGTCGTTCCACGGGATCGGGCTGCCCCTGCCGCCATGCCAGAAGTTTTTGCTGACCCAACCCCCGTCTTCCGTCATGGGTTTAGGGTCATCGAGGCCCGCGCCGCCGTGGTTGCCCCAAGCGACTCCCTCCCAGTCGCCGGCGAAGACGTGCTGCGTCCAGAAGGCGGCGGCGGTGGTCGAGAATCGTATCTGCCAGTCGGCGCCAAAGAGCTCGCTGAATTGCCGAGCGACCATGGGGCCCACGTGGTCTTGCACACCGCCACCCTGGAGGATGAGCGTCCGTTGCACGCTGCCGGGGGCGATGCCGGCTTCGGCAAGGAGTTCCTTCGCGCGGGCGAGGTCGTCGGGGTGCTTTCGCAGGTCGTCACGCTTTGCTCGCCACTCCTCTGAGGAGAGTACGGTGTTGCCCGAGGCGTCGACGTAGCGAAGGCCGGGCCAGCCGTAGATTTCCTCCTCAGGGAGGCCCCACCTTCCGCCAAGGTCGGTCGGGAGCACGCCGGAGCCGTAGACCGAACCCTGCCCGCCGGTGTCGACGTCGAGGATCTGTTTGCGGTCGAGCCAGAGGAAGACCGCCTCCCTTGCCCTGGGATCGTCGAAGGGCGGCGCGGAGCCGAAGATCACCCCGAACTGTGCCTGGATGTAGTAGTCGAAGACGATGCCGGGGACGGACCGTTCCAAGTCCTCACGAACCTCCGGCAGGCGAAGATTGTGCCCTTCGAAGTGGTCGACCATTTGGGTCTGGCCTGCCTTTAGCGCAGCGAGCCAGGGTTCCGGGTCGGCGAACTGTGTCCAAGTGAGCCCGTCGAGGAAGGGAAGCGCCCTGCCTTCGGGGTCGGTCCGGAAGTAGGACGGATTCTTCACCAGCACCGTCTCGACGTCCACTTCGGTGCTGTCGTGCATCCACGGGCCGGTGCCGACCGGGTTGGCGGCGAGTTGTTCCAGATCGGAGATGTGCGCGGGGAAGATTTGGAAGCGGGTCTCCGTGAGGAGGTCGAGGAAGTAAGCGCTGGGCTGGCGGGTCGTAAGGGTGACGGTCCTGTCACCGACTGCCTGCGCTCCCGCCCATCGATGGGTAAGAAGGACTTGGAAGTCCGAACGCCACAGCTGGGGCGGGAATGCCATCGCGTTGATTGAGTGCACGACGTCCTCGGCGGTGAACGCCTCGCCGTCGTGCCAGGTGACGCCATCACGCAGTTCGAGTGTGATCGTCGTCCCGTTGCCGGAGACGCCCCACTCGACCGCCAAGTGTCCTTCGATGGCGGTGTGGGGTGGATCGGCGAACGGGTCTTTGATCATCAGGTTGTTGTAGACGTTGTTGCTAATCGCGATCGAGGACTCCGTAACCGACGTCCTTACCGGATACGGGGGTATGCGTCCCGTCACCGAGTTAACCGAATGGCTTCCCAGGGTGACCGTGCCTCCGTAGCGGGGTTCGGTGACGGGGGTCGGCGTCGGCGCGGGAGTAGGTGTGGGCGTAGGAACTTCCGTAGGAAGGAACGTAGGGGCAACGGTCGCCGTGGGCGTCGGCGCAACGGTCGGCGTTGGAGGCGCGGCGGCCGTGGGAGCGGCTGTAGCGGTCGGTGTCGCCGTGGGCGTGGGCGCAGCAGTGGCCGTAGGCGTGGCGACGGGCGGCGTGGGCGTGGCGATGGGCGGCGTAGCGATCCTCGGCTCGGGCGTCGGCGATGGCGGAGGGCTCGGTGTGGCCGTGGGCTGAGGGCCCGCCGTCGGTGTCTCAGCAGGGGCGCCGCCATCGCAGGCCGCCACCACTAGGGTCATGGTCGCGACGAGGGCCGCAGCCGCCAAGCGAGAGGGGGTCAGGCGCAAGGTCTGTCTCCGGCAGGCGGCAGTTAAGGGGAGCACCTCCGTGGACAGGGATGCCTCCATCGCCGCGGCCCGTGCTACGAACGCTGCCTACGGCAACTCTAGGGAGCGGCGGGGCGAGGCGCAAGCGGCGGGACTCGGTTGCAGTTGTGAGGAGCCGTCTCTACTATTTGCTCGGAGCGGGCTCGTCTGGGGGAACTCCGGAGCTTCGACTTCCTCATCCGGCTAGCCGGCGGCCGCCGGCACGGGGATGGGAATCCATGGCGATACTGATCACAGGCGGGACAGGGTTTCTGGGCTCGCATCTGGCGCGCCACCTGGTCGAGGTCGACGGGGAGCGGGACGTCGTGCTCTTCGACGCGGCACTGAACCTGACGCGGGTCGCCGACCTGGTGGACCGCGTGACGGTGGTGCAGGGGGACGTGAGGGAGGCGACGGAGGTCATCGAGGCGATCGACCGGCACGGGGTGGACCGGGTGGTGCACCTGGCCTTCCTGCTGACCGGCGGCAGCGCGATGGGTCCGCTGCGGGCGGTGAAGATCAACTGCATGGGCACGGCAAACGTGTTCGAGGCGGCGCGGCTGCGGGGGGTGCGGCGGCTGGTGTACGCGTCGTCGGTAGCCGCCTATGGGCACCGGTTGTCGCTGGATGACGAGGAGCATGACGAGACGACGCCACCGGTCCCCAATACCCTGTACGGGGGCGCGAAGCTCTTCATGGAGCACCTGGCGGAAGCCTATCACCAGGGGTACGGCCTGGACGTGATCGGGCTGCGGCCCATCTCCGTGTTCGGGCTGGGACGCGGGCAGCGATACGGCACCGCGCGGCAGCACTTCATGGTGCGGCCGGAGTTCGCGGCCCTGGGCCAGCCGATCGTCATGCCACCGGACGAGATGATGGTCGACTGGATCTACGTGAAGGACGCGGCGAAGGCGTGGAGCTGCGCCCTCAACGCCCCGACGCCGGAGCACCGGGTCTTCAACATGGCGGCGGAGCGGAGGCCGGTGGGCGACTACACCGCCCACGCCCGGGCGCTCCTGCCCGACGCGTCGATTGAGGTGAGTAGCGAACCGGAGGACTCGTTGCGGTTGGTGAGCGCACGCCGACTGCGAGAGGAACTCGGGTTCGAGCCCTCGTACACGTTGGAGCAAGGGCTGGAGGACTACCTCGGCGAGGTCAAGGCCGCAAAGGAGTTAGGCGAGCTCGGCTAGCGCCGGGACGCCATCACCGTCATGCCACTCGAACCGGACCGCTTCGACTACCTGCCGATCATCGACCGGCCGATCGTGCGATGGCCCAACGGGGCGCGGGTGGCGCTGTGGGTCGCGCCGAACGTCGAGCACTACGAGTACCTGCCACCGTCGGCGCCGTTCAATCCCTGGCCGCGGACGCCGCACCCGGACGTGCAGCAGTATTCGCTGCGGGACTACGGCAACCGGGTGGGGTTCTGGCGCATGCTGGACGTGCTCGACCGCTACCGGGTGAAGTGCTCGACGACGCTGAACATCGGGGTGCTGTCGCACTTCCCCGACGTCGCGGAGGCGATGCTGGAGCGGGACTGGACGTTCGTGAATCACGGCTTCTACAACACTCGCGCCATCACCGACTTCAACGAGGGAGAGGAGCGGGAGTTCTACCAGGAGATCCGCGCCGCCTTCCGCCGCCTCACCGACGGGCGCGAGATCATCGCGCAGTCGGGGCCCGGGGCGTCGAATACGGAGCGCACGCCCGACCTGCTGCAGGAGGCGGGCTTCCTCTACCAGACCGATTGGAAGTTCGACGACCACCCCGTCCCGATCAAGGTGCGGAGCGGCGAGAAGTTCCTGTGCATTCCGTATACGGGTGAGCTCAACGACGTGCCGATGATGAGCGCGCACTTCGAGGCGGACTATTTCGCGGAGTCGTGCAAGGCGCAGTTCGATCAGCTGTACCGGGAGGGGGAGGAGAACGGGCGGCTGATGTGCATCGCCATCCACCCGTTCATGATCGGCAGGCCGCACCGCATCGGCTATCTGGAGGAAGTCCTCGACTACATCCTGTCGCACGACGGCGTGTGGCAGGCGACGACGGACGAGATCGCGCGGTATTACATCGAGCACTACTACGATGAGGCGGTCGCGCACGCGGCGCGGCTCAATGAAGGGGCGGCATCATGAGCCCGAACCGCGACTACGTCGTGCCCGAGCTGGGGACGGGGCCAGATCACGGGCACTACGACTACCGCGCGCTCAACCCGCGCAGCGCGGGTCTGCGGTGGCGTGGGGAGGCGCCGGTCGCGCTCTGTGTCATCTTGACGCTGGAGCATCTGGAATGGCGGCAGCCGGAGGGCGCCTACAGGTCCCCCACGCTGTCGGGCGGTTACGGCAACCGGCCGCACCCCGACGTGACTCGATGGTCCCACCGGGAGTACGGGCACCGGGTGGGCGTCTTCCGCATCTTCGAAGTGCTTCAGCGCCACGGGATCACGCCGACGGTGGCCATGGACGCCCTGACGGCGCGGAACTATCCCTTCTTAGTGAAGCACTGCCTGGACCTCGGCGCAGAGATCATCGGGCACGGCGTCTCGGTGAGCCGCATGATCACCAGCGGGATGGACGAGGGCGAGGAACGCGCCTATATCGCCGAGTCGCTGGAGGCGCTGACGGAGGCGTCGGGCCAACGGCCCAAGGGGTGGCTGAGCCCGGAATATGGCGAATCGAGGCGCACGCCCCGACTGCTGGCGGAGGCGGGGGTACGGTACGTGTGCGACTGGGTCAACGACGAGCAACCGTACCGGATGCACGTGCCGGAGGGCGAGCTGTACGCGCTGCCGGTGACCTTTCCCCTGGATGACGTCGAGGCGATGTGGGACCGGCGCGTCGAGGTGGGGCGGTGGGCGCGCATGATGACGGAAGCGTTCGACCGGCTGCGCTCGGAGGGGGAGCGGAACGGGCGGCTGCTCGTCCTGAACCTGCATCCGTGGCTCACCGGCCAAGCGTTCCGCATCGGGCGGCTCGACGCGGCGCTGGCGCATATGATGTCATCCGGCAGCGTCTGGGCGGCAACGGGCTCAGAAATCGTAGACTGGTTCGCCTCAGCACGGCGGTACGCCGCAATCTAGGACGACTTTCTTGAAGTACGCGCTCTTTCACCACGTGCCCTGGCCCGGAGGACAGACCCCGGCGCAGGTCTTCGCAGAGACCACGGAACAGGTGCAGGTGGCCGAAGCGCTGGGGTTCGAGGCGGCGTGGTTCGCCGAGCACCACTTTTCCCGCTACGGGATGGCCACTTCCTCGCTGATGCTGGCGACGCACATCGCGGCGCGGACGTCGCGGATCAGGCTGGGGACGGCGGTGACGGTCGCGCCGATTCGCCACCCGGTCCACGTCGCCGAAGAGACGGCGATGCTCGACGTGCTGAGCAATGGACGACTCGACTTCGGCGTGGGCAGCGGCGGGACGGTGGAGCTTGACGGCTTCCGCATCTCCCGCGAGGAGAGCCGAGCACGGATGAAGGAAGTGCTGGACATGGTGCTTGGCCTGTGGACGTCACCGGTCTACTCGCACAAGGGCGCCTTCTACGAGGTCGAAGGAATGAGCCTGCCGCTGCGGCCGGTGCAGCGCCCCCACCCGCCGGTGTACGCGGCGGTGCGCAACCCCGAAAGCGTACAGGCGGCGATCGACCGCGGCATCGGCTTCATGGTCGGCGTCCTCCCCGATACCGACGCCGCCGTGGAGCAGCACCGGGGCTATCTTGAAATGGCGCGGAAGGCCGGCAAGTCCGTCGACTCGGCCGACGTGCCCTTCTTCCGCTACGTCTACGTGGGAGAGTCGGAGGAGCAGGTACGGCGGGACACGGAGGCGCAGCTCGAGTGGGTGTGGTCGTGCCTGGAATGGCAGGTAGAGCGCAACCAGGGGCGGGGCGGGTCCCTCGAAGACTGGTTCGCGCAGGGACGGCCCCCGGAGACCAGCTACGAGGAATTCCACGAGCGGTGCGGGTTCTTCGGCACGCCGGAACGGGTGTTGGGCCAGCTCCGCGAGCTGCGCGACGAGCACGGGGTCGCCTATTTCGGCGGCAACTTCGGCTTCGGCGGGCTCGACCACGAGAAGACCCTGCGGTCGATGAGGCTCTTCGCGGAAGAAGTCGCCGGCAAGCTCTAGCGCGGAGGGAGGCTCCGATGATCAAGCGGCTCGACCACGTGCACGTCGTCGCGAAGGACATGGACGCGAGCATCGCGTTTTATACGAACGTGCTTGGGTTCCGGCTGCTGCGCCACGTGCGGTTCGGCCCCGGGGGCGAGCGGCAGCTGAGCTACGTGGGGCTGGGCGACGTGATGATCGAGCTGGTGCAGCCGGCCCACGACGGCGAGTTCAAGGGCACCGAGGCCCGCCCCATCGGGCTTTCGGTGGACGACCTCGACGCGGCGGTGGCCCGCTTCAAGGCGAACGGCGTCGAGGTGGTGAACGAGCCGGCGCGGGGCTTCTCGTTCGGCGGACGGCAAGCGGTGATCCGCGACCCCAGCGGCCTCGTCATCGAGGTGCGGCAGTGGGACGCGTCGGACAACCCGATGAGCCCCGATTGGGAGCCCTGGCGCGAGGACGTGAGCAAGGTCGTCTGACCGAAGCCGCGGTCGACACGCCGGAACGGAGGCGCCCCATGCCCGACCTCGAAGTCTTTGCGGCGGACCTTGAATTCCCCGAAGGGCCCGCGTTCGACCGGGACGGCAACCTGTACGTCGTGGAGCTCGCCGGGGAGCGCGTGTCGCGGATCACGCCGGACGGGGTGCGGTCGACGCTGTGCGAGACCGGCGGCGTTCCGAACGGCTCGACCATCGGCCCCGACGGCGCGCTCTGGGTCACCAACAACGGCGGGCCCGACGACCCCGGCTGGGTGGAGCGCATCGATCTCGCCACGGGGACGACGGAGCACGTCATCGAGGACCCGTCGTTCGGGGGCTGCAACGACCTCGTCTTCGACGCCGAGGGGAACCTCTACTTCACCGACCCGCACGGCAGCCTGCGGCGGAACCGGCTGCCGGGGCACGTCTATTGCTATTCGAGCGGCGGGGAGCTTTCGCGTGTCGCCACCGACTACGCCTTTCCCAACGGCATCGGGATCAGCGACGACGGCGGGACGCTGCTAGTCGCGGAGACGGTATCGGGCATCGTCTGGGCGCACCAGATCAAGTCGCCGGGGAAGCTCGGCGAGCGGCGTGCATACGCGCAGCTGCCGGAGGGACACCTCCCGGACGGGTTCGCCCTCGACGCGGTGGGCAACCTGCTGGTGTGCGGCCACTTCGGCGGGGCGATCACCGTCTTCGACGACGCAGGCAACCAGATAGACTCCATCGGGCCGCTCGACGAGCGGGTCACCAACGTGGCCTTCGGCGGGCCCGACTTCTCGACGCTCTACATCACCGAGTCGCACTTCAAGCGGGTGAGCACCGTCCGGTGGCATACGCCGGGCATGAAGCTCCTCCCCGACCGGTAGGATGGCGATGGCGGCGTTCGAGTGGGAGCGCGGCGAGGCGACGCCGGAGATGCTCGACTTCTACCGGCGGCACGTCGGGCTGGAGTACGAGTGCGAGGGCTGGATCAGCGAGGCGACGCGCGACGCCATCCGCCACTTCGCCGAGGGCGTGGGCGACGACAACCCGCTCTACCTCGACGACGCGTACGCCGAGGGCTCGCCGTACGGCGGCCTGATCGCGCCGCCGACCTTCCCGGACGTCTTCTCCAATAAGGGGTTCACGGCCGAGGACGGCTTCCGGCGGGGGCCGCTGCCGGGTCTGTTTGGTCTGTGGGCGGCGGACCGGTGGGAGTTCCACCGTCCGGTGCGCTTGGGCGACCGACTGAGGTCGGTGTTCCGCATGGACTCGATCCGCGATCGGCCCAGCGCGTTCGGCGGCACGGCGTACGAGCAGGTCGACCGCAACACCTACTACAACCAGGACGGGGAGTTGGTGGCGTCCTACGTCATCCTCCGCTTCAACTACGAGCGGGAGGCGGCGCGGGGACGGGCCAAGTACGGCGAGGTAGAGCCCTACCGCTATACCGACGGCGAGATCGAGGCCATCGAGCGCGGCTACGAGGAGGAGCGGGCCCGCCGCCGGGGAGCCGAGCCGCTCTACTGGGAGGACGTTGAGGAGGGCGGCGCCGTTCCGCCTCTCATCAAGGGGCCACTCACGTTGACGCAACTGATCGGCTTCGTGCTGGGGTGGGGCTCGGCGTACTGCCAGGCGAACCGTCTGGCCTACCGGTACGGCCAGGGGAACCCGCGGGCGGTCTTGATCAACCGCGAGTACAACATCAAGGACAACGTCGAGGGGGCGCACTGGGACGTGAGTCTGGCGCGCCAGAGCGGCTTCCCCGACGCCTACGACTTCGGCTGCATGCGGACGGCGTGGGCGGCGCACCTACTCACCGATTGGGCCGGCGACCACGGGCGCATCCGGCGGCTGGAGGTCCAGATACGCCGCCCGAACATCGTCGGCGACACGCAGTGGTTCCGGGGGCGGGTCACGTCGAAGGGCCGCGGCGACGCCGCGCGGGGCGAGGCGCCGGTCGAGGTCGAGCTCTGGGCCGACAACCAGCGCGGCGAGACGACGACGGTGGGGTCGGCGACGGTGCTGCTACCGCGGCGGTCTTCCTGAGGGTTTGGCGGCATCAGTCGGCAAGGCGGCTAAGCCCAAAGATAATCAGGATCAAGACAAGGACTGCGAAGAGCACGAGCGCACCGGTAGCATCTCTACGAGCGCGCCACGCTGAGAACCTTCGGTGGTAGATTCGGCGCACGTTGGGCGCCGCCCGTGTGCGCTGGGTCTCGCCCGCAAACCAAGCTTGCGGTATCGGAGGACTAGGAATGCCGCCATCCGCGGGCAGCACACGGCCGTACCGCTGCCGGAACTCCTGGTCGGTCTGAATCCCCTTTCGCATATTGCAAGTTCTGCAGAGGAGTTGCAGGTTGGTCACGTCGTTGCCGCCACCCCGACTCACCGGCCACTTGTGGTCTATGTCCAAGAAGCGGATCCGGTGGGTCAGGCCGCAATAGCGACACCTGCCCCGCTGTTCCCGGAAAAGGGCTTGCTTCACGTGCTGAGGAAAGACGATCCTACTGGGTCCCGGCCTACCGTCTGGGCGTTTCCGGTCCATGTCCCCGTGCCTCGACAGACCGCTTTATGAGAAGCGGGGGCTTAGCCCTGCTCGTCGAAGACTTCGCGGGCGAGCCGCATGGCGTTGGCCACGGTGGGCCATCCGGAATAGAAGGCGAGCTGGAGCCAGACCTCGCCGAGCTCTTCCTTGGTCAGGCCGTTGCGGAGCGCGCGCCGGATGTGGCGTTTGAGCTGGTCGCCGCGGTACTGGGCGGTGAGCGCGGAGACGACGACGATGCTGCGCTCGCGCGGCGAGAGGATGGGGCGCTGCCAGACGTCACCGAAGAGCAGGTCGTCGGTGATTTCGCGGAACTTCGGGCTGATTTCGGAACGGTCGGGGGTTTCCTGGGTCGTCATCACGTCCTCCTAGAGTTGCGTGATCGGGATGGTCGCCGCAGGCCCGGTTGGGGCCGCGGACGGGGGTCATTATGATGGCGGGGCCCGGAGAGGCAAGGAGGACGCCATGGCCCGCGACTACCAGGTCATTTCGGTGGGGACGCATGTGAACCCGCTGCCGTCGATGTGGGCGGAGCGAATCGACTCGGCGTATCGCGACCGCGCTCCGAGGCCAGTGCGCAGGACGGACCCGGAGCTTAGGGAAGTCGAGACGATCCTGTTCGAGGGGATGGAGCAGCGGTTCAACCTGGTCTCGGCCGACGCTGGGCGGCCCTCGCCGGACGTGGCGCCGCAGGGACGGACGTTCTCGGACGGTCTGCGCGGCGGGTGGGACCCGGCGGCGCGGCTGTTCGACCAGAACAGGGACGGCGTCGACGCCGACGTGATCTTCGACGGGGTCACGCTGCTGTCGACTTCGGACCTCGGGCTGAAGCACGCGATGATCCGGGCGTACAACGACTGGCTCGCGGACTTCTGCGCCACCGCGCCGGACCGGCTGGTGGGAGTCGCCTACTTGCCGGTGTGGGACGCGGAGTTGGCGGTAGCGGAGGCGCGGCGGGCGCGGGAATTGGGGCTGCGCGGCGCGCTCGTGCCCACCATCCCGGGGCGGGAGACGCCGTACGCGATGCCGTCGGAGCACCAGTACAACAGCCCGTTCTGGGAGCCGCTGTGGGACGCGCTCGAGGAGCTGGAGATGCCGGCGCACATCCACGTGGACGGCGGACCGCTGGCGAAGGAGTTCGCGGGCGACACGATCGTCCTGATGAGCGTGAACAAGACGATGATGTGCGAGCCGATCACCATCCTCATCTGCTGCGGGGTGCTGGAGCGGCACCCCAAGCTCAAGTTCGTCAGCGTGGAGAGCGGCGTGGGGTGGATGGCATGGTTCGTGCCGTGGCTGGACCTGGTCTTCGAGCGCCACCGCTACTACACCGGCTACGACCTGAGGGAGCCGCCGAGCTACTACTTTCACCGCCAGTCTACGGGACGTACATCCAGGACGTGGTGGGCGTCCGCACGCGCGACGTCACGGGCGTGGGCAACATCATGTGGGGCAACGACTACCCGCACGTCGACGGCATCTGGCCGGACTCGCAGGCCTCAATCGAGGAGCACATGGTCGGCGTACCGGAGGACGAGCGGCACGCCATCCTGGCGGGGAACGCGGTGAAGCTGTACGGGCTGGGGTAGGGGTATAGCATCTTGACATCATCCTAATTTATGTAATGATGTCTACATGAGAACCACGTTGACCCTCGACGACGACATAGCCGACTTTCTCCAGCAGCAATCGCGGCTCCTCAGCAAGCCCCTCAAACAGGTAGTGAACGAGACATTGCGGCGGGGCATGTCACCCGCCATCGGAGAGCGTCCAAGGCCCGAATACCGCGTCACCCCGAACCGCAGCGGGCTCGTTCCCGGAGTTGACCCGCTGAGACTGAACCAGCTCAACGACCAGCTCGAGGCTGACGAATTCGCCGGGCCGAGCGCGAGTTGATCATCCCGGACATCAATCTGCTGGTCTACGCCCACAACGATGGGGCGCCGTTTCACGACCCGGCGAGGCATTGGTGGGAGGGCTTGGTCAACGGCGTGGAGAGAGTCGGCATCCCTTGGGTTGTTGCAACGGGCTTCATTAGGTTGATGACCCATCCCAGAGTGCTGGTCCATCCGACAACCCCCGCGGAGGCAGTCGACTATGTTCACCAGTGGTTCCGGTTCCCCCACATCGCGCCGATCAACCCCAGCCCCGACCACTTAGAACATTTGCGGCGGAACCTCTCAGATGCCGGAGTTGGCGGCAACCTGGTGGGCGACTCCCACATTGCTGCGCTCGCCATGGAGTACCAAGCGGAGGTCCACTCCAACGACACGGACTTCGGCCGCTTTACCGGCCTTCGGTGGCGCAATCCTCTGAGCGAGACCTGGCCGCAAGCCTGAAGGCGTCAGGCGTCAGGCGGGGGCGGGGGCTAGGACTTCGCCGCGGGTGTAGAGGCGGCGCAGTGAGACGTGGCCGAGGCTGACGGCCACGATGCCGAGGAAGGCGAGCGCCGCGACGGTGAGCAGCAGCGGGGCGCCGACGTCGTCGGCCAGCCAGCCGTTGATCAGGTTGAAGACGGCCATGACGCCGCCGAGAGAGAGCAGGTAGACGCTCATGGCGCGGCCCCGGATGGCGTCGGGGATGATCTCCTGGAGGAAGGCGGCGTTGAGCGCCATGAATGCCGCCTGGGATGCCCCCATGAAGAAGGCGCCGGCCAGCGCCGGCGCCAGGTCCGTGGAGAAGGCAAGGCCCAGCGGGCTGATGCCGCTTACCACGCCGGTGACGAGGAGCCAGCGCCCCCGGGCGGCAGCGCCTACAAGGCCGGAAAGTCCCATGACACCGAGGAGCGAGCCGCCGCCCACCGCCATCATCAGGTAGCTGAAACCGGCATCGGCGTTGAGCTGCTTGTCGGAGAGGACGGGGAGCATCGACTCGAAGGACATCGTCAGAGAGCAGTGGAAGAAGACGACGATCATCAGCGGCCGTATGAACGGGTGGCCGGCGACGTAGCGAAGCCCAGCGGTGAAGTTCCGCAACCCGCTCTCTCCCGCCGCCATCTCGCCGGTCGAGGTCGACTGTATGCGGCTGCTGGAGAACCAAGCGATGACGTAGAAGGCCGAGCAGATAGCGAAGGCCATTCCCGGGGCATCGGAGGCGAGGAGGCCGGCGACGAACCCCGCCCCAATGAGGCGCGACCCGTGGATCGTCGCCGAGTTCAACGCGATCGCGTTGAGGATGTGCTTCTTCGAGACGAGGTTGGGGAGCAGGGCCTGGGTCACGGGCATCTGCGCGGCGCGCACCGCGCCGTTGAGGAAGGCGAGCACGACGAGTTGCCAGGGCTCAATGACGTCGATTATGACGAGGACGGCGAGCAGCACGTTGTGGGCGAGCTGCAAGGCGTAGATGTAACCGAGGAGCCTGCGGCGCTGGAACTTATCGGCGAGAAAGCCCGCGACCGGCGGCACCAGGAAGAGCGGGATCATCGCCGCGAAGGTGGTGAGGCCGACCCAAAAAGACGAGTCGGTTAACTCAAAGACCAGCCAGCCCCTTGCCACGATGAGCGCCCACGCGGCGGCGCTGGCCGAGAGACTGCTCGTCCACAGGTAGCGGTAGTCCCTGGACCGCAGCGCGGGCAGGAACCGGTCCACGAAGCCCTGTGTGCTCGTCTCTTGCATATCCGCCGAACCTTACCCCTTCCGCCTGCCGAGCGCTAGCATGGGTATACTGGCGGGCGGGCGGGCCAGCGGTTCGCCGGGGGAGACCTTTGCGTAACTCAGGGACGAGCAGAGAGCAGCGCCCTGCGGGCGCTCGCGCGCCTGACGGCGCGCGCCCTCTCTCAGTCTCCCCCAGAGGGGGAGAGGCTTAAGGTGGGAGGACGGGCTTGAATCATTTTGCGTTGCTCGACGGCATCGTCGACCCCGGCCGGGTGCGGCAGACGGTCCCCGATCCCATCATCCGAGGGGTCACCTACAAGACCGTCCGCATTCCCAGCGAGCTGAAGCAGACCGAGCCGATCACGCTGGTCCAAGTCGAGAGCGCGGCGGAGGTCGCCGCCATCCTGAAGCGGGCGAATGAGGCGCGGACGCCGGTCTACGTTCGGCAGGGGACGGGCTGGGTGGCCCTCGACATCACGAGGCCGGAGCCGCCGGGGTCGCTGGTGCTCGACCTGCGGCGACTGAACTGGATTCGCCCATCGCTCGATTCGGGTTACGTCGAGATCGGCCCCGCCGTCACGGAGCAGGCATTGAACGCGGCGCTGGAGCCGCACGGGTTCGGCTACCCCGAGTTCGTCGGGCCGGTGACGTGGGGCGGTCTGGCGAGCATGAACACCAGCGGCCGCTCCGTCGACCCGCACTCGGGCAAGCCGGGCGATTATCTGATGGGCCTCGAAGTCGTGCTGCCCACCGGCGAGATCATCGAGACGGGCACGCGGTCGCACCGGCGGCCCTGCGGCGTCGACCTGACGTGGCTCTTCGCCGGGTTCCAGGCGATGGCGGGGGTGATCACCAATCTCCGGCTGCGGCTCGTTCCCGCGCCGCGCAACACCCGCTGGGGCGCCGCTTTTCTTCCATCGGTGGAGTCGGCGGGCCGGACCGTCGGGCAACTCTACCGCCAAGGCGTGCCACCGCCGCGGCTCATGGAGCTGCTCGACCAGCAGTTCCTCGAGCTCGGCGGCTTCGACAACCCGACGTCGAGCGTGGTGGTGCTGATCGGTACGGATGGCTTCACCGCCGAGGAGGCGGAGGCGAAGCGCGACGCGATCTTCGCGATCGCGCGGGAGCAGGGCGCGTCACGGACGGAGGCGATGACGCCCGACGAGTTCGAGGGATTCATGAGCTTCCGCGACGACCAGAGCGGCGGGGGCGGAACGAACCTCATCGAGGAGCTCGGCCTCTTCCCGCTCTTCGGCGGGGTGATGGACGGCCCCCTCGACGCGATGGCGCCGTGCATGGAGGCGGCGGGCCGCATGATCGAGGAGGTGTGCGCCGAGGAGCCGGGCCTCTACGGCGTGCGGATCGGGCACATCGGCGCGGGGACGTTCCACCCGGTCTTCTTCGCGCCGGACTCGTGGGACTTCGACCGGATGCGCTCGCTGGCGAAGAAGATCCGGGCGCGGATGGTCGCGCTCCAGGCAGAGTTCGGCTGCACCACCGGCGAGCAGGGTATCTTCCCGCAGCACTACGAGTGGTTCCAGCGCTACTACGGCCCGGACTACACCGCGGCGGCGGCCCGCGTCCGTGACGCCCTCGACCCCAATAGTGTCTTAAACCCGGCCCGCTTCCAGCGCCCCGTCTTCAACGGGTGACGCACCCCGCGGGTCTATAATCGGCGGGAGCCTCGACGCGCCGAGGTGGCGGAACGGCAGACGCGACGGACTTAAAATCCGTTGGGGCAACCCATGTGGGTTCGACTCCCACCCTCGGCACCACGCCGCTCCATCGCGGCGACTCCACCCTATCCCCATGAGAGAGCGCGAACTTCGAGCAGGACGGACGGACGGCGAAGCGCTGTGGGCGTTTGCCAGCGCGCGGGGGATGGGGCGGCGGCAGTTTCTGCGGCTGATGCTGGCGGGCGGCGCGGCGGCGGTGCTGGCGGCGTGCGCGGGCATGGAGATGCCGCAGCCGACGGCGACTGAGGCCCCGTCCTCCAAAGCCGCAGCCTCGCCTTGGTTCAAGGACCCCGCGCCGTTCATCCAGCGAGGGAAGGGTCTGGAGGCGCGGCTGGAGAAGATGCAGGGCCTTATCACGCCCAACAAACTCTTCTTCGTGCGGAACAACTCGGTGAGCATCGACGTCGACGCCGCAGCGTGGCGGCTCTCGGTGGAGGGCGACGCGGTGGCGGAGCCGATGGAGCTGAGCTACGACGACATCAGGAGCCTGCCGAGCCGCACGTTGACGTCGTACCTCGAGTGCGCCGGGAACCACCGCGCCATGTTCGGGCTCCTACAGGGCCGGGAGTCGTCCGGCACCCAGTGGATGACCGGCGCCGTTGGGAACGGGGAATGGGTGGGCGCGCGGCTGCGGGACGTGCTGACGCTGACGGGCATTCACGCCAGCGCGGTCAGTGTGCTTCTGGTGGGGCTGGACTCGGAGTCGCCGGAGGGCGGGTTTCGCTACGTGCTGCCGACGGAGAAGGCGATGCACCCGGATACGCTGCTGGCCTACACGCTCAACGGGGAGACGCTGCCCAAGGACCACGGCTTCCCCGTGCGGGCGCTCGTCCCGGGCTGGGTGGGAAGCGCGAACATCAAGTGGCTTGGGCGCATCGTGGTCTCGTCCGAGCCGCAGTGGACGCGCAACAACACGACCCACTACGTGCTCATCGGGGACGAATACGCGCCGGAGGGCGAGTCGTTGGGCAAGCCCGCGACGGTGCAGGTCATCAAGAGCGCGCTCGCGCTGCCGTGGCCGGCGGAGTTGTCGTCGGAGCGGCACCGGATCCACGGCTACGCCCACTCGCCGGCGGGGCCGATCTCGCGGGTGGAGTGGAGCGCCGACTCCGGCCGCACGTGGGCCGACGCAGCGTTGTCGGGGCAGCAGCCGGACCTCTCGTGGGCGCGGTTCGAGCTTGTCTGGGACGCGGAGCCGGGCGAGCACACGGTGATGACGCGGGCCACCGACGCCGCGGGCAACACGCAACCGGACCGGGTGCCATTCAACGAGAAGGGTTACCTGTTCAACCAGCCGCTGCCGCACCCGATACGTGTCAGCTAGGTAGGCTGGTGGGCGAGTCCGGCGCTTGACGGGCGCGGCGCGGCGCTCCTACTCTGGCCGTAGCCCGCGTTCGAGGAGAGGTTGATGAGCGATATCGCGATCTTCGACACCGATTCCCACGTCAACGAGCCACCCAACGCGTGGCAGGACCGTCTGCCGGCGCGGCTGAAGGAGAAGGGGCCGCGCATCGTTGAGATGGAGGGCGGCGATCAGGGATGGGTGGTCGACGGCAAGCCACCGAAGAAGGTCGATTCGCCGGGGAGCACGCTGGCGAGCCTTGCGTTGAAAGTCGGCGGGATGAAGAACGTGACCGCCGAGATGGCCGCGCAGGAGCTGCACGGCAAGCCCAAGCGGTTCGAGAGCTACCGCAAGGGCAACTACGAGACCCAGGCGCGGCTCGACGACATGGACATCGACGGGGTCAGCGCGAGCGTGCTCTATCCGGGGTTCGGGTCGGGCATGTGGGATATCGGCGACCCGGAGGTGCGCGTCGCGTCGATGCGCGCCTACAACGACTGGCTGATCGAGGAGATGGTGTCGGAGGCGGACGGGCGCCTCAACGGACTGGCCTGCATTCCGACGGGCGACGGCATGGACGTCGCCGTGGCCGAGCTCACGCGCTGCGCCGAGTTGGGGCATAAGGGCGGTCTCATCGACTGCTACCCGACGATCCCGCTGCACGACGCCCACTACGATCCGCTGTGGGCGGCGGCCCAGGACCTCGGGATGCCGCTGCACTGGCACCGGGCCAGCGGGCCGAAGGCGAACATTCCGCGCGGCTTCCTGACGTTCGGCTCGGGCGAGGGGGAGCAGGCGGCGAGCGTCGCGGCCCGCTTCTTCTCGACGGTGATCCCGGTGACGTACATGCTGTTCCAGGGGGTGTTCCGCCGCTTCCCCGGCCTGCGTCTGGTTACGGCTGAGACCGACTTCGGCTGGCTCCCCTTCCTCATGCAGATCTGCGACGACCAGTGGGACCGGTACGCCGTCTGGTTCAAGACCAACGCCGACCGCAAGCCGAGCGAGTACATCCGCGAGCAGTTCTACTGCACGTTCATGGATGACGAGGTGGGCTGCTCGATGCTGGATTACACCGGCGCGGACAACATCATGTGGTCGTCCGACTACCCGCACGGCGTAACAACGTGGCCGTGCTCGCGGGACGTGATCGAGAAGAATCTCGGCAAGCGGTCCGACGAGGAGCGTCAGAAGATACTCTCGGCGAACGCGCGGCGGCTCTACGGGATGAACTAGGAGCGGGCCGCGGCGGGCGCGGCGGCGAAGGAGGGCATGACCTCCTTGCCGAACATCTCGATCGAGCGCAGCACCTTCTCGTGCGGCATGCCGGGATAGCCGAACCAGCCGAAGATGTGGCCTATCCCGTCCTCATGCAGCTTCTCGATCTGCTCGCAGACGGCTTCGGGCGTACCGCGTAAGACGCGGCGCCCCACGGCCTTCCCCGCCTTCACACGGTCCGCCTGCCGCGTCGCCCATGCCTCGTAGCCCTTGGGGAGGACGCCGTCGGCGCCCGCGGGTGATCCGACCTTCGCCATCACCTTCGGCGTGAAGTCCTGGAACTCGATGGGGTCCTGCTCCGCCTCCTCCATCGTGGGGGCGACGTAGACGTTCATAAGGACGGGCGGGTCCTTGCCGGCGTGGTCGTGGCCGAACTCTTCCATCTTGCGGCGCCAGAGCGCGATGGCGTCGGGGACCTCGCCCATGGTTGCGGTGGGGCCGCCGAGCATGACGGTGAGGCCGCGCCGGGCGGCGACCTCGATGCTCGCGGGGCTGGTGCTGACGGCGGCGTAGAGCGGCGGGTGCGGCTTCTGTACCGGCTTGGGAATGACCCAGAGGTCGTCGACCTGGGTATATTTGCCGTGATAGGTGAGCGTCTCCTCGGTCCAGGCCTTGACGAGGACGTCGATGGCCTCGGCGAAGCGTTCCTTGCCCTCCTCGATGGGGACGCCCAAGCCGCGGAACTCCTGGTTCTGGTAGCCGGCGCCGACGCCGAGCTCGACGCGCCCACCACTGAGCACGTCGAGCATGGCCGCTTCCTCGGCGACGTGCACGGCGTTGTGGAAGGGGAGGACGACGACGGCGGTGCCGATGCGCATGTTCCGCGTCCGGGCGGCGACGTGGCCCGCGAAGGAGAAGACGCCGGAGATGATGCCGTGGCGCGAGAAGTGGTGCTCGCCGATCCAGACGGCGTTATAGCCGAGGGTATCGCCAAGCTCGACACCTTCGAGCGCCTCGCCGAGCGCCCCTTCCTGGCTCCGGCTTTCGTGCCATGGGACGAGGCAGAACAGTCCGAACTTCATGGGCGCCTCCAGAGATTGCGGGTCGGCGGCGAGCGGCGCGCCGCTGCGCTCATTCTAGAAAGGCCGGGAGACGTGTCAAGGAGAGCGTCCGGGCGCACGCCAGACGCTGATCGAGGCCCGAGCCTCTATTCGAGGGTCAGCAGGTAGGCGATCAGGTTATCTAGGTCGGTCTCATCGGGTACCAGCCCTGTCGGCTGGAGGTTGCCGTACCCATCGACGAGGAAGGCCGAGGGATCCGTGATCGACTGCCACAGGTACTCCTCCGCTGTCAGTCCATCGACGCGGGAGCCGGCCGTCGATGCAACCGTCGACAGGTTCGGGCCGATTTCACCCACGGCCTCGGGGACAGAGTCAATGGTGTGGCAGGCAGTGCACGCCGCGCTGAGGAAGACGGTGAGGCCCCGCTCGACATCTGGGGTCCTCGTCGGCCTAGACGTCCACGGCGTGGGGGTAGCGGGCGAGAACGTGGGAGGGGCGGGCGGAATTGTGGAAGTGGCGGGCGGGCTGGAGACCTCGTATTCGCCGCAGGCGGTAAGGATGAGGACGGCCGCGGCCATGGTGGCGAGCAGGCGTGCCGCGGCGCTCGTTCTTGAACCCGAGCCTAGCATGTCAAAGAGACTGCCCCCGCCTCGGCGGCTCCCTCATGAGCTATCCGTAGCTCCGCGCTCCTATTCGAGGGTCAGCAGGTAGGCGATCAGGTTGTCGAAGTCGTCCTGGTCGGGAACGAGGCCTGCCGGCATTAGGTTGTCGTAGTCGTCGACGAGGTGCTCGGAGGGTTCCGAAACCGACTGCCGCAGGTACTGCTCCGCCGTCAGGCCGTCGACACGGGCGCCGGCGGAGGAGGCCACCGCCGACAGGTTCGGGCCGATGTCGCCGACGGCCTCGGGCACGCCGTCGATCATGTGGCAGGCGGTGCAGCCCGCATTGAGGAACACGGTCAGGCCGGGGCCGGCGTCGCCCTCCCCGCCGCCACCATCGCCGTTCGGTGCCGGCGGGGGTGCGCCAAGAGGCCCGGGGGTGGGCTTCGGCGTGACCGTTGGCGTCGGAGGCGGGGCCGCGGTGGGCGTGGGCGTGAAGCCGAACACCAGTGAGTCGCCGCCGATGGTGAAGACGGCGGTGGGGTCGCCGCTCTCGTACTCGCCGCAGGCGGTCAGGATGAAGACGGCCGCGGCCGTGGCGGCGAGCAGCGGGAGGAGTTTCTTTCGCAGCAAGGACGGGTCCCTTAGAAGTTATTGAACAGGGCGATGACCGAGATCAGGATGGCAATGGAGAGCAGCAGCGGCCCGACGAAGAGCATCTGGTAGAGCTTGTTGTCGCCCTTGAGGTGCATGAAGTACATCACGACGAGGGCGAACTTCCCGATCCCCAGGCCAACGAGCAGGAAGCGGTTGAGGGCGACCATCTCAACGAACGTCACGAAGATCTCGACGACGGTAATGATAGCGAGCCAGACGAAGATCCAGAAGAAGAAGCGGTCGGTATAGTGTTCGCCGCCGGGGTGCAGCACGCTATTGAGGATGCGCTCGTCCTCGCTGCCCGGCTCGATGCGTATGGGGGCTTCGTCGTGGTGGCCGTCGTGTCCGTCGCTCATGTGATGCTTCCGTAGACCGTAGGCTTAGGTGAACAGGTAGATGATGGCAAAGAGAACGACCCAGACGATGTCGACGAAGTGCCAGTAGAGGCCGGCGATTTCGACGTTGAGGGCGCGCTCCTCCTTCAGGCGGCGGTACTCGAAGTCTTCGAAGGTCATGGTCCCAACCGGCGGGGGCGGCGCGCCCTGCGAGAACTGCTCGCGAACGAAGGCGATGAACCGGCGGTGCCGCGGCCGGGGCTCGAGGCGCTCACCGGGGCCCCGTTCGGGGACGCCGCGAATCGAGCCCATGACGTTCGCCATCATGGGCTTGGCGTGCGGGTCGAGCCGGACCATGAAGGCGAGGAAGATAAGCCAGACGATTCCCAGGGTAACGTGGGCGCCGTGGAAACCGGTGAGGATCATGAACGAGGCGGCGAAGAGGTTGGTGCGCGGGGTGATGTGCTCGTGGGTGACGAAGGACCAGAACTCGAAACCCTGCGCGCCGATGAAGAAGGCGCCGCAGAAGGCGGTGGCGAGAATCCAGACCATGAACATCTTCTGATCGCCGCGTTTGGCGGCGTTGAGTCCGAGCACCATGAAGAAGCTGCTGACGAGGAGGACGAAGGCCATGACGCTGACGAGGCCGAGGCTGGAGAGGATCTCTTCGCGGGTGGCGCCGGCGGTGACGTTGTTCTGATAGACGAGGAACGTCCCGATGAGGCCGCCGAAGAACATGCACTCCGAGCCGAGGAAGAGCCACATGGCGAGCTTGCGGTGGCTGAGCCCCGTGGTGGTGCGGTGATGGTCGAGCGCATCATCGATCTGGGGATCGATGTAGATCGCTTCGGGCTGTTGGGCCGTCGGGTGCGCCATGGCCGCCGCCCTAGTGGGCGTCCTCCTCCGCTACCGGCTCCTTGATCCACGCCAGCGAGGCGACGAAGGCGATGGCCAGGCCGATGCCGATGGCGGGGATGCCGCCTTGGTTGGTGTAGACGAGGCCGAAGCCCGCCACGGTCAGGCCGAACGCCATGACGATGGGCCAGTAGGAGGGGTGCGGCATGTGGATGTGACGCCGCCGCTTCGGTCCTTCGTCTTCCTCCGGCGGGAGCGGATTCTCGGCATGCTCGGGGTGCTTCTCGTCCCAGAGCGGGCGCACGCTGCGCACCCTGGGGAGCTCGTCGAAGTTGTGCTCGGCGGGCGGTGAGTCGGCCTTCCACTCGAGGGTGTGGCCGTCCCACGGGTCCTTGCCGGCCTCTTTCCCGCTGCGCATGCTCTTGAAGATGTTGTAGACGAGGAAGAGGAACGAGGCGCCCATGATGAAGGCGCCGACCGTGCTCATCATGTTGATCAGCCCAAAGCCAAGGTCGGCCTCGTAGGTGTAGACCCGGCGCGGCAGGCCGTTCAGCCCAACCCAGTGCATCGGGAAGAAGGTGAGGTTGAAGCCGATGAACATGATCCAGAAGTGGACCTTGCCTAAGCCCTCGCTCAACATGCGGCCGGTGATCTTGGGGAACCAGAAGTAGATGCCGCCCATCAGCCCGAAGATGGCCCCGCCGAACAGCACGTAGTGGAAGTGGGCGACGATGAAATAGGTGTCGGTCTGTTGAAGATCGGTAGGCGGCGACGCATGCATCACGCCGCTGATGCCGCCGATGGTGAAGAGGCCGATAAAGGCCAGGGCGAAGAGCATGGGCGTCTGCAGCCGTATGTGCCCACCCCAGGTGGTGGCGATCCAGTTGAAGATCTTCACGCCGGTGGGGATGGCCACGATCATCGTCGCGGTGGCGAAGTAGCCGTTGGCGATGGGGCCCAAGCCGACCGCGAACATGTGGTGGCTCCAGACCGCGAAGCCGGTGACGGCGATGAAGACGCCCGACATCACGACGGCCTTGTAGCCGAAGAGCGGCTTCCGCGAGAAGACGGGCAGGATTTCGGAGACCATGCCCATGGCAGGCAGGATGAGGATGTAGACCTCGGGGTGGCCGAAGATCCAGAAGAGGTGCTGCCAGAGGATGGGGTCGCCGCCGCCGCTGACGACGAAGAAGCTCGCGCCCGCGATGCGGTCGACCAAGACAAGGATGATGGCGACGGTGATCGGGGGGAGCGCAAGTACGAGCAGGAAGGCGACGATCAGGGTCATCCAGACGAAGACGGGCATGCGGAAGAGCGTCATGCCGTGGGTGCGCAGATTGAAGATGGTGACGATGAAGTTCACCGAGGCCATCAGGGAGGCTACGCCGAGGATCAGCAGCGAGACGAGCCAGTAGTCGATGCCGTGGCCCGGCGAATAGGCGCTCTCGGTGAGGTTCGCGTAGGAGAACCAGCCGGCGTCGGGGGCCCCGCCGGCGAGGAAGCTGGCGTGCAGCATGATCCCGCCGCCGAGGAAGGTCCAGTAGCTCAGGGCGTTCAGCCGTGGGAAGGCCACGTCGCGGGCGCCGATCATCAGGGGTACGAGGAAGTTAAAGAAGGCGGCGCTCAACGGCATGATCACGAGGAAGACCATCGTGGTGCCGTGCATGGTGAAGAGCTGGTTGAAGGTGCTCGGCGAGACGATGGTCAGCTCGGGCTGTGCCAGTTGGACCCGGATGATCAGCGCTTCGATCCCGCCCGCGAGGAAGAAGAGCAGCGCGGTGACACCGTAGAGGACGCCGATGCGCTTGGCGTCGACGGTGGTCATCCACCCCCACACCCCTTCGCTCGTGGTAGGGCGGCGAAGTATCCCCGGCAGCGGAGCAGTTATCGTAGCCATCGGCGGGCTCCTCGCGACCGCATCGCTTCCATCTTTCTCGGCTCTGTCACAGCTTCAACCATGCGCCTAACTCGCCGCCGGCACGCGGCTCTGCAAGTAGGCTACCAAATCCTCGATCTCGGCGTCGGTCAGACGCATCGTCCGGTCGGTGTAGACCGGCGCGAGCTCGGCCATGCGGTTCCCCGGCTTCAGGCTGTCGGGGTCGCGAAGCCACGCCCGCAGGTTGTCGTCGGTCCTGTCGGCGATTCCGCCGGCGAAGGTATCGCGGGTGGCGAAGTGGGTAATGTTGGGACCGGGGAATACCGTGCCGCCGTCCTCGAAAGCCAGGGCGCGACCCTCTTGGACACCGTAGGCATCCTGACCGGTGTAGGTGTGGCAGAGCACGCAACCTTTGGTGGCGAAGAGCGTCTGGCCGCGGAGCGCGGCATCACCCTCGGCGGTGGCCGGCGGCATGATCTGCCCTTCCGCCCAGCGCTCGTAGCCCGGCATGTCGTGCGCCACGACGATGAACTTCATTTGCCCGTGCGCGACGCCGCATAGCTCGGCGCACTGGCCCTCGAAGATCCCTTCCTCGTGGGCGATGAACCACATCTTGTTGTCCCGCCCCGGTACGACGTCCGTCTTACCCGACAGCTTGGGAGTCCAGAAGCTGTGGATCACGTCGGTCGAGATCAAGTTCATCACGATAGCGGTGTTGGTGGGGATGTGCATCTGATTGGCCGTCGTGATGCCAAGCTCGGGATAGCGGAACTCCCACCACCACTGGTGGCCGATGACGTCCACTTCGAGATGCGGGCGGTCGACGCCGGCCCACTCGACGAGCTTCGCCCCCGTGGGGGGATTCTGATGTTCGGCAATGGTCAGATAGGTCGGAATCGCGATGGCCAGCAGGATGAAGAAGGGGATGATCGTCCAGGTGAGTTCGAGCTTGGGGTTGCCGTGGACCTGCTCGGGGAGCTGACTATCGTCTTGGCCCTTCCGCCAACGGAAGCGGAAGATGGAATAGATCAGCGCGCCTTCGACGATGATGAAGACGGCGAGGGCGATCCAGAAGATCAGCCAGAAGAGGGTGAGCTGCTGATCGGCGACAGGTCCTTTGGGGTCGAACGTCGATTGGGGGGCCGTCGAGCAGGCGGCCGCCGTCGCGACGACAAGGAGAGCGAGAGGAAGGAACTGGAGAAGCCGCCGTAAAACGGGACTAGAGGACGCCTTGCGGGCGGGCGTGTCCGGTTTTGAGGGGAATGCGGGTTCTGGCAAGAATTCGGGCCTGAGATGTCGCGGCTGAACCGTCGGTCGAAGGCCGGTTTGCTTCAGGAAATCCGTGCGGAATCCTACAACCGCCGCCCTTCACTGTCAAGGGTTTGTACCTATTATCACAAATGCCGGCGAGGCCGTCGAGGGCCACTCAGCGGCCGGTCTTCGACGCCCCGGCTAGAGCCCCAGACGCTCGGCGACGCGCTCGCGGTGCAGGTTGGCGCTGCCAAAGAGGACTTCCCCCATCTTGGCCCGCCGCGAATAGAGCGGCATGGGGTGCTCCTCGGAAAAGCCGATGGCGCCGTGGACCTGGTGCCCGCCGGACATGACCGTCCGGGCGGCATCGCTGACGTAGGCCTTCGCCAGAGAGACCTCCATCTCGGCGGGAAGTCCTTGGGAGAGCGTCCAGGAGGCCTCGTAAGTGATGTACTGCGCACCGTCGACCTCGGCGGCCATGTCGGCGATGCGGTGGCGGACGGCCTGGAAGGTGGCGATGGGCCGGCCGAACTGGACGCGGGTCTTGGCGTACTCGGTGGTGAACTCGACGACCTTGCGCATGGCGCCGGAGAGGTACGCGCACGTCGCGACCGCGCCGCGGGCCAGGGCCTGTTCGAGCACGGGCCACGCGCCGGGGCCGGAGCGGAGCAGGTTGTCTTCGGGGACGCGGGCGCCGGAGAAGGTGACGTGGCAGTGGTGGTCCTCGGCGGTGGTGCGGAGATGCGTCACCTCGACGCCCGGCGTCTTGGCGTCGACGACGAGCCAGACCGGCTCCGCGGCCTCCTCATCGAAAGCGAAGACGACGATGTCGTCGGCGGTGTGGGCGTATTGGACGAAGTGCTTCACGCCATCGAGCACGACGTTGTCGTCCTCGCGCTTCGCGGTGACGGCGGGCTGCTCCCGCCGGAAGCCGATGTCGAGCTTCCCCGGCTCAATGATGGCCGCCGTCAGGAGCCGGTCTCCCTTGGCGACCGACGGCAGGTAGCGCGACTTCTGCTCGTCGCTGCCCGCTTCGAGGACGATCATCCCGCCGAGGAGGACGGAGGCGACGTAGGGCAGCGGGGCGACGGCGTAGCCGATTTGCTCGACGACGAGGTTCGCGTCGAAGAGCGAGAGGCCCTCGCCGCCGTACTCTTTGGGGAAGGGGAGGCCGAGCCAGCCGAGTCCGGCGGCCTTGCGCCAGAGGTCGGGAGGGTAGCCGCGCTCGTCGTCCTCCATGGTGCGCGCCAGGTCGAGGGGCGACTCGCGGCTGAGGAAGTCGCGGGCCTGCTCGCTGAGCATGCGTTCGTGTTCGTTGAGGGTTACGTCCATGGCGGTGTCTTGCTTTCTTGCACGGGCGCGTCAGCGGGGCAGTCCGAGCCCGCGCACCGCGAGCTGGTCTTTCTGGATTTCGAGGGTTCCGGCGGCGATGGTCGAGGAGATGCCGTCGCGCCAGGAGGATTCCACGAGACCGTCGTACGGCGCCGGGCCGGGGCCCTCGCCCGCGATGCGGCCGTAGGGGCCGAGCACTTCCATGGCCAGCTCGGTGGCGTGCTGTGTGATCGTCGAGTTGTGGATGCGGGTCAGCGACGAGATGGCCGGGCCGGGGACCTCCTCCTGGGCGACGAGCGAGGCGAGCCGGTAGTTGAGCACACGCGCCACGCGGTGGCGGACGTAGACGTCGGCGAAGCGCTGCCGGAGGACGGGGTCCTTCGCCAGACTTTCCCCGCCGGCCGCGTTCTCTTTGGCGTAGCGCATGGCGCGCTCGAGGTCCCACCACGCCGATTGGTAGCGGGGCTGGCCGATGCGTTCGAAGTTGAGGGCGGCAATGATGACGCTCCAGCCCTGGTTCTCCTCGCCGAGCATGCAGGAGCGGGGGACGCGGACGTTGTCGTAGAAGACCTCGTTAAGGTGCACGTCGCCGCCCATGCTCTCGATGGTGCGGACGGTGATGCCCGGCGTCTTCATGTCGATGAGGAAGACAGAGATGCCGCGGTGCTTGGGCGCATCGGGGTCGGTGCGGGTGAGGAGGAAGACGTACTCGGCGCGGCGGGCGTAGCTCGTCCAGATCTTCTGGCCGTTGATCACGTAGTCGTCGCCGTCGCGCACGGCGCGGCACTGGAGGGAGGCGAGATCGGACCCCGCGTCGGGCTCGCTGAAGCCCTGGCACCACTCGACGTCGCCGGCGCTGATCTTGCCGAGGTGGAGCTGCTTCTGCTCCTCGGTGCCGAAGAGCATGATGCTGGGGCCGATCCAGTTGAGGTTCATGTACTGGGAGCCGCGCGGCTCGCCGTACTTGGCCATCGCCTCTTTGAAGATCACCTGCGCCCAGATGGGAGCGTCGGCGCCGCCGTACTCCTTTGGCCAGGCCATGGTGAGCCAGCCGTTGGCGCCGAGCTTCTTGCAGAACTCGCGGGTGTAGTCCCACCCGCGGTCGCCGCTGTGCCACATCCCGCGCCACCAGTCGGGGATCTCGTCTTGGAGAAACGTCTCGAGCTCGTCGCGAAACGCCTCGTCGCCGTCAGTCCAAGAAAGGTCCACGGCCGCGGCTTACGAGCGTCCGCCGGGACCGACGGCGCGGACGGAGTCGGGGACGCGAGAGGCGAAGGACTCGAAGTTGTCCGCGAACATCCCCACGAGGCGGCGGGCCTGCTCGTCGTAGGCTTCCTTGTCGGCCCAAGTCGAGCGGGCGCTGAGGACCTCGGACGGGACGCCGGGGCAGGTGGTGGGGATCTCCAGTCCGAACATGGGGTCGCACACATAGCCGGCGTCTTCCAGCCCGCCGCTGAGGATGGCGCGGAGCATGGCGCGGGTGTTGGCGATGTCGAGGCGGCTGCCGACGCCGTAGGGGCCGCCGGTCCATCCCGTGTTGACCAGCCAGACGCGGGCGCCGTGCTTGACGATCTTCTCGCGGAGCATGTCGGCGTAGACGACGGGGTCTTGGGCCATGAAGGGCGCCCCGAAGCAGGGGCTGAAGGTAGCCTGGGGCTCGATGATGCCCCGCTCCGTCCCGGCCACCTTGGCGGTGTAGCCGGAGAGGAAGTAGTAGACGGCTTGATCCACCGAGAGCCTGGAGAGCGGCGGCAGCACGCCGAATGCGTCGGCGGTGAGCATGATCACGTTGGCAGGAACGCCGGCGACGCCGGAGGGCTCGGCGTTGGGCATGAAGGTGATGGGATAGGCGCCGCGGGTGTTCTCGGTGCGGGAGTCGTCGTCGAGGTCGAGGCGCCGCGTCTCGGGGTCGATGATGACGTTTTCGAGCACGGTGCCGAAGCGCTTGGTGGTGCCGTAGATTTCGGGCTCGGCCTTCTCGGAGAGGCGGATCACCTTGGCGTAGCAGCCGCCCTCGAAGTTGAAGACGCCTTCGTCGCTCCAGCCGTGCTCGTCGTCGCCGACGAGGGCGCGGTCGTGGGTCGTCGAGAGAGTGGTCTTGCCGGTGCCGGAGAGGCCGAAGAAGATCGCGACGTCGCCGTCCTCGCCGACGTTGGCGGAGCAGTGCATGGGGAAGACGCCCTTGCCGGGGAGGACGTAGTTCATGAAGCTGAACACGGACTTCTTGATCTCGCCGGCGTATTTCGTGCCGGCGATGAAGACCTCGCGCGAGCCGAAGTTGAGCGCGATGCAGGCATCGGAGTTGGTGCCGTCGATCTCCGGCACGGTCTGGAAGTTGGGGGCGTGCACCACTGTGAGGGAAGGTTGGTGACCGCGCAGGTCTTCCTCCGAGGGCGTGATGAAGAGGCTGCGGGCGAACATCGCATGCCAGGCGTTCTCGGTGACCACGCGCAGGGCGACGCGGTAGCGGGGATCGGCCCCGACGAACAGGTCTTGGACGAACAGCTCGCGCCCTTGCAGATAGCCGAGGATGCGGCGCCGCAGCGCGCCGAACGTCGCCTCGTCCATCGGCACGTTGATGTCGCCCCACCAGACGAGGCCGGTGGAGGAGGGCTCGTCGACGATGAACTTGTCGTTGGGGGAACGGCCGGTGAACTTGCCCGTGTTGACCACGAAGGGGCCCTCGTGGGCGACGATGCCTTCGCCGCGGCGCAGTGCCTGTTCGTAGAGCGCGGGGACGGAGAGGTTGTAGTGGATAGCGCCGGGGTAGGTAATCCCCTGGCACTCCAAGCCGTACGTCGTTTCCTGGGTGGACATGGCGATGAGGGCTTCCGAAATACGGGCACGCGCGGAGAGCGCGGCGGAACGTCCCGCTAGGTTACCCCAACGAGCGCCTGCCGCCAACCGGGAATCCGCCCCTGCGCTATACTTCGGCCCTATTTCAGGGTGTGAGGCCGGTACAAGGGACGGCCCGGACGGAAGCGAGACGGAAGGGGGCGCGCCGATGCTCGTCGTCGACTGCCACATGCACATCGGAGACCTCAGTGCCTCGCTCGGCGACGGCGCGTCGCACGCAATGACGATGACGGTCGAGGAGGAGCGGGCGCAGCGCGTCGCCCGGCTCGCCGATTCCGGCGCCGATTGGGCGATCATCCAGCCGGCGCACTCCTACCTCCGGCCGGACGGAATCAAGGACACGATGCGGGTCAACGACGGCATGGCCGCCTACCGCGCCGCCGACCCGGAGCATTTCCCGGTGGCGCTGGGGACGGTGGAGCCGCTCTACGGGGAGCGCAGCCTGGAGGAGATCGACCGCTGCAAGCACGAGCTCGGCCTCGACGGGCTGAGCTGGCACCCCCGGCTGCAGGGGGTCTTCCTCGACAATCCGTGGATGCGTCCCTACGTGAAGCGCATGTCGGAGTTGGGCCTCGTGCCGGTCTTGCATTGCAACGCCGAGTCGAAGATGGAGGCATCGTGGCGGATGCAGAAGCTGGCCTTCGAGTTCCCCGAGGTGACGTTCATGGCGTTCGACTCCTTCTGGTCGTACGAGCGCTCGGCGGAGACCCTGCACCTGGCGGCGCACACGCCGAACGTCCTGTGGGACACGGGTGGGCCGCTGGGCTTCCACATGATCGAGCGCTTCGTGCAGGAGCACGGCTCGGATAGGTTCACCTACAGCGGCGAGGCGGCCTACGCTTCCGCTCCCGTGCGGGGAGGGGGCGGCAAGCCGCGGCTGCTCCAGCAGATCCTCAACGCCGACATCAGCGACGAGGACAAGGCCAACATCCTGGGCGGGAACGTGGCGCGCCTCTTCGGCAAGACGTAACCCAGGCCGCGCTAGTAGAAGACGTCCGCCTCGGCGAGGCGCTCGATCTCTTCTTCGGGCATGCCGAGGACTTCTCGGAAGGCGAAGTCGTTGTACTGACCCACCATCGTGCCCGGCAGGCGTATCTGCCCCGGCGTCTTGCTCAGCTTCCACGGCATGCCGTAGATCTTCTGCTTACCGAGAGGGTGCTCGACGTCGACCCAGTCCTCGCGGGCGGTGAAGTGGCGGTCGTCGAAGAGTTCCTTCTGGCTGAGGGCGGGGAAGGCGGCGACGCCGGCCTTCTGCAGCATCCGGGTCACCTGGAAGTGCGTCTTCTCCTTGGTCCACGCCGCGATGATCTCGTCGAGCTCGTCGTGGTTGAGTTGGCGCAGGTACTGGTCGGCGAAGCGGTCGTCATCGGCGAGCTCGGGACGCTCCATCGCGTTGCAGAGGGCGCGCCACTCGTCCTCCGTCTTCACGGCAATGGTCACCCACTTGTCGTGACCCTTGCTTGGGTAGACGCCGTGGGGGGCCATCATCTCGTCGCGGTTGCCGAGGGGCGGAGCATGGCGTTTGTTAAAGACCCACTCCATCATCGGGCCGCCGACCAAGGTGGCCGCCGCCTCCCACTGGGCGAAGTCGATATGCTGGCCCTCGCCGGTGCGGGCGCGGTGACGGATGGCGGCGAGCACGGCGAAGGCGCAGTAGAGACCCTGCATGGGGTCCATGATGGTGGTGTTGGCCGCCTGAGGCCGGCCAAGCTCGGGGTAGGCCTGGTTGAACTCGATACCGGCCATGGCGGAGACGACCCCGCCGTAGGAGACGAGGTCGGAGCGGGGGCCATCCTTTCCCGCCGCCGACGCCGAAATCATGATGACGTCGGGGCGCAGCGCCCGGACCTCCTCGTAGCTCATCCCGAACTTGCCCATCACCTTGGGCGAGAAGTTCTCGATGACCACGTCGCAGCTCTTGATGAGCTCCTTGGCGAGCCGCTGCCCTTCCGCGGTCGAGATGTCCAGGCTGATGCCTCGGTAGTTGCGGAAGGTATTGGCCGCGTAGAGGCTCTCCAGGGGCTGCCGCCCCAGCTCCTTCGCCTCCTCCTCATCCATATAAGGGGGCAGGATGCGGATCACGTCGGGGCGGTTGCGGGTCTCGACCTTGAAGACCTCGGCGCCCATGTCGGCGAGGACGTGGCCCATGAGGGGGGCGACCCAGACCCAGCCGAAGTTGACGACGCGGAGGTTGCTGAGCGGAAGGACGGACATTTCGGAGTCTCCGTTGGCCGCTAGATGATCCCCGTTCGACGCAGGTCGGTGAGGTCGACGCCGCTGAAGCCGTAGCGGCCGCCGAGGATCTCGACGTTGTGCTCGCCGAGCGTGGGCGCCGGGCGGCGCAGCGACCACGGCGTCTTGCTCATGACGAAGGGCCGTCCCGGCACCTTGACCGGACCGACCTCGGGCTGGTCGTATTCGGCGAAGAAGCCCCGGGCGTTGAGGTGCGGATCGTTGGCCACGTCTTCGGCGTTGTTGACCGGGCCGGAGGGAACCTTGTTGGCCTGGAGCACCTCGAAGAGCTCTTTCTTGGTGCGCTGCTCGAACCACGGCTCGGCCATCACGCGGATCTCCTCCGAGTATTCGCGCAGGTCCCACATGGGGATGTCGAAGATGGGATTGAGGGCCCATTCCGGGTTCCCCATCGCATTCACGAAACCGTGCCACTGGCTCTGCTCGAGCAGCATGAGCGCCATGTGGCCGTCGGCGCAGGGGTGGATGCCGGTGGGGTAGCTCGTCATGCGCGATTCGCCGGTGCGGACGTCCCACTCGCCGGTCATGTGATAGACCGAGATGAGCTGATAGCCCATGATGTGGCAGGCGAGGACGTCGGCCTCGGACAGGTCGACATGCTGCCCCTCACCGATCACGTCGCGGGCGAGGGCGGCGATCATCGTGGAGACGGCGGCGCAGATTGCGCCCCAGTGGTCGGCGTGGTACCAAGCGGCGCGGAGGGGGGCGCGGTCGGGTTCACCCATGTAACGGTGGGGCACGCCCGAGGCGTTCCACGCCGTCAGGTCGTAGCCCTTGTACTTGCTGTACGGCCCCGTCTGGCCAAAGACGGAGATCGAGGTCATGACCAGGCCGGGGTTGATCTGGCTCAGCTTGTCGTAGGTGAGGCCCAGCGACTTCATGACGCCGGGCTGCTGGTTCTCAATCAGGATGTCGGCGTCGGCGACGAGGGCGTTGAAGATGTCCTGGCCGGTGGCGGTCGACGCGTCGAGGGTCACGCTCCGCTTGTTGGCATTCATGTAGATGAAGAGGCCGCTGCGGTCGACATGGGGGAGGTCGTCGGGGAAGGGGCCGTAGCGGCGCGACTCGTCGCCGACCTTGGGCCGCTCGACCTTGATCACATCGGCGCCGAGGTCGGCGAGCAGCTTGCCGCAGAAGGGCGCGGAGATAAAGTCGCCGAACTCGACGACCCTCAACCCTTCGAGCGCCATCGCGGTCATGCTGCACCCTCTCGAACGGGCCTGTGCATGATGTCGTCCGCGGTCATCCAGAGCATCCTTCTGCGTCAGCGCCACGCCCGGCGCTGGATGAGGTCGGCCATCTTATCGAGCTTGGCTTCCTTCTTGGTGGCGGTCGAGGCCTTCTTGCCCTTCTTACGCTTCTTCCCCGCCTTCTTGGACTTCTTGCTCAAGGCCTCTCAACCTTACCCGCTCAGCGCCACATCAGCTTGGGCTGCGCATCAGGATACTCCAGGCGTCCAGCGGCGGCGCGGCTAGCCAACCGCCGCTCGATGGTCAATACTGACGCGTCGAATCCGGCGATGGGGGCGTTGTGACCGAGAGCAAGACCATCCTGCTGCCCGGCGGCGAGGCGCACTACTTCGAGCAGGGCGTGGGCGACCCGCTCATCCTCCTGCACGGCGTACCCGGCGACGCCCGCGTGTGGCGGTACAACCTCGACGTGCTGGCGCTGAACTTCCGTGTGCTCGCCCCCGATCTTCCCGCGTGGGGGCGCAGCACCCGCGCGAACGGTTTCGAGAGCTCGCTGGAGGGGCTGGCGGCGCACGTGCTCGACTTCTCGCAGGCGCTGGGCTTGGACGAGGTGTCCCTGGCAGGCAATGGAGCGGGCGCCTCTATAGCGCTGCAGTTCACACTGGCCCACTCCGGCAAGACACGCGCCCTGGTGCTCTCCGGCGCGCCGATGGCCTCGGCGGCGGAGCCGCTCAACGTGTCGCCTCCGTCTGGGTTCGTGGCCCGCGAGGCATTCAAGCGCGGCGCCAAGGGCACGCTGAAGCGCCTCTTCCAGGAAGGCTACGCCGAGCCGCGGCACGTCGACTCCTCGATGGTCGACGCCTTTGCCCGCTCCCTCGGCACCGGCGCCGCGGTCACCGCGCTGGCCGAGCTGCATGAATCGCTGGTCGCGCGGCTCGGGGCGCTGGAGTCGGAGCTGTCTCGGATCGAAGCGCCGGCGCTGGTCGTCCACGGAGGCAAGGACCGCTTCTGCTCGCGCGACGACGCCGACCGCCTCGCCTCGCTTCTCCGCAACGCGGTCGTAGAGCCGGTGGAGGAGGCGGGCCACTTCTGTCACGAAGAGAACCCGGCCGGATACAACAACGCGGTCCTCGGCTATCTGCGCCGTGCCCTCGGAGTCGGTGGCGGGGCGTAGCGGGTGCGGCTCGTAAGCTGGAATGTCAACGGCATCCGAGCGGCGTACCGCAAGGGGTTCGCTGAGTGGCTCGCCGCCGAACGGGCCGACGTAGTCTGCCTGCAGGAGACGAAGGCACAGCCCGCTCAGGTCGGTCCCGAAGTCCTCGAGCCGCCGGGCTTCTTCTCGTGTTGGAGCTCGGCGGAGCGCAAGGGGTACAGCGGTGTCGCGGTCTACTCGCGTGTGGAGCCGAAGTCATGGACGCGCGGGTTGGGCATCCCCCGGTTCGACGCCGAGGGCCGGCTCATCGAGGCCGACTTCGGGAGCTTCATCCTGTTCAACGTCTACTACCCGAACGGCGGCATGGGCCCGGAGCGGTTGGCCTACAAGCTCGACTTCTACGACGCCTTCCTAGAGCACGCCGAAGCCCTGCGCGCGCAGGGGCGGGAGCTCGTCGTCTGCGGCGACTACAACACGGCGCACCACGAGATCGACCTCGCCCGGCCGAAGGAGAACGCGACGGTCTCGGGGTTCCTGCCCGAGGAGCGGGCGTGGCTCGACAAGCTGGAAGGGCTGGGTTACGTCGATACTCTCCGCCACTTCATTGACGAGCCCGGCCAGTACACCTACTGGGACCAGAAGTCGCGCGCCCGCGACCGCAACGTGGGGTGGCGCATCGACTATTTCTGGGTGACGCCGGGCCTGGCGCCCGCCCTCGCATCGGCGAGCATCGACGCGTCGGTCATGGGGTCGGACCACTGCCCAATCGCCATCGAGCTCGACCTCGACGCTGGGTAGACGTTAGGGGCCGGACCGCTCCTCGGAGTCAACGGTCACCCCCTGGGCCTCGCCCTCGGCCGGTTCGTCTCCGTCGCCGAAGAACGTTCTGATGAACGATGCTTCAAGCAGGCCGTGCATCTTGAACGCCAGGCCCGTCGTCAGGCCCACGATGGCGGCAATGACGAAGATCGGTACGACGATGGCGAGGCCGCCCAGCTTGAAGAGCTCGAAGAAGAAGGGGACCGTCCACAGTCCCAAGAAGAATATGACGAGCACGGAGACGCCGCTGCCGACGGCGGCGCGCATCCGGTCCGTCGGCCCGGTACCGGGCGGCAGCAGGCGGTCGGCGACCACGACGCTGAGCGCTTGCAAGGAGTGCCAAATCGCGAGAACCGACGGCAGCGAGAACACCACCACGGCAGCCCCGGCGATCAGACCCACCGTGCCCCTGCCGAGCCTCTCGCCCCAAAAGCTCGTATCCACCGCAACCTCGACGGAGTGCAGGATGAAAGCGCCTACGGTGACGAGAACGATGATGATCGCCACGTTCAGCCCAAGACGCCGCAACGGCCTGCGCACCTCCTCCCTTGGGACCCGGCGCGGGCGCACTCCCTCGCCGAAGACTCGGATGCTGTTCACCAGCGCCTTGACCCACGTCGGCGCATAGCGGGCGAGAACGTCGGCCATCTTCTCCGACGAATTGAAGATGAAGGGGTAGGCAACCGAGGTGAACGCCGTCGCCACGGCGACGACAGGGAAGAGGGCCGCCCCAACAACACCCTGGGCCACGCCGACGTTGGCGATAGCGAGGGAGAACTCGCCGATCTGCGGGGTGCCGGTCCCTACCGCGAGGGCCTCCCGACCACGGTAGCCGGCGAAGAGTCCCCCGGCCGAGTTCGCGATGATCTTGCCGAAGATGAACACGGCGGCGACGGCGGCGGCCGGGCCAATGAAGCCGGCTACGTCGCGCATGTCGACCAGCATGCCGATGGAGACGAAGAAGATGGCGGCGAACATGTCGCGGATGGGGTTGATCGCGACGCCGATCTGGTTCGCGTGCCTGGTGTCGCCGAGCACCGTACCGATGAGGAAGGCCCCCGCTGCCGCCGAAACCCCCAGCTCCGCGCCGAGCAGGGCCAGGCCGAACATCATCCCCAGGCTTGCAATGAGCAGGATCTCACGGGAGTGGAAGTCCGCCACTAGATCGAGGATGCGGGGGACGATGATGGCCCCGAACACCAGCGCCGCGACCGAGAAGAGGGCAAGCTTGCCAATCAGCCAGCCGATGTCGCCGATCGTGCCCGCTCCTGTCGTTGCGACCCCGGAGAGCACCGCCAGCAGCACCACCGCCGCGAAGTCTTCGACGAGGAGCAGGCCGACAATGAGGCGCCCCCTCCTCCCATGCAGTTGCCCGGCGTCGCCGAGCACCTTGATCAAGATGGCCGACGAGCTGATCGCCATCGTCGCCCCAAGGAAGATGGCCTCGGTGCTATTCCATCCAAAGAGCAGCCCCAGGCCGTAACCCAAGGAGATCATCACCCCGACTTCAAACGCGCCGATGAAGGCGATGATGATGCCGAGGCGCCGGATTCGGTCCCACCCAAATTCCAGCCCCAGCGAGAAGAGGATCAGGACGAGGCCGAGATCGGCGAGCAGGCGGATGGTGTCGAGGTCGCCGATCGGGGCCCGTGCGAAGGTGTAGGGCCCGATGAGCACGCCCGCGAGCAGATAACCCAAAATCGGGGGGAGACCGAGCCGTCGAAAGAGGACGAGCACCGCGGCCGCCACCACCATAATGATGGCGAAATCACGGACCAGGCCGGCTTCGTGGACGACTTCAGTCATGGCGCGGGGCCGGCAGTCTCAATAAGGTCCGGCCCTTCCATGATACGCGAAGGGGTAGCCTTTCGATTCGCCTCCCCTCCCAAGCGGCGCGCGGCAAAAAGAGAGGGCGCCCGGTGGGACGCCCTCTCGCTAATGCTTGTCAGGACAAGCTTACTCTTCGGGCCAGCCCGCGGCTTCCTCGCCGTCATCAAGGGCGGCCTGAATGTCGTCTGCCGCTTCGGCCGTGACCCACTGGGACCAGATGGCCCGGTTCTCGCTGAGCCACCAGAGAGCGGTAGCAGCCGTGTCGGCGTCGGGGTTGGCGTCCTGCCACCGCACCGCAGCCTTGTAGATGTCGATGTTGAAGTCCCACTTCCGCAGCATCGCCACGACGTCGGGAGCCTCTCCGGGCAGGTCGGGATTCACCGCGATGAGGATGTTGGCGTCCTCGTAGGCGCAGGCCTTGGTGGTGAACCAGCACTGGTCGCTGTAGGCAGGCTCTTCCAGCCGGACCAGGTCAAGCTTCAGGGCAGGGTCGTTGGTGCCCCACTGGTAGCCGAGCCAGGGCTCGCCACGCTCGTAGGCGCCGTACAGGTCGGCGTTCAACGCGGCGCCATCGCCGGGGTTGACGATCTCAACGTGGTCCAAGAGATCGTAGCCCTCGATCTGGGCGGCGTTCACTTCCTCGCAAGCCCAGCCGATGATGCAGGACACGAGGCGGGCCTTGTCGCCCGTCTCAGCAGTCTTGAACAGGTCCTTGTACTGCTGGTCTTTCAGGTCGTCCACGCTGTCCAGGTCGGGATACTGCTCCTGGAGGTAGGCCGGAATCACGAAGGCCGATTGCCAGTCGGACCCCAAGCTCTGGCCGACGGACAGCACCGCGCCTTCGCTGCGGGCCTTGTCCCAAGCCTCGTCCTGGTTGGGAAGCCAGATCTCCATGGTGACGTCGGTATCGCCACGCTGGAGGCCCTCGAACAACGGCAGCGTCGCGCCGAACTTGACGTCCGTCGGGTAGCCGTAGCCGTGCTCGACGATGTACTGGGCGATCCGGTTTTGCAACAGGGCGCTCGCCCAGTTCAGATCACCAAATGTGATGGTTGTCTTGTCTTCCTCTTCTTCGCCACCGCATGCGACAACGACGAGCATGGCCACAAGAACCATAGCCATCGCCGCCAACAATTTTTGCTTTATCAGCAAAACGCCATCCCTCCCAAACGCCAAAAAAGTTCGCCGGGCGATGCCGCCCGGCCCAGATTACGCCGTCTTTATAACACCCCTTCGGTAGCGTGTCAAACTGTTGAACCTGTTCGGGTGCCCGATTCACCTCGCACGGCGATCCTGATCGTCCAGGCTCGGCGGGCGTGTCGGGCGTCATGCCGATGCGGCGGTTAACCGGCGCTGCTTACGGTCTCCCTACGGCCCTTGGCAAGGGCCTGGGTAAGGCGGTCGATGATGATGGCCAGGAACACAATGGCGAGACCGGCAATGGCCCCATTGCCCGGCTCGTTCTTCTGGAGCGCCCGCAGCACGTTGTCTCCCAGCCCTCCGGCGGCCACCATGCTGGCGATGGTCACCATCGCCAGCGCCATCATGGTGGTCTGGTTCACCCCGGCCATGATGGTTGGCAGCGCCATTGGCACCTGCACCTTGGTCAGCAGTTGGATCGGCGATGCACCGAAAGACCGGGCCGCTTCCACGGTCTCGGCGGAAACCTGCCGGATTCCCAGATTGGTCAGGCGTATGACCGGGGGGACGGCATAGATGATGGTGGCGAAGATCCCCGCCGGCTTCCCGAGACCAAAGAAGATAATGCCGGGCAACAGGTAGACGAAGCTGGGCATCGTCTGCATCCCGTCCAGAATCGGGCGCATGAGGTTGTCGGCCCGCTCGTTGCGGCTTCCCAGAACGCCCAACGGGAACCCGACGGCCACGGAGAGAGCCACCGCTACGACCATCAGCGCGATGGTGTCGATCATATTCGCCCACAGGTCCATGAAGCCTATGGCCAGCAAGGCCACGGGGGTGAACACCAGGAGCGGCCAACGCCCAACGGCGAAGGCGGCCAGCGCCAGCCCGGCGACAATGGCGGGCCAGGGCAGCCACTTCAGCGCTGTCTCAATGTTCAAGAGAGCGTAGGTGACACCGTCGCTCAGTCCGTCGAATAGTCCGGCCCCCGCGCGATTGATCCAACCAACGGCATCGTCGATGGCGTCCCCGGTTACGTCTCGCACCGTCCTGGTGACCTCAACCGATCCACCGTCGGAGGTTGCGACTTGGGAGCTGGACACCGTGGTGGGATAGTCCATCTCGGGGCCCCAAACCACCAGGCTGACTATCAAGACGACGAGCACCGCGACCAGTCCGGCGAGCCAGGGGGCGCCCGGGATGTTCCTCAAGTCCAGCCTGCTACCGGATGCTGCTTCGGTAGAAGGCGGTTGTGCTTCCGTTGTCGCCATGGTGGCTCCGTTGGCTAGGCTTCTCAGACTAGAGCGGCGTTGGCGGCGGCGTTGGCCGCATAGTCGGCGTCGGCGGAGGTGGTTTCGGCGAGGGCTTTCGCCAGGGCGCTGCGGTGGACTTCACCCACCAAGACGTCGTCTTCCACGATGGGAATGGGGAAATCGCTTGCCATGGCGATGGGGATCAGCTCGTCGAAGGTGGTGGAAGGGGACAGGGCTGTATATTCCCGGTCGACGTACTCCCACGCTTGGTCCAAACGGCTGACGGAGGCCCGCAAGGCGCGCTCGGCGCTGCTTATGGAAAGAAGGCCGATGTATTGTTCCCTTCGATCGACCACCCAGGCGGCGTCGCCGTCGCTCTGGCCTATTGTATGGAGGGCGGCCCGCGGCCCTTGGTATCCCATGACCGTAGCCTTCGGAGGCACCATGACCTTGGCGGCGGTGAGAACGCTCTCCAACCGGACGTCCTGGGTGAACTCGCCGACATACTCGTCCTCAGGCCGAAGGACAATGTCCTCCGGCGAGCCAATCTGGGCCACCTTGCCATCCTGCATGATGGTGATGCGGTCCCCCAGTTTCAGGGCTTCGTTGAGGTCGTGGGTGATAAAGACGATGGTCTTGTGCAACTCCTCTTGCAAGCGCAGCAGCTCATCCTGCATTTGGCGGCGGATCAGAGGGTCGAGGCCGCTGAAGGGTTCATCCATCAACAGGATGTCCGTGTCCACCGCCAGGGCCCGGGCCAGTCCCACTCGTTGCTGCATGCCGCCCGATAGTTGCTGGGGAAAGGCATCTTCCCACCCGGAGAGACCGACCAGGTCGATCACCTCGCGGGTACGGGCGTAACGCTCTGCCTTGTCGAGCCCCTGCACCTCCAGACCCCAGGCGGCATTCTCCAGGACCGAGCGGTGCGGCATCAGGCCGTAGTGTTGAAAGACCATCGCGATCTTTTTCCGGCGGAACTCGGTCAGCGCTTGGTCGCTCATGCCGGTGATGTCTTCGCCGTCAATGGAGATCTCCCCGGCAGTCGGTTCGATCAGGCGGATAAGGCACCGGACCATGGTCGACTTGCCGCTGCCGGACAAGCCCATGATGACGAAGGTCTCGCTCCGGTGCACCTCGAAGTTGACGTCTTGAAGCGCGACCACGAGACCCAGTTCATCAAGGACGTCGCGTTTGTCTTTGTCGGAGTACTCCGACAGTAGCGCCCGTTCGGGCCTGTTGCCGAAGACCTTCCACACCGACTTGACGCTGATGGTGGGCGATTCGCCGGCGTCGGTGGGACGGTTCGGCTCTGGGGACGCGCCGGCGGGTTTCTCCGGCGCGGCGCTGGTTTCCGGCTGGGTCGGCTGTGCGTTCGTCATCTCGTCTCTCTTGCTCGCCACCGGCCCGCCGGGCGCGCAACCTCCACGAGGAATACGCAAAGCCACCGAGCCCGTGACGCACCCCAGCTTAAAGGCTCGCGAGGCCTCTCCTAGCAAGCCTCTCACGGGCGTGGCGCTACCCTAACCACATTGGCCAATTCCGTCAAATTGAAAGCGGCCTACCGGGGCCGCCGGGCCGAGGGGCCGTCCTAGCGGAACTTCTCGTCGCGCCATTTGACCGCCTCACGGGGGCCGTCCTCAAGCAAGCGCCGCTTCCATTCGGCGGCGGCCCGACCCGAATAGGCGAAGCGGTCGGCCTGGCGGGCGAACGCCTGCATCTGCTCGCGGCCCATCAGCTCGAGGGCCTTGTTGCAGAGCGCCTTGTTGACCGCCTGGAGCTCGTGGGGCACGAGGGCCATGCGGCGCGCGAGCTCGTGGGTCTCCGCCGCAAGGTCCTCCGGGGCCGGCGCCTTGGCCACCAGGCCGATCCGCTCGGCCGTGACCCCGTCGATCTGATCGCCGGTGAGGATGATGATCTTCGCCCACTGAGGCCCGACGAGGTAGTTCCACATGTAGGTCTGAATCGAGCCCTGCGCCCGCACGGGCGGATAGCCGATCTTCGCGTCGGCGGCGGCGAAGACGACGTCGCAGTTGAAGGCGAGCTCCATGCCGCCGCCCAGGCAGTGGCCATGCACCTGCGCGATGGTCGGCTTAGTGACGTTCCACAACTTGGCCCAGGGATCATCGACTTTCTGCAAGGAGTTCAGCAGGTCGAGGGGAGTGGTGTCGGCGGGATCGACCCCGCGCTGCGCGTCGGCGAGGTCGCTGAAGTCGTGACCCGCGCAGAATGACGGCCCGGCGCCGTCGATCAGGATCGCGCCGACGCCCTCGTCCCCCTCGGCCTCGTCGATGGCGTCGAACAGCTCCCCTTTCAGTTTTTCGCTGAGCGCGTTCCGCACCTCGGGCCGGTTGAGCGTGACGCGGCGCACGCGGTCGCGGGTCTCTGTCAGGATCGTCTCGTAGGGCATGGCTCTCTCCTCCCCGCGTCTTGGGCGCAAAAAGCCCCCGGCAAACGCCGGGGGCCTTCGAAGCGCTAGGCGAGACCGTACACGGCGACGGCGTTATCGCAGGTGATCGCCTTCTTCTCGTCGGCGGGCACATTCACGAACATCTCTTCCATGAGCTGCCGGTCGTTCGGCCAGTCGCAGCGATGGTGGGGGTAGTCCGTCGACCACATCATGTTCTTAATGCCGATGGCGTGCCGGTTGCGGACCGCGAAGTGCTCCCGGATAAAGGTCACCATCCAGTTGCGGTGGAAATACTCGCTGGGCAGCATCTTCAGGCCCGTCTTGGTCCACTTGCGGTTGCGGAAGTAGTGATCGTCCATGTGCTCCAGGAAGGCGGGGACCCACCCGGCGCCGACCTCGACGCCGGCCATCCTGAGGCCGGGGAAGCGGTCGAATGTCTCGGAGAGGATGAGGTCGGCCATGGGCTGGGAGATCTGCGCGATGCCGCCGCCCATCTGGGCGAGGCCGGCGGGCTTGGCCGCCGACACCGCGGTCGCCTTGGCGGAGCCCTTGACCCGCGCGCCGGTATGGATGCCCGCGTGCAGGTGCACGATCATGTTCTCGGCCTCGGCGGCCTCCCAGAACGGATCGTCGGCCACGGAGACCTGCTCGTTGCCCGAGGGCCACGTCGAGCAGATCACGCCTTTGAAGCCGTGCGCCTTGGCTTGCTTCAGGGCGGCGATATTGTTCTCCACGCCAAGGTTCGGCATCTGCGCGACGCCGATGAGCCGGCCGTGGTCGGCGGCGCAGAAGTCGTCGTAGAGCCAAGTGTTGTACGCCTCGACGCCCGCCTGGTGAAAGCCGTCGTCCTCGTTGAGCATGAAGTAGCGGATGGTGCGCTGGGGCGGGAAGAGGACCTCGGCGTCGACACCGCCGACGTCCTGCTCGTTGAGCCGGTCCTTGCCGATGTAGCAGCCGGGGTTGATCTGGTCGTACTTGACGCCGTGCCAGCCATTGTCGTCGTAGCTCTTGCCGGCCCACATCGTGACGTTGCCGATGCCTGCCGGCGGCGCCCCCGGCTCGTACTGCCAGCCGTCGCCCCCCAGGGGGTCCTTGACCAGCTTCGGCGCGCGGTCTTGGTACTTCTTGGGCAGGAAGCGCTCCCACATGTCGGGCGCCTCGACGACGTGCCCGTCCGCACTGATGACGTGATATTCCCTCGCCATTGTTTCCTCCGTAGTGAATCTCGCCTCCCGGCGCCTCACACGCCGGACGCCGCTAAGGTATGCAGCCCCGCCTGCCGTGTCAATTGACTTCCGCTCCCCCGGCGCCCTTGCCCCGTAGCGTATAAAGGAAGCGCGCGAAGCACGCGGGGAGGCAAGCAATGATCCAGGCCCACGACCATACCAGCATGACCGTCGGCGACATGGACGTGATGCTCGCCTTCTACCGCGACCACTTCAACATGACGGTGTTGAAGCTGATCGAAAACAAGAACGACGACGAGCGCGCCCAGGGTTCCGGCTTCGAGGGGCTGCACATGAAGATCGCCCACCTGAAGCTCGGCGACTTCGTCCTCGAAATGGTCGAGTACGTGAACAAGAAGGGCGCGAAGCTCGACATGCGCCCCACGAACATCGGCTCGCACCACCTGGGCTTCGTCTGCGACGACATCCACGCCACCTACGACGCGATGGTGGAGCAGGGCGTGCGGTTCAAGTCGCCGCCCTACGGCTGGGAGGGCTCGGCGACGAACTGCTACGGCGTCGACCCCGAGGGGAACCGCTTCGAGCTCATGAGCCGCGGCACGCCGCGCTAGCGGAGGGCGGGGAGCACCTCTTCCGACAGGCGGCGCATGAAGGCCATCCTGTCGGGCACGAGCTGGGTGAGGATGAGGTTGGTCGCGCCGGCGGCGGCGATCTCGCGAAAGCGCTCGACCATGAACTCCGGCGGGCCGCAGACGCTGAAGCGCCGTCCCAGGAACTCGTAGAGGTCGTACTTCTCCACGAGCGCGCCGTTGTGGGTGCCCATCTTGGCGTGCTCGCTGGAATCGTACTCCCGCACCAGACCGAGGACGCGCTCGCGCAGATCCTCGGGGACGAACTTGCCGTCGAGGCCGTTGCGGAAGGTCTTGTTGCCCCCGGCGAGCGTCCACCCCAAATCGCGCCAGGCGGCCTCCTCCGACGAGGCGAAGAATGGCTTGACCATCCACCAGAGCTCGATCTCGTCGGGGTCGCGTCCAACGGCCTCGGCGCCGGCCCGTACCCGCGCGATGCTGTCTTTGATGACCTCCGGGGTTATCCCGTTGCCGACGATCACGCCGTCGGCGATGCGGCCGGCGAGGTCGAGCATGCGCGGGCCTTCGGCGGAGAGCCAGAGGGGCACGGGTTCGGTCGGCCACTTCATGCTCATGCGGCAGCCGTTCCATTCGGCCTCCCCGCCGGCGCAGAGCGTCTTGAACGTGCGGCAGTAGTCCTCCAGCTCGTCGACGGTGGCGGCGCGGGTCCCGATGTTGCGGAGGGCGCTGTCGCCGGTGCCCACGCCGAAGAAGGCGCGTCCGCCGGAGACCTGCTGCACGCTGGCCATGCCGCCGGCGGCGACGGCGGGGTGGCGGGTCATGGGATTCGTCACCATCGGGCCGATGCGAGCACGCTCGGTGTGCTCCGCGGCGAGGGTGAGCGCGACGTAGAGATCGCCCCAGAGGTTCTGGGAGTCGCCGTAGCCGATGGCGTCGAAGCCGAAGCCATCGGCGGCGCGCACCCATTCGATGAACTCGCCGAAGTCCTCGGCGTAGCAGACCGTGGCGAACTGCATGGACGGCACGGCGGCGAGCCTAGGCCAGGTGCTTGAAGCGTTGCAGGAGCTGGCGCGCCATGACGGTGCGCTGGATCTCGTTCGTGCCCTCGCCGATGATCATCAAGGGGGCGTCGCGGAAGTAGCGCTCGACGCCGCCCTCCTTGATGTAGCCAACGCCGCCGTGAACCCGAAGCGTTTCCAAGGCGACTTCCATCGCCGTCTCGCTGGCGAAGAGCTTGGCGGCGCCCGCTTCAAGGTCGCAGCGCTCGCCGGCGTCCTTCTTGGCGGCTGCTTGCTCGACGAGAAGCCGCGAGGCCTCGATCTTGGTGTACATGTCGGCGAGCTTGATCTGGATCGCCTGATGGTGGGCGATGGGGACGCCGAAGGTGTGGCGCTTCTGCGCGTAGGCCATCGCCTTCTCGAAGGCGGCCCGGGCAACGCCCACACCGCGGGCGGCCACGTTGATCCGGCCCAACTCGAGGCCGGTCATCATCTGCTTGAAGCCCTGGCCCTCCTGCCTGCCAATCAGGTTGCCCGCCGGGACGTGGAAGTCGTCGAAGATGAGCTCGGTGGTGTCGATGCCCCGGTAGCCGAGTTTCTCCAGATGCCGCCCGTGGGTGAAGCCGGAGCCGCCCTTCTGCATGATGAAGCAGCTAATCCCCTTGTAGGCCGGCTGGACTTCTCTGTCCGTCTTGGCCAGCACGGCGAAGGTGTCGCCGTGTTCACCGTTCGTGATCAGCATCTTCGTGCCGTTGACCACGTAGTCGTCGCCGTCGCGCACCGCCGAGGTCTGGATCGCGGCCACGTCGGAGCCACAATTGGGCTCGGTGAGCGCGATGCCGCCGCGGAACTCGGCGGTGGCCATCTTGGGCAGGAAGTGACGTTTCTGATCTTCCTCGCCGAACAGCTCGACGATGTGGGCCATGATCAGATGGGAGTTGATGATGCCCGCCACGCTCATCCAGCCGGCGGTGATCTCCTCGATCACCTTGGCATAGGTGAAAGAGTTCAGGCCCATGCCGCCGTATTCCTCGCCGATGGTGCAGCCGAACAGCCCGAGCTCCTTCATCTTCTCCACGATCTCGAACGGGTAGACGTCGGCGAGCTCCATCTCGGAGGCCACGGGTTCGATGTCGCGCTTCACGAAGTCGCGCACCATCGTCACGACCTGTTTTTCTTCGTCGGTCATCTCTTTCGTCGTCATGCAGGGGCCTCCCAGAGTTTGCGCGCGCCGTTACGGAATGGAGCGCGGGGCTCAATGGTACCAGGGGCGCTTTCCGAAGCGCAACGGAAAAGCGATGAGGCGCTAGTCGAAGGGCAGCGCCGCGACCTCGACCTCGGCCCCCTCGGCGGTGACGAGGCGGGCGCCGGGGTCCGCGTGGGCGCGGCGCACGTAGGCCAGTGCGATGGGGCCGAAGTTGGGGGAATCGGTGCTGGAGGTGACCGCGCCGGCCTCCTTGCCTTCCATGAGCAGCTTGCTGCCTACGGAAGGCACGCCGCCGTCAAGGGCCCGCAACCCGCGCAGCTCCCGCTGCACCTTGTCGTAGGCGTCGAGGCGCGCGATGACTTCTTGCCCGATGTAGCAGCCCTTGGTGTAGCTGATATGCCGTTCGAGCCCGGCCTCGTGCGGGTTCCACCGCTCGTCGAGCTCCGAGCCGAACGCGGGCAGGCCCGCCTCGACCCGCAGCACCTCGAACGTGTCGCCGTCGACGGGAATAGCGCCGGCTTCGATCAGCGCCTGGCGCGCCGAGGCCACCTCGCCCACCGGCGCCGCAACGTGGAAGCCCCCGCCCGCCGGCACCTCGGCTTTTGTGACCGTGACCTGGGTGGTGCCGAGTCGGGCCTCGCGGTGGTGGAAGAGATCGAGGCCGCCGATGGCGGGGTCAGAGGCCGCGCCGACGACTTCGCCGGCCGCCGGGCCGAAGACGAGCAGTTGGCCGTGCTCGTCCGTCGCGTCGCTGGCCTCCGAGTCCTCGAGGATGGTGTAGGTGTCGAGCCATTCGAGCACGCGGGGCTGGTTTCCCGGCGAGACGTGCAGCCTCAGCGAATCGGCCCGCCGCTGGACGACGAGGACGTCGAGAATGCGGCCCTTGCTGGTGGTGAGCACCGTGGCCGCGCCCTCGCCGGGCTGGAGCGCGAGGAGGTCCTGGGTGCTGAGCCGGTGCAGCAGGTCGAGGGCGTCCTCGCCAGCCATCCGCAGCAGGCCGCGGTCGGAGACGTCGGCGACAACGGCGGCGCGCTTGGCCGCGTGATAGGGAGTCATGCCGTCACCCGGCATAGCGCGGCTAGGTGGAGAACGACGTCCCGCAGCCGCAGGTCTTGGCGGCATTGGGGTTGGAGAAGGTGAAGCCCTTACCATTCAGCCCGTCGGAGAAGTCGAGCTCGGTGCCGATGAGGTAGATCACGCTCTTCTTGTCTACGAGGAGCCGGACCCCGTGCTGGTTGTAGGACTTGTCGCCCTCCCGCTCGTCGTAATCGTAGGTGAGCTTGTAGGTGAGGCCGCTGCAGCCGCCGCCCTGCACGGCGACGCGGAGGGCCGCGCCGGGCTTGCCTTCAGCGTCGGCGAGCTTGGCAACCTGGGCGGCCGCCTTCTCGGTGATCATGATCGTTGGAGCCGGTTTCGTGGGCGCTTGCATCACGTTCCTCGGAGTCCGTCTCTTACCTCCATAGAATGCGGCAAGGGGCCGCACAAATCAAGCTTCCCTGCCGGCCGGGAGCAGCGGCGCTGCCGGCTCACCTTGCTCGCTCGCGATATGCACGGGGGCGCGAGCCCTGTATCGAGCGATGGTGACCCGTCCGTCTATTCCGGCTTGCCCGCCTTCCAGAGGCAGGCGCCGGCGGTGGCAAGGACGAGGGGGTTGAGGACGGAAACGAGGATCCAGCCGACGTTCTGCGCGTCGGACTGCGTGTCGCTCATGAGGAGGGAGAACCAGAGCGGGAAGAAGATGATGGCGAGGGCGAGGGAGGCGTAGCAGCCGACTTTGGCGGTAAGGCGGCGGACGGGGTCGGCATCGGGGGCCATCGCGCGTTTATGGGCACAGGCAACGGCGATGGCGACTAGGATGCCCGCGCCGGTGATGTAGTTGAAGACGTCCCAAATCTCCTGGGGGTCGAGGGCGTCCACATAGAAGCGGCTGAAGAGGACCTGCGCCGTGTAGAGGACGGCGTAGACGAACAGGAGGCCGCCGGCCGTTCGTTTGAGACCTTGCATCGCTCACTCCCCTCATGGGCTCCCGTGTAAGCGGGAGCGGACCACATCAACCGCCTGGCGAGATTGAGTTTCGCGGGAGGCTTTTGCTATGCTTACCTTTTCCGGCGACGTAGCCAAGTGGTAAGGCGGAGGTCTGCAAAACCTCTATACACCGGTTCGATTCCGGTCGTCGCCTCCAACAGCCCCGCTTCCGCGCTCAGGAAGCACGGGTGAAACCCGTTCCCGCCCCCGTTTGACCTCGGCTAGAAGCGCCACCAGTCGAACCACTTGCCCAGAGGCATCTCCAAGAGCACGATGTCCCTGGGGTGACCCTGAAGGTCCTTGGCGTGGCCCGGCAGTGAGCCCACTCGAACGAAGCCGACGTACTCCGCAGCCTTGATGGCGTCGTCCTCATGGTCGGAAACGGCCTCGAGGAGCAAGCGCTCGAGGCCGTGCTCGTTGGCGATGGTGGCGAGCTCGTTGAGGAGGGTGGTGCCGAGACCCCGATTCCGGTAGTCGTCGGCCACCGCGATCCTGATCTGCCCGATGTGACGTCGGGCGTTGGCGCGGGAGCGGTGCAGGGTGCCGTCGGCGACGATGGAGTCGCCGTCGAGGGCGATGATCGGGAGCGCGCGGTCGTAGTCCATGTCGTCGACCCAGCGCTGGATCACGACGGGCGAGGCCACGTCCTCCTTAAGGAAGAAGCGGTCCTCGGAGGAGAGGTTCTGGAAGAAGGCCAGCAGGGGGTCAGCGTCGTCCGGCTGCATTGGGCGGAGGACGATCGACGTGCCGTCCCGCAGTCCCACCGTCTTGGGGTATGCGCTCAGGGTGTAGGTGTGGGGCTTCTGTCCCGCCATGGCATCCTCGTCTCGTAGTCGTTGCCCGCCGCCGGGCCCGCATCACGGTACATCGGAGACGCTCCGAGGCGCAACCGCCGTTTGGGCCCGGCACGCGTCCGGTGCTAGGGTTGGCGCGGCTATGAGCGCCGACACCGCAAGCAAGCCGAACGAAGCCGGCGGCGGCCCACCGCAACCCCGCAGGTTCTTCTACGGCTGGGTGATCCTGGGCGCGGGGACCGTCGCCCACGGGTTGAACGCCGCCTTCGGGATGCTTGGGCTGGGCGTCTTCTTCCTCCCCGTGCAAGAGACGTTCGGGGTTTCCAAGCTGGCCCTCTCCGGCGCCTTCTCGCTGGCGCGGCTCGAGAGCGCCCTCCTTGGCCCAGCCCAAGGCTTCCTTGTAGACCGGTTCGGGGCGCGCCGGATCATGTTCGTCGGCGTGGGAATGCTGGGCGCAGGCTTCATGCTCCTTGGCGCGGCGCCCAACATTGTCTGGTTCTACGTCATCTTCGTCGGGTTCATCGCCGTCGGGCTGAACATCGGGCTCGGCTCCCCCGTCTTCGCCACGGTGGTCAACTGGTTCGTCCGCCGGCGGACGAAGGCGCTGGCCTTCGTGCTTTCGGGGACGGCCCTCGCCACCCTCATCGTGCCCGGCATCGAGTGGTCCATCGGGGAGTACGGCTGGGAGCGGACCGCCCTCATGTCCGGAGTCTTCATCTGGGCCGTTGGATTCCCCATTGCCGCACTCATGCGATTCCGGCCCGAACCCTACGGCTACCACCCCGACGGCCTGCCCCCGGAAGCGCCGGGGCCGGCGACGGCGGGCTTTCGGACCAGTCTCGACGGCTTCACCGTCCGTGCGGCGCTGCGCAGCCCGGCGTTCTGGCTCATCAACGGCTGCTTCGCGCTGCGGATGGCGAGCACGTCGGCGGTGCCGGTCCATCTCGTCGTCTTCCTGGTAGAAGACCTCGAGTTCAGTACGGAGCGGGGAGCGGTCTACCTCGGGCTCATCGGACTGCTCGGCCTCGGGGGCCGGTTCGCTTTCGGGATGCTTGGAGATATCGCACCCAAGCGCTTTGTGCTCTCGGCGGCGCTCCTCGTCCAGGCGGCCAGCCTCGCCGTGTTCGCCGTCGCCGACGGAAACCTGCTCGTGGTGGTGGCGTTGGTCCTTTTCGCCACGGGGCACGCCGGCGGCGGACCGACCTACCTAGCGATTCAAGGCGAGTATTTCGGCACCCGAAACTACGCCACCATCTCGGGCTTCGGCTCGACGGTGATCCTCGCCGGCGGGGTCAGCGGCCCGCTCATCGCGGGCGCGCTCGCCGACGGTTTCGACGACGGGTACCGCTACGCCTGGGCGGGGCTCGCGGTCGCGGCCCTCATCGCGGGGGTCATCCTCGCCTTCGTCCGCGCGCCCAGGCGGACGAGGGGGTGACGCGGGCCCGCGGCTAGCTGCCTGCCTCTCGACCCCGCCGCAGGCTCGACGCGGCGGTTGGTTACGACGCCCCTCTGGAGCCTCGCTCGTGGGAAATTGGAATGTGGACGATAGCCGATCGACGAGGTGCCTCGACGGGGCCGCCCTGCTCGTGGTTGTTGACGAAGCCGCGCGACTGGTTCTTTTCGGGGTCGCCGGCGAGCATGAGGCCAATCCAGTCCGGCTTGGAGAAGACGGGGACGAGCCGGTCGGGGTCGGTCGACTCGACGTAGGCGGGGGGCGCGGACCCCGCCGCCGCGAGGGTGGGCAGGTCGAAGTCGTAGGTCGAGGCGCGGCGGGCGTACTCCTGTAGCCGCCGGGCGGGTATCTTCGACCGTTCGTACAGGAACGCGCGGACGTCGTCCTTGGACATGCCGTCCCGCGCGATCACCGACGCCGTCGCCGGGCTCATCGCCAGGAGCGGGCACCAACGCCCGAAGATGGCGGCGTTGAACGACCAGTACTCGTTCTCCATCCCGAAGACGTCGGCGAGCATGCCGAGCAGCTCTTCGGCGCGGTCGCCGATGGTGTAGATCGGGGGGCTGATGCTGACCACGCTCTGCACGGTGACGACGCTTTCGTCGGGCGAGAAGCCGCGGTCCATGGCGAAGGTGGGCCAGCCGATCTCGCGGGCGGCGGGCTCGTTCTCCGCGATCGCCACGTTGAACGTCGCGCCGAAGGCCGCCTTGTCGCCGCCGCCCGGCGGCGTACGCAGTCCGGCGACGTTGCGCATGTAGAGGCGGAGGAAGCGCCCCACGCTGGTATTGGCCCGGTTGCCGACGCGCAGGACGCCCGCGCCCGTGGCGAAGCCGAGGCGTTCGATCACCGGTCCGCCGAGGACGACCAGCGATTCCCACCCCGGCGTGCTGCCCGCATCCTCGAGGCGGAATTCGGGGTCGGCGATGGCCTCGACGGCCGCGACGAGGACCGGCATGTACTCGGGGCGGCATCCCGCCATCACGCCGTTGACGGCGACGCTCCACACCGTGGCGAGCCGGTTGTCGGGCGCCAGGGCGCCGAGCGGCTCATCCGAGTCGCGCCGCGTGTGACGGAGGAACGCCTCGACGCGCTCGACCGTCGGCGGGACGATAGGGAGGCCGTCGGTCCAGAGGAGGGAGTCGAAGCGCTCCTGCACCGCGTCGAGCGGGCCGTGAAAGACGACGTCACGCGGCGCAGGTTCGGCCTCCTCACCGGCAAGGCCGACCGGCCGCGCGAAGGCTTCAGTGAGATCGTCGGCGAGGGCGCGGACCTTGCCGCGGAAGGCTTCCGGCGAGTCGGTGGCGATGACGCCGGGATACTCGACGTAGGGCAGCGCGTCGACGCCCAGACCGCGGGCCACGGCGGCGGCCTGTCCCTTGAACGCGGTGGCGAGGACGGAGACCGACGGCACGCCGGCTCGCTCCGCTTCGACGCTGGCCCGCACCACGGCGGGGGTGCAGCTCCCTCAGGAGCCGACCGCCGCGACGACGGCGTCCACCCCCAACTCGCGGAGCGCATCCGGGATGCCCGCCATCACCTCGCGCTCGTCGGCGCCGTGGATATTGCCGAAGGCGTCCCAGTCGACGAAGCGCGCGTCCGGCGCCCGCTCGGCAAGGACTTCCTTCATCAGCTCGAACATGCGGTCGCCCTTGAAGAGGCCGTTCCACAGGAAGCCGATGGTTTTGCCGTTCAGCCCGTCGGGCCGGGGCGCGGGACGCAACGCGCGCCGCGCCCGAGGCGCCAGCGGCCAGACGACCTCGTAGGCCGGTTCGTTCGGCATGACCGCGCTAGGGGAGGTTGGTCCAGGCGCCGGCTTCGGAGCGGACCCAGCCGCTGCTGGCGAAGGTACCGCCGTCGACGCTCAGGGTGACGCCGGTGATGTACGACGCCATCTCCGAGGCGAGGAAGACGCAGGCGCCGGCCACCTCGTCGACCGTTCCCTGCCGCCGCATGGGGACGCCCCGGTAGCGGTCGGGGCGGGCGTCGGCTTGCGACGCGAACGCGGCGGTGTGCGGCGTGTCGACGACGTCGGGGGCGATGGCGTTGACGCGGATGCCGTGATCGGCGAGCTCGAGCGCCAGCGTCCGGGTGAAGTTGATCATCCCCGCCTTGCACGCCGCGTAGACGGAGAAGTTCGGCGCGGCGCGAATCCCCTCGATGCTCGTGATGTTGATGATCGACCCCTTGCGGCCGTCCTTCATCATCGCCTGCACCGCCTGCTCCGTGGGGCCGAACAGCCCGTTGAAATTCAGGTCGATATGCTTCTTCCACGCCGGCGGACCGCCCAACTCCATGAACTGCGCGTAGCGCGTGCCGCCCGCGTTGTTGACCAAGATGTCGACGCCGCCGAGCTCGCTCACGGTGCGCTCGACGAGCGAGGTCACCTGGTCGTAGTCGCGGATGTCGGTCGTGATGGCCACGCCCTTGCGCCCCAGATCGCAGACCTGCGCGGCAACGGCGTCGCCGCGCTCGGCGATCTTGTCGGCGATCACCACGTCGGCGCCGAACTTGGCGAAGGTCAGGGCGATGCCCTTGCCGATGCCGTCGCCGCCCCCGGTGACGATCGCGACCTTGTCGGTCAACAGAATGCTCGATGGGTCCATGCCGCGCCTCCTCAGCCGCTTCCGGCTCCGCGCATAATAGCGGAGATGGGCGCGGGGATGCGCATAGAGACCGAACGCCTGGTCTTGCGCGACTACCAAGAGGACGACTGGCGGGCCGTCCTCGACTACCAGCGCGACCCTCGATATCTGCGCTTCTACCCTTGGGAGAGTCGCAGCGAGGACGACGCGCGGGATTTCGTGAAGCTGTTCATGGACTGGAGGAATGAGCAGCCTCGCCGCCGCTTTCAGCTCGCCATCACGCTGCGGGGCGCCGACGCGGCGGTCGGGAGCTGCGGCCTGCGCCGCAAGCCAAGCGGGGACGAGGAAGCCGACGTCGGGTACGAAGTCGCGCCGCGGCTCTGGGGTCAAGGCTATGCCACCGAGGCGGCGCGGGCGATGGTGGACTTCGGCTTCCGCACGCTTGGCCTCCACCGGCTCTCGTCGTGGTGCATCGCCGAGAACGCGGCGTCGGCGCGCGTGCTGGAAAAGACCGGCTTCAAATTCGAAGGCCGCCTACGCGAAAATGAGTGCTTCAAGGGGCGCCGGTGGGACACGCTGCTCTACGGTCTGCTGAGAGAGGAGTGGGAACGCTGAGCACAACCCTTCCCCCGGCAAGGCGCCGGTGCTATAGTGACCTTTTCAGGGAGGGATCGCATAGCCTGGCCTAGTGCACCCGCCTGCTAAGCGGGAGGGGTTCGCGCCCCACATGGGTTCAAATCCCATTCCCTCCGCCAGTAACTGAACCTCGACGGTTCCCAGGAGGAAGATTGCGCCACAGGGGGATTCGTGTACCCTGAAACGGGGCCGACTTTGTGACGCGGGTCACAAATGACGACGTATCACATCTGGACCATAGGCTGTCAGATGAACGTGGCCGACTCCGAACGGCTGGCGAACGCCTTCGACCGCCTGGGCTGCGAGCCGGAGCCGGTCATGGAGCGCGCCGACGTCATCGTGCTCAATAGCTGCGTGGTGCGGCAGGGCGCCGAAGACAAGGCCGCCGGCCGCCTCGGATCGCTCCGCGGCCTGAAGCGGGAGCACCCCGGCAAGCTGATCGGGCTCATGGGGTGCATGGTCGGCCCCGACACCCGCGACCTCGAACGCCGCTTCCCCCACGTCGACTGCTTCATGCGGCCGCAGGAGTTCGGGCCCATCGTCCGGCTCGTCGAGGCCCAGGACGGGACGTGCCTCGACACCTCGGCTCCACTCATCCCCAGCGCACCGTCCGTCGCCACCTTCATCCCGATCATCCACGGCTGCGACAAGTTCTGCACGTTCTGCATCATCCCCTACCGCCGGGGACGGGAGCGCAGCCGCCCCATCGCCGAGCTCGTCCAGGAAGCCGAGATGCTGACGGCGCGCGGCGTCAAGGAAGTCACCCTCCTCGGCCAGAACGTCGACTCTTACGGCCACGACCTCCCCGGCGCGCCCGACCTCGCCGACCTGCTCGAAGCGGTCAACGAGGTCCGCGGCTTGAAGCGCATCCGCTTCCTCACCTCGCACCCCAACGACATGAGCGACCGCATCATCGACGCCGTCGCGGGGCTGGAGAAGGTCTGCGAGTTCATCAACCTGCCGGTGCAGGCGGGGGACGACGCCGTGCTCGAAGCGATGCGGCGCGGCTACACCCGCGAGCAGTATTTCGAGAAGGTCGACCGCATCCGCGAGGTCATGCCCGATGCGGGGCTGACCACGGACATCATCGTCGGCTTCCCCGGTGAGACCGAGGCCCAATTCGAGCAGACCGTCGACCTCGTGCGCCGGGTCCGGTTCGACAAGGTTCACATCGCCTCCTACTCGGTGCGGCCGGGCACGATCGCTTCCAGGAAGCAGCCCGACGACGTCCCAGCGGAGGAGAAGAAGCGCCGCAACGCCGCCTTGGAGGCGTTGCAGAACGAGATCGGCTACGAGATTAACAAAGGCTACGTCAGGCGCGAGGAGGAGGTCCTTATCGAGGACAGCAAGGACGGCCGGTGGCATGGCCGCACGCGCTCCAACAAGCTGGTGTACGTGGACGGCGGTGACCGCTACCACGGCGAGCTGGTCGACGTGACCATCCGCGATGCGTCGCCGTTCTCGCTGACCGGCAGCGCGCCGCGCCGCCGGAGCCTGCGCTTGGAGATGGCAGGCGCCGCAAACTAACGCAAGACAACGCGAGGCGAAGAGAAGAAAGGGGTCGGTGGCACGATGACCCTCGAAGTGGTGCAGGAGAAGCTCACCGTCGGGAAGGGCTGCGACGCGGACCGCTCGCTGCAAGACCTGCTCTACCGCACGGAGCTTTCGACGAAGACCGCGTCGCGGCTGCCCGGCCGCTATCTCGGCATGCCGGAGGAGGAGATGCACCGGCGCATCGCGGCGGCGCGGGCGGAGCTGGGGTCGCGCCTCGCGATCCTGGGCCACCACTACCAGCGCGACGAGATCATCCAGTACGCCGACTTCCGCGGCGACTCGTTCAAGCTCGCCCGCAGCGCGGCGGCGCACCCCGAGGCCGACTACATCATCTTCTGCGGCGTGCACTTCATGGCCGAGAGCGCCGACGTGCTCAGCGGCCCCCACCAGAAGGTCATTCTGCCCAACCTCTCCGCGGGCTGCTCGATGGCCGACATGGCCCCTACCGAAGACGTCTTCGCCTGCTGGGACGAGCTGCAGGCCATCGAGGGCGTCGCCGGCACGGTCACGCCGGTGACCTACATGAACTCGACGGCGGCGCTGAAGGCCTTCTGCGGCGCGAACGGCGGCGTCGTCTGCACCTCGAGCAACGCCGGGGCCGTGGTCGAATGGGCGCTGGCGCAGTCCCCCAAGGTGCTCTTCTTCCCCGACCAACACCTCGGGCGCAACACGGCGGTCAAGATGGGCTACTCCCCCGACGACACCGTCGTCTGGGACCCCTTCCAGCCGCTGGGGGGCAACACCGAAGAGGCGCTGCGGAAGGCGACATTCATCCTCTGGCGGGGCCACTGCTCGGTGCACAAGCGCTTCACCGTGGGCCAGATCGAAGACGCCCGCAAGAACTTCCCGGGCATCAACGTCATCGTCCACCCCGAGTGCGAGCTCGAAGTGGCCCAGATCGCCGACTACATCGGCTCGACGGAGCGGATCATCGAGACGGTCGCCGACGCGCCCAGCGGCACCTCCTGGGCCGTAGGCACCGAGATCAACCTCGTGAACCGGCTCGCCGCCGAGCACCCCGACAAGACCATCTTCTGCCTCGACCCGGTGATCTGCCCCTGCTCGACGATGTACCGCATCCACCCCGCCTATCTCGCCTGGGTGATCGAGGCCCTCGCCGAGGGCGAGGTCGTCAACCAGGTCTCGGTGGACGAGACGGTGACCCACTGGGCCAAGGTGGCGCTGGAGCGTATGCTCGCCACGACCTAACCGGCGGCGGAAACTCGGCGTTTGAACGCGCACTACGACTTCGTCATCGTCGGCTCCGGCATCGCCGGGCTCTATACCGCCCTCCTCGCCTCGGAGTCGGCGAGCGTCCTCGTCCTCACTAAGGGCAGCGTCCAGGACTGCAACACGCAGTACGCGCAGGGCGGCATCGCGGCGCCCATCGGCCCCGGCGACACGCCCCGGCGGCACGCCGACGACACCGGCCGCGCCGGGGCCGGCCTCTGCGACCCCGCCAACGTCGAGATCCTGACCCGCGACGCGCCCGACCGCATCGCCGACCTGATCCGGCTTGGCGTGCCGTTCGACTCAATGGAGGGTGAGATCGTCCTGGCTCGGGAGGGGGCACATTCGGTGCCCCGCGTCCTGCACGCCGGCGGCGACGCGACCGGCCGGCACATCGAGACCACGCTGTTCGATGCCGCACGGGACCGCGGCATCCTCATCCGCGAGTTCGCCCTGGCCGCCGACGCCGTGGTCGAAGACGGCGCGGTGCGCGGCGTGGACGTGCTCGACCTCGCGACCGGGTCGCGGGAGCGGATCGGCTGCGGCCACCTCGTGCTCGCGACGGGCGGAGCAGGCCGTCTCTACCGCATCACTACGAACTCCAGCGTCGTGACCGGCGACGGCGTGGCCCTGGGATTCCGGGCCGGCGCCGAGGTCATGGACATGGAGTTCTTCCAGTTCCACCCCACCGCCCTGCGCCTGCCCGGCGCTCCACCCTTCCTCATCTCGGAAGCGGTGCGCGGTGAGGGCGGCGTCTTGCTGAACGTTAGCGAACAGCGTTTCATGGAGCGGTACGCCGGCGGCGGCGAGCTGGCGGCCCGCGACATCGTCGCACGGGCCATCGTGGCCGAGATGCGGGCGACCGGCGCCGACAACGTCCTGCTCGACGTGCGCCACCTCGATCCGGGCACGGTCACCTCCCGCTTCCCCTCGATCTACCAGTTCTGCCTCCAGTACGGCCTCGACATCACCAAAGAGCCCATCCCCGTGGCCCCGGCCGCCCACTACATGATGGGCGGCCTGCGGGTGACGCCGGACGGACGCACCAACGTCCCCGGCCTGCTCGCGGCGGGTGAGACGGCCTGCACCGGCGCGCACGGCGCAAACCGGCTCGCCAGCAACTCGCTCCTGGAAACGCTGGTCTTCGCGCGGCGCATGGTCGACGAGGCCCAAGGAACTACGGCGGCGGCAATCGAAGAACCCCCCGTCCGCCGCGAGGAACGCCGCGTCCTGCCCGCCCGCGACGCCGACCCCCGTGCCTACCCGGCGCCCACGCTCGAGGCGCTGCAGAACCTGATGTGGGACTCCGTCGGCATCGAGCGAGACGCCGACGGGCTCACCCGCGCCGCGAACACGCTCACGGCCTGGGAGACAACGCTACCCGATCCCAGCGACCGCGACGGCTACGACCTCCGCAACGCCGTCGTCACCGCCCGCCTCATCGCCGAATCCGCCTTGGCCCGCGAGGAAAGCCGCGGCGCCCACACCCGCACCGACTTCCCCCACACCTCCCGCGCCTGGGAACGCCGCCTGGTGTACACGGGTTAGGGGCGCCGCCTTCGCAGGGGAGCGCGCCTTAAGTGTCTTCCCCATGGGACACCTTTGCGTAACACGGGCGGAGTGGGGGAGCAGCGCCCTACGGGCGCTCGCGCGCCTGGGGCGCGCGCCCTCTCTCAAATCTCCCCCGGAGGGGGAGAGGGAAGACCACCCCACTCCACCCGCTTTCGAACCATCGGCGGGAGCTGTGCAAAGGTCTCCTAAAGGGGAGGGCGACCACAAGGGTCGCCCCTACAGGGACGGTCCCCTGCCGGCGTCGGCGGGTTACGGCAGGCCGCTACTCCGCCGCGACGATCTGCGTGTTGTGGCGCACCACGACCTGCGGGTCGCCGTCCTGGTCGTAGACGGGGTTTCCCGCGTCGTCGAGCACGCGGAAGATCCTCGCCACCGTCGTCTTCACGCGGACGGAGCCGCCGTCGAGGAACTTGTACTCGTTCCAGTCCTCGCGGACGATCTCGAAGTCCTCTTCCCTGGCGTTGACCTCTCTGTCGCCAACGCGGATCTTCTTCATGGGCTTCACTGGACTCTCCCTGTTATGCGCGCGGTCCGTGCGAGAGCGGTCTACTTCAGGCGGGCGTAGTGCCCGAGGTGGCGGAGCTTGAGCGCCTCCGGCGGCGGCGACATCTTGGCGTTGGCCCTGGAGATGCGGTCGGCCTCGTCGGGGTCGAACTTCGACTCGTAGACGGCGAGGAAGCGTCCGTAGTGCTCCACCGGCTCGCATATCTCGTAGCGGGTCGCGGTGTGGTAGGCCCCGCTGGCGAGGAACTCCGAGATGTGCGTCGTGTTGTACCACTGGTTGAAGTCGTCGACGGTGGCCTCGTCGTTGTAGTCGACGTTGACCAGCAGCACGCTCTTGGTCGGCTTGCCGCCGTGCGGCGAGGCGTGGAGCAGCCGGAAGGTGCTCATCAGCGCGACGTCCGACGCCGGGCGCGGGGCGTTGGGATTGGCGCTCGCGGCTAGGGCCTGACGCAGATCGCCCCAGGCGCCGTCGACGTCGTCGCGGGGGCACTCGTACAGGGCCATGTGCGTCGCGTCGGACGGAGCGCGGCCGGTGGTGCGCTCGAACCTCGACCCCGAGGTGAAGATGCCGGGCTCCAGCACCTCCGGCATGTGCACGTCGATGTACCACGCGCTCCACGCGGCGGCGTCCTCGCCATCGGCCGCGGAGTTCATTACCACGAAGGCTCCCTTGTGCTCACGTCCGTCCATGCCGTCTCCTTCTGTCTCTTCTGGTCTAGCCGCGCGGCAGTCCGAGCCCGCGCGTCGCCACGATGTTGCGCTGCACCTCGGACGTTCCCCCGCGGAGGGTGAACGAGAGGTCGTTGACGTACTCCGCGGTCGGCCAGCCGTCGAGGATCGCGTACGCCGACCCCCGGTGCACCTGGCCGGCGAGTCCCATGATGCGCATGCCCACCTGAGAGATGCGTTGCGCGATCTCGGTGCCGATGAGCTTGGAGGCCGACGCCTCCTGGTTCGGTATCTTCCCCTGCGACTGCATGAAGCCGACCCGGTAGGCGAGCATCCTGCCCGCGTGGTTGGCGATGGCGACGTCGGCGAGGGCGTTCTTGAGGGCAGCGGGCAGCGCCGAGCCCCCGTTCGCGGCCATCTCGCCGGCGATCTCGACCAGCTCGTCGATGGAGCGCTGCCCCGAGGCGAACTTGGCGATCCCCGAACGCTCGAAGTCGAGCGTGGTCGCCGCCACGTACCAGCCGCGGTTCTCCTCGCCGATCATCATGTGCTTGGGCACGCGGGCGTCGTCGAAGAAGACCTGGTTGAAGTAGTGCACGCCGAGGGGGTTGAGGATCGGGCGCACCGTGATGCCGGGCAGGTCCATCGGGATGAGGAAGACCGAGATGCCGCGGTGCTTCGGCGCTTCGGGGTCGGTGCGGGTCAGGAGGATGCAGCGGTTCGACCGGTGGGCGCCGCTGGTCCAGATCTTGGAGCCGTTGACCACGTAGTCGTCGCCATCGGCCACGGCGGCGCACTGCAGCGAAGCCAAGTCGGACCCCGACCCCGGCTCGCTGAACCCCTGACAGTAGATGTGCTCCCCGGCCCTGATCGGGGGCAGGATCTCCTGCCGCTGCGCCTCGGTGCCGTGGACCATCACCGTCGGCGCGACGAGGTTCACGCCGGTGGAGAGGTCGCGCTGCGGGGCGCGGTAGTACGACTGCTCCTCGTTGTAGACCATCTGGTCGAGGACGGAGAGGCCCCTACCGCCGTACTCGGGAGGCCAGGCCATCGTCAGCCATCCGCGATTGGCGAGGCGGGCGGTGAAGTCGCGGATCAGCCCCCAGTACTCGTCCTCGAAATAGGAGTCGGGGTAGACGCCGCGCCACCCCTCGGGCAGGGCCTCGCGCAGGAAGCTCCGCACCTCGAGGCGGAAGTCCTCCTGCTCCTGGCTAAAGCGAAACTCCATGCGCGGCTCCAACAGTCGGGACGGCCCGATTCTAGGCGCGGCGGTCTACGGCGTAAAGCGGCGTCGCTGGGCGGACTGTCGTTGGCGGGGCACGGACGACTGTTTACCCAGGGGAGCGCGTGCAAATTGAAAGTGCTACTTTCAATTTGCACGGCTCTCGTGCTATGTTTAGGCCATGATCGAGCGTGAAATCACGCCCCGCTTGACGGCGCTCTTTGAACAGTATCCTTTCGTGACCGTGACCGGGCCACGCCAGTCCGGCAAGACCACACTGTGCCGCGCCGCCTTCCCCAACCTCACCTACGCAAACCTTGAGGCACCCGACCAACGGGCTTTCGCCGAGTCCGATCCTCGAAGCTTTCTCGCGCAGCTCGGTGAGGGCGCCATCATCGACGAGGTCCAGTACGTTCCCGCGTTGTTGTCCTACCTGCAGGTGCTCGCCGACGAACGTGGCCGCAACAGCCTCTTCGTGCTCACAGGGAGCGAACAGTTCAGGCTATCCGACGCCATCAGCCAGTCCTTAGCGGGGCGGACGGCGCTCCTCCGGCTGCTGCCGTTTTCTCTGGCGGAGCGGCGGCAGACCGGAGCAAGCAACACGGTCGAAGACATCCTCTACTCCGGGTTCTACCCCCGGATTCTTGATCACGGGCTCGAACCCCGGCAGGCACTCGGCGACTACGTCGAGACCTATGTCGAGCGGGATGTGCGCCGCCTGGGGGAGATCCGGAACCTGTCGAGCTTCCGGCGGTTCGTCCGCTTGTGCGCGGGGCGGGTAGGCCAGCTCGTCAACCTGACCTCGCTGGGTTCGGACGCCGGCGTGTCCCATACGACGGCGCGGTCGTGGCTGGCGGTACTGGAAGCAAGCTACATCGTCTTCCAACTTCAGCCCTTTCACGCCAACCTCCGGAAGCGGTTGGTCAAGTCGCCCAAGCTCTACTTCTATGACGTCGGTCTGGCCAGCTACCTCCTCGGCATCGAACACGCCGGGCAGATCGCGACGCATCCCCTACGCGGGGCGCTCTTCGAGAACGCGGTCGTCACCGAGGCGCTGAAGCACCGCCTCAACCAGGGGCGCCAGCCCAACCTTTCCTTTTTCCGAGACGCACAGGGGCTGGAGTGCGACCTGCTGTACGAGACCGGCCACGGAATCGGCGCCATTGAGATCAAGGCCGGTGCCACCGTCGCTTCCGACTACTTCCACTCCCTGAACCGCGTCGCCGATCTCGTCCCCGGCATCTCCGCGAAGGCCGTCGTCTACGGCGGATCAGGTCGTCAATCGAGGAGCGGCGGCGAGGTTGTTCCGCTGAGCGACCTCGCCAGCGTGCTGGAAGAGTTCGAGGGGGAAGCGTCGTAGGAAGGTGTTGGTCGACCGAACCTCCCTACCGTCCGCGCCGCCAGGCTATGCCCGCCGAGGGCGCCTACTCGGACACCCCATCGCAGATGAGCGTGCTGCAGATGGTGCTCCGCGAGCGGATCTTCGCAAGCTCCTGGTACTCCGGTGAGTTGACGAAGGCCCGGGCCTTGGCGAGGTCTCCGAACTCTATGACGACGACCCGGTCGTGCGTCCGGTCGCTGGCCACGACCTCGATGATCCCCCTGCGCACCAGATACCTGCCGTTGTGCGCCTCCACGAGATCCCCTATCCGATTGGAGAATTCAGAGAGCAGCTCCGCGTCGGTGACTTCCATATCGGCGATCAAATACGCTGCCATCTCGGCACCTCTCTTCCGGCTTCTATCGTAACGAGGTCAATTCCGTGACACTTCCCGTGCCGCACTGAGAGCGCCGTGCGGCGGACGGAGCGAGATGCGCGACCCCCTACCGCCCGCGCCACCACGCCACGCCCGTGAGGGCGGCGGAGAAGGCGAACATGGCGATGCCGAGGGGGACGTGGAGGGCGGAGAACCAGCGGTAGTCGATGGTGCCTTCGCCGAGGGCTTGCTGGACGGTCCACAGGGCGGCGAGCGCGGCGGTGGCGGGGACGATGCGGGTGGCGGGGTCGAAGCCGGCGCGGAGGGCTACCGGGAGGATGACGGCGAGGACGACGGCGAAGGAGATGCGTCCCAGCCAGAGGTGGATGTCGAGGAATGCTCCGCCCCCGCCGGAGTAGAAGCCGCCGAAGAGGAAGCCCTGGAGCAGGACGATGAGCGGCGTCAGGGTGATGAGGAGGCGGTAGGCCTTGGCGGCGGTGGGCCGCCGGGCGGGGTGTTCAGTCACGCTGTTCTCCTATGAACTGCGTCGGTTGGCGCGGGGCCCCTCATCTCAATCTTCTCCCGGGGGGAGAAGAGGTAAGACCTCCCGGCCTCGGCTGGGCTAGGCAATCGTGTCTCCCGGAGCGGGGCGGCGGGTTTCGGTCTCCGCGGCCTGGACGGCTTCGTTGAGGAGGCGGGCGGCGCGATCTTCGAGGACGAAGGCTTGGGCGGCGGCGCGGCCCTGGGGGCTCATCTTCCGCCAGGTGCTGACGAGGACTTCGACCATGCGGGCATCGTCGTCGAGCTGACCGGCGAAGTCGGCGAGCTGGGTCTCCATGAAGACGAGGCACATGGCGTCTTCCATGGCCTGGGCGTCGGGGTCGCGGCCGAGGCCGCGCTTGCGGACGAGGTCTTGGGCGCGCTTGACCTCGGCATCGCCGTAGCCGGCGTCGGCCATGATCTCGCCGAGCGCGTCGGCGTGAAAGCGCTGGAGGGCGGCGCGCCAGCGGAGGTAGCCCTCGCGGCCGGCAGGATAAGAGTCGCGGGGGCGCTCCCAGCGGCGGATGTGGTGGGCGCGGGCGGCGAGGAGGAGCGGCTCGCCGGCGTCGGGGCGCAGGGCGCGGACCCAGCGGGTCATCATCTCGGCGTGGGCGGCCTCCTTGGGACGGGGGACGCCGTTGAAGGTCAGCGTGCTGGGGTCGGCGGCGTTGGCGTCGTCGATGCGGCGGATGGCTTCGTCGAAGCGGGCGGTCATGGGGCGGTCGTCCTCGTGCCCGCCCTCAGTCCCTCCCAGAGGGAGGGAGGTTTGGGGTGCGGTTTCCCCCAGCGGGGGAGAAGAGGTTTGGGCCCAGCCGGCGGCCTCGGCTTCGCGGGCGACGACGGCGGCGAGGGCGTCGATGAAGGGCGGCCAGGCGTTGAAGGTCTCGATGCGGGAGAGCGTGAGGCCCGCCTCGGTCGCTTGCTCGGCCGCGGCGACGTCGATGTCGTAGAGGACTTCGAGGTGGTCGGAGAGGAACTGGACGGGGACGATGAGGACACGGTCGTGGCCGGCGTCGCGGAGGCCGGGGAAGAGGTCCTTGATGTCGGGCTTGAGCCACTCGACGGGCTGGTGTCCGGCGCTCTGGTAGGCGAGCCGCCAGCGGTCGGCGGCGAGGCCGCAGCGCTCGGCGGCAAGGCGCGCGGTCTCTTCGAGCATGCCGATGTAGCCGGGCTCGCGGTCGACGACCGCCTTGGGCATGCTGTGGGCGGTCATCAGGACGGGGACGCGGTCTCGGTCTTCAGGAGGCAGCCGTTCCAGCGCCTGCTCGATGCGGCTGGCCAGGGCGTCGATGAAGGCGGGCAGCGTGTGCCAAGAGCCGGCGACGCGGACATCGCAGCCGTCGGGCAGCGACGTCTTGGCGGCGTCGACGGCGGTGAGATAGCCGCCCATGATGATGGGCGAGTACTGCGGCGAGAGGATGAGGCAGACGATGCGCCGCACTCCCCCGGCGGCGAGCGCTTGGAGCGCGTCGGCGATGAACGGCGGCGCGTTACGCATGCCGACGGCGACACGGTAGCCTCCGTCCTCGCGCTCGTTGAGGCGGGCTTCCAGGGCGTCGGCCTGCTCGCCGGTGATGCGGGTGAGCGGCGAGCCGCCGATGACGCCGTAGCGCCGCTGCATCTCCTCGACGACCTCGGTGGGCGCGGGGGCGCCGCGGATGCGTTCGAGGTAGGCGGGCACGTCGCCGATGGTGGCCGCCGAGCCGAAGCTCATGAGCAGGACGCCGAACGGCGCGCCGTTCGTCACCGGCGGCTCTCCTCGTGCACCAGGTCGACGATGCGCTTGAGGTCGTCGGGGTTGGTGTCGGGAAGGACGCCGTGGCCGAGGTTGAAGACATGGCCCGGCCGGCCCTCGGCGCGGCGCAGCACGTCGCGGACGCCGTCGCGGATCGTCTCCCACGGCGCGAGGAGGAGGACGGGGTCGAGGTTGCCCTGGACGCCCTTGTCGTGGCCGATCCGGGCCCAGGCGTCGTCGAGGTCGACGCGCCAGTCGAGGCTCATGATGTCGCTGCCCGCGTCGCGCATGAGGTCGAGCAGCGACGCGTTCCCGGTGCCGAAGTGAATCGTTGGGACGCCGGTCTCGCGGACGGCGTCGAAGATGCGGGTCACGTAGGGCAGCACCGACGTCTGGTATTGGCCGGGACCGAGGACGCCGACCCAGCTATCGAAGATCTGGACGACCTCGACGCCGGAGGCGACCTGCTCGCGAAGGTACCGGATCACAACCTCGGTGGTCTTCTCCATCAACCGCGCCCAGAGGTCGGGGCGGGCGAGCATGAGGCCTTTGGCCTTGTCGTAGTTGCGGGAGGGGCGGCCCTCGATCATGTAGCAGGCGAGGGTGAAGGGGGAGCCGGAGAAGCCGACCAGCGCGGCGCGGCCGTCGAGTTGGCGCCCGATGAGGCGGATGGCGTCGAAGAGGTAGGGGGTGGCCTCGACGGCGTCGATGACGCGGATGGCGTCGATCTGGGCCTCGGTGCGTATGGGGTCGTGGATGATGGGTCCGGTGTCGGGCTCGATGTGGAAGGGCACGCCCATGCCTTCAAGCGGGAGCATGATGTCGGCGAACATGACGGCGGCGTCGACGCCGAGGCGGTCCACGGGCAGCAGGGTGACCTCGGCGCAGAGCTCCGGGGTCTTGGCGATGGTCAGGATCTCGTACTTCTTGCGGAGGTCGCGGTACTCCTGGAAGCAGCGCCCCGCCTGGCGCATGAACCAGACCGGGGTGGCGTCGACCTCGCGGAGGCGGCAGGCGTCGAGCATGCGCCGCGAGCCGGCCTTGGAATCCGATGTCATCGTCGCGCCCCCATGTTCAAGACCGGCCGCAGGCCGCCGCCCATTGTAGTGCAGTCTAGCGCACGGGAGCGGGGGCACTTTCGCCCGCGCGCGTGGTATCCTGCGCGCCATGCATGACCTGCTGATTCGCAACGCGCGGATCGTGGATGGGACCGGCGGGTCGTCGCGCTACGGCGCGGTCGCCGTCTCCGATGGACGCATCACCGAGACCGGCGAGGGCAACGGCCTGGCGCGGCGCGTCATCGACGCCGAAGGGCTCGTTGTCGCGCCGGGCTTCATCGACATCCACACCCACTACGACGCGCAGCTTGCCTGGGACCCGCTCTGCACGCCGTCGTGCTACCACGGCACGACGAGCATCGTGATGAGCAACTGCGGCTACGGCATGGCGCCGGTGCGCCCTGATGACCGCGACTACACGATGGGGACGTTCAGCTGCGTCGAGGGCGTCTCGAAGGAGACCCTGATCAACGGGCTGCCCTGGGAGTGGGAGACGCTGCCGGAGTACCTAGCCTGGCTGGAAGAGCGGGGGCTGGGGATCAACGTCGCGGCGCAGGTGGGGCACTCGGCGGTGCGCCGCTGGGTGTTGGGGCCGGAGGCCCACGAGCGCGAGGCGACGCCCGACGAGATCGCCACGATGCGCGCCATGGTCCGCGACGGTATGGACGCCGGCGCCGTCGGCTTCACCACGTCGCGGGTCGCCCACCAGAAGGGTGAGTTCGGCGAGCCGATCCCCTCCTTCGCGGCGCACGAAGACGAGCTGTTCGAGCTCGCCGGCGTCCTCCGCGACCTCGGGCGGGGCATCATCGGGATCAATCCGCGGACGAAGTCGCTGGAATTCGTCCAGGAGGACAAGGACCAGCTATACCAGCTCGCGGCGCGAACGGGGCGGCCGGTCAACTGGAACGAGTTCAATCAGCGGGACATCTATCCCGGCCAGTGGCGGGTGCTCCTCGACTACATGGAGCACGCCCAAGAGCTCGGGGCGATGGTCTACGCGGTGATGCGCTGCCAGCGCATGGACATGCACTTCAACCTGCGCGACACGCACGCGTTCAACCGATCGAAGCTGTGGCGCGACTTCATGGCCCGGTCGACAGAGACGAAGCTCCGCGACCTCGAAGACGGGGACTTCCGCCGCCGACTGCTCGAAGAGATGCAGCCGCGCTTCTCGCAGGGCGGGGCCGGGTTCGAGCGCCTCGCTGTCGCCATCGCGGCCACCGACCGCCACCGCGCGCTCGACGGCCGGCTGGTGCGGGACGTAGCGGCGGAGACCGGCGAGGATGCCGGCGAGCTCTTCTTCCACATCGCCCGCGAGGAGCAACTCAAGACCGAGTTCGCCTACCACGGCGTGACCAACGGCGACGACGACGCGGTACGGGCGATGATCGAGAGTCCGGGGACGATCATCGGCATCTCCGACGCGGGCGCGCACCTCCACACGATGAGCGGCGTCGACTACCCGACGTACTTCCTGGGGCGCTGGATACGCGAGAAGCAGGCGATGTCGCTGGAAGCGGGCGTCGCGGCGCTCACCTCGGCGCCGGCCCGGCTGGCCGGCCTCGAGGGTCGGGGCGTCATCACTCCCGGGGCCGCCGCCGACCTCTGCATCTTCGACCCCGACTCCGTCGGACCGCGCCCCATGGAGATCTGGAACGACCTGCCCGGCGGCGAGTCCCGCCACGTGAAGCGGGCCGCCGGCGTGCGCGAGGTCATCGTCAACGGCGAGGCGCTGGTCCAAGACGGCGAGCCGACGGGGGCGCTGCCCGGCCGCGTCCTACGCCACGGACGCTAGCCGGCACGTCATGCGTCCCAACAAGCTCAAGCAGATGTGGCGCGACGGACGGCCCGCCAACATGGGCTGGATGAGCACCGCCGACCCGCTGATGGCCGAGACGATGGCCTACGCCGGCTTCGACGCGGTGACCCTGGACATGCAGCACGGCATGGGCATCGGCCCCGACCGCGCCGCCACCTGGCTCCAGGCGATCAGCCAGACCGAGACCGTCCCCCTCGTCCGCGTGCCGTGGAACGATCCCAGCTACATGCAGTGGGTGCTCGACGCCGGAGCCTACGGGGTGATCGTGCCGCTGATCAGCACCCGCGAGCAGGCGGAGCGCGCCGGCGGCGCCTGCCGCTATCCGCCCATCGGCTACCGGAGCGTCGGCCCCAACCGGGCGCGCACCTACGCGGGCAACGACTACATCGAGAAGGCGAACGACGAGATCGTCTGCCTGGTGATGATCGAGCACATCGACACCATCGGGCGGCTCGACGACCTCGCCCAAGCGCCGGGCATCGACGGCTTCTACATCGGCCCCATGGACCTGGCCCAGACGATGGGCTTGGCAAACCCGGGCCGCTACGCCGACTCGAAGGAGCACGCCGAAGCCTGCCAGGCCGTCCTCGACGCCGCCAACCGCGCCGGCCTCGTCGCCGGCGTCCACTGCGGCGGCCCTCAAGAAGCCCTCGAACGCTTCGAGCAAGGCTTCCGCCTCTGCCCCATCCTCTCCGACACCCGCGCCGTCGGCTCCGCCGCCTCCGCCGCCCTCAAAGCCATCGGCCGGCGGTAGGGCGCGCGGGCGGGGGCCGTAGTGCCCCGTTATAGCGAGCTTTGCCAGTTTATGCGTGTTTTATAACCCGGCTAAGTTTTCTATAGCCGGAAGGCCCCGCCCGGCAGAGGGTTCCCTTTAGAGGAAGTTTATCGGTCTTACAATTTTCTTGTAATACAGGATAAGTTTGCTATAAACTAACCGCATGGACCCAATCCACAACCCCTTTGCCCCTGGAGCAGGCACGCAACCTCCAGAGCTGGCGGGCCGCGATGATCTCCGGGAGAGCACCCAGATCGCACTCGAGCGGACCAAGCTTGGACGTCCGAGCAAAAGCAGCATGTTGGTCGGGCTACGGGGTGTGGGGAAAACCGTGCTCTTGGACCGGATCCGGGAGGACGCCGAGGCAGCCGGCGTTCGCGCGCTCCGAATCGAAGCACCCGAAAACCGCTCCCTGCCCTCCGCGTTAGCGCCGCAACTGCGCCTGGCCCTGCTGAAACTCTCATCTGGGGAGGGTGCAAAAGTGCTGGCGCAACGCGCGCTGCGAGTGCTTGCCGGGTTTGCTCGATCTCTGAAGGTGAAGTACCAGGACATTGAGGTCGGCTTGGACTTCGACCCCGAGCCCGGACTGGCGGACAACGGAGATTTGGAGACCGACCTGCAGGACCTCTTGGAAGCCGTCGGCGCTGCCGCCAAGGCGGATGCGAGCTGCGTGGCGATCTTCGCCGATGAGCTCCAGTACGTGAAGGAAGACGAACTCTCCGCATTGATTACCGCACTGCATCGAACAGCGCAGCGGAGACTCCCCGTCACCATGATCGGGGCGGGCCTGCCACAAGTGCGCGGCCGCATGGGGAAGGCGAAGTCTTACGCCGAACGTCTCTTCGACTTCCACGAAATCGGTGCGTTGTCGCCCGAAGATGCCAAGCGCGCGATCGCCAAACCCGTGCAAGACGAAGGTGTGGCGATAGAACCAACCGCGCTCGACGCCATCGTCGCCAAAACGCAGGGCTACCCCTACTTCTTGCAGGAATGGGGAAAGCACGTCTGGGACAACGCCGGACGTTCCCCCATCACGGCTTCGAACGTCGAAGACGCTTCCAAGCAGGCTGTCGCCGGCCTCGATGAAAGCTTCTTCCTAGTCAGGTTCGAACGGCTGACGCCGGTGGAAAAGCGATACCTACGGGCGATGGCTCACCTTGGCCCCGGCCCGCATCGTTCCGGCGCCATCGCCGATGTGCTTGACCGTCCGGTGACCTCTTTGGCCCCCACGCGCGGTCAAGTGATCAACAAAGGCATGGCATGGAGCCCAGCTCACGGAGATACCGCTTTTACCGTCCCGCTCTTCGACGAGTTCATGCGGCGTATCATGCCCGGCGACGCTTGGCGCAGCGCCTAGGAGCACGAGGGCGGACCTCCCATTCGTCTCACGTTACGGAAACGTCCCTCCTGGGATGAGCAGGCAGCCGCCGTTGCTATAATGGCGGGTGCGTGAGTGGCCGGCGGCGGGCGCTCCCGCGCTGTCTATGGGTACCTGGCTCCGAATCCTTGGCTATCTGCGCCCTTACCGTAAGAGCGTCGCCGCCGCCTATGTGGCCCTGATTGGGGCCACGGCCCTCTTTCTCGCGCTGCCCTTCCTCATCGGCGAGTCGATCGACCGGATCGTCGAGTCCGACGACCGCGTCACACTGGTGATCATCGGGGCCACGCTGCTGGGCGTGGCGGCGCTGCGCGGCCTCTTCTCCTACTTCGAGACGTATCTCCGAGAGAAGCTGGCGCAGCTCGTCGCCTACGACATGCGCAACCAGATCTTCGCGCACCTGCAGCGGCTGAGCTTCGCCTATCACGACCGGCAGCAGACGGGGCAGCTGATGTCCCGCGCCACGGCGGACGTCGAGGCCATCCGGTGGTTCATCAACCTCGGCGTGCTGCGGATGTCCTACCTGGCGCTGCTCGTCATCGGCGTCTCCGCCCTGCTGCTCACCATCGACTGGCAGCTCGCCCTCATGAGCCTGAGCTTCGTGCCGTTCATCATGGTGCGGGGATGGAGCATCAGCCGGACGCTGCGGGGCATCTGGACGCGGGCGCAGGAGTACATGGGCGAGCTCGGCATGCTGCTCCAGGAGAGCCTGAGCGGGGTCAAGGTGGTCAAGGTCTTCACCGCCGAGGGGCGCGAGGAGGCGAAGTTCGCCGACAAGGCCCGCGAGCTCTACGACGAGAACCTCGCCGCGGTCCGGGTGCAGGCAACGAACACGCCCGTGCTCGTCTTCACCTTCGCCGCCCTCACCGTCTTCATCCTCTGGTTCGGCGGACACCGCGTCATCGACGGAGGCATGACGCCGGGCGACCTGACCAAGTTCATCCTGTACATGGCGATGCTGCAGATGCCGGTGCGGATGAGCGGCTTCCTGCTCAACCTGCAATCGCGGGCGGTCTCGTCCGGAGAGCGCATCTTCGAGATACTCGACGCCGACTCGCCGGTGCAGGACCGGCCGGGTGCGGTCGAGCTCAACGGCGCGCGGGGGCAGGTCGTGATGGACCGCGTGGCGTTCGGCTACTCGGCGGCGAGCCCGGTGCTGGAAGAGATCAGCTTCACGGCGGAGCCGGGCGAGGTCGTCGCGCTGCTGGGCAAGACCGGCAGCGGCAAGAGCACCATCGTCCACCTGATCCCGCGCTTCTACGACGCGAGCGCCGGCGCGGTCACCATCGACGGCCAGGACGTGCGCGACCTGACCCTGGAGTCGCTGCGGCGCAACACCGGCATCGTCCAGCAGGATGTTTTCCTGTTCACGGACACCATCGAGGGGAACATCGCCTACGGCGTCCCCGGAGCGGACCGGGAGCGGGTGGAGTGGGCGGCGAAGATCGCCAACATCCATGAGTTCATCCTGAGCCTGCCCCACGGCTACGACACATGGGTCGGCGAGCGGGGCATCACGCTCTCGGGCGGCCAGAAGCAGCGCATCGCGATCGCGCGGACGCTGCTCATCGACCCGCGCATCCTCATCCTTGACGACTCGACGTCGAGCGTCGACACGCGCACCGAATTCGAGATCCGCCGCGCCCTTGAGCACCTCATCAAGGGGCGGACGACGTTCGTCATCGCGCAGCGCCTCTCAACGGTGAAGAGCGCCGACCAGATTCTGGTGCTCGACGGCGGGCGCATCGTGCAGCGGGGACGGCACGAGGAGCTGGTAGAAGACAAGAACGGCATCTACCGCGAGATCTACGACATGCAGCTGCGCGCCCAGGAAGAGGCGGCACGGCCAGCCGCCTCCGGGGAGGCGGAATCGTAATGCGAGGCGGGATGGGCGGAGGTGTTTCCGCGATGCGGCAGGCAGTCGGATCGAGCCGGCTCGCCGACGACGAGGAGGTCCTCACCAAACCGTTCGACAACCGGGTCATTGCGCGGCTGTTCCGCTACGTCCGGCCGTACAAAACGATGGCGATCATCGCCGCGGTGACGATGTTGCTCTACACCGCGGCGCTCGTCGCGGCGCCCTGGCTCGTGGCCATCGGCATCGAGCAGATCCAGGACGGCGAGGGCGGCGCGCTGAACCGCACCGTGATCATCTTCATCTCAGTCGCGCTCGGCGGTTGGGCGGCGCAGTACATCCACCTCCGCGCCATGGCGCGGGTGACCCAGGGCATCCTCTACACCCTGCGCGACGATATGTTCCGCCACCTCCACCGCCTCTCGATGACCTTCCACGACCGAAACGAGATCGGTCGCGTCATGTCCCGCGTCCAGAACGACATTCTCAACCTTCAGGAGTTCCTCTCCACCGCCATCCTCGGGATCGCCGACATCCTGGCGCTGGGCGGAATCCTGGTCGCCATGTTCCTCATGGAGCCCCGGCTGGCGGCGGGGACGCTCTCCGTGGTGCCCGTGCTCTTCATCGGGCTTTACTTCTGGCAGAGCCACGCCCGCATGGCCTTCATACGGGTGCGGCAGGCCATCGCCCTGGTAAACGCCGATCTGCAGGAGAGCATCTCCGGCGTCCGCGTGGTGCAGAGCCTGAACCGGCAGGACCGTAACTTCTCCAACTTCGACGACCTGAACGACGGCCACCTCCAGCGGAATTTGGAAGCAGCCCGGCTCTCCGCGCTCATCCTGCCCAAGGTCGAGACGTTGATGGCGACGGCACTCACCATCGTCGTGATCTTCGGGGGCAACCTAGTGCTCGGCGGCACGCTGGAAGTCGCGGTGCTGGTGGCCTTCGCCCTCTACATCCAGCGCTTCTTCGACCCCATCCGCAACCTAACGATGCAGTACACCGAGATGCAGCGGGCCATGGCGTCGGGAGTTCGCATCTTCGAAGTCCTCGACACCACGGCCGACATCGTGGACGCGCCGGACGCGGTCGACCTCACCGACGTCAAGGGTGAGATCACCTTCGTGCGCGTCAGCCACCACTACACCCCCGACGTCCAGGTGCTGCACGACATCAACTTGCACGTGCGGCCCGGCGAGACCGTCGCCCTCGTGGGGCAGACCGGCGCGGGCAAGACGACGATCACGTCGCTGATCGCGCGGCTCTACGACATCTCCGGCGGCACGATCCTGGTCGACGGCCACGACGTGCGGTCGGTGACGGCGTCGTCGCTGCGGGCGCGTATGAGCATGGTGCTCCAGGACCCGTTCCTGTTCTCGATGTCCGTGCGCGACAACATCCGCTACGGACGGCCGGAGGCAACGGACGAGGAGATCGAGGAGGCGGCGCGGCTCGTCGGGGCCCACGACTTCATCATGGCCTTGGAGCACGGCTACGACACCGTGCTGCAGGAGCGCGGCGGCAACCTGAGCGTGGGGCAGCGACAGCTCGTCAGCTACGCCCGCGCCATCGTCCGCGACCCGGCAATCTTGATCCTCGACGAAGCCACGGCGAACATCGACACGCAGACCGAGGTGCTGATCCAGAACGCCCTCGCCCAGCTGCTCAAGGGGCGCACGTCGGTCGTCATCGCGCACCGCCTCTCCACCATCCGCAACGCCGACCAGATCGTCGTGCTGGAACGGGGGCGCATCGTCGAGTCGGGCCCGCACGAGGCGCTGATGGCGCAGGGCGGCGTCTACCACCGCCTCTACACGATGAACTACCAGCTCGAATCCAACGGCGCCGCCCGCGTGGACTAGGCGCGGGCGTAGCCTTACCACCCGGCCGGCCGGCTTATCGTGCCCTGCCGGTCTTTGATCGACGGCGGGAACTGGCTGCGCCGCAGATGGCTCTTCCACAGCCGCTTGACGCGCGTCACCGCGCTCTGCAGATCCCTGGGCGTATTCGCCTTCCTATCGGGGTTGACTATGACGATGGGAAGGCGCAGTCCATCCCGAACGTACCGTATCGGAGCCGCTAGGTCGGCATCATTCGTCACCACGATGGCCTGTTCGTAGGCCCCGGTGAAGCCGTCAACGAGCAGGCGCGTCGCGAGGTTCACGTCCGACCCCTTTTCCTGTGAGTCGAGAACGTCGACGTACGCCGGGAGCCCCCGCACCGGCCGAGCGAGCGGACGTATCTTCGTCTGCGGCTGGAAGCGGCCGAAATGCGCCTCGAACCCTGGAAGCGTCTGCAAGGCCCTCAGATAGATGAGTTGCCGCCGTGGCTTGTATGGATCGCTCGGTCGTGGAGTCAAGAGCGCCGTGAAGTAACAGATCCGATTGATCGTGTCGTTGGGGAATAGGACCTCAGCCAGCTTCCGCAGGTCTAGCCACTTGAACCCCGTCCCCTTAACCGCACGGTTGTACAGATTGAACCCGTCGACGTAGACGTTGGAGATCAACGGCGCTGGCCTCTAACAAAGACAGAGACCGCCCGGAGGCGGTCTCGACCCTACCGGCGAAGCGATAGGGGGGGTATGGTTTGACTATACGAGCTTGGCCCCATCGTGTCAACGCAAGCGTGTCAGCCGTCGCCTACGCGCGGTCGGCGATGAGCCAGTAGGCGTTGGGCATGCCCTCGGAGACCTCGGGCTTGCCGAAGCCGGCGTCGTCGAGCATGCGCTCGTACTGCTCCCGGCGGCGGCACTCGCCGCCGGCGGTCCCCATCAAGAGGCCGAGTGAGTACGCCGTCGCGAACCAGCCGCGGCCTTCCATCAGCGGGTCGTCGAGGAGGAAGGCGTGGATGGCGACGCGCCCGTCGTCTGCGAGCCCGGCACGCACCCGCCGCAGCAGCTCAGTCCCCTGCTCGACGGAGAACAGGTCGAGCACCATGCTGACGATGGAGAGGTCGTAGGGCCCGCCGAGGTCGATCTCGAAGGCGTCGCCGGGCAGGTAGACGATGCGGTCCGCGACGTCGAGGCGGTCCGCCTCCTTCCTCGCCTCCTCGAGCACCGCCGCGCCGTCGTTGGCCCACACCTTGGCGCCGGGATGGGCCCGTGCCATGTAGAAGCCGTAGGAACCGCCGCCGCACCCCACATCGAGAACGTGGAGCCGCTCCCGCTCGCGGGCCCAATCGCCGATGACGCGGAGAAGCGATTTGGCCGCGGGGCCGGCGAAGAGCAGACTCGCCCCGGCCTGGAGGACCCACTCGTCCGTATCCGGGTTGTCTTCGAGTTCGCCGTCGATCGGGCCGCCGGTTCGGACGCCGTCCGCCAGCCGGCCCAGGCGGTCCCATAGACGGTCGCCGGCGAAGATGCGCCGTACCCCGCCGACGTAGCCCGGCCTGCCGCTCACGAGGTGGGCCTGCGCCGACGGCGTCAGCCGGTGTTTTCCGTCCTCGACAACCAGCGTCTGCAGAGCGACGAGGCCTTCGAGGAGGAGCCGCGTGGCCCGAGGGTCGGTGCCCGCGGCGGCAGCAATGGTATCGGCGTCGGCTGGGCCTTTGGCCATGTGGTCGAAGATACGCAGCTCGAGTCCGGCGCGCAGCACGGCGGTCCGCATGAAGGCGAGCGACATGGCGACGTAGTGCTCGGCGCGTTGGGGCTTGGCGAAGAGCTCGCGTTGGAGCGCGTCGTCGTTCGTGTCTCTTTCAGGCGGAGGCATGGCGTCCAGCCTATGAGCGCGCCCCGTGTTCCGCAAGGGCGGCTTACCCACCCCCCGCCCGTTTGAACCGCCGGAGGCGATTGGGTAGACTGAAGGGCGGCGCCGCAACAGAAGCGCCGAAAGCTCCGCGACGCCGGTAGGGCGGCCCGCGCGGCGTTGGAGGTGCCCCCCATGACCACGAGACGGAAGGCCGAGTCCGAGTGGCGCGAAAAGACCTACGACCCGGCGGTGAAGCGCTTCGGGGAGCGTAAGGAGTTCGCGAGCACGTCGGGCTATCCCATCGAGCCCGTCTACGGCCCCGACGGCGAGGCGAACGGCGGCTACGACGAGGACGTCGGCTACCCCGGCCAGTACCCCTACACCCGGGGCGTCCAGCCGACGATGTACCGCGGCCGCCTCTGGACCATGCGCCAGTATGCCGGCTTCGCCTCCGCCGAGGAGTCGAACCGGCGCTACCGCTACCTGCTCGACCAGGGACAGACGGGCCTGAGCGTCGCCTTCGACCTGCCCACGCAGACCGGCTACGACTCCGACGCCGAGATGGCGCGCGGCGAGGTGGGCAAGGTCGGCGTCCCCATCTGCAGCCTGGCCGACATGGAGACCCTGTTCGACGAGATCCCGCTCGACAAGGTCACCACGTCGATGACGATCAACGCGACGGCGCCGATCTTGCTCGCGCTCTACATCGCCGTAGCGAAGAAGCAGGGTGTGCCCGCCGAGAAGCTCGGCGGCACGGTCCAGAACGACATTTTGAAGGAGTACATCGCGCGGGGCACCTACATCTTCCCGCCGAAGCCCTCGCTGCGGCTGATCACCGACGTCTTCAAGTACTGCTCGGAGAGTGTGCCGCAGTGGAACACGATCAGCATCAGCGGCTACCACATGAGCGAGGCCGGCGCGACCGCGGCCCAGGAGCTCGCCTTCACCATCGCCAACGGCATCGCCTACGTCGACGCGGCCCTGGAATCGGGCCTCGACATCGACGCCTTCGCGCCGCGGCTCTCCTTCTTCTTCGTGGCCCAGAAGAACTTCTTCGAGGAAGTCGCCAAGTACCGCGCCGCCCGCCGCCTCTGGGCGCGGTTGATGAAGGAACGCTACGGGGCGAAGAACCCGCGCTCCTGGCCGCTGCGCTTCCACACCCAGACCGCCGGGGTGAGCCTGACCGCGCAGCAGGTCGAGAACAACGTGGTGCGCACCACGGTGCAGGCGCTCGCCGCCGTGCTCGGCGGCACGCAGTCGCTGCACACCAACTCCATGGACGAGGCCCTGGCCCTGCCCACGGACAAGGCGGTCACCATCGCGCTGCGCACGCAGCAGATCCTCGCCGAGGAGTGCGGCGTCGCCGACACCGTCGACCCGCTGGCGGGCTCGTATTACGTCGAGCACCTGACCGACACCGTCGAGGAGAAGGCCAACGAGTACCTGCAGGCCATCGAGGACATGGGCGGGGCGCTCGCCGCCATCGACCGCGGCTACATCCAGCGCGAGATCCAGGAATCGGCCTATCAGCACCAGAAGAGCATCGAGGCCGGCGACACCGTCATCGTCGGCGTGAACCGTTACGTCACCGAGGACAAGGACAACCGCGACATCCTGCGCATCGACCAGGAGGCGGCGGAACGCCAGCTCGCCCGTCTCAACCAGGTACGGGCGCAGCGCGACCCCGCCGCCGCCGAGGCCGCACTTCAGAAGGTGCGCGCCATGGCCCGGGGCTCGGACAACGCCATGCCGGTGCTCGTCGAGGCCGTCGAGAACTACGTCACCCTCGGCGAAATCTGCGACGCCCTGCGCGAAGAGTGGGGCGTCTACCGGGAGGCGATCGTCTTCTAGCCGAGCCGTAGGAGAAGGAGGCCGCCATGCCGAAGCTGTCGTCCCTGGGCCATGTCGGTCTCTACGTCCGCGACCTGCCCCGCATGCGCGACTTCTACACCCGCGTGCTCGGGCTCGAAGTGACGGATGAGAGCGCCGAGCGGCGCATGGTCTTCCTCTCCTCGCGGCCCGACGAGGAGCACCACGAAGTGCTGCTGATCGAGCGCCGGGGAGACGCCGGCGGGCCGGGGCCGTCCCATCTCCAGCAGGTCGCCTTCCACGTCCAGAGCCTCGACGAGCTGCGGGGCTTCAAGCGGACGTTCGAGAACGACGGCGTCGAGATCACCCAGACGGTCACCCACGGGAACACGGCGAGCATCTACTTCAAGGACCCCGAGGGCAACGTCCTCGAGGCCTACTACACCGTCGCACCGACCTGGCCCCAGCCCCTCTCCGTCCCCATCGACCTCGACGGCGACGACGCCTCGGTCCTCCGCCAGATCGAAGAGGCCAAGCGGGCGGGATAGCCCCGGCAGGAGCCACATGCAGTTCACCTACTCCGAGTCCGACCAGCTTCTCCGCCGCGCCATCCGCGACTTCTCGGTCCGCGAGCTCGAGCCCGGGGCACTGGACCGCGACGCGGCGGAGTCGTTCGACGCCGCGCTCTACCGCAAGGTCGGCGACCTCGGGCTCGCCGGCCTCGGCATCGCCCCCGAGCGCGACGGCGGGGGCGGCGACCTGCTGCAGACCGCGATCGCCGTCGAGGAGCTGGCCCGCTTCGATCCCAGCATGAGCCTGACCTTACTCGCCAGCCTCTCACTCGCCACCATCGGCATCGAGCGGTTCGGGACCGACGCCCAGAAGGAGAAGTACGTCCCGCCCCTGGCGCGGGGCGAGGCCATCGGCGCCTTCTGTCTCACCGAGCCGAACGCGGGCAGTGACGCCGCCGGCGGCAGCACCCACGCCGCGGCCAAGGACGGCGGCTTCGTCCTCAACGGGGCGAAGACCTACATCACCAACGGCGACGTCGCCGATACGCTCCTCGTCTTCGCCACGGCCCAGCCCGGATCGCGGGCCAAGGGCGTGGTCAGCGCGATCGTGGAGGCGGGGACGCCGGGCCTCGAAGTCCGCAAGCAGCACGGCAAGCTGGGGATGCGCGCCTCGACGACCTCGGACGTCTACTTCGACGACGTCTTCGTGCCCGGCGAGAACCTCGTCGCTCCAGCGGGCGACGGCTTCAAGGTCGCCATGCAGATCCTCGACGCCAGCCGCCCCATCATCGGGGCGCAGGCGGTGGGCATCGCGCAGGGCGCCTTCGACCTCGCCATGAAGCACGTGAACCAGCGGGAGCAGTTCGGCCAGACCATCGCCGGCTTCCAGGGCGTGCAGTGGATGCTCGCCGACATGGCGACCCAGATCGAAGCGGCCCGCCTGCTGACCTACCAGGCCGCCTCACTCCACGACGACGGCCTGCCCTTCTCCAAGCAAGCCTCGATGGCGAAGCTCTTCGCCAGCGAGACCGCCACCAAGGTCGCCGACATGGCGCTCCAGCTCCACGGCGGGATCGGCTACTTCAAGGAAAGCCCCGTCGAGCGCTACTACCGCGACGCGAAGGTCACCGAGATCTACGAGGGCACGTCGCAGATCCAGCGCCTCGTCATCTCCCGCCACGTCCTCGCCGAGGCGGGCCGCTAGCCCGCAGGGGCGCCACCCTAAACCTCTTCCCCTCTGGGGGAGATTTGAGAGAGGGCGCTGCTTCCCCCACTTGGAGAACTTTGCGCAACCGGGCCCGTTCCGTCTCCGCAAGGGGCATGGGCCCTGTCTTCCCCGCAATCCGCCCAGCGTGTCCGGGAACGCCGGCGCATTGGCCCTCACGGGCCACGACCGGCGTTCCTTCCGCTTCGCCCGCTACACTGTTAGAGGCAGTGCGTCCGCCCCCTCTAAGGGCGGGCCGGCCGGCATTCGCCGCGGCCACGGGCCAGAGCGTAGCACAGACGTTCGTTATCCGTTAGATTAACAGGGACGCCGCGGGTCGTCAAGGGGGCGTGTCACAGACGGCCGTCGCGGGGAGGGCCGCGCCGTTGGCCGCGCCGCTCCCCCTACAGCGCGTACAGCCCCCGTGCGTTCGACGAGACGAGCATCTCGACCTCGTCGTCGGGCACGCCCTCGAAGTCCTTCTGGATGGCCTCCATCGAATGCGGCCACGTGCTGTCGCTGTGTGGATAGTCGTTGGACCACATGATGTTGCCGATCCCGATGGTATGGCGCTCCCGAACGCCGACGGGGTCTTCGATGAAGGTTCCGTAGACCTGGCGGCGGAAGTAGGTGCTGGGCATCTCGCCGAGGTCGAGGTTCTGCCAGTGGCGGTGCCGCTCGTAGACGTTGTCCATCCACGGCACCATGAACGCCATCCAGCCGACGCCGCTCTCGACAGAGACGATCTTCAGCTTGGGATGGCGCCGTAGCGCGCCGGAGTAGATGAGCGACGTGATCGGCTCGGCCATCATCGCCTTGTTGCAGACGATAGAGGCGAAGAGGTTCTGGTTGAGCCCCGGCGTCAGCGGGTGCGCGCCGAGGTGCATGTGCGCCGGCATGTCGAGGTCGACCAGGGCATTCCACAGGGAGTCCCACCACGGGTGGGTGTAGTTCTTGTCGGCGGGCGCCGACCACGGCCCCTCGATGTTCGGGATCGCGGGGATGAGAACGCCCTTCAACCCCTTGTCGCGGGCCCGTTTCGCCTCCGCCGCGGCAAGCTCGGCGTCCCACGTGGGAATCTCGGCGATGCCGATGAGGCGGTCGGGGGCCACGGCGCAGAAGTCGGCCAGCCAGTCGTTGTAGGCCCGCATCAGGGCGAACCGCAGCGGACGGTCGGCCGTCTTGAAGGTGAGCACCCCGCCGAAGAGGACCTCGGCGTCGACGTTGTCGACGTCCTGGTCGACGATGCGCGCCGCCGCGTCGAAGCCGCCGCGCCGCCCGTCCTCGAAGCTCTTCGAGTCGGACTCGTAGTCCTCGTATTTGCGGCCCGCGACGGTGGAGATCAGCGAGTGCTTGGTCTCCTCTCCCTCGAAGATCATCACCTCGTATTCGCCCCGGATCTCCGTGCGGGGAGCCTTCTCGCGGAACTCGGGGTCGGTGTACTCCTGCCACATCGAGGGGAGAGGGTTCACGTGGGAGTCTGCCGAAATGATCTTGTACGCCATGCCGGTGCCGCCTTTCTCTCGTCTTGCCCGCCGCCCCTGGGCCGCGGCGCCCAAAAGCCTACCACGGCGGGGCTTCCTTTTGTTGCCTAGAGCGCGTCGTAAAGCGCCTGGAGAATCCGGGCGCGGCGGGGGTCGTCGCCCAAGCCCGCGAGGTACTGGTTCGGCGTGTAGCCGAAGCCGATCCGGGCGTCGGGGTCGGCGAAACCGAGGGAGCCGCCGTACCCCGCGTGCCCGAACGCGCGGAGATTGGGACCGAGGTTGGGCGGACGGTTGAGCTGAAAGCCGAGGCCGAACCGCATCTCCCCGCCCAGCGTCGCCTCGACGCCGTCGGAGCGCTCGACGGCGGCGCGCTCGATGGCCTCCTGGCTCAGCAGGCGGACACCGTCGAGCTCGCCGCCCTGGGCCAGGGCAGCGTACATGCGGGCCGCGGCGCGGGCGGTGGTGTGGCCGTTGGCGGCGGGAATCTCGGCGGCGCGCCATTCTCGTGTGTTCAGACTGCGGAAGGTGCCGGGCGGATTCCCGATCGCCTTGCCTCCCAACGATTCAGGGTCGGGTCGAACGGCGTCGGGGTCGTAGGGCGGCGACAGGACCTGGGCGACGCGCCCGTCATGCTCGGAGCCGAACGCGATCAGCCAGTCGAGGCCCAACGGCTCGGCGACCTCCTCCCGGAAGTACGTCCCCAGGCCGCGCCCGTCGATGCGGCGGACAAGCTCGCCGACGAGCCAGCCGAAGGTGAAGGCGTGGTAGCCGAACATCGTCCCCGGCTCCCACCACGGCTCGGCCCGGGCGAGGGCCGACGTCATCGCCTCCCAGTCGAAGAGCGCCTCGGCGGGGAGCGGCTCGCGCACCGCCGCCAAGCCGGACCGGTGGCTCATCACCATGTGGACGGGGATGGCCTCCTTGCCGCCGGCGGCGAACTCGGGCCAGTAACGGGCCACCGGCGCGTCGAAGTCGAGCGTGCCCGCGTCGGCGAGGCGGTGGGCACAAAGCGACGCCGCGCCCTTCGTCGTGGACATCACGCAGACGATGGTGTCGCGCCCCCACGGCCGCGTCCGTTGCTTGTCGGCGTAGCCGCCCCACAGGTCGACGACGGGCTCGCCTTCGAGGTAGACGGCGAGGGCCGCCCCGCACTCGGCGGGAGTGCCCTCTTCCTGCTCATGGAAGTTGGCGGCGAAGGCGTCGGCGACGGCGAGAAAGCGCGCGTCGACGTGGCCGTGGACCGGGACGTTGTCGGCCATGTCGGTTAGGACGGCAGCCCGCCGGGCCTCGTGCCCGTCGTCCACGACGCCTGCTCAATGCGCTCGGTGATCCGCCAGCCGGCATCGGTACGGGCGAGCTTGTCGTTGTAGTACCCGCCGACGAAGAAGACTTGCATCTCGCCCTCCTCATCCTGCCAGCCCATGGGGTTGAAGAACATGGTGCGCGTCGTGGCGCTGTCGCCGTCGATCTCGAACTCCGTGTTACTGACCAGGTGTTGCGTCATGGGAAAGAAGGCGAGCACCTCGGAGAGCCACTGCTTCATCTCGGCCCGCGTCCCCCGCACGTCGGGCATCGAGGAGCTGTAATCGATCAGCGCGTCCTCGGTGAAGACGTCGTCGAGCAGGTCGAACTGCTTCGAGTCGATGGCGGTGCAGTAGCGGGTGAGCAGCCCGCTGATCTCGACACGGTCGGCAACTTCCTGGGCATCGAGCATGGCGTTCCCTCCCTAGGAGCGTCCGCGCCACGGTACCCGCTTTCGCGCCCCGCGTCACCCCTCGCGCCGGCGGAAGCGCCTCTTCCTGTAGGGGCGACCTTTGTGGTCGCCCTGGGGCGGTCACCGGGGGCCGGCGCTCCCCCTCTGGGGGAGCCGGGCTGCCTCCTTAACCCTCTCCCCCTCTGGGGGAGACTGAGAGAGGGCACGCGCCGCCAGGCGCGTCGGAGGTGCGGGGCCGGGAGGTCCGCCCCCTCTCCCGCTGGGAGAGGGTTGGGGTGAGGGCGGGGCGCGGGGAGGGGTGCGCCCACGTCGATGGAGCCCTAACGGCCGTCAACACCCGTCCGGATGGCCGACTGTCCCTTAAATGCAAGGCTGCCTTGTCACCTTGCGCCTTGTAGGTCTACGGTACCCAATGGGGCAAGCAGCTCAACGCCCCTCCGCCAGCGCGGCCGTGTCGGGACGGGCCAGCAGGATCGCCGTGATCGCCAGCGCCGGCAGGATGGCCATCGCAATGATCGCGATCCGGAAGCTGTCGAACAGCCCCTGCAAGCGCGGCGAGCGGCAGCGGGCCGAGCGCCGCCGCGGAGATCATGATCATCACCGCCGACCCCTGAATCCGGCCCAGCCGGTGGCGTCCGTAGAAGTGGGCCCACATCACGCCCATCACGACCTGCGAAATGCCGGCCGACGCCCCGAGCAGCGCCGCATAGCCGGCCGCGGCCGCCGGCGAAGCCATGAACAGGCCCATCGTCACCGCAGCCGCCATCACGGTCATGCCCAGCGCGAAGATCCGCTGGGGACCGATGCGTTCGATGAGCAGGCCGCCGGTGGATGCGCCCATCGCCGAGGCGATGGCGAAGGCCACGAAGACCGCGGCCGCGACGTCCTCGCTCAGCCCGCGCTCCTTGAAAATGGCGGTCTGGTGGAAGATCAGGCCGGTGATCACGAAGGCGGGGACGGCGAGTGGCAGGGCGAGCCGCCAGAAGGTGGGCGAGGTGAAGACCGGCCGCCGGTCGGGACCCTCACTCCGTTCCTCCGGCGGCGTTTCTCCGGCGGGCGGGGCGCTCGCGCCGTCGGGGTGCAGCCCGACCTCCTCGGGCGTGTTGCGGACAAAGAGCAGGGTGGCGGGAATCACCAGGATCCACACGGCGATGCCGAGCACGAAGTAGGTGTCCCGCCAGCCGATGCTCTCGATGAGCGCGCGCGACACCGGCGGGAACACCGCGTTCGAGGCGGAGAAGCCGAGCGACATCAGCGCGAAGGCCCGGCCCCGCATCACCACGAACCACTGCGCCACGAGCAGCGTCGGGTTCACGAACATCGAGCCCTGCCCCAACGCCCGCAGCGCGGCGAGCGCGAAGAAGAAGCCCACGATCCCCGAAGACAGCGCCATCCCGAAGCACGCCGACCCCAGCGCGGCCGCGACAAGCGCCAGGATCCGGCGCGGACCGAACCGGTCGGACAGCCGGCTCACCATCGCCGCCATCAACGCGCTCACGCCCGTGCTGATGCCGTACAGGACCGAGATCGTCGTGCGCGAGATGCCGGTGTCTTCGATGATCGGGTCGATGAACGAGGAGACCCCGAACGACTGTCCCGGCCCCGAGCTGAACGCCACCACGAAGCCGACGGCGACGATGATCCAGCCGCGGTAGAGCTTGGGGCGCCCGCCTCGGCGACGCCGGGACGTGCGCGGGCTGGACTTGAACGGGTTGGGCAGAGCGGCTTCTCTTACTGCGGCGGGCGTGAAGGCGTACGGTTACGATACCAGACCGATCCTTGGCACTGTCAGACGGCGCCAATCCATGAAGCATCGAATATGTACAGGGCTATTGCTCTGCTATGTACTTCTCATGTACAGTCTAGCCAGATAGGGAAGCGCTAGGTCTTGAAGTACCGTACTGTCATCACTTCACGGGCTGGAGAGGGCCTTCGCGCTGTCAGAGACCGCCGCGAGCAACGCAAGGTCTACCGGCGGGCGCTGGAACTGGAAGATGAGCCGCTCAAACAGGGGAAGCCACTTACGGGCGGTCTCCGAGGGCACCGGAGCATTCGTGCAGGGCAGCGTCATCGCATCCTCTACACCGTCGACGACGCGGAGCGTATTGTCGTCGTGGCATTGATCGGTAGGCGAAAGGACGGCGACAAGGGAGATGTGTACAGGATCGCGGAACGGCTCGCCAGGCTCGGCCTGCTATCACCTTAAATCGCCTCGCTGCCTCCTCACTAGTCTCGGATGACATGATTGGTCACCGCCCTCGAATGGGCACACAAAAGGAAAACGACATGACAACAGATCAGCTAAACCGGAAGACGGAGCGCGTCAGCATAACGAATGCCAGGAACTCGCTGACCAAGCTACCGGAGAAGCTAGAGCAAGACCCCGCGATCATCGAAGTGACGCGGCAGAACATCCCGGTACTCGCCATCCTCAACTGGGAAGACTGGGAGGCGATCATGGAGACGCTCGAGATTTTGGCCGACCCAGAAGCAATGGAGCAGCTTCGCGAGTCCATCGCCGACATCGAAGCCGGCCGTGTCCAGGATCTGCGCGAACTGGGGAAGGAGCTTAGTCTCGACTAACCGCGCCTACCCCGCGCCGAGATAGTCCAGCGCCGTGGCGGCGAGGAGGTGGGCCGCGGCGGGCAGGACCGACTCGTCGAAGTCGAAGGCGGCGTTGTGGTGGCCTTGGATGAGGCCGCGAGCCTCGTTGCGCGACCCCATCATGACGTAGCAGCCGGGGACGCGGTCGAGGAAGAAGGCCATGTCGTCGCCGAGCGCGGCCTGCTCGACGGTGGCGATGCTCTCGGGACCCAGCTCGCGTGCCGCGACGCCGCGCACCAGCTCGGTCATCGCCTCGTCATTCACCACGGGCGGCGCCAGGTACTCCGACGTGAACTCGTAGTCGGCCCGCGCCGCGAGGCAGACGCCCCGCACCACGTCTTCGGCCCGCTCGACGAGCGCGTCGCGCTGCGCGTGGTCGAAGGTCCGCAGCGTGCCCTGCAACACCGCCTCGCCGGGAATGACGTTCCACGTCGTCCCCGCCTGCAGCGACGTGATGCTCAGCACGACGGGGCTGCCCAGGCGCGACTCGCGGCTCACCAGGGTTTGCAGCGCGAGCACCACCTGGGAGGCTGCCGGGATGGGGTCGATGGTCTGGTGGGGCGTCGCGGCATGGCCGCCCCGCCCCACGATCTTGATCCGCAGCCGGTCGACGGAGGCCCAGATCGGCCCCGCGCGCAGCCCGACGGCCCCCGCGGGCAGGAAGTTCCACAGATGGAAGGCGAAGATGGCGTCCACCGGCGGGTCGTCGAGGACGCCGTCCTCGATCATCGCCGGCGCGCCGGCGGCCATCTCCTCGGCGGGCTGGAAGATGAACGTGACGTTCCCCGCCAGGTCGCCGCGCCGTCGGGCGAGCATCTCGGCCGCGGCCAGGACCGCCGCGGTGTGGCCGTCGTGGCCTCAGGCATGCATCGCGCCGGCGTTGACCGAGCGGTAGTCGACCTCGTTCGCCTCCTCAATGGGCAAGGCGTCGATGTCGGCGCGGAGGGCGACGGTCTTGCCCGGCCGCGCGCCGCGCAGCAGCCCGACGACGCCGGTCTGCCCGACGCCGGTGCGCACCTCGAGCCCCAACGCTTCGAGCCGCTCCGCGATGATCCCAGCGGTGCGCGTCTCCTTGAAGGCGAGCTCGGGGTGCGCGTGGAAATCGCGGCGGAGGGCCACGATCTGCGGCGCGAGCGCGGCGGCCTCGTCGGCGAGGTTGGTAGCCATAAGCGGTCCTTTCCGGGGTGAGAAAACGGCGGGCGCGGGCCGGAAAAACGCCCCTACTATGATAGAGTTAGAGCCCGGTTAGGCAACCCGGAATGGGCCGCCGTCACAGCCGCGAAAGACTTGGAGGAAACATGACCACCAAAGTGGGGATCAACGGGTTCGGGCGCATCGGCAGGAACGTCTTCCGCGCCATGCACGCCAACCATCAAGACAAGCTCGAGGTCGTCGCCCTCAACGACCTGACCGACGGCGCGACCAACGCCCACCTCCTCAAGTACGACACCAACTACGGCCCCTTCCCCGGCAAGGTCGACGTCCAGGACGGCCACCTCCTCGTCAACGAGCGCCCATCCGCGTCTTCAGCGAGCGCGACCCCGGCAAGATCCCCTGGGGCGGCGAAGGCGTCGACGTCGTCATCGAGTCCACCGGCTTCTTCACCGACGCGTCGAAGGCCGCGGCCCACACCAACGGCGGCGCCAAGAAGGTCATCATCTCCGCTCCTGCCAAGGGCGAGGACGGCACCTTCGTCCTCGGCGTCAACGAGTCGTCCTACGACCCCGCCAAGCACCGGGTGATCTCCAACGCCTCCTGCACCACGAACTGCGTGGCCCCGCTGGCCAAGGTGCTCGACGACAGCCTCGGCATTGAGCACGGCCTCATGTCGACGGTGCACGCCTACACCAACGACCAATCGATCCTCGACGTCGTCCACGACGACCTCCGCCGCGCCCGCGCCGCCGCGATGAATATCATCCCCACCTCGACCGGCGCCGCCAAGGCCGTGGGCCTCGTCCTGCCCCAGCTCAACGGTAAGCTGCATGGCATGGCCTTCCGCGTCCCCACCTCGACGGTCTCCCTGATCGACCTCGTGGTGAAGACCGGCCGCTCGACCACCGTCGACGAAGTCAACGACATCTTCCGCCAAGCGGCCGACGGCGCCCTCAAGGGCATCGTGCAGTACTGCGACGAGCCGCTGGTCAGCTCCGACTTCAAGGAAAATCCCCACAGCTGCATCTTCGACTCGCTCTCCACCATGGTCATGGAGGGCGACATGGTGAAAGTCCTCGGCTGGTACGACAACGAGTGGGGCTACAGCAACCGCCTCGCCGACCTCACCTCATTCATCGCCGCCAAGGGCCTGTAGCGCAAGCGGGAGCCATCCCCCTCCCGTAGGGGCACCTCTTGTGGGTGCCCGTCCCCTCCCCTGTAGGGGCGAGTCGCGACTCGCCCGCTCCCCAACACCCACCGCCCCCTCTGGGGGAGACTGAGAGAGGGCACGCGCCGCAGGCGCGTCGGCGGTGTGGCGCCGGGAGGTCTTCCCCTTCTCCCTACGGAAGCTTTTCCACCCGTCGTCAGGCCGAAAAACGGGGGCGCGGGGCGGTCTCCCCCCTCTCCCGCTGGGAGAGGGTTGGGGTGAGGGCGGGGCGTGGGGAGGCGTGCGCCAACGTCCACAGGAGTCGTCACCGTCGGTTACGCAGACTAGTAACGGCATACGTTAGTATTGTCAGCGGTGGACCGGTTCTAAGGCTGAGGAGGAACCCCATGGCCGCCGCGGAACCCATCCATCCGGGAGAACATCTGGCGGAGATGCTGCAAGAGCTGGGCATCACCCAATATCGCCTTGCGAAGACGATCGGCGTGCCCCAGATACGCATTCACGACATCGTCCACTGCCGCAGAGCCATCACGGCCGACAGGGGGCGGCGCTTCGCATCGGGCAGGCGCTGGGCATGACGCCCGACTACTGGTTGAATCTCCAGCGGATGTACGATCTCGACGTGGCCCGCGCCAAGACGGATGTCAGCGCCATCGAGCCACTCGTCGAGGCCCCTGCCTGAACCCTAGTGCTTGAAGTGACGCGCGCCGGTGAAGACCATGGCCAGCCCCGCCGCGTCGGCGGCGGCGATGACCTCTTCGTCGCGGATGGAGCCGCCCGGCTGGACGATCGCGGTAACGCCGCCCTCGGCGGCGGCTTCGACGCCGTCGGCGAAGGGGAAGAAGGCGTCGGACGCCGCCACGCATCCCTCGGCCTCGTCGCCGGCGGCCCGCAGCGCGAGATGCACGCTCGTCACCCGGTTGGGCTGGCCCGCGCCCATGCCGCGCAGCGCCCGCTCCTTGGTAAGCACGATGGCGTTCGACTTGACGTGCTTCACCGCCCGCCACGCGAAGACGAGTTCGGCGAGCTCGTCGGTTGAGGGCGCGCGGCCGGTGACGACCCGCCACGACTTCGGGTTCGCGGGAAGCTCGTCTGGGGTCTGCACCAGCATGCCCCCCGACACCCGCCGGTAGTCGAGCGGCGGCGGGCCCTCCGCGCCGCCCATGATCTCCAGGATCCGCAGGTCGCGCTTCTTTCGCAGCAGCGCCAGCGCGTCATTCTGGAACGAAGGGGCGATGACGATCTCGAAGAAGATCTTCCGCATCTCTTCGGCGGCGGCGAGGGTCAGCTCGCGGTTGCAGGCGACGATCCCGCCGAATGCGGAGACGGGGTCGCCGGCGAAGGCGAGCCGGTAGGCCTCCGCCTGATTGCCGCGCGACGCCAGGCCGCAGGGGTTGGTGTGCTTGACGATGGCGAAGGTCTGCTCCTCGAAGTCGCGGGCAACGGACCACGCCGCGTCGGCGTCGATGATGTTGTTGTGGGAAGCTCCTTGCCGTGCAGCTGCTTCGCCGTCGCGATGACGCCGCCCCGCGCCGGCAGCTCCTGGTAGAACGCCGACTTCTGATGCGGGTTCTCCCCATAGCGCAGGCTCTGCAGCCGCCGCAGGCCAATGACGAGATCGGGGCCGAGGGTGGGGTCGGAGGGGTCTTCCGGACCGCGCAGAGAGGCCGCCACCGATGCGTCGTAGGCCGAAACGTGTTGGAAGGCCTTGTGCGCCAGCATGCGCCGTTGGTCGAGCGAAAGCCCGCCACCCGTCAGCGCGGTGGCGACCCACGGGTAGTCGTCGGGGTCGACGACCACCCCGACGGCGGCGAAGCGCTTCGCCGCGGCGCGCAAGAGCGCGGTGCCGCTGAGGTCGATGTCCTCGACCGCCCCGGTGTACGGGCGCAGGTTCATCACGACGAGCCCGGAGCCTTCGATCTCCTTGACACCGACCGCCCGGCCGGCGGGAACGACGTCGAACCCGCCGATCGTCCGCAGCCGGTCAAGGAAAACGGAGAGTCCACGGTCGTCCCAAACCCCGACGATTGCCTTCACGCCACGCTCCTGATTCTGAAAACTCCCTAGTCCAGCAATACGCGCTCGCCGCCGCGCTGCCCGACGACTTCACCGATGGGGACCGCCTCCGGCGCGTGTTCCATCACCGCGCTCGCGTGCTCCGGCGCGGTGAAGACCGTCATCCCGATCCCCATGTTGAAGGCGCGCCACATCTCCTCGTCGGCGACGCCGCCCGCCCGCTGAATCATGCGGAAGATATCGGGGACCTCCCACGCCGACCGGTCGAACCGCGCGGCGACTCCATCGGGCAGGACGCGCGGCACGTTGCCAGGCAGGCCCCCGCCGGTGATGTGCGCCATGCCCCGAATCCACTCCAACGCGGGCTGCAACGGCTTCAGGTAGGAGCGGTGCGGTTCGAGGAGCGCCTCGCCCAGCGTGCCGCCGAGCGCGTCGTGGCGCTCGTCGAGCCGCGCTGGGTCGTCGTCGGTCCCCAGGGCGCGGCGCGCCAGCGTGTAGCCGTTGGTGTGCAGACCGCTGGACGGCAGCCCCAGAATCGCGTCGCCGGGTTGAATGGCGCTGCCGTCAATGACTCCGTCCCGCTCAACGGCCCCGACGATGAAGCCGACCAAGTCGAAGTCGCCGCGCTTGTAGATCCCGGGAAGCTCGGCCGTCTCGCCGCCGACGAGGGCGCAGTTGTTGTCGCGGCACGCCGAGGCGACGCCCATGACCACGCGCTCGACCTGCTCGGGGTCGAGCGTGCCGGTGCCGATGTAGTCGAGAAAGAAGAGCGGCTCCGCGCCGCCCACGAAGATGTCGTTCACGCAGTGGTTGACCAGGTCGACGCCAATGGTGTCGAACCGCCCCATCTGAATGGCAAGCAGCACCTTCGTCCCCACGGAGTCGGTGCTGGAGACGAGGACGGGGTTGGCGTAGCCCCCGAGCTGGAAGAGGCCGCCGAAGAACCCGACGCCGCCGACCACCTCGGGCCGGCGCGTCGAGGCCGCGAGTGGCTTGATGAGTGCGGCGGCCCGCTCCCCGGCGTCGATGTCGACACCGGCGTCGGCGTAGGTCAGCGCGCCCGCGCCGCTCCCGGACCCCTTCGCCATTGCCCGCTACACCGTTTCCAGCGCGAACTTGTCGAGCTCGAGTTGCACCGGAATCGGATACCGGCCGGTGAAGCAGGCCTTGCAGAAGCGCGACCCGTTGTTCGTCGCGCCCTCGCCCTCAACGACCTTGGAAAGCCCCTCGACGCTGAGGTAGCCCAGCGAGTCGGCGCCGATGATCCGGCGTATCTGCTCGACCGAGGTCTTCGCCGCGATCAGCTCGCCACGGGTCGCCATGTCCACGCCGAAGTGGCACGGCCAGCGGATCGGCGGAGCGCAGACCCGGACGTGCACCTCGGCGGCCCCGGAGCGCCGGACGAGGTTCACCACGTGGGGCGTCGTCGTGCCGCGCACGATGCTGTCATCGACGAGCACGACACGCTTGCCGCGCACGACCTCGGGCAGGGGGTTGAACTTGAGCGCGACGCCGCGGTCGCGCAGCCCTTGGTCGGGCTGGATGAACGTCCGTCCCACGTACCGGTTCTTGACCAGGATGTCGCTGTAGGGAATGCCCGACTCACGGGCGTAGCCGAGGCCGGCGGCGGTGGCCGAGTCGGGGACGCCCGTCACCAGGTCGGCCTCGACGGGGTGCTCCCTGGCAAGCTGCGCGCCCATCGCCTCGCGCTGCTGGTAGATCAGCGCGTCGCCGGCCATGCTGTCCGGCCGGGAGAAGTAGATGTTCTCGAACACGCACGAGGCGCGCTTCTTGCTCGGCGCCGCCTGCCAGAGGTGGAGCCCGTTCTCGTCGATGACCAGCGCCTCGCCGGGATGCATCTCACGTTCGAGCTTGGCCCCCAGGTGGTCGAGTGCGCACGTCTCAGACGCGACGACCCAGCCGTCGTTGTAGCGCCCGAAACAGAGGGGCCGGACGCCCAGCGGGTCGCGGCACGCGATCAGCGCGTCCTCCGTGGCGATGGTGAGGCTGTACGCCCCGCGAAGCCGTCCCATCGCGTACCGCACGCGCTCCTGCCAATCGTTCCCGGGGGCCGTCGCGATCAGCCACGCGATGACCTCGGAGTCGGTCGCCGTGTGGAAGACGACGCCTTCCTTTTCGAGGCCGCGCCGCAGCTCGAGGGCGTTGACCACGTTGCCGTTGTGCGCCAGGGCCAGCGGTCCCCAAGGCCCCTTCACCAGCAACGGCTGCGCGTTGTGCGCCCGGCTCGATCCCGTCGTCGAGTAACGGGTGTGGCCGATGGCAAGGTGGCCGGTGAGCCGTTCCAGGTCGTGTTCGTCGAAGGCCTGGTTCACCAGCCCCATGCTGGTATGCAGATGAAGGCGGGTGCCGTCGCCGGTCGCGATGCCCGCGCTCTCCTGACCTCGGTGCTGGAGAGCGTAGATCCCGAAGAAGGTGATGCGGGATACGTCTTCGCCGGGGGCGTAGACGCCAAAGACGCCGCAACTCTCCTTTAGGCCTTCGAGCACGTGTTCCTTAACTGCGCCACGGCAAGCGTACGGGCAGGAATCGAAGCCACCAGGAACGGAGTCTCAGTATGTCACAACCCACCCAACTGTCAACCCAATGAGAGAGGGCCGGGGTGGGGCCGGGGTCTTACCTCTTCTCCCCCCGGGAGAAGATTGAGATGAGGGGGCCCCCTCACAACCGCCACCGGTCATCGACGTCCGCATCCCTCCTCTGTAGGGGCGATTCACGAATCGCCCTCCCCTCCCGCCTCTCCCCGCTGGAGCATCACGTTAAAGCCTCTCTCCCTCTGGGAGAGACTGAGAGAGGGCCGGGGGCGGGGCGCGGTGGCTCCCCCCTCCCCAAAAAGAAGAGCGCCCCGACCGGGGCGCCCTTGCGTACAATCGAACGTCGAATGACTACACGCGGTGGCAGGCCACGAAGTGGTCCTTGCCCATCTCCCGCCACTCCGGTATCTCCGCCTTGCAGACGTCGATGGCGATCGGGCAGCGCGTGTGGAACACGCAGCCGCTCGGTGGATTCAGCGGGCTCGGCACGTCGCCTTCGAGCACGATGCGCTCCCGCTTCGCCTCCACCACCGGGTCGGGGACGGGGACCGCGGAGAGCAGCGCCTTCGTGTACGGGTGCAGCGGGTTCTCGTACAACTCGTTCCGGTCGGCCAGCTCCATGACCTTGCCCAGGTACATCACCGCGACCCGGTCGCTGATGTGCCGGACGACGGCGAGGTCGTGGGCGATGAACAGGTAGGTCAGGCCGAACTGCGACTGAAGCTCTTCCAGCAGGTTGATGATCTGCGCCTGAATCGACACGTCGAGCGCCGAAACCGGCTCGTCGCAGACGATCAGGTCGGGCTGGACGGCGAGAGCCCGGGCGACGCCGATGCGCTGCCGCTGCCCGCCCGAGAACTCGTGCGGGTAGCGGTCTTTCATATGCGGGTTCAGCCCCACCGTCGTGAGCAACTCTTCGACCCGCGCGTCGCGCTCTTCCTTCGTCTCCGCTAGGTTGTGGATCACCAGCGGCTCGCCGATGATGCCGCCCGCCGTCATGCGGGGGTTCAGAGACCCGTACGGGTCCTGGAAGATGATCTGCATCCGCTGCCGCATCGGCCGCATCTCGGCCGGACGCAGCGCGGTGAGGTCGCGCCCCTCGTAGACCACCGAGCCGTCGGTGGGTTCGTAGAGCTGGAGAATGGCCCGGCCCGTCGTCGTCTTGCCGCAGCCGCTCTCGCCCACCAGGCCCAGCGTCTCGCCCCGGTTGATATGGAAGCTGACGTCGTCGACGGCCTTGATGTCGGCGATCTTCCGCTGGAAGACGATCCCCTGCGTCACCGGGAAGTACATCTTGAGGTTGCGCACCTCAAGCAGCACCTCGCCGGTGTCGGTCGAGCGCTCGCCGTTTGCGGCGGTGTCTTGCGTGACTTCTTCGGTAGCGGCTTCCTGCGTCATACGGCCCTCGGCTTTCCTTCCTCCATGTCGTACCAGCAGGCGGTCCAGTGGTCATCGGCCACGGGGAACAAAGGCGGGTTCTCTTCCTGGCAACGGTCGAACGCATAGCGGCAGCGCGGAGCGAACGGGCACCCCGCGGGGAGGTTCGAAAGGTCGGGCGGCTGCCCTTCGATCGGCACCAGCCGCTGCCGGACCGTCTCATCAAGGCGCGGCACCGACTGCAGCAAGCCTTCCGTGTACGGATGGTGCGGGTCGCCGTAGACCTTCTCCGCCGTGGAGGTCTCGACGATGTGGCCCGCGTACATCACGTTCACCCGGTCGGCGTGGCGGGCCACGACGCCCAGGTTGTGGGTGATGATCATGATCGAGGTGTTGAACTGCTGCGCGAGCTCGTTGATCACCTCCAGCACCTGCGCCTGAATCGTCACGTCGAGCGCCGTCGTGGGCTCGTCGGCGATGATCAGCTTCGGATCGCACGACAGCGCCATCGCGATCATCACGCGCTGCCGCATCCCGCCGCTGAACTGGTGCGGGTAGTCGTCGACCCGGCGGCCCGCGTCGGGAATGCCGACGATGTCGAGCAGCTCGATCGCCCGGTCCTTGGCCGCCTTCTTGTCCAGGTCGAGGTGCAGCTCCAGCGTCTCGGTGAGCTGCCGGCTGATGGTCAGCACCGGGTTCAGCGAGGTCATCGGCTCCTGGAAGACCATCGAGATCTTGTTGCCCCGGATATTCCGGATCCGGTCCGGCGACATCTGCACCATGTCGTCGCCCTGAAACAGGATCTTGCCGCTGACGATCTTGCCCGGCGGCTCCGGAATCAGGCGCATCACGGAGAGGGCGCTGACGCTCTTGCCCGAGCCGCTTTCGCCTACCAGGGCGAGCGTCTCGCCTTCCTTCAGGTTCCAGTTCACGCCATCGACGGCCTTGACCACGCCGGCGTGGGTATAGAAATAGGTCCTGAGGTCCTGGACGTCGAGGAGCAGACCGTTGGACGACGCTCCGTTGGAACCGGTCGCAGCTTGTTGGGCGGCGTCTTCGACGGCGCCTGCGGCTTCGTTGTCGGCCACTTCCGACCTCCTCGCCTGGGCCTGCCTAATCTGGGGCGACCACATCCGGCAGCCCGCTCCGGCCCAGCTTACCTTATATCATGTTCGCGCGTAACGTGCTCGCCGTGTCGAAGTCAAGAAGTGGGGAAGAGGAGACTCGAACTCCTACGCCTTTCGGCACATGATCCTAAATCATGCTCGTCTGCCAATTCCGACACTTCCCCATCGGGGCCGGCCCAGCGTCCGAGCCTGCCGCGATGGTGAGCCGCACAGGACTCGAACCTGTAACCTACTGATTAAGAGTCAGTTGCTCTACCAATTGAGCTAGCGGCCCCCGGACCCACCCGGTGGAGCGCGGAGCGTAGCACACGCCCCCTAACCGGTCAATCCGTTGTCAATACCTGTTGGGGCGGGTCATTTCCGGCGCCTCCCGCACGGGCAACCCTCGTGGTTGCCCAGGGGCAGTCTCCGGGGGCCACGCTCCTCATCGGGGACGGGCGCCCACAAGAGGCGCCCCTACAGGCGGGCGAGGACCTGGTTGGCGAAGGCGTGGAGGTTGCGGAGGTGGTCGTCGGGGTTGGTCCAGGTGAAGTTGACGCCGAGGTTGGTGAAGCCGGCTTCGGCGTAGCGGTGGACGAGCTCGCGGACAGCCTCGGGGGTGCCGTCGGGGGCCGGCGCGGCGGGGTGTTCCCCGGCTTGCTTGCCGGTGACGTGCGCCCGGGCGACGAGGGAGAGGGGGTCCGGCTCGCCGAAGAAGACCTCGTAGGCGAAGTCGAGGGCGTCGGCGTCGCGGCCGCGGGCGGTTACCGCCGCCTTGATGCGGGCGACGTCGTCCGTCAGGCCCGGCAGCTCGCCGACCATGGGGATCCAGCCGTCGCCGAACTCGGCGACGCGGCGCTCCGCGGCCGGGCCGCTGCCGCCGATCCAGAGCGGGACGTGAGGCTGCTGGTAACACTTCGGCTCGAAGGCGATGCTGCCGAAGCGGGTGTACTTGCCCTCGAACGACGGCGCGTCGCTCGTCCAGAGCTCGCGCATCGCCGCCAGATAGTCGTCAGTCACCGCGCCGCGCTCGGCGTGGGTCAGGCCGAGGACGCGGAACTCGCCGCGCATCCAACCGACGCCCGTCCCCACGATCAGGCGGCCCTTGGAGACCTGGTCGAGCGTCGCGATCAGCTTCGCCGTCTGCACCGGCGGACGGTAGGGGGTCACCATGACGCTGAACACGATCCTGATCCGTTCCGTCAGCGTCGCGAGGTGCGCGCCGAGCACGAAGTTGTCGTACCAGACGGTGCTCACCGAAGGGGCGTCGGGGCGCACCGGCATGATGATGTGCTCGGGCAGCCGGACGCCCCAGAAGCCGAGCTCCTCCGCGGCCTTCACCGACCGCGCCAGCGGCTCGATGCCGCTCCAGCGGTCGTAGGGGAAGACGGGCATGGTGAAGTTGACTGCCTTGGCCTGGGGCATGGCTCCTCCGCGGTAGCCGCCCGTGGCGGGCGGCCCTCTCTCAGTCTCTCACAGAGGGAGGGAGGCTTAAGGGGTGCCTCTCCCAGGGGGAGAGAGGTTTAAGGCGAGCCGCGCTCGGCGATCGCCTGCTTGATGAAATCGGCGATCTCGTGGGTGGGGCTGCCGGGACCGAAGATGCCGGTGACGCCCATCTGGCGGAGGCGGTCGTAGTCGTCCTCGGGGATGATGCCGCCGGCGACGATCAGGGCGTCGTCCTTGCCCTGCGCCTTCAGCCCATCGACGATGAGGGGGAAGAGTTCGAGGTGCGCGCCCGAGAGGATGCTGAGGCCGACGACGTCGACGTCTTCCTGGACCGCCGCCTCGACGATCATCTCCGGGGTCTGCCGGATACCGGTGTAGATGACCTCCATGCCGGCGTCGCGGAGGGCGCGGGCGATCACCTTTGCGCCGCGGTCGTGGCCGTCGAGGCCCGGCTTTGCCACCAGCACGCGAATCGTATCCTTCGGCGCGCTCACCATCGTCTCACCTCCGGCGTCCGCCCCCGCCGACGCCTATTCGCCCTCCTCGACCGGCGTGCAGAGCTCGGTCAGCGCGCCCCTCGTGGCCTTGGGGTGCAGAAAGCCGACCATGCCGGCGAGCCCCGGGCGCGAGGTCTTGTCGATGAGCCGGACGCCCCTGCGGTCCAGGTCGGCGAGCTCGGCGTCGACGTCGTGGACCTCGAAGCAGATGTGGTGCAGCGACTCGCCGCGGCGCTCGAGGAACTTGGCCACGCCGCCCTCGGGGTCGGTCGGCTCGATGAGCTCGATCTCGGCGTCGCCGACGGGAATGAGGGTGGCCTTCACCTGCTGCGACTCCACAAAGACGACCTCGGTGCGGGGCAACCCCAGCACGTCGGCGTAGTCGCCGAGGGCTTCGTCGATGTCGTGCACCGCCAGGGCGATGTGATGCAGCTTCTTCAAGTCCATAGCGTCGCGGCCCCTGCTCCGAGAAATGCGGGCGCTATTGTACGACACCGTGCGGAAGGCTGCCCGCCGGCGCGGCGCGGGCGGGTCAGACTCCTTGGAGCGAGGCGGTGCTGAAGACGACGGAGAAGGGCTTGCAGTAGATGACGACGCTGTTGAAGGACGACACGTCGATGGCCGCCGGGATGGTGTAGTTCTGGTTTCCTCGGTTGCCCTTGAGTCTGCCGAGGTCGAGGTAGGGGTCCTGCTTGACGTCGTCCGCCCTCTCGGGGTCGGCGTGGGAGGACAAGATGACGTGGAGGGCAGGCCCATTGGTGACCGAGAAGTTCTCCAGGCGGAGCAGGTGGCCGCCGCCGGGCGCGGTGTAGATGATGGCTTGACCGCTGCCGCGGTGGAAGCTGTCGGCGTCTTTGAATTCTCCCAGCTTCACCCTTTGGACTTCGCCCTCCTCGGTAGCGGCTTTCATTGCACCCATCACGTCGCCGGAGGCGAGCATCGAACTGAGATCCATGGCCGATGCTTCGGGGAGCGCCTCCCGCATGACGGTGTCGTCGACCATGGCCATGCCGGCCATGACGCCTTCGACGTCGGCCCGCTCCATGCCCTCGGGCAGCACGGCGTTGACGGCGAAGGGGAACTCTTCCTCGACGGTGACGTTGGTGAAGAGGGGCGATCCGAGCGACCAGCCAAGCCAGAGGGTGAGGGCCAGGACCGGGACCGAGGCGATGCCGAAGGCCACGCGGTGGCGCAAGATGAACTTGTGCCAGCCGCGCCAATAGCCGTAGGCGAAGACGGCGGCGATAAAGACGATGGTGAGACCGCCGATGAGCCAGCGGTATTCGTAGAGGTTGGCGAGTGCACGTTCGACGTCACCGATGGTGGACATGACATTCCTCCGGCGTGCGCTGCGTTGTTGCGTTCATAGGTTAATACGAAGGCGGGCAACGCGGGGCTTTCGGGCCGGTAGCCGCCGTTGTGGCGCATCGGGTAGGCTGTTCCGGACGTGGAGAAGGCAGGCGACGCTTGAACCAGGCCCCCGGCGCGCGGCGCGGCGTCAGTGTGTGGGCGATCTTTCTCGTCGTCGGGGCGGCCGTTTACGTCACGGCGGCCGACTTCGGCCTGATCAACAACGCCGTCCCCACGATCGCCAGCTACTTCGACGCCGACCTGCCGACGATCCAGTGGGTCGTCCTCGTCCACGTCCTGGTCACCGGGGCGTTCCTGCTCCCCGCGGGCGCGGTCGGCGACACGTTGGGGAAGAAGCGCCTCTTCGTCGGTGGGTTCGCCCTGTTCGCCGCCGGCGCATTTCTCTGCGCCGTCTCTGGAAGCCTGGAGATGCTCATCGTGGCGCGGGGCATCCAGGGCATCGGCGGCGGGGTGGTCACCGGCGTCGGGTGGGCGACCCTCGTCAACGCCGCGCCGCCGGACCAGCGGGGGCGCACCCTCGGCTTCCTGACGGGAATGGTGGCGGTGGGGATGATTTCGGGGCCGGTCTTCGGCGGGCTTCTCGTCGACGCCCTCGACTGGCGCAGCGTCTTCGTCTTCACCGGCGTGCTAGCCCTTATCGGCACGGTCCTCGCCCACTTGCGGCTCGCGGACGACACCCCGGAAGACGCTCCCAGCGTGCGGCAACTCGACTGGGCGGGGATGGTCCTCGCCGCCGGGACCATTGTCGGCGCGATGTTGATGTTGACCTCCGGGCCGAGGACGGGCTGGAGTTCGGCTATGGTCATCGTCCCCGGCGCCGCGGCGGGGTGCGCCGTGGCCGCGCTCGTGTTCGTCGAGCTCCGCCATCCCGCGCCGATGCTGGACCTGCGGCTCTTTCGCAACCGGGCCTTCACGATGGGGAGCATGGGGATGCTCCTCACCTTCGCCACGCTGGCGATCACGCCGGTCATGCTGCCCTTCTACCTGCAGGGCGTGCTGGAGTACTCTCCGCGCGCCGCCGGACTCATCCTGGCGCCGCAGATGACGATGCTGGCGCTCTTCGGCCCCATCGGCGGGCGCATCGCCGACCGGGTGGGGTCGCGGTGGCCGGCGGCCGCGGGCGCCTGCTGCATGTTGGCGGCCTACCTGATCTTCACGCGGTTGGACGCCGAGACATCCCTTGGATTCATCATCATTCCGCTCGTCCTGCAGGGGATGGGGAATGGCATGCTGGGCCCGGCCAACAACAGCGGGATCGTGAGCTCGGTCGGCGCGGCGCGGATGGGGGTGGCGACGAGCTTCGTCAACCTGTCGCGGGCGAGCGGCCTGAACATGGGCATCGCCGTGGCGACCGTCGTGATCACCCTGGGGATCACGACCATGGGCGTCGACCCGGACATCGGCGTGTTCCGGGAGGAGGGCGCCCTTCCCGACCCTCGCCTCGTCGACGGCTTTGTGGCGGGCCTGAGCAACGCCTACCTCGTCGCCGCCGGTCTTATCATCGCGGCGGGGCTCTTGATCGTGACCGGCATGCCCCGGCGGCGCGCCCTTGAGGGTGCGGCGGCGAGAGAGGCGGCGTAGTCTAGGCTGACAACGGAGGGGGCATGGGTAACAGTCTTGAGGGGCACGTTGCCATCGTCACGGGGGCGAGCCGCGGGATCGGGCAGGCTATCGCCGTGCGCTTCGCGGCGGAGGGGGCCAAGGTCGTTGCCGTGGGACGGGACGAGCGGCGCCGCAACAGGGAAATGGCGGGCTCGCTCGACGAGACCCTTCAATTGGTCCGGCAGGCCGGCGGCACCGCCATCGCCGCGCACCTGGACTTCGAGGACCTCGATTTCGACAAAGGCAGCATCGTGCGGCAGGCCGAAGAGGTCTTCGGCGCTCCCCCCGACATCCTGGTGAACAACGCGGCGGCGCCGCGGGAGTTCGACAACGAGGGTTTCCTCCCGTTCGCGGAAATGTCCCGCGACTTCTTCCTCCGCGGCGTCGCGGTCAACCTCTGGGCTGCTTGGGACCTGGCGAAGGCGGTGATTCCCGGCATGCGGAGCCGGGGCGCCGGGTGGGTGTTGTCGATCTCGTCGTCGCAGGCCGAGCCGCGCCCCAAGCCCGGCGGCGCCACGCCCATGAACCGCCTGGGAGGCGGCTGCCTCTATGGAAGCTCCAAGGCTTTCCTGGACCGCCTCTCCACCGGCGCGGCGATGGAGCTGTTCGAGGACAACATCGCCGTCAACACCCTGGCGCCGACCAGCTTCATCGAGACACCCCTCTCCCGGGGCGTGGTGAGCAGCGTACCGACGGGCGCCGGCCGGGAGCCGCTGGAGACCTTCGCCGAAGCGGCGCTGGCCCTGTGCTCCGGCGACCCCCGCGTCCTGACCAGCCGCGTCGTGTACAGTCTCCCGCTTCTGGCCGAACTCGACCGCCCGGTCTACACGCTGGACGGCACGCGGCTCTACGAGGGCTGGCAGCCCTCCCACGACGACCCTCGGAAGGGGCGGGCGACCTACCTCGCGGCACTGGGGCACTAGGCAAGATTCCCTGCCTGCATGGTGGGTTGCGCAAGGGTTCCGGTGGAGACGGAGGGACGGGCGAGGCGCGACGCGCCCGGTCAGAAGGAGTATGGCGTGTCACTGAAGGCGCTGACATGGAACGTTGAGTGGGCTACACCGAGAGCGCGGCGGACAACGGAGATCCTCAGCCGGATAGACCGGCATGCGCCTGAGGTCGCCTGCATTACGGAAACGCATGCCGGGCTGATGGGACAACATGGCCACACGATCTGCTCGCAGGCCGACGCCGGCTACGGGACCAATGGGCATCGGCGGAAGGTGGCGCTCTGGTCGAGAGAGCCTTGGACGAACGTCGACGACTTGGGGGTCGATTCGATGCCGCCGGGGCGGTTCGTGTCCGGAGTCACACGGACTTCCTTGGGGGAGATACTGGTCATCGGCATCTGTATTCCCTGGCCCGGATCACGAACTGAGCCGAAGCGCAACTCGGAACGCAAGAAACGGTGGGAAGACCACGAAGAGTATCTGGCCGGTCTCACTGAACATCTAGGCCGGGGGCCGGTAAAGCGCTTGATAGTCATGGGAGACTTCAATCAGACCATCGGGCCGCGGAGCCGCGCACCTGCTTCCCTGCAACGGGCCCTTCAGAATGCCTTTCCGCCGAACGTCAGCATCGTTACGTCGGAGCTTGAGTTCGAAGGCCGTAGAACCATCGACCACGTCGCGCTCAGCGACGATCTCACTGTCGAGACCTTAGAGATAGTCAGCAACCTCCACGAAGGAAGGCGCCTTACCGACCACTTCGGGGTCGCTGTTGAAGTCTCGGGTGGGCGCCTCCGGTAGCGCATGATTCCCGGTCTCCAGAGAACGTAGGGCGAAGTGAGGGACAGAAGGAGGCAACCATGGCCTACGACATGAGCGGCCGCGTGGCCCGGTTCGACGAGCTGCGCGCCAACCGGCAGGCGTTCGTCGATAGCAAGCTCCCCGGGCACGAGCGGGAGAACTTCCGGATCATCGGCAAGGGCGTCACGGAAGACCCCGCCGACCGGCCCGCGATCACCGCGCCGCACGACTTCAACGTCGGCGGGATCAGGGCCAAGCCGGGCCACGGCGCGGCGTTGCACAGCCACTTGACCGTGGAGATTTTCATCCCCTTCTCGGGGCGGTGGGAGGTCTACTACGGTGACGACGGCGGCGAGAGCGTGACCCTGGGCCCGCTCGACACCTTCTCCGTGCCGGCGGGCGTTATGCGGGGCTTCCGCAACGTCGGGGATGATGAGGCCTTCCTGCTGACGATCATCGGCGGGGCCGACCCAGGGAAGGTCACGTGGGCGCCGGAGGTCCTGGCCTCAGCCGCGGCGACGGGCGTCACTCGCAATGAGGCGGGGGACTTGGAGAAGGACGGCTAGGAGCCGCTTGCCCCGACCGGGCGGGCGGTGGCCCAGCCGCCCATGTAGCCCCAGGACTGGATGCAGGCGCAGAAGCCGGCCTGGAGTCCTCCGGCCACGGTGATGAGCAGGTCGTCAGGCTTGCGCAGCACGGCGAGCATTGCGCCCTCGTCGAGGTCTTCGGGGGTTGCGGGCCAGACGTCCTCGGGCGCGCCGGCGTCCCACTGGATGCGGCCGCGGTCGAGCATGGCCTTCAGCGATACGCGGGCCCGCTCGTGGACATGCTCGCCCGATGGACTGCTTCGACCAGCCGGCGTCGTAGAGCGGCTGGGCGACGAGGGGGTTGAGCACGAAGAAGACCTGCCCGCCGCGCCGGACCGTGTGCCAGCAGACCCGCACCTGCTCGATCATGTCGAGCAGGGACGCGTCGGGGTTGCGCGACCCGCCGTACTGGACGGGGCTGTCGCAGCCGATGACGGTGACGCCGCTGGCGCTCTCCACGCCGAAGTCGGCGTGAAGCGGCCCCCAAGGGGCGTCGGGCGACTCGCCGATGCAGTAGACGTACTTGCCGGGCGAGCCGAGGACGGACTTGTCGCCCGTCTCCGGGTAGCCGCCGCCGAGCACCATCATCACCAGCCGCAGGGCGCGCCCGATCGTGGCGTTGGCGCGGAAGCCGGGCCCGAAGGCGCTGGTGCCGTAGTTGATGTCGAGGTCGTCGACGACCGGGCCGCTGACGATCACCAGCGGGCCCGCGGGGTGCGTCGTGGCCTGGAGTCCGTTGAGGTTGAAGCGCTCGTCGAGGGCGGCCTCGACGGCAGCCAGCACCACCGGGAAGTAGTCGGGACGGCAGCCCGCCATGACGGCGTTGGCGGCGACGGTCTCGACGGTGGCCACGCCCATGCGCGGCGGCACGGGTCCGAGGACATCCTGGGGGTCTCGGCCGCAGGCTTCGACCATGCGCGCGATGAGGTCCGGCGTCGGGGGAACCACGGGGAGGCCGTCGGTCCAGCCCTTGCGGTAGAACTCCTCGATGGTCTCGATGCAGGAGTCCCAGCTATCGGACGCGGTGAAGGTGGACGCCGCTACGCCGGACTGGGTCATGGCCGGTTCGCGGCGCGCGCGGCCGTCGGAGGCTCGGCTGATTGCGGGGCCGGCGTCCCCTCCATCAGCCATCGGACCACGCCGGGATAGGCCGCTTCGCCCTGGGCCCGGTTGACCTCGGCGTCCCCGAGGTAGCCGGGGAGGATGACGGGCTCGAACTCCTCGCAGCGCAGGTGGCGGCGCTTCATGAACGCCAACTGGCGGAAGACGTCGAGGATGACGACGGCGGCGGGGACGCCGTCCGCCTCGAAGGTGATCCCGTCGTGCATACAGCACGACGTGCAGGAGCCTCAGGCCCCGACGCCGATGACCATGAAGTCGACCTGCGCCTTCAGCTCCTCGTACATGTCTTGCGGGACCCGAGCCGAGAGGTTGGGCTTGCGTTTGAGGATGACTTGGTCGACGCCGTTATGTTCCTGGAGGAGCTCGCCGATGCGTTCGAGGACGATGTGGCTGTCTTGGACGCCGTCGTCGAGCAGGCCGACGGTCTTCCCCCGGAGGGACTCGACGCGTCTCGCCAGGGAGGTCGGCTCGCGCCAGACGTGCCCCGAGGGGTCGACGACGGTGATGTCACGGTTCAAGGTCTGAGGCATGAGGCCCTTAAGTTGCGATACGGAGGCTCACGCCTGCATCAGGCGTTCGCCCTTCGGCTCCGGAATCGGGTCGCCGAACTCCTGGGCCGTCTCAAGCCACAAGTCCATGGCCTCGTTGATGCGCTCCAAGGCCGCCTCCTGCGTGTCGCCGTGGGCGGCGCAACCCGGAAGCTCGGGCACTTCGGCCACGAAGGCGCCGTCTTCGTTGCTCCAATAGATGATGATCTCGTACTTGTGCATCATGATCCCTCTTCAAGCCGGTGTCTCAGGATGACATGACGGACCTGTCGGACCTGGTAGGGTTTGGCGTGGCTGCCGTCGCGCTGCAAGTTTATCCGTTCTCGGACGCCGGCTTTCCTGAACATATGATGACCGCCCCGTCCGCTCAACGAATCCTAAGCGTAGCAGGAATAGCCGCAGGTCGTCGAAGCGAATATTTGCGTCTGACCGACCGCTGAGAATCCTGTGGCGTAACTCGTCGCTGCGAGATGTCATCGCTGTTGCGCCCTAACTCCTAGCCCCTCGGTGGCAACTGAGGTCTCGCCCGGTAGCGTTGGGGCCGAACGCGGCTAGGGGTAGTTCCATGGGTTGATGACCTCGACGTCGAGCGCCTCGAAATCACCAGTGTTGCGGGTGGCGACGGCGAGGTCGTGCGCCCTCGCTATGCCGGCGACGAGGGCGTCGCCCAAGTCGATGGTGCGCCCGGCGCGGCGAGCGGCCGCGCGGAACCTGGCGACCCATTCCGCCGCCGACGTATCCAGCGGCAAGACGCGATTCCCATACGCCGACATGACTTGCGATTGCATCGCAGAGAGCCGAGCGCGGCGCCTCCCTTGCGGAAGCAACCGGAGGCCGTACTCCACCTCATGGATGAGCATGAACGACAGCCATACGTCGGCCTGTTCTTCGAGAAACCTGACCACATGGGGGTCTGGCGCATCCCTCGTCAGCTCGGAGACGACGTTGGTATCCAGCAGGTAGCCGGTCACGCGTCTTCTTCGTCGACAAATGGAATCGGCCGATTCGAACCGCGGTCCGGCGCCTCAAGGTCCACTCCTCGCGGCACGTTGTCGACCAGCCACCGCCCCAGCGGCTTCCGGGGCCCGGTCTTCTCGTACCACGTGTCGGCGGGTACGACGATGAACGGACGCCGCGCGCCGATACACTGCGGCCCCTCCTTTTCGGCGAGGCGCAGGATCTCAGATAGCCGGGCCTTGGCCTCGGCCACGGTCCAGACGCGGCTTCGTTTGGGGTTCAGCACAACATACCTCGGCAGAATACTAGTCCATGTTAGACTACTTCCGGCACCGGCTCAACCGGTGACTACGCCCGTCGGCGGCGGACGTGGGCGGGGCTCAGGCCGGCGACGCTGGGGCAGCCGAGGAGGGCCAGGGCGCGTTGGAGCTCGGTGCGGAGCAGGTCGAGGGCGCGGTCGACGCCTTGCTCGCCACCGGCGCCGATGCCGTAGAGGTAGGCGCGTCCGATGGCCACGGCGCGGGCGCCGAGGGCCAGGGCCTTGGCCACGTCCGCGCCGCGCCGGACGCCGCCGTCGAGGATGACCTCGGCCCGGCCCGCCACCGACTCGACGACCGCGGGCAGCGCGTCGAGGGCCGCGGGGGCGTGGTCGAGCTGGCGCCCGCCGTGGTTCGAGACGACGATTCCCTGCGCGCCGAGCGACGCCGCCCGCGCCGCGTCCTCCGGGTCGAGTATCCCCTTCACCGCGAAGGGGCCGTTCCACTCGCCGATCATCCACTCGAGGTCGTCCCACGTCACTGAGGGGTCGAACTGGGTGTTGATGTACGTCCACAGGGCGGTGAGGTCGCCGCGGCCCGCCTCACCCTGGCCGGCGACGTTGGCGAAGCCGATGCGGCGCGCGGTCAGAAAGTTCCACCACCACGAGGGGTGCAGGGCGGCGTCGAAGGCCGCCCCCAGGGTCAGCGACGGCGGGATGGTCATGCCGTTCCGCAGGTCGCGCTCCCGCTGACCGAAGACGGGCATGTCGGCGGTGAGCATGAGCGCGTCGTAGCGCGCGTCGCGGCAGCGGCTGAAGAACTCGCGGACGAGCTCCCGGTCCTTCCAGACGTAGATCTGGAACCAGCTCGGGCCGTCCGACGCGGCGGCTAGCTCCTCGATGGACAGCGTGCTCAACGAGGAGAGCGAGTAGATCAAGCCCGCACGGTGGGCGGCCCGCGCCGCGGCGGCCTCGCCTTCATGGTGGAAGAGGCGCGTCATGCCCGTCGGCGCGAGCATGACCGGCATCGAGACCGGCGTCCCCAAGACGGTGGTGGAGAGGTCGACCGACGACACGTCCCTGAGCACCCGGGGCAGCAGCTCATACTCCTGGAACGCCGCCTCGTTGCGCCGTGCCGTGACCTCGTCCTCGGCGGCGCCGTCGGCGTAGTCGAAGACGGCGCGGGGCAGGCGGCGCATGGCGAGGCGGCGCAGGTCGGCGATGGAGTGGCAGCGGGCCAGCCGCGCCTCGGTGGAGAAGGGGAGCGGCATCGCTACCGCCGTATCGGCTTGGTGACCGACTTGGGCGAGCCGAACGACGGCATGTAGGTCGAGTGCAGGCCGCCGTCGCCGCCGGCCACGGCGATCATCCAATACTCTGCCGTCGGGACCATGGGGTACATGCCGTCGACGATCAGGTCGGGGCGGGTGTCGCGGCGGCTTCTCGCGGTCGCGTGGATGCGGTCGCCGGGCAGGCGGGTATGTTCGTGGAAGTAGCGCTTGACGTCGTCCTTCGACCAGCCACCCTCGGCCAAGGCTCGGGCGTGGCCGGGGTTGAAGACCACCAGTGGCTCACCGGTGAACAGGGAGAACTGGGTGATGGCGGGCGCGGTCATTGTCTCCGCGAAGGCGTCCATCCCGCCCTCGGCCATGAGGCGGTCGCCGAAGGTGCAGTTCAGGGTCGTGTTCGGCGCGATGACGGTAACGCAGCTCTCGCCGGCGTCGAAGCCGCGCTCGACGTGCAGCGGGTCCCAGGGGCTCTCCTCTTCGTTCTCGCCGAAGCACAGCGCGAACTTGCCGGGAAAGCCCTGCGTGGCCTTATCGACCTCGCCGGGCACCGCGCCCCCGATGTTGAGCAGAATCAGACGGACGGCCCGTCCGATCGAGGCGTTGGCGCGGCTCCCCGGCCCCAGGCACCCCGCTCCGCAGTTGATGTCGATCTCGTGCCGGATGGGGCCGTTGACGATCACGCCGACCCCCACGGGGTTGGTCGTGGTCTGGATGCTATAGAGAAGGAACTCTTCCTCGGTCATCGCCTCGACGGCGGCGGCGACGACCGGCATGTGCTCGGGCAGGCAGCCGGCCATCACCGCGTTCACCGCGACCTTCTCGACGGTGGCCTCGGCGACCGCGGGATGCACGACGCCGAGCACCGCGTCCGCTGCCCGACCCGACGCGGCGACCATTGCCGCCACGCGCTCCTCGGTCGGCGGCACGATGGGGAGCCCATCGGTCATGCCCCGGGCGTGGAAGTACTCCACCGCTTCGTCGTAGCCGCCCGCGGAGACCCGCGTGGAGGTGAGCTGTGGGTCGGCCATCGCGGCTATGCCTCGGACGCCTCGGCGGGGACGTTCACGACGCCCCGGTCGGGGACGAGCAGGGCGGCGACGGCGTCGTCGAGCGCCCGGTACGCGATTTCGCGGACGACGGGTTCCTCAAGCGTGTCGTAGGGGAAGGGAAGAATGACCTGGGGCAGCGCCGGCATCCCCCGGCCCTTCGCCGAGGCCGCCGCCAGCGCCTGGAAGGCCTTCGTGCTCACGGTCACCGTCGGGATGCCCTGCTTCTCGATCTCGATGCTGTCGTGGATACACCACGCCGTGCAGGAACCTCAGTTGCCGAGGCCGTTGATCACGGCGTCGGCCTTGGCAGTCAGATCCTCCATGGCCTCCGGCGTGAGGGGAATCCCGGTCTCGGTGAGCTTGGTGACCACGCCCTCGATCTCGTACCGCTCGTAGAGCAGCTCCTCGAACTGCTCCAGCGACACGTTGAACGACCACCATTGGTTGTTGATGACGCCGATGGTCTTGCCGCGGAGGCTCGTCAGGCGCGGCGCGGGGGGCGTGCCGCCCGTTGGTGTTTCGGGCGTGGGCAAGAGAAGCGACAGAGGCTGCTCGTCGGGCATCTTGTCCTCCTTTGGGGCGTCGGCGGCCCGCTAATAGCCGCCCTGGACTTCGAAGATGCGGCGGGGGTTCTCCACCGTCATCTCCTCGACTTGCGCCTCGGTGACGCCGAGGTCGAGGAGGAGGGGGAGGACCTCGGCTTGGATGAGGCCGTAGTTGGACTTCCAGGGGCGGTCCGGGTCGGGCGGGCCGAGCGCCATGTAGCAGCTGGTGTCGTGGGAGAGGACCATCCGGTCGGAATGGCCGCGCTCGCACATCTGGGCGACCACCGCCGCGCGCCGCTCCGTGGGGAGCCCAAGGCCAAAGCGGTCCATGCCGACGTAGCTGCCGCGCTTGACGATGGCCTCGATGTACTCGAGGTCTTCGCTATCGCCGGTGTGGCCGATGACCACGCGGCTCAGGTCGACGCCGGCCCGCTCGAAGACGTTCTGTTGCGCCAGGCCGTTGGCGTTACGGACGAAGGTATGCGTCGAGATCGGGACGCCCGTCTTCCGGTGGGCGATCGCCGCCGCCTTTAGGATTTGCACGTTCGCCCCGTCGACGACGGGCTCGGAGGCAACCTTGATCGCCCCCGCCTTGACGCCGGTATCGGCGATGCCTTCCTCGACGTCGTGGATGAAGAGGTCGGCCATCTCCTCGGGGCTCATCCGAGAGATGGAGCGCGGCGGGTCGAGCCAGAGGCCGGTGGAGACGATCATGTTGAGGTCGACCTGGTCGGCGACCTCCTTCAGCCGCGCGATGTCGCGCCCCAAGTCGATGGTGGTGAGGTCGAGGATCGTGTCGACGCCGTTGGCCTTCGCCTCGTTGAGCGTGGTGACCGCCTTCTCGACCTCGGCCTCGCGGTCCCAGAGGTGGGGCCAGTTGTCGAGGACGCCGGCCGAGTGGATGAAGACGTGCTCGTGCATCAGGGTGAAGCCGAGCTCGTCGATGGGCTTGGGCCCCCGCATCGTGTTGACGGTCGGAGTGTCGTCCATGGTCGGTTCTCCTACCAGAGCTCGTCGGTGTAGGTGTCCGTGCCCACGACGGTGGGGATGAACGGCGCGGCGAAGACGACCCTTCCCAGTCCCGACTCGCCGAGGTCGGCGCTCAGCTTGAGGAACTTGTCCCAGCACTCCCGTGGGTCGGCTTCAAGGAAGTAGAGCTGGAGCGTCATCAGCTCCGGCTCTTCCACTCCGGGGATTTCCATCGGCGCGCCGCGCTCGCTCTGCTTGGGGAGCACCGTCGACCATCCCGCGCAGGAGGCCACCGGTGAGTCCTTCATGAAGTCCACCAGGTAGCGCGCCTGGAACCACTGGTCGACTTCCTCGCGGGCCGTCTCATCGTTGGGCATCGTGGCGATGGTCACCAACCCCTTGTAGCGGTGGTCGAGGGCGAGCTCGATGGGGACGGGGTCCTCGTCGCGGTAGAAGCGCCAGTCGTACCAGTAGTTCGAGGTGTGGACGTGCGTGCGCTCAGGGAAGCCGCGGCCGTTCTCGTAGAGCCAGTGCACCTGCGGCCTCGACCATGCCGACTTCTCGGCGTGGTAGCCCTTCAGGTGCCAGTAGATGGCGAGATAGGAGCCCGCGTCCGCCGGCTTGGCGAAGGGGCTGTCCTGGGGGAAGCGCAGGTCCTTGAGGTCGCGCGTCGCCACCCACCGGCGGCCGGCGAAGATGTAGGGGCCGGTCATACAGCCGCCGTAGAAGTGGTCTCGCTCGTACCAGCGGTTGTACTCCTTCTCGAATCCCTTGTGGGGCTCCACCATGGTGTAGAGCATGGACCCCACCTGCACCGGATACTCGACCTTCATCGCGGCCTCCCGTTTACCCGCCGCCCACGGCGGGGATGAAATGCACTTCGCTCGATTCCTCCACCGGCTGGAGCAGGCCGAGGTGTGTCTGGTCGCCGTCGACGACGACGGACATTCCCGGCATCACGTCTCCCTCAAATACCAGCCGCGCCCCGATGCCGGGGAAGCGCCGTTCGAGCTCGGCGACGACCTCGCCCACCGTGCCGCCCGGCGCCCGCACTCGCCGGACACCGCCGGTCAGCGGTTGGAGCTGCGTCGGAATCCACGCCTCGGGCACGGCTACGCCTTTCCAGTGGACTGCTCGTGCTCCCACAGCGCCTCCAGCACCTTGGCCGGCGACATGGGCAGGCTGGTCATGCGGACGCCGGTGGCGTCGTAGACCGCGTTCGCTACCGCGGCCATCGGCGGCACCAGGGGTACCTCGCCGGCCCCGCGCACCGCGAAGGGGTGGCCGTCGTGCGGCTTCTCCACGATGACCGTGTCGATCATGGGCACGTCGAGGCTGGTGGGCATGCGGTAATCGAGGAAGGTCGGGTTCTGCAGCAACCCCGCCTCGTCGTAGTAATACTCCTCGTTGAGCGCCCAGCCGATTCCCGCCACGGCGCCGCCCTGCATCTGGCTCTCCACGTAGCTGGGATGAATGGCCTTGCCCGCGTCCTGCGCCACGGTGTAGCGGAGCACGTCGATCTTGCCGGTCTCCAGGTCGACCTCCACGTCGGCGATGTGGGCCGAGTAGGCCCCGCTGTGGCGCAACATATTGGTCGCGGCCTTCCCCACGATGGGGCCGCCGGTCTTCATCTGCCGCGCAGCGATCTCGGCGAAGGTGGTTTTCAACTCGGGGTCCGACTTGTGGCGCAGGACGCCGTCGTCGTATTCCACGTCGTCAGGCGATGCACCCCAGACCAAGGCGGCGCGCTCGATCATCTGTCGCTTGACGTCCTGCGCCGCCTCGTACGCGGCCCAGCCGGTCTTATACGCCACGCTGCTGCCGCCGGTCTGCGAGGTGAAGCCGATCGAGTCCGTATCCACGACGGCGGGCCGCACGTCCTCGGCTTGAAGACCGAGCACTTCGGCGAACTGCATGGCAATGGCGGCGCGGCTTCCCCCGATGTCGGGGGAGCCCTCGATGAGGCTGACCTTGCCGTCCTGGTTGACGCTGGCCACGCAGGCGGAGGGGCCGCCGTTGTTGCCCCAGAAACCGATGGCGACGCCGCGTCCCCGCCGCTTCCCTTTCGGCGCGTCCCCCACCGGCGCGGCGTAGTGCGTGTGCTCCTTCGCCGCCTCGAGGGTCTCGACGCAGCCGATGACGCCGAACTTGGGACCGACGACCTGCCGCGTCCCCTCCCGCGCCGCGTTGGCAAGCCGCAGCTCAAGGGGGTCCATGTTCAGGGCGCGGGCGAGCTCGTCGATGGCCTGCTCCGCCGCGAAGGCCGCCGCGGGCGCTCCCGGCGCGCGGTAGGCCGCGACCTTCTGCTTGTTCACCACGACGTCGCGGGCGTCGACGCGCATATTCGCGGCGTCGTAGGCCGCGAATATGCAACGGGAGCCGGAGGCAAGCGGCGAGCCGGGAAAGGCGCCGCCCTCGTACACCATCTCCGCCGTGGCCGCGGTGATCCGGCCTTCCTTGGTCGCCCCGATCTTCATCTTGATGTCGGTGCCCGAGGTGGGCCCCGTCCCGAAGAAGACCTCGGTGCGGGACATGGTGATCTTCACCGGCCGGCCCGTCTTCCGCGACAGCACCGCCGCCACCGGCTCGACGTAGATGATCGTCTTCCCCCCGAAGCCGCCGCCAATCTCCATCGGTATCACTTTGATATGGGAGACCGGCACCCCCACGATCTTGGCCACCTGCTCCCGGATGCCGAAGTGCCCCTGCGTGCTCGTCCAGACCGTGATCTTGTCCTTGTCCCAATAGACCGTCGCCGAGTGGGGCTCGATGTAGCCCTGGTGCACCGCTTCGGTGCGGTAGCTGCGCTCCACGATCACGTCGGCCTCGGCGAAGCCAACGTCGGGGTCGCCGAGCTCGTGGACGAAGTGCCGCGCCACGTTGGTGGGGGCGGCCTCGTCCCCGTCGTCGAGCATACCGCCGGGGCCCATCGGGGAGTCCAGCGTGGCAAGCCGCTCATGCAGAATCGGCGCGCCGTCGGCGAGCGCCTCCTCCGCGGTGAAGACCGCCGGCAGCGGTTCGTACTGGACCTCGATGGCCGCCAGCGCCTCCTCGGCGGCGTGGGCGCTCGTCGCGGCGACGGCGGCGACCGCGTGCCCCTTGTACAACGCCTTCTCCCGGGCCAGACAGTTCGCGCTCAGAATGCCATAGTTCCGGATCTCGCCGGGCTCGACGTCGCTGGCCCGGTCGGAGACCTCGTAGAGGTCGGCCGAGGTCGCTACCGCCTTCACGCCGGGCAGGGCCAGCGCCTTCGACGCGTCGATGCGCTTGATCCTGGCGTGCGCGTACGGACTCCGCAGCACCTTCCCGTGCAGCAGGTCCGGCATCGACACGTCGGCCCCGTAGCGGGCGTGACCGGTGACCTTCTCCACGCCGTCGTGGCGGACCGGCCGGGTGCCCACGACCTTGTAGGTGGTGTTGGAGAGAACGGCGTTCGGCTCGTAGTCGGACATCATTTCCCCCTGCGGCCGCTCCCCCTTTGGGGGAGACGAGAGCCGGCGGGCGTAGAGTACCCGAACGGCGATTGCCGCGCCACAGAGAGGCCGGAAGCGGCCCCTGCTACAATGCCTGCGGCCCCTGACACACTCCTGGAGACATGCCCAAACCCCGCACTAAGAAGGCACCCCGGCGCGGAAGCGCGCGTCCCGCCGCCCGGCCCAAGCCGAGGCCGCGCCGTCCGGCGCCCGCCGCCCCGCCGCCGGAGTCCGAGCTCATCGAGGGTCGGCACCCCGTGCTCGAGGCGCTGCGGGCGGGGCGGCCCATCAACCGCGTCATCCTCTCCGGCGGGGGACGCCACTCCGGGGTCGCGGAGATCCTGCACCTGGCGCAGCGGGCCGGGATCGTCGTCGACCGCGTCGACGCCGCCGCGATGGAGCGGCTGAGCCCCCGGGGCAAGCACCAGGGCGTCGCCGCCTTCGCCGCCGCCAAGGACTACGCCGGCCTCGACGACCTGCTCGCCGCGCCGCGCGCCGCCGGCGTGCCGCCCCTCGTAGCCGTGCTCGACGGCATCACCGACCCCCAGAACCTCGGCGCGATCATCCGCACGGTCGAGGGTGCCGGCGGCCACGGGGTCGTCATTCCGAAGCGGCGCGCAGCCGGGCTGACAACCGCCGTCGCCAAGAGCTCATCCGGCGCGCTGGAGTTCGTGCCCGTGGCCCGCGTCACCAATCTCACGCGGTCCCTCCGCGACCTCGCCGACGTCGGCGTCTGGAGCGTCGGCATCGACCCCGCGGCCAAGCAAGACTTCCGCGAGGCCGACTACACCGGGCCGACCGCCATCGTCATCGGCGCCGAGGGCAAGGGCCTCTCCCGCGTCGTCCGCGATGCCTGCGACACGGTGGTGTCGATCCCCATGCGGGGGCGGGTCGCGTCGCTGAACGCCTCCGTCGCCGCCGCCCTGGCCCTCTACGAGGCCCTCCGCCAGCGGGAAGGGGCGGCTTCGGGTTCCTGACCCCTACGGCTCCCCGAAGTCGAAGGCCTCGGCGGCGCCGATCGACCGGAGCACGCCCAGGTAGTTGCCCTGCGACCATGACTCGACGATCTGGCCGTCGTGGAGGCGGTAGATCTCGATGCCTTCGCCGGTGACCTCCTTGCCGGTGGCGGGCACGCCGGCGAACGGCCCGGCGTGCGTTCCGGTGAACCGGTAGCGGACCGCCACCCGGTCGCCCTCCTCGATCATCTCCTCGACCTCGAAGCGACCGTCGGGGAAGGCGGCCTTGGCGCGGGCGCACCGTTGACGTACACCGTCCCGGCCCTGGAGTCCCTCCGGCCGGACCGGGTCATGGCCCACGTAGCTCCGCGCGATGCACATCTCGAGGACGTCCATGTTGCCCGCGCTCAGAATCTGCTCGACGTACATCCGGCATACCTGCTTCTGCGTCAGCCTGCACATGGCGGGCTCCTATCCTTGAGCGGCGGGGCGGAAGAAGGGCAGGGTGACCTCGGGTGTGACCGCCTCGAAGAAGACCTCAACGGGGAGGCCGACGCGAACGTCCTCCGGGGCGACGTCGCGGATGCGGCACATCAGACGCGGCCCCTCCTCCAGCTCGACGATGGCGATGACGTAAGGGACGTCGTCGGAGAAGCCGGGGTGGAAGGCCCGGTGGGAGATGGTGTAGGAGAAGACCGACCCGCGGCCACTGACCTGCGTCCATTCCAGATCGGGGCTGGCGTCGTGGGGGCAAAGGACGCGGGGGTAGTGGACGAACGCCCCGCACGAGGCGCACCGCTGGATGCGGAGCTCGCCCTTCTTGCAGTACTCCCAGTACGGCGCGGACTCGGCGCTCGGGATTGGGAGGGGCTTCAGGTAGGTGTCGGCCATGACGTGGTCCTCCGCCGGCTACCGCGCCGAGAGCAGCATGACGCCGCCGTTGCCGAAATCGCCCATGCCGGTCACGACGCAAGGGTCGGGGTCGGCGACCTGCGCCTGTCCCGCCGTCCCGCGCAACTGCTTCACCGCCTCGGCGACGTGGTTCATGCCCGACTGCGAATGGGCCTGCGAGTGGAGGCCGCCGTGGGTGTTCACCGGCAGCTTGCCGCCGAGGCCGATGTTTCCCTCGGCCACGAACGGGCCGCCCTCGCCGGGCCCGACGATGCCCAGGTTCTCCAGCGTGTAGAGGGGAATGAAGGTGAAGGGGTCGTAGAACATCGCCAGGTTCAGATCCTGTGGCGTCAGGCCCGCCATGGCGAAGGCCCGCGGCGCGGCTTTGGCGATGCCGACGCGGCCGTGGTCGACGCGCGTCGCCGTCGAGCTCGGCGAGTCGGGGTGCCCCTCCGCGATCCCCAGGATGCGCGCCGGTTTGTCCTTGGCGTCGGCCGCCCGCTCCGCCGACGAGACGACCACCGCCGTCGCGCCGTCGGTCTCGATGCAGCAGTCGAACAGGTGAAAGGGCGTGGTGATCATGCGCGAGGCCTGGTGGTCCTCGATCGTGATCGGGGCCCGCATGATCGCCTTCTCGTTCATGCCCGCGTGGCGGCGCATCGTCACCGCCACCGCGCCGAGGTGCTCGCTCGTCGTCCCGTAGAGGTGCATGTGCCGCTGGGCGATCAGCGCGTAGAACTGCATGGGCACGTTCGCGCCGTAGATGCCCTCGAACTCCATCGAGACCATGTGCTGACGGTGTGGCGCCTGGATGCCTCGCGCCGCCTGCGCATGCGAGATGCGGTGCATCGACGAGCCGTTCCGACCCGACACGACCACCACGTGGTTCGCCACCCCCGAGGCCACCGCCATGGCGGCGTCCTGGATGCCGGCGATCCCGCTTGCTCCGCCGATGTGCAACGTGACCGAGAAGCGCAGGTCGGGCGTGCCCATGTTGTCGACGAAGTCCTCGGCGGTGAGGCCTGGGCCGATCGAGCTGGGGATGAAGCCGTCGACGTCGTGCGGCGTGAGGCCGGCGTCGGCCACAGCGCGGGTGATCGCCTGAAGCTGGAGGGCCTTGTCCGACATCCCCGAGTTCTTCGAGTACTCGGTCTCTCCGATGCCGGTGATGGCCGCGGCGGCGCGCATGGCTTCCTCAGAAGGGGCGGGTTGCGGCGAGCATATCGGCGCCCTCGGAGGGCGTCAATCTGCGGCCCTCCTACGGCGCCCGGGCCGCGAGGGCGCGCTCGACCTTCCGGCGCAGGCCCCGCATCCATCCCCGCACCGCCGCGTTCGACGGCGCAACGACGAACGAGCGGGCCATGATGCGGTAGACGGCGCCCCGGCTGATCTTCGCCGGCCGGGCCGGGTCGAGCCAACGGGGGTTGCGGGCCAGCGCCCCCAGCGTGCGCAGGCCGATGATCGCCGGCCACAGCGCCGCCAGCCGCAGACGCACCGCGCGCCGCGGAATGGCCAGGATGTACGACTCCGCCGCCTCGTAGTGCTCCAACGCCAGCCGGACCAGCGGCGCCACGGCGGGCCACGCTTGCTCCGACTTCCCCGGGTGCAGCAGGTCGGAGGGGGTCAGCCCCAGTGCGGCGAGCTCGTCGGCGGGCAAGTAACACCGGCCCTTGCGCAGGTCGCGGGGGACGTCGCGGAGCACGTTGGTGAGCTGCAGCGCCTTGCCGAATCGGACGCCCGCCGTCGCGGAGGCCTCGGCATCCCAGTGCCGCAGCGCCGGGTCGTGAGCCATCGTCATCTCCGTCCAGAACTCGCCGACACAGCCAGCCACGAGGTAGATGTACCGATCGAGGGCAGCCCGGCCGGGCAGGGCGACCAACGCGCCGGGTTTCCCTTGCGGGAACGTCCGCAGGTCCATCTCCATCCCCTCGGTGAGGGTTGTCACGACGGAACGGATTCGCGCGCGGTCGGTCTCGGCGGTATCGTCGAGCAGGGCCAGGGCACGCGGCGCGGCTTCGAGCAGCCGGCACTCCGCGGGGTCCTCGGCCTCCGGCGCCGTCCATGCCCCCGCTTGTCCCTGCACTTGCGCGCGGAACGCGAGGAGCCGTGCGAGGCGCTCGTCCGGCGGGAGCGTCGCCGTGTCGGCGATCGTGTCGGCGGTGCGGGCGAGCAGGTAGGCCAGGCCGATCTGGCCGCGCACCGAGCCCGGAAGCGCCCGCAGCGTGAGGTAGAAGGAACGCGAGACCCCGCGCAGCAACGCGGTCAGCAGCTCGCGCCGCTCCCGTTCCGTCACGGTCGCCATACCGGTCGCGCCCCCTTTCCTCACCGGCTCGCAGCCATGCGTACTGTACCCCAAGGAGGAGAAGAGGCTTTAGCGTGCTGCTCCAGCGGGGAGGCCGGAAGGGCGGGCGACCACAAGGGTCGCCCCTACGGATGGTGGGCGAGGACGGACGGCATCGATAGCCCGCGGCGGGTGGCGCGGGGCGGTCTTCGCCCTCTCCCGCTGGGAGAAGGTTGGGGATCGGGAGGGGTGCGCCAATGTCAATGCAGCCTGCAGCCCCGTTTTGCAAGGGTCTCCAGAGGGAGTGGCTCTCCAAGAGTCCGCGGCTCTTGCCAAACGTCGTAGGGAGACGCTACCCTTACGCGACGCGCCTAGCGGCGGCCTATTGCGCTTGCCGTAAACGACCGTTGCTAGACCAGAGTTGGAGGAAGCAAGCAATGTTGATAAAGAGAGGTCGACAGCTCACCGGCCTTGTCGCCGCCGCGGTGATTACCGCGCTCGTCGTAGCGGCCTGCGGCGGAGCCGATCCAACAGCGGAGCCGCCGCCACCGCCGCCGCCGACCCAGGCGCCACTGATTGTCGTCCCGACGGCAACCCCCGCGCCGACCAAAGCGCCCGAGGTCGTCGTGCAGACGGCGGCGCCCCAGGCGACGCCGACGACACCGCCCACACAGGCGCCGGTCGTTGTCGTTGAGACCGCAGCTCCGCAGGAAGCGCCGACGGCTGCGCCGACTCCGACACCGCGCGTCGTCGTGCAGGTTCCCACCGCCACCCCCGTCCCTGGTTTGGGCGGCGTCGCCGAAGTGCTCAAGGGCTTCCGGTGGCTCCAGGGCCCCGGCCTTGAGAGCTGGCGTCAGGCTCCGAAGCGCGGCGGTACGCATACCTATGCCTTCCCGAGCCCCAGCAGCGGCACGGACCAAATCCTGAACCGCTCCTACACCGTCTCCACCGCGATCAGCTTCGTCTACAACAAGCTGTTCACCTGCCAGTTCTCCCCGCTCATGGTCGAGGCCGATCCGGGAAGCTGCTTCCCCGTCGGCGACCTCATCTCCGAGTGGGAGTCCAACGCCGACGGCACCTCGTGGACGATAAAGATTCACCCCGACGCCGTCTGGCACAACATGCCGGCCGACTCGCGCGGCTACACGACGGACCTTTCCGACCTCTACGGCAGGCCGGTCGTCTCCGACGATGTCGTCCATACCGTGAACTACTGGCAGGGCAAGCTCACCAAGCCCGACGGCGAACCCCAGGGAACGCCCTCGGCGCAGCAACACGCCCAAGCCGTGGAGAGCGTGGAGGTCGTCGACGACAAGACCCTGGTCTTCAACCTCATAGGACCCGACCCGTACTTCACCGCGAACTTCTCGCAGTTCAACGCCCGCGTCGTCCCGCCCGAGATCTTCAACCTCGAAGGGGACTACAGCCAGCGCACCGTCGGCTCCGGCCCGTTCCGCCTTGACGACTACGACCGCCAGGTGGAGTGGGGCGGCAATGCCAACCCCGACTACTTCAAGACCGGCGCCGACGGCGAACCGCTTCCTTACCTCGACCGGCACCAGGTCAAGGTGCTCGGCGGCGACCTCACCCGTTCCGGCTTCATCACCGGTCAGATCGACAACGGGTTGAGCGTCGGCATCAGCGGACCGTCGTCCGCGCTCAACTTCGGGCGGAGCTGCCCGCAGTGCCAGATCATCGAGTACTTCCTTTCCTCAAACACCTCGAGGATCCTTGGCTTCAAGCACCTCCCGACGGAGAACTTCCCCGACCCGTACTTCGGCGACCGTAACGCCCGCCTCGCCGTCGCCAAGGCCATCGACTACCAGAGCATCGGTGATAACCTCTTCGAGGGCGCCTGGATCATGACTCCCGTGGCCCAGCCTTGGGGCCTCCTTTGGGACACCCCGCCGACGCTCAGCCAGATGGGCCTCGACCTCCCGGACGACGAGAACCCGTTCATCTACGACCCCGATCGCGCCAAGGAGTTGTGGGCGATGGCCGGCAAGGAGCCGGGCGAGAAGCTCACCCTCTACTACCACCAGTACAACGCAACCCATACGACCTACACCGTTGCACTAGGGGCTTCGATTGCCGAAGCGCTCGATATCGAGGTCGAGGTCTTGAAGGTGCCCGACATCTCGATCCTGTACTCCATGACGGGCTTCGTGAATCCGGTAGACATTCAGAACCACGAGTTCCTGGTCACCCACACGAGGGCGACGGGCGCTCACCGTGCCTTCGTGCCGCTGAAAAACAAGAGCGACGATCTCCAGAACTACTTCGGCTTCAATAACGCGCGCATGGACGAGATCGCCGACGAGTGGGCCCTTGCTCCCGAGTTCGAGCGCGAGAAGGAACTCATGCAGGAGTACTACGCTGAGACGATCAAGGAGCTGATCTACATGCCGGCCATCACCGAGGCCAGCTACGACGTCCAGAGCTCCCGCGTCCGCAACAGCTACCAGCAGCTGAGCGGCGGGCGGGCCTTCCACCAGGGCGGCCAGCTCACCGAGATCATCTGGCTCGACGACTAGCCCAATCCGACTTCTTTCGGACTGGACAGAGGGGGCTCGAAATCGAGCCCCCTCTTCTTTTGTGCCCGCCGGGAGGCACCGACGCGGTGCGTGCCCCCTTCGGAGACCTTTGCAAAACTTCCGCCGATGGTTGGAAAACGGGTGGAGTGGGGTGGTCTTCCCTCTCCCCCTCTGGGGGGAGATTTGAGAGAGGGCGCGCGCCGTTAGGCGTGCGAGCGCCCGCAGGGCGCTGCTCCCCCACTCGGTTCAGGGTTACGCAAAGGTCTCCCTCGGGGGGAGGCCGGAGGGGGAAGGGACGGCGGGTCTCGATGGCCGCCGGTGGTTGTAGGGAACGGGCGACCATGAGGGTCGCCCCTACCGGGGGCGGCGCCAAAGGCCGGGTTGGGCGGGGGTGGGGGAGCAGGCGGCTACCAGGAGTGCCCCTACAGGGGAGAGGACGGGGACTAGCGCCGCTGGTTCCTCCAGATAAACAGCGCCAGTCCCACCGCCGCCACGCCGACGATGGCGATGATGATCCAGACCACCGCCAGGGAACTCTCATCGCCGCCGGAGTCCTCCGGCGTCGCCGTGGGTGCGGCCGTGGCTGTCGGCGGCAAGGACGTCGCCGTGGGCGGCACGGCCGTCGCGGTGGGTTCGGGGGTCGCCGTCGGTGGGACCGGCGTAGCCGCGGGGACAGGCGTGGCCGTGGGTTCCGGAGCCGGGGTGGCCGTCGGCGGGGGTGTGGGCGTCGGCGCAGCCGTGGGGAACGGCGTCGACGTGGGGAACGGCGTCGGGGTTGGCGTCGGCGTCGCCGTGGGCGGGACCGGCGTGGCGGTTGGAGTCGGCGTTTCCGTGGGGACCGCCGTCGGCGTAGCCGTCGGGACCGGCGTGGCGGTAGCAGCGGGCCTCGGCGTGGGCGTCACCGCCCCAAGTGTGAAGTTCAGGTCGGTCGTGATCACGAAGTTGGCCCGGTTCATCGCCGTGGGCCGCTCAAGGGTCGGCCGCACCGCGCCCGTGGCGGGATCGACCAGAGCGAACTCGACAATGGCGCCCGGCGCCACTGCCGACTGCTGCACGTCGATGCGGTACTGGTCGGGGTCAAGCCCTCCGTTCCCCGTGCGGCCCAGCCCCAACTCCGCACCCGACGACTGCAGGGACAACCGCACTACCGTGTCCGCCGGGGCCGGCGCACCGTCGATCGTCACCCGCCCCGTGAACACCGCGATGCCGCCCTGGGCCGAGCCCACCCCCGGCAAGAGACTGACAACGAGGAGCCCGGCGAGTGCCACCAACAGGGCGAGAGATCGGGCGCGCCACCGCAGACCCATGAATCTCCAATCACGCTGACATGTACTAGAGACGACAACAAACACTACATGATGTAGTTACCTTTAATCAAGGGGCGTCGTTCTCGCCTTCCGGCAAACCTTGCCGCGAAGCCGGCCGCTACTCCGGCGCGTACCAATTTGTACAGCCGGTACATCCGTTGCCCAAGTGCTACAATGACCTTGTAGGAAGCGCATCGGCTCGTCTGGGCGGGCCGAAACGGGAGTACCGGCGCGGCCGAGGAGGGCCAGGACTTGAAGCCGGCGGTTCGTCCTAACCCCATTGGATGGATTCTGCTGATCGCCGCGGTCGCGATCATCTTGCTCATCCTGCTGCGCTCCCCGAGCTCAACCCCCGAGCTCGCGCTCAGCGAAGTCGTGGAGATGGCCCAGGCCGGCGAAATCGCCACGATTCAGGTCGAGGGCGACAAGCTCACCGTCCTCACCGCCGGCGACCAGGAGTACGAATCGCGGAAGGAATCCGGTGCCTCGGTTGTCGAGATTCTGCGCGAGGCCGGGGTCGAGACGGGCTCCAACGGCGTCGAGGTCATCGTCAAGAGCACCGGCTTCAACTTCGGCGGCCTCCTCATCTCTTTCCTCCCCCTCATCCTCTTCGGGGCGCTCCTCATCTACCTTTTCCGCCGGACGCGCGGCAGCCTGAACCAGACGATGAACTTCAGCCGCAGCCAGGCGCGGCAGATCACCGAAGATAGACCGACCATTACCTTCCAGGACGTCGCCGGCGTCGACGAAGCGAAGGTCGAGCTCGCGGAAATCGTTGAGTTCCTCAAGAACCCTGAGAAGTTCGCCAGGGTCGGCGCCCGGATTCCACGGGGCGTGCTGCTCGTCGGCCCGCCCGGCACGGGCAAGACGCTCATCAGCAAGGCCGTCGCCGGCGAGGCCGGGGTCGCCTTCTTCTCCATCAGCGGCAGCGAGTTCGTCGAGATGTTCGTCGGCGTCGGTGCCAGCCGCGTCCGCGACCTCTTCCGCCGGGCCAAGGAAAACGCCCCGGCCATCCTATTCGTCGACGAGATCGACGCGGTGGGACGGCACCGCGGCGCGGGGGTCGGCGGCGGCAACGACGAGCGTGAGCAGACCCTTAACCAGATCTTGGTCGAGATGGACGGCTTCGATGAGCGCACCAACGTCATCGTCATCGCCGCGACCAACCGCCCGGACGTCCTCGACCCCGCCCTGCTCCGGCCCGGCCGCTTCGACCGGCGTGTCGTCCTCGACCTGCCCGACATCAAGGGCCGCGAGGCGATCCTCGGCGTCCACCTCAAGGGGAAGCCGCTTGACGAGACGGTCATCGTGAACACCCTGGCGAAGCAGACCGCCGGCTTCAGCGGCGCCGACCTCGCAAACCTAGTCAACGAGGCGGCAATCCTCGCCGCGCGGGAGAACAAGGACAGCATCGGCGCCGACGAGTTCGAGGAGTCCGTCGACCGCGTCATAGCCGGACCCGCGCGCCGGAGCCGCCGCGTCTCCGACAAGGAGAAGAAGGTCATCGCCTACCACGAGGCCGGCCACGCCATCGTCGCCGCCCACGTCCCCGGCGCCGACCCCGTCCACAAGGTCACCATCGTTGCCCGCGGCGCCGCCGGCGGCTACACCCGCATGCTCCCCGAGGAGGACCGCGGACTCTACAGCAAGGGGCAGTTTGAGGCCCAGATGGCGGTGATGATGGGCGGCAAGACGGCGGAGGAGATCGTCTTCGGCGAGGTCACGACCGGGGCGTCCAACGACCTCCAGCAGGCCTCCAAGATCGCCCGCCGCATGGTCACCGAGTTCGGCATGAGCGAGAGCCTCGGCCCCCGCGCCTTCGACGAGAGCAGCATGGTCTTCCTCGGCAAAGAACTCGCCCAGGGCCGCAACTACAGCGACGCCGTCGCCGAGGAAATCGACTCCGAGATCGGCAAGCTCCTCGAAAAGAGCAAGGCCACCGCCAAGCGCATCCTCACCGAGAACCGCGCCCGCCTCGACCGCCTCGCCGGCCGCCTCATCGAAGTCGAGACCCTCGACGGCGACCAGCTCGCCGACCTCCTCGTCGGGGGCGGAACGCAGCCCGCCCTCCCCATGGGCGACGACCCCGAACCCCTCCCCGCCGTCGGCGCGTAGCAGCCACCCCTCCTCCGGCGCACCCGCGAGAGTCGCGACTCGCCCCGTTCCCGCCTCCCGTGTAGGGGCGCCCCTCTTATGGGCGCGCGCTTAAACCTCCCTCCCTCTGGGAGGGACTGAGGCACGCGCCCCTCGGGTGCCTCGGAGGAGCCTGGGAGGGGCCGGGAGGTTCCTCCTCTTCTCCCCCCGGAGACCCTTGCGCAACGCGCGACGGAGGCTGGCGCCCTCCCCTGTAGGGGCGATTCGCGAATCGCCCGTTCCTTATCCCCCAAAGGGTCTCGTGGAGCGTCGCCAAGGCGAACCGTCACCCAGATGTGCCGCGACAGCCCCCGCTCCCTCCACCTGCCGCCCGGTGCTATAGTCGCCGCGAAGGCGGAGCGCGACATGACCAGCCCATCGCCGCAGTCCTCGACGGCGTCCTCAGCCGTGGCCGAGCGTCATCATTCACGCCGACCTCGACGCCTTCTACGCCTCCGTCGAGCAGTTGGACAACCCCGACCTGCGCGGCAAGCCGGTGCTCGTCGGGGGCTCGCCCGAGCGGCGGGGCGTCGTCGCCGCCTGCTCCTACGAGGCCCGTGCCTTCGGCGTCCACTCCGCCATGCCGATGCGGACCGCCGTCGCCCGCTGCCCCCGCGCCGTCGTCGTCCCGCCCAGGTTCGACCGCTACGGCGAGGTCTCTCGCCGCGTCATGGCCATCTTCCGCGCCACTGCTTCGGTCGTCGAGCCCGCCTCGCTCGACGAGGCCTACCTCGATGTCACCGCCGCGGCGCGCCGCGCCTCCCCCCGCGCCGTGGCCGAGGGCCTCAAGGCCGAGGTCAAGCGCGCCACCGGCCTCAACGTCTCCATCGGCCTCGCCCCCTCCAAGTCGGTCGCCAAGATCGCCAGCGACATGGACAAGCCCGACGGGCTCTGCGTCGTGGCCCCGGGGGACGAGCCGGCCTTCCTCGCTCCGCTCCCCACCCGCAAGCTCCCCGGCATCGGCCCGAAGACCAGCAAGCTGCTCGAAGACGAGGGTATAGCGACCCTCGGCGAGCTCGCCGCCAAGTCCGACGAATGGGCCCGGCGGCGCTTTGGGCGGCGCGGCCCTGAGCTGGTGCGCCACGCCCGTGGGGAGGACCACCGCGAGGTCGCTCCCCGCTCCGGCGCCAAGTCGGTCAGCGCCGAGACCACCTTCGAGACAGACCTCGAAGACGCCGATGCCCTGCTCGCCGCCGCCGACCGCCTCAGCCGCCGCGTCGGGGAGCGTCTCCAGAAGCAAGGCCATTGGGGCAGGACGGTCACCATCAAGCTCCGCCTCGCCGACTTCACCACATTCACCCGGAGCGCCACCCGCCCCGCTCCCATCGGCGGGCCCGATGATCTCGCCGCCACCGCCCGAGAGCTGCTCCGCCGCGAGATCGCCCCCGGCCGCCGATTCCGCCTCCTTGGCGTCGGCGTCTCCGCCTTCCCCACCGGCGAGCAACAGCTCAGCCTACTGTAGGCGCCGCCTCCGCGTCTTGAAGAAGACTTGACTCGCGCAGACGAGTGTGTACTATGTAGTACACATGACTTTTGGCGCCTACATTCGCACCGCCCGTGAGAACCTTCGCGGCGATGATCGCGCCTTCTCGGTTCGCAAGGTCGCGCAGCGGATCGGCGTCGAGCCCGCCTATCTGAGCAAGATCGAGCGGGAGCAGACCGCTCCTCCGTCGGAGGCCGCCATCCGCCGGTTGGCGGAAGACCTGGGGGAAGACCCCGACCTGCTGCTGGCGATGGCGGGCAAGGTGTCCAGCGACCTGCAGCGCATCATCCTGCATCGGCCGCGCCTCTTCGCCGACCTCCTCCGGGAGCTGAAGGACGCGCCCGACCACGCGATTCTCAGGGTCGCTCGCGAGGTGCGAGACGGTGAATGGTAGGAACGTGTACGTGAACTTCAAGAGAAGTAAAGGAGAGATTGGACGATGATCGAGCTACAGGCCGACCGGCTGGTTTTCCGATTCCCGGAAGTGCATGCGGATGCTGTCCTCCGCGTCGACTTCCAGCGCACGCTGCGCATCCCCGACGACAACCGGGACTATCCTCTGCCGCCCGGCCTCGGGGAATTCCCCCTCGCCCACGTAGACGACCATGCCGGCAGGCTGCCCGAAACGTGGCGCCGACATGGCGGAGTCTTCCTCCCGATGTATCAGGCGGAAGCGATGTGGATCAACTTCGATGCCTCCTACCCCATGGCCGTAAAGGTGGCTGCCGGAAAGATCAACGCCCTGACGGGAGACGCATGGAAGGACAAGCTCTCCAGGCATCCGCAGGACTATCTCGTGGTCCCCGACCAACCGTGGCTCGACGGATTCTGCGTCGACAAAGGCTTGGTCCGGCAGTTCGTCGCGATGCCGTTGGGCGAAGGCTACTCCGCCGAAGAGCAGCTGACCGGAGCAGCCCAACACGGCGGACTCCAAATCGCCGTCTACCCCATCAAGGCGTCGAGGTACGAGCCGCCTCCACGCGACGATTGTGTGCGGCTATACAGCATGGCGTCCGCTCCGGCACCCGAGATGGCATTGGCTCCCGGCGGCCTCATGCGCCAGGAGATCTACGAGGACGAGTACGGATTCAAAGCGTGGGACAGGACGGCGCATTCCCGCTGCTTCGTCCACGTCCTCAACAGCGTGCAGTTCCTCAAGGTCTGTGGCGTTGAGCCGCCGGGAAGGCCCCCGACGGCGAGGCAATACACCGCCGCCGGACTCCCGTGGTTCGACTACTACGGCGGCGACTTGGAAGCACTGGCGGGCGCCAAGAAGCTCGCGGACTTGGACAGTGTCGCCGCGAAGGCGCTGAAGCAGGGCAAGGGAGTCCTCCCCGGCAACGACGCCGTAAAGCCGTCGATCGTCAGGGGGCTAACCGGCAGACGCGTGCGTGAGGGCACATTCTAAGAAGGTCGGGGCGAGCTCACTAGCCGGGCGGGACCTTCCCCGTCCGCCGCGCCACGCCGGCCCTGATCTCCTCGACCACGCCGACGAGTGCCGCGAAGTCCGCCGCCGCCCGAACCCCCAGCGACAGTTCGGCGGCCCCGGGCCCGAACAGAACCGCGTGCATCCCCTTTTCCGCCGCCGCCAACACGTTGGGGAGCTTGTCGTCGACGAAGACGTGCGCCGCGGCGCCGGACGTTGCCAGGAATGCTTCATAGATCGCCCCGTCCGGCTTGCGATGCCCAACGTCGCCGCTGATCGTCCACGACACGATGGAATCGGTCAGGCCGAAGTGCGCCGCCCGCATGGCGGCCCATTCCCCAAGGTCGTTCGAGATGCAGGCCACCTGCAGGCCGGTCTCTCTGCACCAGCGGAGAAAGTCCAGGAGACCGTCGGTCAGGGTGTAGCGGGACATCAGCCGCCGGTCCATCGACGCCGGGTCTTCGGAGATCCCCCAGCGTCTCCACAGTTCCGCCGAGCCGATGGCCCCCAGCGACGCCTCGTTGTAGACGCCGACGATCTCCGCGTCGGTCTTGGTGCACGCCAGGTCGCGGAGGAGCGGGATGGCCAGGTCTCCGAGGTCGTCGCCCGGTTGGTACATCACCCCCATGGCGTCGAGCACGACCATGAGGTCCGACGTCGAGGGAGGCGTCACGCGCCCTCGTTCCACAGGTCGCGCTGGGTGAAGCCGAGGACGGCTCCCCAGGCGTCCTCCCGGTCGATGACGATCGTGTCGGGGCCGTCCGGCTCGAAGCGCACCCTCTTCGAACGAAGGAAGTCCGCAGCCTGCTGCACGTCCTTAACCTTGAAGGTGACCGAGTAGAGCGTCTCGCCCGACCGTTCGATCTCCCGCCCCTCCGGGCCGGAAGCCGAGAGCGGCTCGGCGGCCTCCATGATCGACACGTCGCCCAGGGCGAAGTAGCTGCTCCGCTTCCGGCCGGCGGTCTCCTCCTCGTGCAGGAGCTCCCCGCCGAGTGTGCCCTCGTAGAGGCTCCTTGCTTTCGCCAGGTCCCTCACCACCGTCGTGAAGTGGGAGACCCCCTCGATCCCCAGGGGATGCTCGTCGCGCCAGAAGGCGGTCGACCAGCCGGGCTTGAGGCGGGGGTCGAGGTCCTTGCTGAGGCCGCCGAATGGGGCGAACTCCAGGATGCCGTAGGTGTCCTTGGGGTGGGTCCAGACCGCGCGTCCGGGCCGAGGCGCCTCCAGGCGGTCGCCGCCGGTGCTGTACATCCGCACGTTGTGCTCAGTGAGCGTTCGAAAGGCCTCGTCGACGCTGTCCACGAACCACGCCACGGAGTGCAGGCGCTGCCCGAACCTCGCGTGGAACCGGCCCAGGGCCGAGTCCTCCGCGCCCGGCACCTTCGCCGGCGACACCGGCTCCATCACGAAGTCGCCGATGGCCAGAAGGGAGGCGTCCCGCATCGCCTCCGCCATGTAGCCGCGGTAGTAGCGGATCGGGGCGAAGACCTCGTCGTACCAAGCGTCGGCGGCGTCGAGGTCGCTCACGACGTGCACGACGTGGTACACCATGCCGATCTGACGCCGAAACGCTGAACACGTCAGCCTCCTAGGTCAGGGGCGTGGCTCCCGGAGCAGGACTCGAACCTGCGACCAATCGGTTAACAGCCGACCGCTCTACCAACTGAGCTATCCGGGAGCGTGGCGGCCGGCCCCTGGGCCGGCGCGTTGGGCGGGGCCATCTGAATTATAGCAAAGGCCCCCGGCTACTTGCCGATGCAGAACTGGCTGAAGATGCGGTCGAGCAGGTCCTCGCTCACGCCTTCGCCGGTGATCTCACCCAGGGCGCCGAGAGCGGCGGCGAGGTCGATGGTGATGAAGTCCTCGGGGGCGCCTTCAGCCAGCGCGCTGCCCGCCGCCCGGGCGTGCGCCAGGGCACGTTCCAGCGCGTCCTTGTGTCGCGCGTTGGTGATGAGCACGTCGTCCGGCGTGACGACCTTGCCGCCGAGCGCGGCGTCGGCCAAAGCGCGGTGAAGGTCGGCCATACCCTCGCCGGTGAGCGCCGAGAAGCGCACCGCGGACGGGCCAAGCTCGGCGAGGTCGGCGGCCGCCGGGAGGTCGGCCTTGTTGGCGACGACCACCACCGGCTTGCCGTTGGCGGAGCCCGCGATCCGCAGGTCTTCCTCCGTCAGGGGGCGGCTCGCGTCGACCACCGCCAGCAGCAGGTCGGCCCGCTCCGCGGCGGCGTGGCTCCGCTCGATTCCCATGCGCTCGACGCGGCCCCGTGCCCCGTGCATTCCCGCGGTGTCGATTAGACGGAAGGGAATGCCTTCGACCCGCGCCACCTCCTCGACGGTGTCGCGGGTCGTGCCGGGGACGTTGGTGACGATGGCCCGCTCTTCGCCGAGCAGCCGGTTGAGCAGGCTCGACTTGCCCACGTTGGGCCGCCCCACGATCGCGGTCGTCACCCCGTGGCGGTAGACCATCCCTGCGTCCGCCAGATCGAGCAATCCGGCGATGCGCTCCTCGGCCTCCTCCACGATGCGGGCCGGCGCGATCTCGATCTGCGTCTCCACCTCGTCCTCGGGAAAGTCGATGCAGGCTGTCAGGTACGCCTGCAGGTGGAGCAGCCGTTCGCGCACCTCGCGGATCGGCTCGGAGAGCCGTCCCCGCAGACCTGCGACGGCGTGGCGCAGCCCGGCGTCGCTGCGCGCCTCGATGACGCCGAGCACCGACTCGGCCTGCGCCAGGTCGATCCGTCCGTTGAGGAAGGCGCGGAGGGTGAACTCACCGGGATTGGCGGGCCTCGCCCCCGCCCCGATGGCGAGCGCAACGATGCGTTCCAGGGCCACGGGGCTCCCGTGGCAGGTGATCTCCGCGGTGTCCTCGCGGGTGTAGGTGCGCGGCGCGGTCATCGCCACGGCCACCGCTTCGTCGACCACCGACCCGTCGGTCGGGTCGCGGACGCGCCCCACGCAGGCCATGCGGTCTTCGACGGCGCCGTCGAAGATCTCCCGCAGTATCCGGTGCGCGTCGGGCCCGCTCAGCCGCACGATGCCGAGGGCGGCCTCCCCCGGCGCCGTCGCCACCGCCACGATCGTGTCGTCGTACATGGCGGCATTATAGGGTTGCCCTGCCTCTCGACGGAGCCTCCCGCCCGTAGGGGCGATTCACGAATCGCCCTCCCCAAGACCTCTCCCCCTTCTGAGACCCTTGCAAAACTCCCGCCGCTGGTTGGAAAACGGGTGGAGTGGGGTGGTCTTCCCTCTCCCCCTCTGGGGGAGATTCGAGAGAGGGCCGGGGTGGGGCTGGGAGGTCTTACCTCTTCTCCCCCCGGGAGAAGATTGAGATGAGGGGCCCCGGATAGCCGCCACAGGCCATCGAACCCCGCTGCTCTCGAGACGCCCGGCCCGTTCCCTTCAGGAAGGAGATTCCGTTTCGGCTCCAACCTTGGGCCGGTAGTGACCCTGGTACGACTCCGGCAGCAGATCGGCGACGCGCTGCATCATCATGTCGGCCAAGGCCTGACGCTGCTCCCTGTCCAGCGTTCCTTCGATGACCGGGAACGAAAACGGCGCTCCGATGACGACCCGGATCACGGGGCGCTCCCAAAGGACGGTCCGCCAGCGGAACTTGTCCGTCCCGGTGACCGCGACGGGAAGAATCGGCGCGTTGGACCGCACGGCGAGTAGCGCCGCGCCGGGCCGGGCCCGCGCCATGCCGCCGCTCCGCGACCGGGTGCCCTCCGGGAACATTCCCACGACGCGGTCGGTGGAGAGGAGGTCCAGCGCCGCGCCGATCGTCTCGCGGTTGGCGAGGCCCGTGCGGTCGATGGGGATGGCGCCGAAGTTCTTGGCCAGGAAGCCCGCCAGAGGATGGTCCGTGATCTCGGTCTTGGCGAGGTAATGGGTCTTCCGGCCCACGGAAGCAGGCACCAGGCCGGTGTCGGTGTAGTGCAGATGGTTGGAGATGACTATCAGCGGTCCGTGAGGCGGAACGTTCTCCCTGCCGACCAGGGTGAAGCGCGTCAATAATCGGAAGACGACCAACGTCAGCCCTATCAGGAATGCGTAGTGGAGTCGCTGGTAGAGCCGAATCATGGTCCCGCCGCGATGCGGCCCTCGGCGATGCGCACGATCTCGTCCACGACGTCCTCGATGCTGCAGCTCGTCGTGTCGATGCGGCAGGCGTCGGCGGCGGCGGTGAGCGGGGACAGGTCCCGGCCGCTGTCGAGGCCGTCGCGCCGAACGAGGTCGGCCAGCACGTCTTCGTAGGTCGCCGACTCGCCGCGCTCCCGGCGCTCCTCAAACCGACGGCGGGCGCGCTCCTCAGGAGTGGCGTCCAGGTAGATCTTCAGCGGCGCCTCGGGCAGCACGACGGTGCCGATGTCCCGTCCCACCATCACCACCCGCCCTTCGCCGGCGAAGCGGCGCTGGAGCGCGACAAGCTCTCGGCGCACCCCGGCCACGGCGGAGACCCGCGACACGGCGCGGTCGACTTCCGGCCTCGTGATCGCCTCGGTGAGGTCACGGTCGCCCGCGCAGATCACGGGCGCCGCCCTCCGCCCTTGCCCCGGCCTCAGGTTGAGCTCGGCGCGGCCGGCGAGGGCGGCTAGCGCCTCATCGTCGTCCGTATCCACGCCCGCCTCGAGTGCCAGCACCGTCACCGCCCGGTACATGACGCCGGTATCGACAAAGCGGTAGCCGAGACGCTCGGCGAGCGCCCGCCCCACCGTCGTCTTTCCCACGGCTCCCGGCCCGTCGACGGCGATGACACCGGCGGCGGAATGCTCTTGCGGCGAGTCCATGGGCGCCATTATAGGGAAGCCCTTGACCGGCACGGGGAGATGGGCCTTGACCCTCTCTCCCCACGGAGTCCGTTGCGCAACCGCCGCTGCTGGCAGCGAACCCTCGCTGTAAGGGCGACCCTTGTGGTCGCCCTTCCCCTCCCCTGTAGGGGCGATTCGCGAATCGCCCGTTCCTATCCCCCGGACGCCCTCACGGGGGCAGGCACCGCCCATCGCCACGCTCCTCTCCTTTTAATCGAGGCCGGCGCAGCAGCCATTTGCGCTTGCGTAGCACCTCCGTTCGTTCCATGATGCTTGCATGCCTGTGCAGATCACCATACGAGGTGTCCCCCAGCGGGTCCGCGATGAGCTCGCGGTACGCGCCGCCCTACAGCGGAAGTCCATGGAGGAGTTTTTGCGCGGCGAGCTAGAGCGGATCGCGTCGAGGCCGTCCATCGACGCCTGGCTGCAGGACCTTCGCGCTAGCAAGGAAGCGGCGGGGACCCGTATCCCGCCCTCGGCCATTCTTCGGGCGCGCGACCCGGACCGCGAATGACAACGGGTGTGGGCGCCGGCCGCCGGCAACCCCGATTCGCGGCGAACGCGTATACTCTTAACGACCGTAACGGGCGCGCCGGTCAGCCCGGCTTCGCCGCAACCCCTTCAGATCGACCATTCAAGGAATCGCATGCGCATCTTCCGACCTCGCTCTTTCATCTCTATCGCCCTGTTGGGCGTGATCGCCGCGGTCACCGTGGGGGCCTGCAACGGAGGTTCCACCCCTTGCCGCAACGACGACCCTCTCGAGGTGCCGCCCGCTCAGCGCGGCAACCAGATGTCGGTCCAGGCCCACAGCCTAACGTTGACCGACGAGATCTACTACGTCGCCGACAACGTCGCATGGGTGATCCGGCAGCCCGACCCCGAGCGGACCATCGCCATCGTCGAGATCACGGCGCGCAACGACCGGTCGGACAAGGTGCGGGTCGAGGTCGGCCCCGACGCCTTCCGCCTGCTTGACGAGGACTCCAACGAATACGCTCCCATCAACCCGTTCGACCCGGACGGGGGCTTCGTGCAGCTTGCCCCGAACCCGCCCGCGACCCAGCCCTACTACTATTGCAACCCGGCGCCCCCGGAAGGCGTGGAATTCGTCTGGGGCCCGTTCGACCTCGAGCGCACCTTCGGCATCCGCGGACTGACCCTCTTCGACGTTCCCCGGGGGCTGGAGTACTCGCAGCTCCGCTGGCGGGCAATCGAGGCGGTATTTGTGCGTTTCGAGGGAGCGTTCGACGGAGCGAGCGAGCATCTGGGACGGTGACGGTGGCGCCGTGGCCACGGATGATCGCCGAACCAAGCCGATCGGCCCGCGTTGCCCTGGGAGTCCTGCTTGCCTAGCAAGGTACGCTTGCTGCCTGTTGCGGCGGTGGTGAGTGCGCTCGTCTTGCTCTTGGGGGCCTGCTCTCCCTCCATCGACGACGAGGACTTGACATCGACCGTGGAGGCCCGCGTGGCGACGGCACTGGCCTTGCAACCGACGGCGACACCCCAGACGATAGCAATACCGCAGTCGATGGCGATACCGTGGAGTAGGGGACCATCGAACTGCCGCGACGGCGACCCCTTAAACCCGCCCCCTACTCAGCGCAACGACCAAATGTCGGTGGAGGCCCACAGCCTGACCCTGACCGACGAGGTCTACTACCTCGCCGATGACGTCTCGTACGTCGTCCGGCAGCCCGACCCCGAGCGGACGATCGCCGTCGTCGAGATCACGGCCCGCAACCATCGGAACACCCACGTGCGGGAGGGCATCGGGCCCGACTCCTTCCGGCTGCTGGACGAGGACTTGAACCAGTACCATCCCATCGACCCGTTCGACACCGAAGCGGGATTCGTGCACCTTGCCCCGGACCCGCCCGCGGCCCAGCCCTATTACTATTGCAACCCGGCGCCCCCGCGGGAATTCGCCTTCATGTGGGGCCTCTTCGATCTGCCGGGAAGGGAAATCGGCGCCAGGGGCTTAGCCCTCTTCGACGTTCCCCGTGGGCTGGAGTATTCTCAGCTTCGCTGGCTGGCAATCGAGCCCGTGTTCGTCTTGTTTGACGGCGCGTTCGCCGGCGCCGGCGAACACCTGGGACGGTGACTGTGGCGCCTGGGCCGCGAAAACCGTCGAACGAAGTGGACTCGCAGGCCCTGCATTCGGAGGCTCGCTTGCCTAGCAAGGTACGCTTGCTGCTTCTCGCCACGGTGGTGGGTGTGCTTGCATTGCTGACAAGCGCCTGCTCGTCGACCGTCGATCTCGAGGGCTTGGACGCGACCGTTGATGCGCGCGTCGCGACGGCACTTGCTTCGCAGCCGACGATCACGCCCCAGCCGACCGTGACACCGCAGCCGACAGCGACGCCCCAGCCGACAGCGGCACCCCAGCCGACAGCGGCATCCCAGCCGACAGCCACGCCCCAACCGACAGCGACGCCCCAGCCGACAGCGGCACCCCAGCCGACTGTGACGCCCCAGCCCACGGCGACACCCCAACCGACTGTGACACCCCATCCAACGGCAACACCGCAGCCAACGGCAACACCCCAAGGGTCAGCCTGCCGCAACGACGACCCTTTAGAACGACCGCCGGCTCAACGCGGCACCCAGATCTCGGTGCAAGTGCATAGCCTGACGCTGACCGACGAGATTTACTACCTGGCCGAGAATGTCCTCTACGTGATACGGCAACCTGACCCGGGACGGACCATCGCCGTCCTCGAGATCACGGTGCGCAACGACCGGTCCGACAAACTGGAGCTAGACATCAACGGTGAAGCCTTCCGACTGTTGGACGAACATGCGAACGAGCACGCTCCGATCAACCCGTTCGACAAGGACGGGGGCTTCCTGCAGCTTGCCCGGAATCCGCCGACGAACCAGCCTTACTACTATTGCAACCCGGCGCCCCCGGAGCACATCGTGTTCACCTGGGGCCTTTTTGACCTGGAGCGCACCTTCGGGATCCGGGGCCTGGTCCTCTTCGACACCCCCGGGGACTGGAGTACTCGGCGCTTCGGTGGCAGGAAATCGAGGCCCTGTCCGTGCCGTTCGACGGCGCGTTCGACGGCGCCAGCGAACACCCGGGACGGTGACCATGGCGCCTGGGCCGCACATCCGCATGGAAGCAAGGGGCGGAGTCTGCCGCATCACGCTCGACCGCCCCGAATCCGGGAACCGCATCACCGAGCCGTTGGCGCTTGACCTCATCGGCGCCGTGCGCGGCGCCATTGAGGACGACGACGTCTCCGTGGTTGTCATCGCGGGCTCGGGGGGAGTCTTCAGCCTCGGGGCAGACGCCACGCTGGCCGAGATCGGGCCGGAGAGCGCGGCGCGGCGCGGCGTCGCCGCCGCCGTCGGACGGTTGGCCAAACCGGTGATCGCCGCCATCAACGGCGACGCGATCGGCCAGGGGCTCGAGCTTGCCCTCGCCTGCGACCTGCGCGTGATGTCTGAGGAGGCGCGGCTGGCGCTCGACCAGATCGCCAACGGCGAGCTTCCCTGGGACGGCGGCACCCAACGCCTTCCGCGGCTCGTTCCCAGGAGCGTGGCGGCGGAGATGCTGCTCCTCGGCCGAGCCCTCACCGCCGAGGAAGCGGTGAAGTTCGGCCTCGTCTCCCAAGTCGCGCCTGCCGCGGACGTCGAAGCGCGGGCGATGGACCTCGCCGAGCGGCTGGCCAACGCGGCCCCCATTGCCAACGCGTACGCCAAGGAAGCCATCCTCGCGGGCATGGACCTGCCGCTCGATCAGGCGCTGCGCCTCGAAGCCGATCTCGCGGTCCTCCTGCACGCCTCCCGCGACCGGGACGAGGGCATCCGCGCCTTTCTCGAAAAACGGCCTCCGACCTTCACCGGCGAATAGTCATGGCATTCGAAACGGTGCTCCTGGAACTCGACGGCCCCGTGGCCCGGCTGACGCTCAATCGGCCCCGTGTCCTCAACGCCTACAACATCCAGATGCGCGACGAGCTCTACCAAGCGCTCGGCCTGCTGGAGCAGAACGCTGAAATCCGGGCCGCCGTGGTGCGCGGCGCGGGCGAGCGGGCCTTCTGCGCCGGCGCCGACCTCACCGAGTTCGGCTCCGCCCCCTCGCAGTTCATCGCCCGGCAGGTGCGCTTCGAACGCGACGTCTGGGCGCGCCTCTTCGGCCTGCGCACGCCGCTCGTGGCCGCCGTCCGGGGCTTCTGCTTCGGCTCCGGCCTCGAGATCGCCCTCGGCTGCGACCTCATCCTCGCCGCCCCCGACGCCAAGTTCGGCCTGCCCGAGACGAACCTGGGGATGATCCCCGCCGCCGGCGGCACCCAGACCATGCCGAGGGCGGTGGGAACCGCTCGCGGCCTCGACGCGCTGCTCACCGGCCGCACGATCGAGGCTGAGGAGGCCGCGGCCATCGGGCTTGTCAACGCCGTCGAGCCCGCCGGGTCCCTCTTCGAACGCGCCGAAGTGGCCGCCCGCTCGCTGGCCGCCCTCGACCCGGAGGCCGTCCGCGCCGCCAAGACCGCGCTCGCCCAAGCCGGCGATACCGGCCTCGCCGAGGGACTCGCATCTGAGGCGCGCTTGGCCTCGCGCTTAGCCTTCGGCAGGTGAACTCGACTCCTTCCGTCCGCCCCATACACCAAGAGCGTGCCGCTGGCTATAATGCTTCGGGCGTGCGCGGCACGCTCTCGCTGGACGAGGAGGCTCTATGAACACGACCGAATTTCTCATGGTGACCGCGGCCGTTGCGCCGGACCGGGCCGCCATCGTCTTCGAAGACGCTACGGAGACCTACGAGGAGCTCCAAGCGCGTTCCTCGAAGCTGGCCAACGCGTTGACTGACATGGGCATCCAAAAGGGCGACAAGATCGCGATGATGGAGGTCAACAGCCCCAACCTCATCGAGACTTACTTCGCCTGCGCCAAGATCGGCGCGATCTTCGTCCCGCTCAACTTCAGGGCCCGGCCTGACGAGGTCGCCTACATGCTCCAGGATTCGGAAGCGGTCGGCGTCGTTGCGGGCGAGCGCTACATCCCCCTGGTCGACCAGATACGCGGCGAGGCCCCCGGCGTCAGCCACTTCGTCTCGCTGGGCGCGGCTCCCGAAGGCTGGTCGAGCTTCGCCGACATCCTTGCCGCCGGCGCCGACGAAGACCCGTTCACCGAGATCGACGACCCCGACCTCACGATCCTGATGTTCACCGCGGGCACGACGGGGCGGCCCAAGGGCGTCATGCTCGCTCACAAGAACTTCTCCGAGTATGTGCTGAACAACGTGTCGCCCGTCGACCTTGAGGTGGAGGAGAAGAACATCCTCACCGTGCCCATGTACCACATCGCGGGCATCCAGGCGGTGATGGCTGCGGTCTACGGAGGCCGCACGCTGGTGCTCCAGCGTCAGTTCGACCCCGAGGAGTGGATGCAGCTCGTGCAGCAGCACGACGTCGACCGGGCCATGATGGTGCCCACGATGATCAAGCAGCTCATGGACCACGAGAAGTTCGAGGACTACAACCTCACCAGCCTCCAGGTCATCACCTACGGCGCGGCCCCCATGCCCTTAGAGGTGATCAAGCGCGCCATCGAGCAGTTCCCCGGCACGCACTTCATCAATGCCTTCGGCCAGACGGAATCGGCGGCGACGATCACCATGCTCGGCCCCGAAGACCACATCATCGAGGGCACCGAGGAAGAGCGGGAAGTCAAACTGAAGCGGCTGGGGTCCATCGGCAAGCCGCTGCCCGACGTCGAGGTCTGCATCATGGACGAGGACGGCTCGCTGCTCCCGGCCGGCGACGTGGGCGAGATCGTCGCCCGCGGCGAGCGCATCATGAAGGGTTACTGGAAGCAAGAAGACGCCACGAGCGCCACGATCGACGGGGAGGGCTGGCTCCACACCGGTGACCTAGGCTACGCCGACGAAGGCGGCTACATCTTCCTCGCCGGCCGGGCCAAGGACATCATCAAACGCGGCGGGGAAATGATCTCTCCGGAGGAGGTCGAGAACATCATCCTCTCCCACCCCAAGATCGAGGACGTCGCCATCATCGGCGTGCCCGACCAAGAGTGGGGCGAGCGCGTGCGTGCGGTCGTTGTGGCCGCCGACGAGGGCGACAAGCCATCGCTGGACGAGATCTCGGACCTTGTGCGCTCCCGGACCGCCAGCTTCAAGAAGCCGGAGTCCGTGGTCTTCATCGACGAGCTGCCCCGGAACCCCATGGGCAAGATCCTCAAGCGGGTCCTGCGGGAGCAGTTCCCCGAGCCGATCACCTCGTAGGCGCCCGCTCCGGGCTTGGCCTAGTCTGCGGACTCGCGGGCGTATGCGCTCGCGAGCTGCTTGTCGAACGTCACGAGCGGGAGCGCCATCGCCCGGGCGACGTGCAGGTAGGCGGCGTCGTAGGTGCTGAGGCCGGTTTCGAGCGCCTCCCTCAGCACCGCGGCGTGGTTGACCTCGATCCACGTGAACCGGAGCCGCAGGCCAAGCTCGAACGCGAGTGCGATGCCTTCGCGCTGCTCCGGGTACCGGCGCGCCTTCTTGCGGGCAACGCTGGCGAGCTCGTAGCTAAGGAGGGGCGGAGCGTAGAGTTCGTGCCCGTCGATCAGGGCCAGCGCCTCGGCTGCCTCTTCTTCGTCGAAGACGAGGGCGGCGAGGACCGATGCGTCGATGACCCTACCGGGCATCCCGGTCTTCGCGAATCATGCGCGTCGAATCGGAGCCCGTGCGCAAATTGAGGCTCCGCGCCATCCGGTGAACGTCCGACGCGTTCATGCCGGTGTGGTACACGGCCCCCGTCTCCATGATGGCGCCACCGTATTCCAACGAGTCTTCGAGGATCGTCATAAGTTCCCCTTGCATCGACCGGTGGTTCCGCTTGGCGCGTTCGCGCAGCCGCTCTACCAGTGACGCGGGCACATTCTTGATCGATAGGTTGATGGATGCATCCATATCAGAACCATTATAGCCGCATAAACAATCTAGTACTATACCTTTACGGCGCCATTTTACATCCCGTCCCACTCCGCCTTGGGGGCCCGGCTCATGAGGCCCTTGACGGCCCGTTCGGGCTCCAGACCTTCAAACATGACCCGGTAGGCGTAGCTCGCGATCGGCATCTCGACGCCGAGCTCCCCCGCCATCCGCAGCGCCGCCACGGTGGTGTCCACCCCTTCGGCGACGTTGCGCATCCCTTCGAGGATGACCTTCAGCGGCCTCCCCTTCGCCAGTTGCTCGCCGACGAAATAGTTGCGGCTCAGACGGCTGGAGCTGGTGGTGATGAGGTCGCCGAGCCCGGCGAGCCCGGCGAAGGTCATCGGACGTGCCCCCGCCGCAACGCCCAGACGGGTGATCTCGGCGAGGCCGCGCGTCACCAGCCCGGCCTTGGCGTTGTCGCCGAATCCCAGCCCGTCGCTCATCCCCGCGCCGATCGCCACGATGTTCTTGAGCGCGCCCCCGAGTTCGACCCCTACCACGTCGGCGTTGGTATAGGCGCGGAAGCGCGGCGACATGAGCAGGGACACGGTCTGCTCAGCGACACCCTCGTCCGTGGCGGCGATGACGGTCGACGCCGGATGGCCGTCGAGTATCTCCCGTGCCAGGTTGGGACCGGAAAGCACCGCGATACGCCCCGCCGCCGCGGGAATCTCTTCTTCGATCACCTCGCTCATCCGCTTCGACGTTTCTCGCTCGAGCCCCTTCGTAGCGCTGACGACGATCGTGTCCGGTCCCACCGTGTCCGCTACCGCGCGGGCGTTCGTCCGCATCGACGCCGACGGCACCGCGGCGATCAGGAATTCGGCGCCGGCGAGGTCGCCGGGGTCAGCCGTCGCCCGCATGGAGGCCGGAAGCTCGTGGCCGGGAAGGCGCGCCTCGTTGCGGCGCGCGGTGTTAATCCGGTCGGCCTCGGCTTGGGAGCGCGCCCAGAGGGCGACCTCGGCCCCCTTATGGGCCAGCAGGATGCCGAGGGTCGTTCCCCACGTCGTCGTGCCGGCAATCCCGACCCTCACGCCTCGTTCCCCTCCGCGACGCGGTGCTCCGGCGGGTCGCCGATCCGCCGCTCGGTGCCCTTCAGCAGCCGCGCGATGTTGTCGTGGTGCTGCGCCCAGATCAGCGAGCCGGCGATGGCCGCGTAGGCGAAGTACTCCCACGGCTCGTCCCCTTGGAGCGAGGCCGCCAGCATCATGCCCATCGCGGCGGCCGTTCCCAGAAGAGACGCCAGCGAAACATACCGGAACGCCAGCACTATGATCAGGCCGAAGCCGAGCGCCGCCGCGCCCCAGACCGGCGCCATGACAAAGAGCGCTCCCAGCCCTGTGCTCACGCCGCGCCCGCCGGTGAAGCGGATGAAGACCGACCAGTTGTGTCCCACCAGCGCCGCGAACGCCGCCGCCGCTTCCGCCCACACCGCGTCGCCCATCGCCTTGACCAGCACGATCGCGATGATCCCCTTTGCCGCGTCGAAGGCGAACACCAGCACCGCCGACGGCACCCCGAGCAATCGCAGCACGTTCGACGCGCCGATCTTGCCGCTGCCGTACTCACGGATGTCCACGCCCTTGATGGCGTAAACCAGGAACAGCCCCAGCGGGATGGCCCCGATCAGGTAGCTGAGGACGATGGCCAGAACGTTACCGAACATCGGACTCCGCGCGGGCACGAAAGACGAACTTCAATGGCGTCCCCGTGAACCCGAATACCTCCCGGATGCGATTTTCGAGATAGCGATGATACGAGAAATGCACCAACTTCGCGTCGTTCACGAAGAAGACGAACGTCGGCGGGCTCACCCCGGACTGTGTGGCATACAAGATATGGAGCCGCTTTCGTCCCACCAAGCGGGGCAGGTGCTCCCCCGCCGCCCGGTCGACGATCTTGTTCAAGTCGGCGGTCCCCACCCGCATTTGGCGCTGCTCATGGACTTCGAGCACCGCCCGCAGCAGCTTCGCCAGACCCTCCTCCCGCATCGCCGAGATGAACACCAGCGGCAGATAGTTGGCGAACTTGAAGCGACGCCGCACGATCCCCTCAGCCTCGGCCTGGTCGATTTCCAGGTCCCGGGCAAGGTCCCACTTGTTCACCGCGAGCACCACGCCCTTGAACGCGTCGAGGGCGAAGCCCGCGATGTGGGCGTCCTGCACGGCCTCCAGCTCCGACACGTCGAGCAGCAGCACCGCCACGTCGGCCCGCTCCACCGCGCGCAGCGCCCGGATCACGCTGAAGCGCTCCACGCCGCGGGAGACGCGTCCCCGCTTCCGCACGCCGGCGGTGTCGATCACCGTGATCGGCTGCCCGCGGTACTCGATCACCGTGTCCACGGCATCCCGTGTCGTGCCCGGGATGTCGCTGACGATGGCTCGCTCCTCGCCGATCAAGGCGTTGAGCAGGCTCGACTTTCCCGTATTGGGCCGCCCTACGATCGCCAGCCCCACGCCTTCCACCGGCGGCGGCGATGACGCCTCCGGCAGCCCCTCGAGCACGGTGTCCAACAGGTCACCGATGCCCTGGTTGTGGTGGGCGCTGACCGGTAGCGGCTCGCCCAGCCCGAGCCGGTAGAACTCCGGCGTCTGGAACTCTCGCTTCCCCGAGTCGACCTTATTCACGCCCAGCGCAACCGGTTTGCCGCACTTTCGCAGCACCTCGGCCACGTCCTCGTCGGCGGGCGTGATCCCCGTCGTCACGTCGGTCAGGAAGATTACCGCGTCCGCCTCGTCGATGGCCGCGTGGACCTGCGCCCGTATCGCCCGGCCGATCGAGGCCGCCGGGTTCGCCTCCAGGCCGCCGGTGTCCACCAGCACGAACGCTCGGTCGTCCCAGTCTACCGAGGCGAAGAGGCGGTCGCGGGTCGTCCCCGGCTCGTCGGCGGTGATCGCGATGCGCTCGCCCGCGATCCGGTTGAACAGCGTCGACTTCCCCACGTTCGGCCGGCCGACGATCACCACGATGGGCGGCGCGGCTGTGGAGGAGGTGTCGTTGGGTGGCGGCATGGGACCCGGCCCTCGCGAGGGTCAGCCCCCGTAGATCTCCAAGAGCACGGCCTTCTGCCCGTGCAGGCGGTTCTCCGCCTGCTCGAACACCACCGACTTCGGATGGTCGAGCAGGCCCGGCGAGACCTCTTCGCCGGGGTGGGCCGGCAGGGGGTGCATGAAGATGGCGTCGCCCGCCGCGAGGTCGAGCACCTCCGGCGTCACCCGATACGGCTCGAAGACGGCGCGGCGCTGTTGCGCCTCTTCTTCCTGGCCCATGCTGGTCCAGACGTCCGTGTACACCACGTCGGCCTCCGAGACTGCTTCCCTCGGGTCTTCCAGCAGCTCCACCAGGGTCTCCGTCTCCGCGCCGGCCCAATTCGCCGCGGCCACGGTCGTCGCCGGCAGTTCGTACCCCTTCGGCGAGGCTGCCCGGAACCGGGCGCCGCACATCGCCGACGCCAGCGCAAGGCTCACCGCCACGTTGTTGCCGTCGCCGACATAGGCGATGGTGAGCCCCTCGACGCCGCCCTTCTTCTCCCGCATCGTCAGCAGGTCCGCGACCGCCTGACAGGGGTGTTCGCCGTCCGAAAGCCCGTTGATCACAGGGACCCGCGCGTGCCGCGCGAGCGCTTCGACGATGTCGTGCCCGAACGTCCGCGCCACGATGCCGTCGACCAAGCGCCCCAAGACTTTCGCTACGTCCTCGACCGGCTCCCGCTTCCCGATGCCCACCTCGTCCGGAGAAAGATAAAGGGGATGTCCCCCCATCTGGTGCACCGCCAGGTCGAAGCTCACCCGCGTCCGCAGCGACGGCTTCTGGAAGAGGAGCGCGATGCTCTTCCCCTCCAGCGGCTTGGGGCCCGCGGACGGCCCCGTCGCCTTCAGCGCGATGCCGCTCTCCAGGATGCGCCGCAGACGCTCCGCTCCGAGGTCTTGAATCGAAACAACGTCGAGCTTCTTCATGGGGAGCGGTTTACGGGCTGCGCCACCTGAAGATGACGCCTGAAGACAACGAGAAAATGGAGTCTCGCCAGTATAGCACCCGAACCGGGAGGCCCTCCGGCCCCTCCCCCTCTGAAGGCGCACCTTAAACCTCCCTCCCTCTGGGAGGGACTGAGGGCGGGCACGCGCCGCAGGCGCGTCGGAGGGGCAGGGCGGGGCGGTCTTCCCTCTTCTCCCCCGCAAATGCGTCATGGGCTGGGGTCATCGGCGTGTGGCAGTGCCATTGACCAGGCGGCGCTCTTGCTTGGCATCGGTAAGATAAGCGCCTGGGGTGGAGTTACGTCTCTCGGGAGGCGCTCACGGCGGAGCGCGGGAACGAGCGCGGCGCGCCGAGACAATGTGGGAGGAGGACGCGATGACCAGAGACGAAGTCCTCGGCTTACTGAAGGCACACAAGACGGCCCTTGCGGACCGCTTCGGCGTGACCAGCCTGGCCCTGTACGGCTCCTTCGCCAGGGGCCAGGCGACCTCCGAGAGCGACGTCGACATCATCGTCGAGTTCGACGCGCCGCCCGACTGGCGCCGCTACTTCGGCGCGCAGTTCTACCTGGAAGACCTCCTGCGGCGAACCGTGGACCTGGCAGCCACCGAGGAAGTGCGGCCCGAAATACTCCCCTACGTCGAACGGGACCTGATAAATGTCTGACGAGGTGGGCCGGGAGCGGAAGTGGCGCTTCTACGTCCAAGACATGCTGAGGTTTGGCGAACGGGCCGTCTCTTTCACAGATGGGTTAGACCTCGATGGGTTTGTCGCCGACACGCGGACCTACGACGCGACACTCCGCAACATCGAGCTCATGGGCGAAGCCGCAACCCACATCCCGGACGAGGTGCGTGAGTCACAGCCCGGCATCCCATGGCGCGAGATCATCGGAACGAGAACCGGCTAGCGCACAGCTATCTGCGGATCAGCGACAGCGTGATTTGGTCGATAGTCCGGGACGCGATCCCCGAGTTGCTGCCCAAGTTGCGCCTCCTTCTGGTCGACTCCCAGGACTAGACACCGCCAACGGCGCGCTCGCCGGCAGCTTCAACAGAGAGCGACCGTGGCGACTTCAAAAGAAGATCTTTGCGCAACCCGCGGCGCCAACGAAACCTCCCCCACTCTGGGGCGCACGAATTAGACCTCTCTCCCTCTAGCCCCTCAACCCTCTCTCCCTCTGGGAGAGACTGAGAGAGGGCCAGGGGGGCGGGGCGGTCCCCTCCGGCCTCTTCTCCCCACGGGAGAAGATTGAGATGAGGGGCCCCGTGCCGACCGCCAACGGTCAGTCGAAGTCCAGCGCCGCTCACCGGCGCCCCTCAAACCTCCCTCCCTGTGAGAGGGACTGAGGGCGGGCCGGCGTGGTGGGTGGTTCCTCCATCCTCTCGCCGCCAAGTGCGCTACACTCCCCCTGCAACGAACGGAGTGATCCCCGATGTGCGGCATCATCGGCTACGCCGGCTCCCGGCCCGCCTTCCCCATCGTCCTTGAGTCGCTGAAGCGGCTCGAATACCGCGGCTACGACAGCGCGGGCGTTGCCATCCTTAACGGAGGCGGACCCCTCCACGTGCGCAAGACGGCGGGGAAAATCGGCGACCTCCCCCTCGACGGCCTCGAACACGCCGGCGCGACCGCCATCGCCCACACCCGCTGGGCCACCCATGGCAGACCCACGCTGAACAACGCCCACCCCCACACCGACGGCGCGGGCAACGTCGCCGTCGTCCACAACGGCATCGTCGAGAACTACGAGGCGCTCCGCGCCGACCTTCTCCGCGAAGGCCGCGTCTTCCGCTCGGAGACCGACACCGAGGTCATCCCCCTCCTCATCGAGCGCTTCCTCGAACGCGGCGCATCCCTGGAGGAGGCCGTGCGCGAGGCCGCCAAGCTCCTCCAGGGCGGCCACGCCATCGCCGTCATCGGCGCCGGCGCCCCCGGCGCCGTCATCGGCCTCCGCATCGGCCACGCCGGCGGTCTCGTCGTCGGACGCGGCGCGGGCGAGAGCTTCCTCGCCAGCGACCTCCCCGCCATCGCCGGCGCCGTCGACCGCGTCGCTTACCTCGCCGACGGCGAGATGGCCGTCGTCACCCCCGAGGGCGCCGCCTGCGCCGACCTCGAAGGCCGCCCCATCGAGAAGGAATGGCGGATAGGGCGGCATGATCCCGCCGCCGCGGCCAAGGGTCCCCACAAGCACTTCATGCTCAAGGAGATCATGGAGCAGCCCGAGTCCTTGGCCAGCGCCATGCGCGACCGCATCGATTTCAACGAGGTGCGCCTGGACCTCCCCGGCTTCCCCTTCGACGCCGCCCGCGTCCGCGCCTTCGACCGCGTCGTCCTCCTCGGCATGGGCACCAGCTACCACGCCGCCCAGGTCGGCCGCTTGATGGTCGAACATCTGGCCCGCCTGCCCGCCGAGGCGGAGCACGCCGCCGAGTTCCGCTATCGCGAGCCCGTCCTGACGCCCGACACGCTCGTCGTCACCATCGTCCAGTCCGGCGAGACCGCCGACAGCGTGATAGCCATGCAAGAGGCATCCCGGCGCGGAGCGGCGCAGATCGCCGTCACCAACGTCGCCGGTTCGGAGGCCGCCCGCCTCGCCGACTACGCCCTGCTCATCAACGCCGGCCCCGAAATCGCCGTCGCCTCGACCAAGACCTTCACCGGCTCGCTCCTCTGCCTCTACCTGCTCGCCCTGCGGCTCGGGGAGCTGCGCGGCGCGCTCGACGCCGACGTCGTCGCCGAGTCCATCCACGCCCTCGCCCGCCTGCCCGAGCAGGTCGGCCGGTCGCTCGCCGCCGCCGGCCTTGACGAAGTCGCGCGCACCTACGCCCACAGCAAGGACTTCCTGTTCCTGGGACGCGGCCCCCTCTACCCCATCGCCCTGGAGGGCGCGCTCAAGCTCAAGGAGGTCAGCTACATCCACGCCGAGGGCTGCCAGGCCGGCGAGATGAAGCACGGCCCCATCGCGCTCATCGACGAGGAGATGCCCGTGCTGGCCCTGGCCGTCCGCGAGCCGTCCAACGGCCCCGGCCGCCCCCGCAATGGCCGCCTGCACGACAAGATGCTGGGGAACATCGAGGAGGTCCGCGCCCGGGGCGGCCGCGTCATCGTCGTGGCCGCGGAGGGCGACTCCCGCACCGCCGAGAAGGCCGACCACGCCATCGTCGTCCCCGAGGCCCCCGCCCTGCTCGCGCCCATCCTCGCGGCGGCCCCGCTGCAGCTCCTCGCCTACCGCATCGCCGTCCGCCGCGGCTGCGACGTCGACCAGCCCCGCAACCTCGCCAAGACCGTCACCGTTGAATAAGTCGCGGCGGGCGACTACTATACACGGCGCTTGAAGCGCAAAGACGAGGCGCGGCGCGCCCGGGTCGGCTTTTCCGGGTAACGCCGCGCTTCAACCGGTTTGGCCCACTTCGCCGGCCGAGGAGGCAGCATGGTCCAGGAGAACATCAAGAAGTTCGGCATCTATTTCAACGCGCAGGATATGAAGGTCGTCCGCATCAACTCACCCTACTGGTTCCCCCCGGAGCCCGACTGGGTGATGGTCACCAACGAGGTGAACGCGACCCTGCTCAGCATCCGCGAGATGATCGGTGAGAAGAAGCTCGTGGACAACCCCGACGAAGTCACCTGGGGCTCAATTCCCCTCCTGGACTAGCGCCGGACCGGTTCCACCACGCGCCCATCCGGCGCGAAACCCGCAGAGGAGGCATCTATGGGAGGACTCACGCGTAAGGCGGCGATCGCCGGCGTCTTCGAGCATCCAAGCCGCAAAGACCCCACCGTTTCCGAAAACGCCATCCAAGCGTTGAGCGCCAAGCGAGCGCTCGAAGACGCAGGCTTGGACATCAAGGACGTCGACGGCCTCATGTCCCCCGTGGGCATGGGACTCCTGCAAGTCGCCGAGTACATGGGGCTCAACCCCGACCTCGTCGACAGCACCCAGGTCGGCGGCTCCTCCTACCAGTTGCACGTCGCCCGCGCCACCGCGGCCATCGCCGCCGGCCAGGCCAACTGCATCGTCGTCACCTACGGCAGCATCGCCCGCTCCAGCGCCCGCGCCATCGGCACCGGCGGACGCAACATGGCCAACCCCAATCCCATCGAGAGCTTCGAGGTCCCCTACGGCGGCATCCTCGCCGGCATGTACGCAATGGTGAAGAACCGCCACATGCACGAGTTCGGCACCAAGGACGAGCAGTTCGCCAACATCTCCGTCATCACCCGCCGCCACGCCGGCCTGAACCCCGACGCGATGTTCCGCGACCCCATCACCATCGACGACGTCCTCAGCTCCCGCGTCATCGCCTACCCGCTGCACCTCCTCGAGTGCTGCATCGTCAGCGACGGCGGCGGCGCCGTCGTCGTCGTCAGCCCCGAGCTCGCCCGCTCCATCAAGAAGAAGCCCGTCTGGGTGCTCGGCGAGGGCGAGGGCTACGCCCACCTCGCCAACGGCAAGCGCGATTGGGTCACCACCGGCGCGGCGCAGTCCGGCAAGACCGCCTTCGCCCAGGCCGGCGTCACCCACGACGACGTCGACCACGCCATGATCTACGACTCCTTCACCATCACCGTCCTCACCGCCCTCGAAGACCTCGGCTTCTGCGCCAAGGGCGAGGGCGGCGCATTCGTCGAGGGCAACCGCCTCGCCATCGACGGCGACATGCCCATGAACACCGATGGCGGCGGCCTCTCCTCCAACCATCCCGGCATGCGCGGCCTCTTCCTCATCATCGAGGCGGTCAAGCAGTTGCGGCAGGACTACGCGGGCACGGAGCGCCAGGTCCCCGGCGACCCCAAGATATCCATCGCCCACGGCACCGGCGGCATGCTCGGCTCGCGCCACGCCTCCGAGACCCTGATCCTGGGAGTCTAACCATGACCACCGACTACCTGAAGCCGATACCGACCTCCGACACCGACTCCAAGCCGTTCTGGGACGGCTGCAAGAACCACGAGCTCCTCATCCCCAGGTGCAGCGATAGCGATTGCGACGTGAGCTTCTTCCCGCCCCAGAGCGTCTGCCCCTATTGCTGGAAGCGTGACAACGTCACCTTCGAGAAGGCCCCCGGCACCGGCGAGATCTACACCTTCTCCGTCGTCAACCAGAACAAGTCCCGCGCCTGGGCCGACGACGTCCCCTACGCCATTGGCTACATCACCCTCGACGGCCCCGGCGTCCAGATCTTCAGCAACATCGTCAACGTCGACGACCCCTTCAAGCTCAAGATCGGCCAGAAGGTCAAAGTCACCTTCCGCGACATCAACGACGACGTCTCCATCCCCCTCTTCGAACCGGCCTAACCGCCCCGACGGGGGCAATGGAGGCGGCTGAGGGAGCGAAGTGAAAGACGGCGCCCGCAAGGGCTTCGCCGACCGCGTCAGCTTCGGCTGCGGCTGCGCCCTCGCCATCATCCTCGCCGCCATCGGCGCCGGCATCCTCGTCTACCTCGGCGCCTCCTCCCCCTAACGGGGGCACCTTAAACCTCCCTCCCCTTGGGAGTGTATAGACCGGGGACATCATTAACGGGTGTGCGGAGACATGGTTTACACCTGCTGCCGACAGAAGAAGCGGCAGGAGGTGGACCATTCCTTGGCAGGAGGCATCCGTGGTGTCCTTGAGATACGAGTTCGTGAGACTGGCTGAGCGGGAGGGAGCGAACGTCGAGGAGCTGTGCGACCGCTTCACGATCACGCCGCCCACCGCGTACAAGTGGCTTGGACGGTACGCAGCGGAGGGGAAGGACGGCCTGGTCGACAGGTCGCGCCGCCCACACCGCTCACCCCGCCGGACCGCGGCGCCGCTCGAGCAGGCCGTCCTCGAGATCCGCGATACGCATCCCGCCTGGGGAGGGCGCACCATACGCAAGGTGCTGCTCGATAGGGACGTCGGCCCGGTGCCCAGCCCGAGCACCATCACGGCGATCCTGCACCGGCACGGCCGCATCGCCCCCGCCGAACGTGCCCAGCGCGACTGGCAACGGTTCGAGCATCCTCGCCCCAATGACCTCTGGCAGATGGACTTCAAGGGCCACTTCCCCACCGGCGCCGGCCGGTGCCATCCCTTGACCATCATCGACGACCACTCGCGCTTTGCCCTTGGCTTGCAGGCATGCGCCGACGAGCGCACCCAGACGGTGCAGGAACGGCTGCGCGCCATCTTCCGCGTTTATGGCCTGCCCCGCCGTCTGCTCATGGACAACGGCTCCCCCTGGGGCAGCGATACCGCCCACCCGCGCACCCCGCTCACCGTCTGGCTCCTGCGCCTCGGCATCCGGGTGAGCCACGGGCGCCCCTACCATCCGCAGACCCAAGGCAAGGGGGAGCGCTTCCACCGGACGCTGAAGGCCGAGGTGCTGCAGGGCCGGCACTTCGCCGACGTCCCCGCCTGCCAGGAAGCCTTCGACCGCTGGCGCACGGTCTACAACACGGAGCGCCCGCACCAGGCGTTGGGGCTGGCGGCGCCCATCAGCCGCTACGCACCGAGCCCGCGGCCCTTCCCGGAGACGCTGCCGCCGATCGAGTATGGGGACGGAGACCTGGTACGGAAGGTAGGAGCTGAGGGAAGGGTGAACTTCAAGGGCCGGACGTTCAAGGTGGGAAGGGCACTCCGCGGCTATCCGGTGGCGCTCCGGCCGACGGAAGCGGACGGCGTCTGGAGCGTCTGGTTCATGACGCACCCTATCGCACAGGTGGACCTACGAGGCCCGGATCCTCTCGTGACGAGACACCCCAATGTGTAAACCATGTCTCCGAACACCCATAAACCATCTCTCCGGTCTTTACAGGGAGGGACTGAGGGCGGGCCCTCCGGAACCTCTTCTCCCCACGGGAGAAGATTGAGATGAGGGGCCCCCTACCAACCGCCACAGGCCATCGGCGCCGGAGCGCTCACCCCGGCGGCCCATCCCCCCACGGCACCGGCTCCAAACCTTCCTTCGACCGCACCTCGTTGATCGTCAGAATCCCCGCCTGCACCAGCTGCAGGTGACGCCGCGCCCGCGCCCCCGCGTCCTCCCGTAGCGACGACACCCCCGACAGGTCGAACCGGGCGACGAGCCGCCCACCTCTTACCCCCTCTCCCGCTCGCGGGAGAGGGGGCAAAGAGGGCTCTCCCGCGAGCGGGAGAGGGCTGGGGTGAGGGTCCCCGAACAGCGGCATCAACGTCTCGTTGATCTCCGCCTCGATCAGCTCCAGCTCCGGGATCAGCGTCTCGTCCCAGAAGCTCGCCTTCGCCTGCTGGAAGTTGTTGAACGTCGACTGCCGCAGGTCGCCCACCAACACCGGCGGCACCCCGTACGCCCCGCAGATCTCTTCCTTCGTGTACCGCTGCGCCTCGATGAACTCCATCTCGCGCTGCGAAATCGCCATCGTCTTCAGGTCCGCCGACTTGTCGAGCACCGCGATCGCGTGCGACTTCTCCCGCCCGCGAACGACTGCTCCCACCGGCGCCGCAGCTCATCGACCTGCGCGCTCGTCAGCTCCGCGTCCGCCTTCAGGTAGACCCGACCCGGCGACGCGTCGTTCTGGAAGAACCGGCGGTTGAAGCGGATCGCGTCGACGTTCATGTCCACCGCCATCCGCAACGCCGCGATGGGGGACAGCCCCGCGTACTCCTCGATGGGGTTCGGATAGCGGAACCAGACCACCTCGTCCCGCCCCAACGCGATCTCCCGTCCGTCCTTCACGTACAGATACCCCGCGATGTAGCCCGACGCGTCGGGCACCACCCGGAACCGGTTCGGACGCAGCCACCACAGCTCGCGGACGCCGCCCCGCCCGTCGCGGAAGACGGCCGCCGGCGCGGAGCCCCACAGGCACAGGCTCGCCTCGATGACGTACCAGAACCGTTGGCGCGACCAGAACGGGTTCGGCCCGTCGAAGAGCCGCTGCGCCGGATGCGACGCCCCCACCGGCGCCCCGGTCTCGCCGCCTGCGCCCACCCGGTGCACCCGCAGCGGGATCCGGGCGAGGTTCCGCGCCCGCAGGTTCACGCAGGCGTAGACCGCCGGGGCGACCGCCAAGTAGTCGGCATACGCCCCCGGCGCCCAATCGTCCCCCACGCCGGCCCGCCGCTGAAATGCGTCGCTCAACGCCCCGCCACGGGATGCGCCCGCGACCCGCGACCCGCCAGCCGTCCCGCTCCCGACCAAATCGCATCGATCAAACTCATCGCTGCTCCTTATAACGAACGGCGCCCTCGATGGAGCGCCCCTTAAAACCTCCCTCCCCCTGGGAGGGACTGAAGGCGGTCCCCTCCGGGCCTCTTCTCCCTGGGGAGAAGATTGAGATGAGGGGCCGCCGCGATTAAAACCACGCCCCCGCGCCGCGCTCCGACCGTGCCCGCGCCTCCAGCGCCAGGGCCAGCGCGTCCGCGATGTCCGGGCTCGGCGCATGGCCCGCCAGACCCCGCTTGTGGACCCGGATCACCCGGTCGCTCTCGACCTCCCACTCGACCCGCGCCAGTTGCGCCGCGAGCTTGCCGTCCCCCGTCAGCGGCGCCTCACGGGGCAGCCGCAGCGTCCCCGCCTCCAGGCGCTCCCGCAGCCGCCAGTACATCTCCGCCAGCTTGTTCTTGAAGTGCACCGACGACCGCCCGTCCGCCGCCGCACCGAACTTCACCGCGTAGACCCGCACGTCGAGCTCGCGCAGCCGGTCCACCACGCCGCCGCCGACTCCGCCGTCGTCGACCGCGACGGCCACGTCGCCGAGCTCGTCCACCATGCCCTTGATCTCGGCGACCGTCCGCATCGTGTTCTGGCCCAGCCAGCGCTGCAGCCGCGCCAGACGGTTGCCTTCGAGCAAGACCGCCGCCGTCTCGTCCTCGCCGCTCCGCGCCACGTCGACGCCCAGCGCGAAGCCGCCGCCCGCCGCCGGGGCCTCCGCCGCCTGCTCGATCCAGTCGAAGCGAATGAGTTGATGGCTCGCCGCCGAGGGGAACTCCCCCAGCACCCGGATCTGATAGAGCGGGCTCTCCTCGCCCCAGTCCCGCGCCGCCTCCGCCACCGCCGCCGGCGTCACCAGACCGGGCACGTCGCCGCCCGTCAGGTTCGGCGTCTCGAACGCCGAGATGTGGAGGCAGCGCCACAGCGCAGCCTGACCGTGGAAAGCGTCGTAGAACTCCCCCTCCAGCCGTGTCGGATTGCCGATGGCCAGCACCGCCGCGTTCCCCGCCAGCAGCGACCCCTTGATCGCCTCCCAGTGTGCCGGCGGTATGCCGCTCGCCTCGTCCACCAGGAACAAGATCAGGTCGGCGTGGAAGCCCTGGAACGCCTCCGGCCGGGTGTGCTCCGGGCTCACCCCGATGGCGTACCGGCGCGGCCCCAGGTCCCACCGCGGCTGCCCCCGGTAGAAGACGCCCCCGAGCGGCGCCCGTGCCCGCGCCCCGTAGTACGCCGCCCGCGCCTCCCGCCACAGCAGCTCCGTCACCTGGCGCTGCGTCGGCGCCGTCGTCACCACCACGCTCGACTCATAGCAGCACAGCGCCCACAGCATCAGCCGCGCCGCCAGCGCCGTCTTGCCCACGCCGTTGCCGCTCCGCACCGCCACTCGCCGCGGCCCCGCGCCCCGCACTGCCTCCGCCACCGCCCGCGCGATCTTCACCTGCTTCGCCCACGGCCTCCACCCGAGCACTTCGTGGAAGAAGACCTCGGGGTCGTGGCGGTATCGGTCGAACACGTCGCCGGCAGCGACGGGATCGCCGTCGAGGTCGTCCCACGGCCGGCTGAGGAACTCGGCGGGAGTTTCAGGATGTGACGGGTGGGTCATTCGACTCCTGGGCCTTTTTGGCCATGCGTTCGAGGTCGTCCATGGTCAAGCCTTGGCGAGCCTTGGCGGACCCGGCGCGCCCGTACTTCTCGGCGAGCTCGGCCTGGAGTTTGTAGCGGAGCAGCGCTCGGTCTTTCTTTTCGAAGATGTGTTCGACGGCTTGCATTTCGAGGCGGTCGTGGAAGCGGAGCTTGGCCTCGTGGAGGTCTTCACGGAAGCCGCGCTCCTCCTTGACCCATTGGGCGATGGTCCGCAGCGAGAGCCCGGCGGCGTCAGCGGCGGCGGTCATGACGCCGACGGCGGCGAGTTCCGTAAGGAAGACCCGCCGCCGATCCTTGATGGACGCCGGCTCACCCGCAGCGATGCGGGCCTTGATTTCTTCGGCGACGAGGTGACGGGCGCGACGCACGGCATCCTTGAAGGCTTTGCGGAAGCCAGGGTCTTCACGGAGCCACTCGTGAAACAACCCTGAGGAGGCGTTGGCTTCGCGTTGAGCGAGCTTGGTGAGGCCGGTGCGATCGAACTCTTCGAGGAAGATACGCTTGCGCTCGGCGACGGTGGGCATGGGGCTGGGCTTATGCTCCGGTTGATGCTTGCTTGTCATGGATTCTCGGTTCCTCCGTTCTCCAGGGGTGCGCCGACGAGTCCGCCGGTCGCTTAAAGCGAAAGACCCGCTCGTGGAGCGGGTCTACAGAGTAGCGGCGCGGCTTTTGGGGGCCGCTTGGCGAAGAACGTACGTTCGCTACCCTAACGATAAACCCCCTTGACAAGGCTGTCAATAGCGCATTTCGCCCCGAAATCCATCTTTTCGCGAAATCCGTCGAGTATTATTGAGGGGTAGATCCGCCGCGCCCGGAGCGGCCTCCCAAGGAGACTCCTAATGCCAATCATCCGCGTCGAATTGTGGAGCGGACGCACCAAGGAACAGAAGGCCGACCTCGCCGAAGCCCTGACCGACGCCATCGTCCGCATCGGCAAGACCTCCGCCGACCACACCATCGTCATCTTCGAGGACATCGACAAAGACAACTGGGCCGAAGGCGGCAAGCTCGCCTCCGAGCTCTGACGAGGGCGGGAGGTCTTGCCTCTTCTCCCTCGGGAGAAGATTGAGATGAGGGGCCCCGCACCAACCACCGCGGGTCGTCGAAGTCCACCACCGGTTGGAGAGGGCGCCCCAAACCTCTCCCCTCTGGGGGAGATTTGAGAGAGGGCCCGCGCCGTCAGACGCGCGAGCGCCCGCAGGGCGCTGCTCTTCTCCCCTACAGGAGCGCCGACTGCCGGGGAGGCGGCTCGCCGGGGGCGATGCAGGACGGGTCGTCGTTCTTCACCGAGTTGACCGCGGTGGAGACGGTGTAGCACTCCATGGAGTTGCCGGGGAGCGGCTTCAGGAAGGCGCGCAGGGCGGCGAAGTCGCGGGTGGCGGGGTCGAGCCAGGCGTCCTCAGCCTCTTCGGGAAGGATGACCGGCATCCGGTCGTGCACCGGGGCCATGAGCTCATTCGGCTCGGTAGTGATGATGGCGCAGGAGCGGACGCGCTCGCCGTCCGGGCCGCGCCATGACTCCCAGACGCCGGCGAAGGCGAAGAGGCCGCCGCCCTTCAGGGTGAAGCGCAGCGGGACCTTGACCGCGCCGCGGCCCTCGCCCGTCTTGCGCCACTCGTAGAAGCCGTCGGCGGGAATCAGGCAGCGGCGGCGCTCGAAGGCGGCGGAGAACATCCGCGACGTCTCGATCTTGTCGTCGCGGGCATTGATCATGGGCGGGCCCTTCGGCCCGGTCTTGGACCAGAAGGGCACAAGCCCCCAGCGCATGGCTTCTCCGTGGTTGCGCGCGCCGGCGTCGGAGGTGCGGCGGCGGACGGCGACGACGGCATCGGTGGGGGCGATGTTGTACCGCCGCGAGACGGCGAGGTCCTGCTCGGGGAAGTCGAAGCGGCGCTGCACCTCGTCGAGGTCGGCGGTGAGGGTGAAGCGGCCGCACATGGTGGCGTCTCGCCTTCCGGGCGCGCTAGGCGGTCTCGGCGCTGATGAGGATGAAGGCCATGGTGCAGGGAGCCTCGGAGTTGTTGTGCCAGGCGTGGCCGGTGCCGCGCTGCACGACGCAATCGCCGGCCCGCAGGTGGACGACGCCGTCGTCGAGCACCATGTCGATCTCCCCGTCGACGACGATCCCATAGTCGATGGTGTTGGTGGTGTGGAAGCCGGCGCGGCCGGGGTCGTACTCGCCGCCGGTGCGGTCGAAGCGCCGCGCCATGTCGGCCTGGACTTCCGGTGTGATGCGCTCGTAGCCGCGGGGGGCGAAAGTGACGAGGCGGCAGACGGAGCCGCCCGTGGGCGGGACGAGGGCGCTGCCGGCGGCGTCGAGCTGGTCGGGGCGGGCGAGGTCGGGCTTCGGCCCTGGCTCCTTCCACACCTCGCTGATGACGAGCGGGCCGAAGTCGAAGTGGGCGGCGGTGGGCTCGTCGATCATGACGCGGGAGCGGCCGTCCTGCCCGTTCACGGTTACGACACGTCTGGCGCGCATTGGGGGGCTCCTTCCTACAGGTCGAGCTTGACGCGCTCGGCAAGGCGGCGGGTCATGCCGGGAACGGCGGCGATCTCCTCGAGGGTGGCATCGCGGACGGCCTGGACGGAGCCGAAGCGCCGGAGCAGCGCCTTCTTGCGGCGGGGCCCGATGCCGCGGACGTCGTCCATGGCGGAGCGGACGCTCTTCTTCGAGCGCAGGTTGCGGTGGTAGGTGATGGCGAAGCGGTGGGCCTCGTCGCGCATGCGCTGGACCAGGTAGAGGGCCTGGGAGTGCCGGGGCAGCGCGATGGGCTCGGCCATCTCGGGGATGTGCACCAGCTCTTCCTTCTTCGCGATGCTGGCGAGGGGCACGCCGCCGAGGCCCGACTCGAGGAGGACCTCCAGGGCGGCGTTGAGGTGGCCCCGCCCGCCGTCGATGAGGACGAGGTCGGGCATGACACCCCAGCCTTTGGCGTCGGCGTCGGGCCCGGCGGCGCCGTTGGCGCCGGCGCGCCGCTTTCCGGCGCGGGAGAAGCGGCGGCGGAGCATCTCGCGCATCATGGCGTAGTCGTCCGTGCCCTCGACGCTCTTGATCTTGAAGCGGCGGTAGCGGGAGGGGTTGGGGCGGCCCTCCTCGAAGACGACCATGCTGCCCACGGCGTTGGCGCCCTGGATGTTGGAGATGTCGTAGGTCTCGATGCGGCGCGGCGGCGCGGGGAGGCTGAGGGCCTCCTCGAGCTCGTCGAGGGCGGCGGAGACCTTCTCGGTGTCGGCGAGCCAGCGGGCGCGGCGCTGGTCGAGACCCTCACGGGCGTTGCCGGCGACGAGCTCGACGAGGCGGCGCTTGTCGCCGCGCAGGGGCTTGTGGAGCCGGACGCGGCGTCCGCGGCGCGACTCTAGGGCATCGATCAAGGCCTCGCGCTCCGGCGGGTCGTGCTCGACGAGCACCTCGCCGGGCACGTGAGCGGCGGTGGGGTAGTACTGGTTGGCGAACTCGCCGACGATGGTCTCAGGGGACTCGCCGCGCGCTCCGGCGAGGATGAAGTGGTCGCGGCCGGTGAGCTTGCCTTCGCGGATGAAGAAGACCTCGACCCACGCCTCGTCGTCGCTCTGGGCCACGGCGATGACGTCCTGGTCCTTGGCGCCGACGGTCACCGCCTTCTGCTCCTGGGAGACCTTCTCGATGGCCCGCAGCTGGTCGCGCAGCGAGGCGGCCCGCTCGAACTTCAAGGCTTCGGCGGCCTCGTGCATCTGGCGGTTGAGGCCGCGGAGGACGTCGTCGTGCTTGCCTTCAAGGAAGAGCATCACCTGGTCGATGACCTCGCCGTACTCCGTCTGGGAAGCGTAGCCGACGCACGGCGCGACGCAGCGCTTGATGTGATATTCGAGGCAGGGACGGGGGTCGCCGCCGGTGATCTTCTTGGTGCAGGAGCGGTAGGGGAAGAGCCGTTTGAGGAGCGCCATCGTCTTCCGCATCGAGCTGGCGCTGGCGAAGGGTCCGAAGTAGCGAGCGCCGTCGTTGACCACGCGCCGGGTGATATCGAGGCGGGGGAAGTCTTCGTTCAGATCGATCTTGATATAGGGGTAGTTCTTGTCGTCCTTGAGGCGGACGTTGAAGCGGGGCTGGTGACGCTTGATGAGGTTGTTTTCGAGGAGGAGCGCTTCGGCCTCGGAGTCGGTGACGATGTACTCGAAGTCCTCGACGCGGGGCATCATCTCGCCGAGCTTCATGGTGAGTGCGAAGGAAGCATCGGCGTTCGAGCCGAAGTAGGACCGCAGTCGGCTGCGCAAGCTGGCGGCCTTGCCAACGTAAAGCACGCTGCCGCCAGCGTCCTTCATCAGGTAGACGCCGGGCTTCTGGGGGACGGCGGCGAGGAGCTGAGCGGCGCGTCGGGAGTCCATGACGCCCTTATCGTACCAGCCGCGAGGGGGCGCTCAGTCTGCCCGGTTGGAGGAAGGGCCGGCGAGCGGCTAGAGGATGAAAGCGAGCGCGACGAGCGCCGCGGCAAGTACGACTCCAGCCTTTGCCGTCGACCTAAGGTCGGACTGGAGGTAGGGCATGCGGAGGGCGACGCCGCGCCTTCCGGTGACGGGAGCGGCCTGGGCCACCGGACGGGGCACGGGGGCCTCCGCCTCCTGCGGCACAGCGAACTCGGGCAGGCTTTCGTCGGGGACGGGCGCGGGGGCGGGCCTGGGTGCGGGAGCGGCGGCCCGTTCAGTGGGGGCCGTCTTGGACGGCGCCTCCGGCGCGCGGTAGACGGACGTCCTCGACGTCTTCTTCTTCCTGGAGAGCGCCGCCTGTTTGGCGGCCATCCGTTTCGATTTTCTCGGCATACGTTGAATCCCTCGCCCCAATTATAGGGAGCGGGCCTCCGAGGCGGCAAGCGGAAAGGCGGCTAGGCCTCGACGAGCTGGCGCTGGACCTCCTCGGCGGAGTCGACCACGATGCGGGCGGAGTGGGCGATGCCGAGGCGGTCGGCGTTGAGGAAGAGGTGGTACAGGTCGGGCTCTTCCGCTTGGACCTTGAAGAACTTCTTGTACCACTTGGCGCGGCTCTCTTCGAAGTCCTGGACGTATTTCTGCGCGTCCGATTCGGAGAGGCGCTCGCGCTGCATGATCTCCGCGACGCGCGATTCGAGACTCGCGACCACGTAGACGTGGAGGGAGTTGGGCAAGTCGTGGAGGATGATGTTGCTCCCGCGGCCGATCATGACGACGTTGCCGGTCTCGGCCTCCTCCTCGACGACCGACTTGATCGCCTCGATGTAGCGCTCGTCGTTGATGCGCTCCCGCTGGTTGTGGGCGGGCTCGGCGGCTTCGGCCATGGTGCGCGACATGAGGACCTCGATACCGGTGGGGCCGAGGAAGGGGTCGCCCGCGGAGCCGGCCGCCGCCGACTTTTCGAGGAAGTTCTGGAAGAACTGGGCCAAGCGCTCGCGGCCCCGGACGGCGCGCTCGTCCTTCTGCGCGATTTCCTGGATGGGTGCGCCGCTTCGCTGGGCCGCTTGGGAGATGATCTGGTTGTCTACGTAGTCGGCGCCGAGCGCGCGCGCGACTTCGAGACCGATCTTCTTGATGGGGCTACCTTGACGTCCCGCGATCGTGACTACCGGCATGGGACCCTCCTCCCGTTGGGCGGCTTACGCCGCCGCCAGCTTGTCTCGCATCGGTCAGCCTTTGGCCTCTAGGTTCTTGATAGCACAGTGGGGCATAAGCTACAAGGGCGTGAAAACGACGAGTAGTCGCCGATAACGTCCTCCAGAGCATCGATGTTGGCGCAATTCGTCATTGGTTATGTCAATTCGCGCAGATTAGTCGCCGCCGTCGGCGTCGATGGCTTTGACCTTGTCGATATTGGCGCGCTCACTCTCGTCGATTTCGGCGGCGAGCCAGGCGTCGATGATCTCTTCGGCGACGGTGGGAGCGGTCAGGCGCAGGCTCATGCAGAGCACGTTGGCATCGTTCCAGCGGCGTGCGCCGCGAGCGGTCTCGGCGTCGGAGCAGAGGGCGGCGCGGACGCCGGGGACCTTGTTGGCGGCGATGGAGACGCCGGTGCCGGTCCAGCAGAAGAGGAGGCCCTGATCGGCGTTGCCGCGGGCGACGCGGCCGCCGACCTCCGCCGCGACGTCGGGCCATTGCGGACTCGACTCGCCGAGCGCGCCAAAGAGTTCCACGTGAAGGCCGCGGCGTTCAAGGGCGGCGACGACGTCGTCGGTGAGCGTGGTGCGCTCGTCGCTGCCGACGGCGATGTTGGGGCGATCGGGCGCGCTCACGGCCCAGCCTCGACGAGCGCGCTAGCTGGCGCGGGGATGGGCCTTGGCGTACTCGTCGCGCACGTGATCGGACGTGAGGTGGGTATAGACCTGCGTCGTGGAGATGTTGGCATGGCCGAGCAACTCCTGGACGTTCCTCAAGGGTGCGCCGCCGCGCAGCATATGCGTGGCGAAGCTGTGGCGCAAGACGTGCGGAGTGATGTGCGTCTTGATGCCGGCACGCTCGGCGTAGTTCTTCAGGATGAGCCAGAAGCCCTGGCGGGTGAGGCGTTGGCCGCGCCGGTTGAGGAAGAGGGCGCGCTCGTCGATGGAGCGGGCGAGGCGGTTGCGTCCGCTTTCCATGTACGTGGCGAGGCTCTTCAGGGCTTGCTGGTGGATGGGGAGGATGCGCTCCTTGGAGCCCTTGCCCATGCAGCGCACCATGCGCCCCTCGAGGTTGACGTCCTCGACGTTCAACGACACGAGCTCGGTGACACGCATGCCGGTCGCGTAGAGCAGTTGGAGCAGCGCCTCGTCGCGGACGGTCTCCGCGGCCCAGCCGCGGCGCCGGGGTTGGGCGAGGATCAGGTCGACTTCCTCCCTCGACAGCACCTTGGGAAGGGGCCGGCCGATCTTCGGCGAAGAGAGCTGCTCGGAGGGGTCTTCCTTCACCGTGCCCTCGTCGACCAGGAAGCTGAAGAAGGACTTAAGCGCCGCAATCTTGCGGGCGATGGTCGTGGAGGCGTAGCCGCGGTCGCGGAGGCTGACGACGTAGTCGGAGAGCAGGGCCGGCGTGACGCCGCGCCAGCCGGCGAACCCGGCCTTCGGCTCGGCGAACTCGCAGAGTTGGCTTAAATCGTTTTGGTAGGCTTGGCGGGTGTTGAGGGAGAACCCCTTTTCGGCGGTGAGGAATTCAAGATAGTCGCGAACCTGGTCCTGCATCGATTCCTCCCGCGCCGCCGCGTGCTCACTTAAACCCAGTTTAGAACCGTTTTAACCCTAAGTCAAATAACTGAGGGCCGGACGGCGCGTCGGCCTTGGGCAGTTGCGAGGGCTGGGGAACGGGCGGTTCGCGACTCGCCCTATGGGAGACGGTTGCGGCAAAGAAGAACGCCCCCGGCCGGGGGCGTTCTTGTCGAGTGCGGAGTTTTCTCTAACGCGGCCGGCTAGCGGAACCTGCCCGCGTGGGCCATGCCGCTGCTGATCGGCTCGTTGATGTAGACGTCGCCGTTCCTGATTTTTAGGTTGTACCCGCAGTCGGGGTTGGTACACACCCAGGCCTTGTAATGGATCGCCGCGCCCTGGCTTCCGAAATCGGAGAGCGGGACCAGATCGCCCAAGTCACATTTCTGACACTTCGGGAACTCCATAAGGAACGCCACCTCCCACCTTTTCGCGCTTTGGTGAATCGCGCGATGTGGGAGTATAGCGGCGTTGCGAGCAAGGTCAAGAGGGCGATGACGGGGAATAGAGCGCGGCGGCGTGGAGCCGGATATAGCGTGCGCCGCCGGGCCCGAGTTCGCTCTTCATCAGCGCGACCTGCGTCACCATCCGGTTCACGGGATCGGCCTTGAGCCCCGCCGCCTCCCAACGCTCCGGGGCTATGCGGACGTCGCCGGCGGCACGGCCCAAAGTCAGGTGCGGGCGGAAGGCGCGGTCCTCAGTGGGAAAGCCAAGAGGAGCGACCATCTCCTCGACGTTCTGCCGAAGGTCGGCCAGGGCATCGAGGTCGCCGCGTACGGCGGCCCAGAGGACGCGGGGGCGGCGGGTGTTGGGGAAGCCCCCCGGCTCGCCGAGCTCAATGGCGAAGGGGCGGCTCCGTCGAGCGGCGGCGTCGAGGGCGTCCGCGATCGACGGCACCAGGTCTTCGCGCGTCTGTCCAAGGAACTTGAGCGTGAGGTGCATCCCTTCGGGCTTGACCCACCGCATGGACGGGTCGAGCGCGCGGCGGATGCGTTCCTGAAGCGCGGCGAGGGCGTCGCGCATCGGAGCGTCAAGCTCGACGGCGATGAAGGTGCGGATGGAAGTCACGGGGCGGCCTGCTCCCGCGCCGCCCGTTCGCTCGCGGTGAGCGCCTTGACCTCGCGCATCGCCTCGACGATACGGTCGAGGCTCACCGCGGCGTTGGCGGGACTCGTCGAGGGCAGCACGTAGACGCGGGACGTTCCGATGCGGATCGGCTGGAGGCCGGCGGCCGCGTCGGCGGGGCCGCCGGTGTAGCGGGCGTAGTGCTTGTAGCCGGTGAGGCCGTTGAAGCAGACCACGAGCGGTCCGCAGGCACGCAGCTTTTCGCGGAGCAGCGGAGCGCCCTGCCGGTAGTCGGCGGCGCGAAGCTCGGACATCTGGCGAGTGGGCCGCTTGACGACGTCAGTGAAGCCGATGCCGTAGTCGAGGGCGCGGGCGTCGGTCTCGGGCCCCAGGGACTCGGGGGCGAGTCCGGCGGCATTGAAGGCCGCCCAGAAGCGGTTGCGGGGGTTGAAGAAGTAGTGGCCCGCCTTGGCCGAGGTCAGGCCCGGATTGATGCCGACGAAGACGATGTCGAGGCCCGGCCGCAAGTAGTCGGGGAGGGTGTCGACCTCGCCGCTCATACGCTAGAAGGGCTTGAACTTGTTGACGATGGGAAGCCGCCGGTCGCGGCCGAAGGCGCGGGTGGTGATCCGGACGCCCGGCGGGGCCTGACGGCGCTTGTACTCGTTCCGGTCGACGCCGCGCACGACCTGTTCCACGGTCTCGGCGTCGACGCCCATGCCGATGAGGTCGGAAAAGGTGCGGTCCTTCTCCACATAAGCTTCGAGGATGGGGTCGAGCAGCTCGTACGGCGGCAGGGAGTCTTCGTCCTTTTGGTCGGGGCGGAGCTCGGCCGAGGGCGGCTTCTCAAGAATGCGCGCGGGAATGCGGTCGTTGCCCGCGGCCTTGTTTCGGTGCTTGCAGAGGTCGTAGACGAGGACCTTGGGCACGTCCTTGATCACGGCGAAGCCGCCGGCCATGTCGCCGTAGAGGGTCGCGTAGCCCATGGCCATCTCGCTCTTGTTGCCGGTGGTCAGCACGAGCCAGCCGAACTTGTTCGAGATCGCCATGAGGATGTTGCCGCGGATGCGGGCCTGGACGTTCTCCTCGGCGACGTTCGGCTGTGTGCCCTCGAACATGCCGCCCAGCGTGGAGAGCATGGCCTTGAAGACCGGCTCGATGGAGATGACGTGGTACTCGATGCCGAGGTTCTGGGCGAGGGCGCGGGCGTCTTCCTCGCTCTCGGACGCGTTGTAGCGCGACGGCATGGCGACGCCGACGACCCGTTCTCCGCCAAGCGCGTCGGCGGCGACGGCGGCGACGAGTGACGAGTCAACGCCGCCGGAGAGGCCGACGAGCACGCGCTCGAAGCCGCTCTTGGTCACATAGTCGCGCGTGCCCACGACGAGCGCGCGGTAGACCTCCTCCAACTCGGACAACGGCGCGGCGATGGTGGGCTGGACCGCCTCTCGTTGCGAGGCGCCGTCCGCCGCCTGCTCACCCTCGGCGGCAACCTCGACCCGCGGCGTTTCGACGCCGGGGAGGAGCTGGGTGGGCCGCTGCTTACGGGGCAGCGGGTTGTGGAGCCGGTTGCGCAGGACGTGGTCGATGTCGAGGTCGGCGACGAGGAGGTCCTCGTCGAAGCGCTCGGCGCGGGCGAGCAGTCTGCCGGACGGGTCGAAGACCATGCTGCCGCCGTCGAACACCAGCTCGTCCTGGCCGCCGACGAGGTTCACGTAGCAGACGAAGACGCCCTGGTCGGTGGCGCGGGTGGCGAGGAGCTTCTCGCGGTAGCCGGCCTTGCCGGCGTTGAACGGCGAGGCGTTGATGTTCACGATCACCTGGGCGCCGGCGTCGGCCTGCAGGAGGGTAGGGCCGACGGGGTACCAGATGTCCTCGCAGATGTTAACCCCGACGCGCGTGCCTTCGCCGCGGCCGAGGATGGTGTAGACCGGGGCCGTGTTGCCGGCGCGAAAATAACGCTCCTCGTCGAAGACGCTGTAGTTAGGCAGGAACATCTTGCGGTAGACGCCCGCCACGGCCCCGTCGCGGGCTACGGCGGCGGCGTTGTAGGTGTCCTCGCCGGCTTCGACGAAGCCGATGACCGCGGTGATCCCCCGCGCCGCCGCGACGACGCGGTCGAGGGCGTCGAGGTTGCCCCGGATGAACTGCTGCTTGAAGAGCAGGTCTTCGGGCGGGTAACCGGTCGTGGTGAGCTCGGGGAAGGCGACGAGGTCGGCCCCCGCCTCCTTCGCCCGCTCGATCGACTCGACGGCCTTCGCGGCGTTGCCGTCGAGGTCGCCGACGGTGGTGTTGATCTGGGCGAGCGCCACCCGAAAGGTGTGCATCTCCTGCCCCTCGCAACAGGGTCTGAGACCCTGGCCTCCAGAAGTCGAGTATAGCACAGGGCCTGATTTGGACCCCTGGCGGGGCGTGGTGCGGCAGGACGATGGACGTGGACTTGCGATTTGTGTTTCGGGTGCGCGCACTGGTAGAATCTTGGGGCAGTAACAGAAGTGAGGAGCGCGCTATGCCGTCCAAAGAGCAGGTACTGGAAGCGCTGAAAGACGTATACGACCCCGAGATCCCGTACAACATCGTGGACCTGGGGCTGGTCTACGACGTCGCCGTCGACGGCGGCAACGTGGACGTGACCATGACCCTCACCTTCCCCGGCTGCGGCATGGGGGCGTACATCGCAAACAACGTCCGCGAGCGCATCCTCGACATCGACGACGTCGAGGACGCGAACGTCGAGATGACGTTCGACCCGCCGTGGTCGCCGGAGAAGATCTCGGAAGCGGTACGCGAAGAGCTCGGGATCGACTAGGAGACCGGCATGACCCAGCCTGCGCACGTCCACGGCCCGGGCGACGGCCCGGAGGCGGCGGCCAAGATCGAGGCGATGAAGCGCCAGTGGGCGCAGAAGAAGCGTATCGGCGAGCGCCTCGGCAAGATCCGGAACAAAATCGCCGTCTACAGCGGCAAGGGAGGCGTGGGCAAGAGCACGGTGGCGGTGAACCTGGCCGTCACCCTCGCCGGACAGGGGACGAAGGTCGGGCTGCTGGACGCCGACATCGACTGCCCCAACCTCCTCAAGCTGCTGAAGTCGGAGTCGCAGCCCAAGCTCATCGACGGCAAGATCATCCCGGCGATGATGCACGGGGTGCAGGTCGTTTCGATGGGCTCGTTCCAGGAGAAGGAAGATGAGGCAATCATCTTCCGCGGCCCGATGATCCACAACGCGCTGACCCAGTTCGTCGAGCTGACAGAGTGGGGCGAGATGGACTACCTCATCGTCGACATGCCGCCGGGGACGTCGGACGCCGCGCTCACCGTGATGCAGACGTTGCAGCTCGACGGCTTCGTCGTGGTCACCACGCCGCAGGAATTGGCCGTCCTCGACGCGCGGCGCTCGATCAACATGATCCGCAAACTGAACCTGCCGGTGCTTGGCGTCGTCGAGACGATGTCGGGCGCCATCTTCGGCGAAGGCGGGGGCGAGCGGCTCTCCAGCGAGATCGACGCGCCCTTCCTCGGATCGGTGCCGCTGAATGCGGCGTTCCGGGAGCCCGACGCCCCGCCCGCACTCAGCGACGGCGCCGTGCAGGCGCAGTTCGAGGGCATCGCCGGGAAGCTCGGCGCTGCCGTGACCGCGGCGCCCTAGACCGCCTCCAGGCTCGCGTTTCCATCGGGGCGATCGCGCGCCTGACGTGCCTCCGCGTCCTTGTTCGGGCAAATGGGGGGGTGCTACTATGTCAACTCCCCCATGGACGCCGACCCCCCATCCGTCATCGCCGCATCCCTGAGACGGCGCGCGTCCGAGGCCGCCGGACTGCTTTCCCCTTACGCCGCGCTGCCGTCGCGGTCGCGGGGCCGCGAGGCCGCCGAGCCGGGGAATGAGCGCGCCGCGGCGGCCCCGTTCCAAGTCGACCGCGAACGCATCGTGCGCACCAAGACCTTCCGGCGTCTGATGCACAAGACGCAGGTCTTCATGGCGCCCACCGGCGACCACTACCTCACGCGGCTGACGCACACCATGGAGGTCTCGCTCCTCGCCCGCGCCGTGGCGCGCGCGCTGCGGCTGAACGAGGACCTCACCGAAGCGGTCTGCATGGGCCACGACCTCGGCCACGCGCCCTTCGGGCACCTGGGCGAGTCGGCACTCGCGGCAGTGCACCCCGGCGGCTTTCGCCACAACCGGCAGAGCGTCCGCGTCGTAGAACGGTTAGAGAACGACGGACGCGGGCTCAACCTGACGTGGGAGGTACGGCAGGGCATCCTGCGGCACTCGAAAGGCAGGTCGGGAATCGAGGGGAACGCAAACCCGGAGTTGGACACGCTCGAAGGACAGACGGCGAAGATCGCCGACGCCCTGGCCTACATCAACCACGACACGGACGACGCGGTGCGGGCGAAGGCCATCGCCGACGATGACATTCCAGAGGACGTGGTGGAGACGCTCGGTTCCGACCGGGCTGGGTGGGCGCAGCGCATGGCGGCCGACATCGTCGCGGCGTCGTGGGGGGCCTCCGGCGAGACGGAAGCGGCAGACGGCGAACCGCCGGTCATCCGTATGAGCGCCGAGATGAGCCGCGCGGCGAACCGGATGCGCGATTTCCTGTTCGAGCGGGTCTACGAGCCAGCGAGCGCCACCCCGCAGGCGGAGCGCGCCCGCGAGATCATCCGGCTGCTCTACGACTATTTTTCGCGCTTCCCCGACCGCATCCCGGAAGAGTACCTCCGGGGGGACGAGGCGCCGGAGCGCATGGCCCTCGACTACGTGTCGGGGATGACGGACAGCTACGCGCTGCGCGTGGCCGAGGCGATCAGCCCGTCGATCACAAGCGGCCGCGTCCGAGCGGCTTCCAGGAACAGGGCGTGCGGGTCTCCTTCCCCGCCGTTCCGGCTTAGCCCAGGCCAGGCCCGTCGGCGGACCGGAGCGTTGAATCGAGCAAGTCATGGCGTCGGCTGAAGAGATCAAACGGCGTATCGACATCGTCGAGTTCATCGGCGAGAGCGTCCCGCTGAAGCGGGCGGGGCGCAACTTCACCGCCCCCTGCCCCTTCCACCAAGAGCGCACACCGTCGTTCATCGTCACCCCCGAGCGGCAGACGTGGCACTGTTTCGGGGCGTGCTCCACCGGCGGCGACGTCTTCACGTTCGTCATGCGCCGCGACGGGGTCGAGTTCGGCGAGGCGCTGCGGATGCTGGCGGCGCGCGCCGGGGTCGAGCTCCAGCCGCGAGGCGCGGCGCGGGGCCGGCAGGAGCGGTCGAAGGCGCTGAAGGAGATCAATCTCACCGCGGCCAACTACTATCGCGACGCGTTGCTGAAGGAGCCCTCCGCCGCGCCCGCCCGCGACTACCTGGAGCGGCGCGGCTTGGACCAGTCCGCCATCGAGGACTTCCGGCTCGGCTTCATGCCACAGTCGAGCGCCGATCTCGAGCGCCGGCTGCAGGATGAGGGCCACGACGAACGCCTCTGGGTCGCGGCGGGCCTCTTCCGCAGGCGCGACGACGGCTCGACGGGGCCGATGTTCCGGGGCCGGCTGATCATCCCAATCCAGGACGAGCGCTCCGACTACATCGGCTTCGGCGCGCGGGCGCTCGACGACTCGACGCCGAAGTACCTCAACACACCGCAGACGGAGATCTTCGAGAAACGCGCGGTGCTCTACGCCATCAACCGCGCCCGCGAGGCCATCCGCGAGCAGGAGCAGGCGGTGATCGTCGAGGGGTACATGGACGTGATCGCGGCCCACCAGCACGGCTTCAAGAACGTCGTGGCGTCCATGGGGACGGCGCTCACCGAAGACCAGGTCGCGTCGCTGACACGTTTGGCGGGGCGGTTCGTCCTCGCCCTCGACGCCGACGCCGCCGGCGACGAGGCCACCCTGCGCAGCCTCGAAAACTCGTGGCGCATTCTCGATAAGCCCCGCCGTCCGCGGGCCGCGGGGCCGCAGCTGACCGACGCGGAGGAGCGCGGCCCGCCCGAACTCCGGGTCATGGACCTGCCCCGCGGCAAGGACCCCGACGACATCATCCGCGAGTCGCCGGAGCTATGGGAGCAGCTGGTGGTCGGGGCGCGGCCGGTGATCGACTACGTCTTCGAGACGGTGACGGCTCGGTTCGACACCTCGACGGCGACGGGCAAGCAGGCGGTGACGCAGCGCCTGGCGCCCCTGGTGCGGAACGCGCCGAACGTCTACGAACAGAGTGCGCGGGTCGCCCGCCTTGCACAGATGTTGCGGGTGGGAGAGAATATGATACGGCTCGCCATTGGCGAGGGGTTGACTTCCCGCGGGGTTCGTCGCGCTCAAAATAGCGCTGCCCGGCGGCGGTACGACCCCTTTGAGGAAGCGGGAGAGGAGACGATCGAGGAGTACTGCCTCGCGTCCCTTCTCCACTATCCGGAACTGTGGGAGGTTGCCCGAGGTCTTGGGCCGGAGCACTTCTTCAAGGGCCACACCCGGGAGATTTTCGGAACGGCCGCGAGGGGCATCCCGACGGAAAGCCTGCGGGACCACTTCGACGAGGCCCTACAAGAGGAGCTCGACCGCATCCGGCGCTACGACGTCCAGCGCGCCCCCTCCCGGGAACGCGAGGAGGGCCTTGAAGAGTGCGTGCGGAGGCTTGAACGGAGGCTGGTATTGACCGAGCTGGAGGCCGTCCAGTCGCAGTACGGGCCGGAGATGGAGGGGACGGAAGTCCAGGCGCTTTCGGACCGCACCCAAGAGTTGAACGCACGCCTTAAGTCGATCGACCAGCGCGGCCGCCGCCCAGCGTAGCGGCCCCGAGGAGGAAGTCCTGCAAAAGGCAAGACGCGGCGGCGGCGAAGACCGGATGCTCGGCATCGCCGACCGCGACGACAGCGATAGCAAGAGCGATATCTCCGAAGCCCTCGCCGAGAGCGGGATCAAGATCGCCCGCCGGGAGAAGGGAAGCGACTCGGAGGACTGGCAGTCGGAGCTGCCCGAGGTGCTGCGGCGTCTGGCCGCGGCGGCGGGCCAGCAACGCCCCGCCGACGACGACGCCGAACAGGCGGCGACCGCCCAATTCGAAGACAGCGAGATGCTGGACGACCCGGTGCGCATGTACTTGCGCGAGATCGGGCGCGTCAACCTGCTCACCGCCCAGGACGAGCGCGTCCTCGCGCGCAAGATGGAGGCGGGACGCCACATCAAGCGCATGTCGGACTACTTCGAGGAGCGCGAAGGACGCCAAGCCGAGGCACACGAAGTCGTCATGATGATGCTCGAGCGGCTCTCCTATGGCCAACTCGTGCTCACGGAGTTCGCGGCGGCGCTCGACACGCCGGACAATCCCGCCCTCGGCGTCTTCTCCCACGAGGACCTGGGCATGGCGGCGAAGCTGCCCGGCGAGCCCGATCCCGAGGTCCTCGCCGAGGTCACCGCGAAGCTCGAAGCGGACCCGGAGGGGCGGGTCGCCACGGCCGCTTCGGAGCTTTCCCGCCGTCCCGGCGAAGACTCCCCACGCGACATCACCCCGCAGAACGTTCGCGACGCCCTCGTCGAGCTTGCCGTCCACGCGCGCATCCTGCCCAAGGACGCCGTGCACATCGTCGGCGAGGAGATTCCTATCACCGAGCTCCCCGAGCGCCTCGCCGACGAGGGCCTGCGCGACGAGCTGCGCAACCATCAGCTCATCTTCCGCAGGGAGTTCCGCCGCTACCGCGAGGACGGCAACCGGGCCCAGCGGCACCTCACCGAGGCGAACCTGCGCCTCGTCGTCAGCGTCGCGAAGAAGTACATCGGGCGCGGAATGTCGCTGCTCGACCTGATTCAGGAAGGCAACATCGGCCTCATCCGCGCCGTCGAGAAGTTCGAGTACCGGAAGGGCTACAAGTTCTCCACCTACGCAACCTGGTGGATCCGGCAGGCGATCACCCGCGCCATCGCCGACCAGGCCCGCACCATCCGCATCCCGGTGCACATGGTCGAGACAATCAACAAGCTTCTCAGGGTAAGCCGGCGGCTGGTGCAGGAGTACGGCCGCGAGCCGACGTCCGAGGAAATCAGCCAGGGCATGGAGATCCCGCCGGAGAAGGTGCGCGAGATCATCAAGATCTCCCAGGAGCCCGTCTCCCTCGAAACGCCGATCGGCGAGGAGGAAGACAGCCACCTCGGCGACTTCATCGAGGACCGCAGCGCCCTCGCGCCCGCCGACGCCGCGTCGCACCAGTTGCTGAAGGAGCAGGTCGAGCGCGTTCTCGACACGCTCAACGAACGCGAGCGCCGCGTGCTGCAGCTGCGGTTCGGCCTCGAAGATGGGCGCAGCCGCACCCTCGAAGAGGTGGGGCGTGAGTTCGCGGTCACCCGCGAGCGCATCCGGCAGATCGAGGCGAAGGCTCTGCGGAAGCTGCGTCACCCCAGCCGCAGCAAGAAGCTCAAGGACTTCCTCGAGTAGCCTCGGCGCGTTCGGTCAGTCGACTAGGCGACGGAGGAGCTCCCGGATAGCGGGGGCTCCGTCCAAGGCCGCGCGTAGGTCGTCGACGTCGTCCTCGCCCATGATGAGCGGGCTCCGGTTGAAGCGCCCGCCGGTGTAGAAGCAGAACCGCACGGCTTGGCCGCCGTCGTCGTACTCCATGAGCTGGAGCGTCGGTTCCCAGTGATCGCGGGCGATGGCGGCCTCTTGGGTGATCTTCCCCTTTGCCCCACGGCATCGTGAAGGGACGGGGAAGCGGTCGCTGGATCGTGCTCACGGCGGCCTCCTCTGCAGTTCCTTGTCGAAGACGGGCTAGCCGCCGCCGATGCGCTGGAGGGCGCTCGACACCTGCTCCTCCAGCGAGAGCGATTGCAGGTTGTCGACGGCGGCGAGGGCGGCCTGGGCCTCGGCCCGGCTGTAGCCGAGCGCGGCGAGCGCTTCAAGCGCTTCGCCTCCGACGGCGGCCCGGGGGCGGGCATCGCCGCCCACTCCTTCTCCAGGACGGGCTTGAGCTCGAGGATGATGCGCGCGGCGGTCTTCTTGCCGATGCCCTGGGCCGTGGCGAGCGTGGCGGCGTCTTCATGCGCCACGGCGGCGGCGATGCCGGCGGCGTCGGCGATGGAGAGCAGGCGCAGCGCGTTGCGCGGGCCGACCCCATTCACGTTGGTCAGCAGACCGAAGAGGCGGAGGTCGTCGGCCTCGGCGAAGCCGTAGAGGGTCATCTCGTCTTCGCGAACCACGAGGTGCGTGTGGACGAAGACCTCGCCTCCCAGGGCGCCCAGAGCGTCGAGGGTCCGTGTGGGCGCGAAGACCCGGTAGCCGACGCCGCCGGCGGAGATCACGGCGGAGTCGGCGTCCGTTGATTCCAGGACGCCGCGAAGGGAGGCAATCATGATGCGCCTTCCGCGCCGGACATGGCGAGCAGCGTCGCCTCTTGGCTGTGGCAGAGGGCGACGGCGATGGCGTCGGAGACGTCGAGGGGATGCTCGGAGAGGTCGGCGCCGGTGATCATCTCGACCATGCGCCGCACCTGCTCCTTGTCGCCGCCGCCGTAGCCGGCTACGGCCTGTTTCACCTTGGCGGGCGGGTACTGAAAGATGGGCAGGCCGTCCTCCGCCGCGGCGATCATCACGGCAGCGCGCGCTTCGCCCACGGCCAGCGCCGCCCGGCGCGGCGCGCGGACGATGAACGGCTCCTCGACCGCGACGGCGTCGGGGCGCGTCCGTTCGATGACCTCGCGCATCCCGGAGTGGACCAGCCAGAGGCGGCGTTCGATGGGCTGTTTGGCCGGGGCGCGGACGGCGCCGCATTCGATAAGGACCGTCTCGCCGCCGCTGTTTTCGACAAGGCCGTAGCCGGTGATGATGGTGCCCGGGTCGACGCCGAGGACGAGCACCGCCTAGTCGTCCATGCCGGCGAAGACTTCGTCGGGAAAGTCGGCGTTGGTGTAGACCTTCTGGACATCATCGAGATCTTCCAGGCTGTCAATAAGGCGGAGCGTCTGCTTGGCGGCGCCGACGTCGATGGGCATCGGCGTCTTGGCGACCATCTCGAGCTCGGCGGAGAGAATCACGGCGTCCTCGGCCTGCAGCCCCTCGCGCACGGCTTCGAGCTTGTCGGGCGGCGCATGGACTTCCATCGCCGGGCCCTCCGTCTTGACGTCGTCGGCGCCGGCGTCGATGGCGGCCAGCGCGAGGTCTTCGAGTACTTCCTCGGGGGCCTCGGCGGAGACGACGCCTTTCTGCTCGAAGAGCCACGCGACGGAGCCGGCCTCGCCCATGTTTCCGCCGATCCTGTTGAAGACGCTGCGCACCTCGGCGACGGTGCGGTTGCGGTTGTCGGTGAGACCTTGAATGTAGATCGCGGCGCCGCCGGGGCCGTAGCCCTCGTAGCTCACCTGCTCGAAGTCGACCTGCTCGCCGCCGACGCCGGCCCCGCGCTTGATGGCGCGCTCGATGTTGTCGAGCGGCATGTTGCCATCGCGGGCCTTCTGAATGGCAAGCCGGAGCCGGAAGTTGGCCGCCGGATCGCCGCCGCCCTCGCGGGCCGAGATGGTGATCTCACGCGTGAGCTTGGTGAAGAGCTGGCCGCGGCGGGCGTCGGTGACGCCCTTCTTATGCTTGATCTGCTTCCATTTAGAGTGGCCGGCCATGTCCGCCCTATTGTACGGCCATTCTGTCAAGTAGCGCGGCCCGGCTATCGGGCGCATACTTGAGGAAACAGCAAGACTTCACACCCCTGCGCCCGCACCTGGGCCGGATTGGGGACCTTGGAGGTGCGCCTTGCCGCATGTACTCGTGCGCCACCGCGTCGACGATTACTCGAAATGGAACGCCCAGCTCCATCGCGACGCCGACGTTCGCAAGTTCAACGGCTCCACCGGCGGGCGCGTCTACCGCCTCGCCGACGACCCCCACGAGGTGGTGACCCTGATCGCGTGGGACCGGATGGACCAAGCCCGCGACTTCATGCGCTCGTGGGACTTCCGGTCGTTGATCGAGCAGGCGGGCCAGACAGAGCCGTTGGAGGTATTGCTGCTCGACGAGGTCGAGGAGCTGCTCTCCTAGAGGAGGCCCGGCAGCGGGTCGATGACAAGGCGGCGGCCGGCCGTATCGACGCGCTTGACCACGTCCGCAATAAGCGGAACGAGCACTTGGCCGCCCGCGCCCTCAATCACGATCACGTCGTTGGCGCCCGTCGCGACGATTTCGGTGAGCTCGCCAAGCTCGGCGCCGTCGGCGGTCTCGACGGCCATGCCGATGAGGTCGTAGTGGTAGTAGACGCCCTCGGGAAGCGGCTGCAGCTCGGCGGCGTCGACGTGGATGTCTTGGTTTGCGAGCACGGCGGCCGCCTCCCGCGTGTCGACGCCTTCGAGTTTCAGAACGCGCACGCGCTTGACTCGGCGGCTGCGCGCGATCACGAAGGCGTCTCCGGCGATGGTAATCGAGGCGCCGGGGGCGAAGCGCTGGGGATAGTCGCTGAGCTCATCGACGCGGACCTCGCCCCCTTGGCCATAGGGGCGGCGCACGACGCCGACGAGAACGGGGGCTGGGGAGGAGGGGGCGGCCTTCGGCACGGCCTGGTCTTCCGGAGCGGGTGAAGGACGGTCGGACGCCTTCACGTCGGGGGCTAAGGAATCTCGAGGGTGACGCGGACGCCGCGCTTGACGGCGGCGACTCTCAGGAGCGTGCGCATCGCTTGGACGACGCGGCCCTGGCGGCCTATGATCTTGCCCTTATCGTCGGTCGCTACTTCGAGACGGATGACGACGCGGTCTTCTTCCTCTATCTCGGAAACAATAACTTCTTCGGGCTTTTCCGCGATCGTCTTCGCGATGTACTCAATCAGCTCCTTCATTGGATGTCACCGCCGTGAGCAGATTGCGCTGTTTAAGGATGCGCGCGACGGGATCGGAAGGCTGGGCGCCCCGTTGTAGCCAGTAGGAGGCCTTTTCCTCATCGATCTCCACCACGGGCGGGTCTGGAAGGGGATTGTAGAATCCAATGACTTCCTTGAAGGCCCCGTCTCGCGGCGCCGACGAGTCCGCGATGACGATACGGTAGTTCGGCGCCTTTTTCATGCCGACGCGGCGAAGCCTTATTTTGAGCATGGGCGAAGGGTCCTCAGTCCGGTTGGCGATTCCGCGAAATCAGGAAAGCAACGCAGCTCGCGCGTTGCTTTCTAGGATTGTACCGATGCCGCTTTCTTATTGTCAAACACAGAAGCGCGGCGGGGCGCTTCGTTCGATGGCTGGCGCCGGTGGCGCTGGCAGTGGCGGCGGCCGCCTGCGGCGGGCCCGAGGAAGCCCCGGCTTCTCCACCGCCGCCCACGCCGGAGACCATAGCCGTCGCCGACGCGGGCAGACTCTTCAGCCTGGTAATTCCGTCGAACTGGCGCGGCGAGCGCATCTCCGACCCCACGGGGAAGTCGCTCACCGCCCGCCGGGCCATTGAGGGGACCGAACCCCTTCCGGAGGGGCTGCTGCTGTTCTCGGCAGGCTTTCCCGCAAGGGAGGGCGTCCTCGAACCGCGCGTCGGGGTGACCGTCGAGCCCGCCGCCGCGGGCGGACTCGACGCCTTCGTGGACGCCGCGCTGGCCCGCACGCGGGAGGCGTTCGTGTCGTTCACCTTGATCGAGCGCCACGGCGGGCAGGACGCTACCGGGGAAGACTCGGTGCGCACCGAGCATCGCGGCGGCGTCGAAGGCGCACAAGAGGTGCGCTTCCTCCAACGGTTCGTCGCCCAAGCCGGTGTGGTGTGGACGGTGGCTTGCGGCGGCCCGGCGGCCGGCTGGGACGGCTACGCCGCCCACTGCGAGCGGGCCGTGGAGAGCTTCGAAATTCTGATGGCCGCGCCCTAGAGCTCGAAGGCGAGGGGCTCCTCTCCGATGACCCGCTCGGCGCGCAGGACGTCAACGGCGGCGGGGTCGAGGCCCAGCAACTCGCTGAAGACGTACTCGTTGTGCTTGCCCAGCGGCGGGGGCGGCTCGCGGACGTCCATGCGCTGGCCGTCGAAGATCCATGGCGACGTCGGCAGCGGCCAGACGCCGTGGGGGCCGAGGTCGACGTCCTGGAAGAGGCCGCGCTCGCGGAAGTGCTCGTCGGCGAACATCTCCCGTTGGGTGCGCACGACGCCCGCGGGGACGCCCGCGGCCTGCAGGCGACGCATCAAGGCGGGGCCATCCTCATCGGCGACGGCTGCGCCGAGGGCGGCGTCCACCGCCTCGCGGTCGGCGACGCGCTCCGCGTTGCGCGCCCACCCCGCGCCGGCGAGCGCGGGCGGGCGCCCCAACGCATCCAGGAGATGCTCCCAGGCTTCGTCGCTCGCAATGGAGACGGCGATCCAGGTATCGTCGCCGCGGCAGCGGTAGGCGCCGTGGGGCGCTTCGTCCCGCTTCGCGTTCCCCACGGAGACGGCGGACCGTCCGTTCATCGCGAGGTCGACGATGATCTCGCCGAGGTGCGCGATGGAAGCCTCGACGCCGGATATCTCTAGGAAGAGCCCCTTGCCGTCGCCGGCGCGCTTGTAGAGTCCCATCACGGCGGCCATGGCGGCGGTGATTGCGGTCACGGTATCGGTGTGGGTGCTGTAGCTGGCGGTGTCGGGCGTCGAGTCCGGGTAATGACGCAGCCAGGAATAGCCGGCGAAGCCGTCCATGGCCCCACCCATGGTCACCCGGTTCCGGTAGGGCCCGGTGACGCCGAACCCGGAGACGCTGGTGTACACCAGGTCGGGGCGCACCTTCCGCAGCTGTTCGTAGCCGACGCCGAGCTTCTCCGGGACCCCGGTCACCATATTGGTATGCACCACGTCGCTGACCTCGACGAGCCGGTAGAAGGCGTCGAGGCCGCGCGGGTTGCCGAGGTCGATGGTGGCGCTGCGCTTGTTCCGGTTGGCGCCGACGAAGGCCGCGTTGACGTCGTAGGGCCGCTCGGGAGACCCTTTGCCGGGGTAGGCATCGAGGCCCGGCGGGGCCACGATCGGCCCGCGGGTGTGGTCCATGCGCTGGATCGCCTCGACCTTGATGACTTCCGCTCCAAGGAAGCCCAGGATCTCGGCGGCGAAGGGCCCCGCCCAGCCTTCGGCCAGTTCGAGCACGCGAAACCCTGTCAGTGGAGGCCCGTCCATTCGCCCGCTCCCCGGCCCCGTGGCCGGCGGCCATTGTACACAGCGGCAAGTGTGGCGAAGACTCTCCGATAGCGTAGGAACGTATATTGGATGTGGCGGAACGCGTCGGACGGGCGGGGAGGAGTCAATGATGCCGGGCCTAGTGAGCCTCTCGTGGGAGGACGTCGACGAGCGCCTCGAACGCTTGGTTCCCCCGGGAACACGGAAGGTCTACGGCATCCCACGGGGCGGGGCGATCGTCGCCGGGCTCCTTCGCCAACGCGGCATACAGTTGGTGGGGCCGGACGAGGCTGAGGTGATCGTCGACGACATCATCGACAGCGGCGAGACCGCCAAGCGCTATTCGGAGCGGTACGGCAAGCCCATCGCCGTGCTGGTCAACAAGGAGCAAGAGGGTCTGATGGGCGTCTGGGTGGAGTTCCCCTGGGAGGGCGGCCGGGAAGGCGACCTGCGGGACGGCCTCCGGCGCATCATCCAGACCATCGGCGACGACCCCGACCGCACGGGCCTCATCGAGACCCCGGACCGCGTCATTGCCGCCTGGGACGAGCTCTTTTCAGGCTACCGGGAGCAGCCTGGCGACGTCATCAAGTGGACTCCCGCCGGCGAGGGCGGCATGGTCGTCGTCCGCGGCGTGCCCTTCCGCTCGACCTGCGAACGGCACCTGCTCCCCTTCTGGGGCAATGTCGATGCCGCCTACCTGCCCGGGGAGCGCACTATTGCCGCGGCCAGCCTCACCCGCCTCATTGCGGTCTGCTCGCGTCGGCTCCAGACTCAGGAGGTCCTGACACGCCAGATAGGGCAGGCGCTGGACGAGAGCGGGGCGGCCGGCGTTGCCGTGGCCTTCCGCGCCCGGCGTGTCTGCGCCGCACCTCAAGCATCGGCGCCCGACGACGGGCTCCGCACCACCACGTACTTCTCAGGCACGTTCGAGACGGACGGGGCGGCAAGGGCGGAGTTTCTGAGCGCCGACGGCGGGAGCCGCTAGGGGGCTTCGTCCAAGGCGATGCCGGCCTCGGCAAGGACTTGCGCCGTGTGCTCGCCTAGGAGCGGCGCGCGGCCCGGGGATTCCTGACCGCCGCCTTCACCGGGAACGTGGGGCCGGAAGGGCAGGCCCGGCGCGGCCAGGGCGCCGGCCTCCGGATGCTCCGTTCGCTGGAAGAAGCCGCGCTCCTTCAGGTGCGGGTCTTCGAGCATGTCGGCGGCGTCGTAGACCGGCGCGACGGGGAAGCGGGCCGCCGCGGCGGCGTCGAAGATCTCCTTGCGCGTGTGCTCGGCAAGCCATTCGTACCAGATCACGCGGAACTCGTCGAAGTGCGCGACGCGGGCGTCGCGGTCGGCGAACTTGGGCGAACCGATGAGCTCGGGCCGGCCGATCATCTCGAAGATGCGCGGCCACCAGGCCTCGCCGCGCCCCACGCCCTGCACCGCGATGTAGCCGTCCTTGCAGGGATAACCGCCGACCAGGTAGGGGCCGAAGACGTCGTTGCCCACGCGCTTCGAGGGCTCGCCGCCGTAGGCGAAGTTGGGGAAGCGTACCTCGGGGTTGCAGGCCAGCGCCTCGGCGATGGAGAAGTCGATGTACGACCCTCGCCCGGTCAGGCGCGCCGATAGCGCCGCGGCGGCCAGCCCCACGGCGGCCACGCCGCCGGCGTAGTAGAGCCCCTGGTTCTCGGCGAGCTTGAGCGGCTCCCGCTCGGGGTCGCCGAGGTTGTACATCGGCCCGCACATCGCCTGGAAAACGAGGTCGGACCCCTGCCAATCGCGCCGCGGCCCCGTCTTGCCGAAGGGGCTGATCGACATCATGACGAGGCGGGGTTCGACGCCGCAAGCGACTCGTAGGAAAGCCCCAGCCCGTCGAGGACACCCGGCCCCTCGCTCTCCACGAGCGCGCCGGCCCGCTCCGCAAGGCGGCGGAGTACGGCGCGGTCCCGGGCGTCGTGCACGTCGAGGACGACGCCGCGCTTGCCGCCGTTGAGGTAGAGGAAGAGCGCGCTCGTCTCGGGGTGGGGCTGGTCGCCGGCGAAGGGGCCGGCGCGGCGGGCCTCGTCGCCCCCCGGCGGCTCGACCTTGATGACGTCGGCCCCGAACTGAGCGAGCTGCTTCGTGCAGAAGGGCCCGGCGGCCCCCTGCGTGAGGTCGAGGACGGTGAACCCGTCCAGGAGCATGGCCTGGAGTCCTCCGGGCGGCGGGAGTGCCGGGCTAGGCCGCAGCGGGCTCCGGCGCCTTGAATTCGCCGAGGGTGAAGTACTTGGTGAGGGTGTCTTCCATGTACTGCGGGGCCTCCCACGTCTCCATGAACCAGCCGGTGGGGCACATGGTCATGATCTCGATGTAGGAGAAGCCCCGGCCCTCGAGCTGGGTCTCGAACGCGCGGCGGAGCATCTTCTTGGTGCGGTTGATCGCGACCGGCGAGTGCACCGAGCCGCGGGCGGAGTAGGCCGTGCCGTCGAGCTGCGCCAGCAGCTCGGCCATCTTGACTGGGTGGCCGTGCTCCTCGGCGTCGCGCCCCTGGAGCGTGCTCTTCGTCTTCTGGCCCACGATCGTGGCCGCCGTCATGTGCCCGCCCGTCTCGCCGTTGACCGTGTTGTTCAGGCAGATGACGGTGAACTTCTCCCCGCGCGCGGCGCAGTGGACCGCCTCCGCGATCCCCTCGCTGATCAGATCGCCGTCTCCTTGGATCGTGATGACGAAGCGGTCGGGGAGCATGCGCTTGACCCCGGTGGCCATGGATGGGGCCCGTCCGTGCAGCGCGTTGACGCGGTCGACGTTGAGGAGGCCGTCGAGCGCCCCATAGCAGCCTATGCCGGCGACGTGGACCGTGTCCTCGCGCAGGCCCAGATCCTCCATCACCTCCGCGATCATGCGGTAGGCCATCGGCTCGCCGCAGCCGGGACACATATGGTGCGGCGCCGACGTGTCCAACGTCTCGAGCTTGGGAAGCGACCAGACGCGCCGGAGCTTCGCCTTGATCGCCTCTTTCGCCGGATCCTTCTCGTCCATGGCCCGCTCCTAGGCACCCACCGGCGCCATCCGTTCGTAGGTCTCGCGAATCTTCGCGGTCAGCTCGGGTATCTCGATCGCCTTGCCCATGCCGAATCCCGACGAATCCTGGCTGATGCGTCCGATGAAGTCGACGGGCACCTTGCCCAGCACGGTCAGGCGGACGTCGTCGACCATCTGTCCGGCGTTGAGCTCGAAGACGGCGATGTGCCTCGCCTTCTCCGCCGCCTCGGCGACGGCTTCCTTGGGAAACGGCCAGAGCGTGATGGGTCTGACGAAGCCGATCTTCAAGCCCTCGTCGCGCAGCAGCTTGACGGCGTACTTCATGAAGCGCGCCGCGTAGCCGAAGCCGATGACGACGAGGTCGGCATCGTCGAGGTGGCCCGTCTCCACCATCGTGGGCACCGCTTCTTCGAGGTAGCGGATGCGGTCGAAGGCGCGCTCCTGATGCCCTCCGTAGCCGCCCTCTTCGTCGCGGGCCTTCTGCAGCTCGTCGCGGCTGCGCGTGCCGAAGAGGAAGGAGTTGATGCGCGGCGTGCGTCCCCGCGCGCCGTCGACCGCCCGCCCCGAGAGGTCGGGCAGGTCCGATTCGTCGAGGCCTTGAAAGTCGACGGCCTCGACGGTGTGGGAGAGCACGTAGTCCGACTGCACCAGCACCGGCGTAGTGAACTTGTGCGCGGTGTAGAAGGCAAGGCGCATCAGGTCGTAGGCCTCCTGGACGGTATGCGGCGCGTAGGAGACATAACGGTACTCGCCGTGGCCGCCGCCGCGCGTCCCGATGCGGTACTCGGTCTGGCCGCGCGACATGTGGACGAACACATAGGGGATCTGCGCGGCGAACATCTCCGACATGGCCTCCTGCATCAGGCTCATGCCGGTGGCGGTGGTGGAGCACATCGCCCGCGCGCCAGTCGCGGCGGCGCCCCACACCATGCTGATCGCTTCGCCTTCGCTCTCCGCGTTGACATAGACACCGCCCGCCTTGCCCATCTCCTTCGCCATCGCCTCGATGAGGTGCGTGTTCGGCTGAATGGGATAGCTGGCGTAGAAGCGGCAGCCGGCGTCGATCGCCGCTTGAGCGATTGCCTGGCTGCCGTCGGCAAGCCGCCGTTCTTGCTGATCAGACATGGCGGGACATCAGGCACGGACCGCGCCGGGGACGTTTCGGTAGACCTCGGTGATACAGAAGTCGGGACAGATGAGGGCGCACATCTCGCAGCCGGTGCAACCGTCGAGGAGGATCGGGTAGCGGAAGCCGAGGCGGTTCAGATCCGTCGACATTTCCAGCACGTCGACGGGGCAGACCTGCACGCAGAGGTCGCAGCCCTTACAGAGCTCGATGTCGATCTCAATGGACCCGACGGCCTTCGCCATCGCCGCCTCCGTTTACACGAGCGCCGGCGCCCACGCTTCAGCGTCCAAGGACACCAGATGCTCCCGGGCATACGCCGCGCCCGCCTCCATGACCGCCACGTTCTTCGGAATCGTCCCCCGCCGGTAGGACGGCGTCAGCGCTTCCAGCGCGCCCGCAAGGCGGTCGACGGAGACCAGCCCCGTCGCCTCGCTCACGGCGGCGAGCATCGCCATCGCCGCGCCCTGGAGGTTGCCCACTTCCTCGGCAAGCTTCGCCGCCGGAATGGCGATGAGCCTGGCGCCATCGGGCGCGCCCTCGCCGGTCACGACACCGCCGTTGACCACGAAGAGGCCGCCGTCGCGGGTCTTGGGCCGCACCACGGGCACGACGTTGGGGTGCATCGCGATCGACATCCACGCGCTGGGGATGATTGGCGGCGCAAGGAGCGCCTCCGTACCCGCCACGACGGTGCACTCGACGTTGCCGCCGCGCATCGTGCCGCCGAACGCGGCGAAATGCATGACGTGCTTGGCCTCGGCGTTGAGCGCCTGCGCGAGGAGCTTAGTGGCGAGCTGGACCCCTTGCCCGCCGATGCCCCCCATGACGATCTCCCGCTCCATCGGAAGGCCCCTCCCAGAAGTGGGGCCACTCTAGCATCGGCCCCAGGGAGCGTCAAACAACGGGGCGGGCACCGCTCCTCGTGGCCTTCTGCCGAGGCGGCGGAGCTCCAGCGTCTAGCTGTCACATTTGGCATCAGAAATTGGCTAAAACGACGCATATATCGCCATATTTCAGGTAAAAATACGACACTTTTCTGCTAAAGTATCGTCGAAAGGAAATGCCACAAGAGCACCGCATTATCATTCTTCCCGAGGCCGAGGCCCATATCCGTGGGATCATGGACCGGCGGGCTGTGGGCCAGGTAGCGAGCCGAATCCGAGGCCTGCGCGAAGGCCCGGAACTCCAAGGGAAGATGCTCTTGGGGGAGTTGGCGGGGTACCGGCGTGTGAGGGCAGGCCGGTATCGGGTCATCTACCGGGTCCAGGAAAGTCCCCGCGCGGTGTACATCACGGTTGTCGGCATACGGCGCGACAGGAGCAAACACGACGTGTACCGAGTGGCCTACCGCATGGTGCAGCGGGGGTTGCTCTAGATAGTGAGGGGACCGCATGCAAGGGAGGAGCAGCATGGCTGTGAAGGCCAGACAATCCATCCGAGAGATGGGAATTCACGACGCCGGCAGGTCGCTGGGCCAGCTTGCTGGGGAGCTTGAAGAAACCGCAGGCGTAGTGGCGGTGCGGCGCTACCGAAAGCCGGTCCTCGCCATCATGGCTTGGGACGACTACGAGGGCTTGATGGAGACGCTGGAAATCATGCAGGACCCCGAGCTGATGGAGTCTTTCCGACGCGCGGTGAAGCAGTTCGAGGCCGGGGAGGGCCGGGACTTCGAGGAGTTCGCCGCCGAACTCGGAATCTAAGCGAGCTCCTGCGCCCCACTACTCGCCGGTGAAGTGGGGTTCGCGCTTGGCGAAGTAGGCCGCGAGGGCTTCCTTGTGGTCCTTGGTGGTGAGGGTGAAGGCCTCGGCGTAGGCCGAGCCGACGAGGTGCTCGTCGAGGTCTTGCTTCAGCCCCTTGTAGACCATCTCCTTGACGAGGCGGTTGGGCACCGGGGGCTTGGAGGCGATCTTGCGGGCCAGCGCCATCGTCTCCTCCTCCAGCTTCTCCGCCGGGACGAGCTTGTTGAGCACGCCCAGCTCGCGGGCCTCCTCGGCGCCGAGCCAGTCGCCGGTGTAGAGCAGCTCCAGCGCCTTGCCGACCCCGAGCGCTCGCGGGTAAAACCACGTCGCGCCGGTGTTGGACACGAGCGCCATCTGGAGGAAGGCGTTCATGAAGCGGGCCTTCTCGCTCCCGATGCGGAGGTCGCAGGCCAGGGCCCAGTCGAAGCCGTCGGCGACGGCGGGGCCGTTGACCATCGCGATCGTGGGCATGGGCATGTTCTGCAGGCCGAGGGTCACCTGCTGCGGGTAGTCGCGGATGTAGGTCAGGATTTCGAGCTCGGTCAGGTCGCCCAAGAGCCGGTCGGTCGTGCCGCGCTCCTCCTTGATGTCGGTGGCCGCGGTGAAGGCGCGGCCCGCGCCGGTCAAGATGAAGACCCGCACCTCGCGGTCCTCGGCGACGGCGCGCAGCGCGTGCGTCATCTCCTTGAACATCTGCTCGTTGATCGCGTTGAGCACGTCGGGCCGGTTGAGCGTCAGCTTCGCGATGTGGTCCTTGTTCTCAAGGATGATGGTCGTGTAGTCCATGGATGCTCCCTAGCGGAACGGCTTGGCGCCGCGGATCAAACGACGGCGACGGCGACGACCTGGAAGACCTGCTCCGGCCGCGCATTCTGGTGGATGGTGAGCCCGGTCGCGGCGGGGAAGTCGTCGCCGAAGACGTCGCGGCGGACGGCGGCGAGACCGCGCACCTCGTTCTGCGCCGTCGGCGGCGTGCACTCCAAGGTGTACATGATGTCGTCCACCCCGACGCCGGCCTCGGCGCAGATCGCGGCCACGTTGCGGTAGGCCTGCCGGGCCTGCTCGACGAGGTCGTACTTGTGCACCTGGCTCTCGCCCGTCGTGTGGTCGACCGACGCCTGGCCGGAGATGTAGAGCAGGTTCCCCTTCTTGACCGCCGGGGCCGCCGTCATCTCAGCCCACGACTGCTCCCAGCCCGACGGCACGATCTGCTCGCGGCCGCCGCCGATGATCGCGGTGGCCTCAATTTCCAGGTGGCCGTGCGGCGAGAGCATGCGGTGGAAGTGGACGCTGCTGGAAGCCGGGTAGACGCCGCCGAAACGCTGCTCGCGCAGCTTTCTGACATCGGGATAGGTGACAGTGGCCTGCGGGTCCACGTAGTTCATTGTGTTGACCACGTCGCCGAACGAGGCGCCGGCGGCGGACAAAATCTTCTCCATCCGGTCGTAGCACCACGTGGCCTGACCGACCGTGTCGTTCGGCTCCAGCGTGATGACCCCGGTGAGCCAGACCTTGTTGTCGACCTTGACGGCCGGCGCGTAGGTCAGCTCCTTGAAGCGCTCGAATTCGGGGCCGGGCGGGATGATCGCTTCCTTCTTTCCCTTGACCGCGATGGCGTTGATCTCGATGAGCGCGTCGGGCCGCAGCAAGCTGTGTACCAGCACCCCGGTCGAGGCCACGGGGCTCTTGCCCATGTACTCCTCGCGGACCGCCGCGGTGCCGCGAAACTTGCCGAGGCCGGGCGGCGCGATGTAGTCGGTCGTGCGTACGATGTTGTCGTACGTCATGCCCGCCGCTTCGAGCACGACCCCGATCTTCTCCCACGCCACCTTGGACTGCTCCACGATGTCGCCCTCGCAAAGGACGCGCCGCTTCTCCTCGTTGTAGCTGCTCGCGGTGTGGCCCGAGACGTAGACGACCCCGTCCTTCTCCGTTCCCAACGAGAACGTGTAGCGGCGAAGGTCGAGCCAGGGAAATTTGTCCGGGTCGACCGGGATGACGTTTCTGGCCATGGTGGACGGCTCCTTGGTAGGTGTCGGGGCGCGGAGTAGTCTACCGCACCGCTCAACGTCTTCGAGCGAAGGGCTATTCCAGCGGCGGCCGCCGCGTATGCCAACCGGCGGCCTGCTCGTAGGCGTAGGCCATGTTCAGCACGCCCGCATCGTCAAAGGCGCGCCCGGCGATCTGCAGGCCCACCGGCAGCCCTTCGGAGAACCCGCAGGGAACGGTGGCTGCGGGCAGGCCGTTCGAGTTGAAGAGCCGGGTGATTCGAGAGAGGACCATCCGCGAGGGAAACTCCTGGCCGCCGAGCGTCACCACCGGCGCGGCGTATGAGGGCGCGGTCACGGGGCAGGTCGGCGTCATCAGGAAGTCGACGCGCTCCAGCACCTGCGCGATGTCGCGGTTCAGCGAGGCCCGCAGTTGGTTTGCCTTCGAGTAGTCCGCCGCCGTGACGAACAGCCCCGACTCGATGTGAATCCGGGTCACCGGATCGTAGTCGGCGCCCCGCTTGAGGACCGTCTCCCGGTGGACCGCCGCCGCGTCGGCGGGGATGATCGTGCTCATCACCAGGCCATAGTCCTCTAGGCGCGGCACCGAGACGTCCTCGACCTCCACCCCCAGGCCCGCCACCTGCTCGAAAGCGGCGCGTGTCAGGCGCTCAACCTCCGGGTCGATTAGGTCCCACACGTACTCGCGCAGCACCCCGACGCGGAGTCCGCGCACCTCCCCCGTCAGACGCTCCTCGTAGTTGGGGACCGGTGCGTCGGCCGAGGTCGGATCGAGCGGGTCATGACCGGCGATGGCCTGCAGCGCCGCCGCCGCGCCCTCGACGGTGCGGGCGAGCGGCCCGGCATGGTCGAGCGACCACGAGAGCGGCGTCATGCCCCGCCGGCTCACCAGTCCATAGGTGGGCTTCAGTCCGGCGAGGCCGCAGAGCGACGCCGGCACCCGGATCGAGCCGCCCGTGTCGCTGCCGAGGGAGGCGGCGCATTCGCCCGCCGCGACGCTCGCCGCCGAGCCCGTGCTCGAGCCACCGGGCATCCTCGAGAGGTCCCACGCATTGCGGACGTCGCCGTAGTGGGCGTTGCGGCCCTGCTCGCCGAAAGCGAACTCGGTCATCATCAGCTTGCCGATGATGACCGCCCCCGCGGTCTTCAGCCCCTCGACGACGGCGCTGTCGGCGGTGGGGACGCGGTCGGCGTCGATCTTCGAGCCGGAGGTGGTGCGGATGCCTGCGGTGTCGTAAAGGTCCTTGATCCCGACGGGGATGCCGTGCATCGTCCCGCGATACTCGCCGCGCGCCATCTCCGCCTCGGCCTGCTGCGCCGCTCGCGTCGCTTCGTCGCGCGCCACGGTGATGAAGGCGTTGACCTCAGGCTCGACCCGGTCAATGCGGTCGAGGAACGCCCCCACGACCTCGACGGGCGAGACCTGCCGCGAGCGCAGCAGGGCGCTCAGCTCGGGGATCGGACGATGGCAGAGATCGCCCGCGCTCATGGCGTCGGCCCCGGCCGGAACACCAGCACCGGCTCCTCGTCGCCGACCTCGGCGGCCCGAAGCTTGTCCAGCACCTCCCGCAGCGCGACGACGCTCGGATAGAGGTCGGCGAGGTGCTGATCGTCGACGTCCAGGCCGGCGTCCGCGGCCAGGGTGCGGAATCTGTCCGGGGTTAGCTCGTCGCGTGGCATCTCATCCTCCGGGTGATGACGCTGCTATAGTAGCGGTTGGGCCCAGGCCCGCCCCATTATGCAACGACCTCTCGCGGAACTGTTACGAGGCGTCCGGGTGGTAGACCTGTCGCGAGGTCTCGCCGGCCCAAGCTGCACCAGGCTCATGGCCGACCTCGGGGCCGAGGTCATCAAGGTCGAGCCCCCCGGCGGCGATCACACCCGTTCCTTCCAGCACCAACGCGAGGGCCGCAGCGGCTACTTCATTCAGCAGAACGCGGGCAAGCGGGACATCGCCCTCGACCTCCGCACCGAAGAGGGCAAGGCCGTGCTCGACGAGCTGGTATCGATCGGGGACGTCGTGGTCGAGAACTTCCGGCCCGGCGTCATGGCCAACCTGGGCTACGGATATGAGGACCTCCGCCGGCTCAATCCTTCCGTGATCCTCTGCTCCATCTCGGCGTTCGGCCAGTACGGGCCGTACTCTGAGCGGCGGGGCGGCGACTACAACATCCAGGCGCTCAGCGGCATGATGTGGATCAACGGCGAACCCGACGGCCCGCCCATGTGGACGGGCAACGCCTACTGCGACACCACCACCGGCCTGCACGCCTACGGGGCCGCGGTCTCCGCGCTCTACAACCGGCTCCTCACCGGCCGCGGCGAGCACGTCGACGTGGCGCTCATGGACTGCGCCATCTGGCAGCAGGAAATCACCGTCCAGGAGTACCTCCTCAGCGACGGCGCTATCGAGCCGACGCGGTCGGGCAGCGGCCGCACCGACAACGCCCCCGTGAACGTCTACCGCGGCAGGGACGGCTTCATGGTCCTCGCCGCCATGAGCGATCCCGCCTGGACCCTGTTGACGGCGACGATGGGCATGCCCGAGCTCGAACACGACGAGCGGTTCGCCACCCGCTGGGACCGCGTCGAACGCATGCGGGAGCTCGACCGCATCATCGAAGGTTGGGTGTCGAGCTTCGACTCCGTCCACGACGTCATCGACCTGCTCCTGTCGAAAGGGCTGATCTGCGGTAAGGTACGCGACATCCCAGAGGTCGTCGCCGACCCCAACACCGACGCCCGCGACATGCTCGTGGACCTCGACGATCCCGTGATCGAAGCGCCAATCCGCGTCATGAACTCGCCGATGCGCTTCCACGCCTCCACGGCTGGACCGCGCGGTCCTGCGCCGCTACTGGGCCAGGACTGGGACGACATCTTGTGCGGCCTCTTGGGAAGGAGCCGCGACGACGCGCTCGCCCTGATCGGCAACGGCGCGGCGCTCGTCGAAGACCGGGCCCTGCGTCCAATGCTGGCCCGCCTCGACACCGACGCGGCCCCGTCCTGACCCCATGCGCGAGTCTGCGAAAAACGGCAGCGACGGCATGACCACGAACGGCACACCGCCCCCCTTGGCGGGCCTCCGCGTCGTCGAGTTCGCCGAGCAGATCTCGGCGCCCTTCTGTGGCAAGCTCCTCGCCGGGATTGGGGCCGACGTCATCAAGGTGGAGCCGGTCGCCGGCGACCCACTGCGCGACTACGGACCATTCCCAGACGACCTGCCTCATTCGGAGCGGGGCGGGCTCTTCCACTACCTCAACGGCGGGAAACGGAGCGTCACCCTCGACCTTGCGCCCCGCTCCGGCGAACGGCTGGCCCTGGAGCTCGCGCGGTGGGCCGACGTCGTCGTCACCGACGGTTCCATCCCGGCGTCCCTCCGCGACTTGCTGGCCGGCGAGGCGGCGCGCGACCCCGCCCTCATCTGGACGCAGGTCAGCGTCTTCGGCAACGACGGCCCCCATGCCTCGTTCGTGGGCGGCACGCTGCAAGCAGCCGCCGGCTCCGTCGCCTACCACCTCGGCGACCCCGATAGGGCGCCGCTCATGTCGCCGGCCCGCGAGGCCGAGTATTGGGGCGGGCTGCAAGGCTGCGCCGCGACCCTCGCCGCCGTCCACAGCCGGGAGCGGGACGGGGCAGGCCAGGGCGTCGAAATCTCGTCACTCGAAGCGATCTCGACCCTCGTCGGCGCGCACCGCGACCTCCGAGCGGTGCGGTTCGGCGGCGCCATCACCGTCGGATTCGGCGGCGACACGCCGCGCCAGGGCTATCACGGCTGGCTGCTGCCCTGGGTCACCCTGCCCTGCAAGGACGGCTACGTCACCATCATCTCGTCCTCGGTCCGTCACTGGCAGCGCTATCTCGACGAGATGGAGGGACTGGACTGGACGAGCGACCCACGCATCTACAACCTCGACCGGCCCTATATCGAGGAAGACCTCGGCTTCGACACCCTCGACGCCCTGCAGATGCAATGGCTTGAAACCAAGACCAAGGCGGAGCTCTTCGACCTCTTCGGGCGCCTGCCCGTCCCCTTCCAGCCGGTGCACACCATCGCCGAAGTCTTGGATTCGGACCACATGCGGCACCGGAAGTCCCTGGCGCCGGTCAGCTATCCGGGCGGCGAGGCCTACGCTCCGGGCCTGCCCTTCCGCCTTCCCGCCTGCGTCCTGAACCCGGCTCCAGCGCCGCGGCTTGGAGCCGACAACCGGCAGGTCTATTGCGAGATGCTTGGGGTCGAGCCGAGTGAGCTCGTCGCCCTGAGCAGAGCGGGGATCATATGAGGACCGGCGCGCTGGAGGGCCTGCGGGTGCTCGACCTCGGCCAGATCTGGGCGGGGCCGCTCTGCGTCCATATGCTCGGCGACATGGGCGCAGAGATCGTCCGCGTCGAGACGCGGGGGCGCGCCGTCATGTCGGGCCGTCCCGAGTTCGGCCCCGACGACCCGCCCGAGCACGCGGCGTCCTACTACCTGCGCAACCGCATCTGCCTCAGCGTCGACCTGTCCCACTCACCAGGCGTCGAGCTCGTCCGCGACCTCGCCCGGATCGTCGACGTCGTGGTGGAGAACTTCGCTCCTCGCACCCTTCCGGGGCTGGGGCTCGGCTACGACACCCTCCGCCGGCTCAACCCGTCGCTGATCATGCTCTCCCTCCCCGCGGCGGGCCTAGACGGCCCCTGGCGCGACCGCCTGACGCAGGGGCCGTCGCTCTCCGGCCTCTACGGCCGCGCCAGCCTGATCGGCTACCCGGGAGAGACCTGGCCACGCGCCGACACCGCCGAGGGCGACCCCTTGGGAGCGTCCTTCGGCTTCATCGCCGTTATGGCCGCGTTGGCGCACCGCGACAAGACCGGCGAGGGGCAGCAGATCGACCTGGCGCAGGGCGAGGCCCTGCTGGCCGTCGACGCCGAGGCGGTACTCGAATACTCGATGAACGGGCGGACGATGGGCTTCCGCGGCAACCGCTCGCCCACCACCGCGCCCCACGGCATCTATCCCTGCGCCGGCGACGACCACTGGATCGCCATCTCCGCCGAAAACGAAGCCCAGTTTCAAGCCTTGCTCGCATGCATGGGCCCGGCGGCGACCCCCCTGCGCCGCTACCGCGACGCCTTCCAACGACTCCGTGCCTATGAGGAGATCGACGCGGCGGTGGGCACATGGACCGCCGGTTTCGATCGCTGGCAGCTCACCTACCGGCTGCAAGCCGCCGGCGTGCCCGCCTATCCCGTCCTCGACGCACGCGGCCAGCTCGACGATCCGCACCTTCAATACCGCAGGCCGCTCGCCGTCGAGTCCGACGTACCCATGGACGTCGGAAACGTGGCCTACACCAATCCATGGAAGCTGGAGCGGACGCCGGCGAGAATTCGCCGCACCGTGGCGAATATCGGGGCCGACAACGACTTCGTCCTCGGCGACCTGCTCGGCAAGACCAAGGCGCGGATCGAGAGATTGACGAGAGACGAAGTCCTCGTCTAGCGTGGCCCCGCTTGGAGTGAGGAGGAAGGCCCATGTCCTACGAGCACATCCTGTACGAGGTCGACGAGGCGGTGGCGGTCGTCACTCTCAACCGTCCCGAACTGCTCAACGCTCAGAACGAGACGCTCAAGGAGGAGGTCGACCACGCCCTCCGCACGGCCGACGAGGACGACGACGTCCGCGTCGTCATCATCAAGGGCGCCGGGCGCGCCTTCTCCGCCGGCCACGACATGAAGCAGTTGCCGCGGGACCCCACGGCGTTCGGCGCCGACGACCCCCGCAAGTGGTTCGAGGGCGACACCGAGAAGGTCTCCGAGTTCGTCCGCAAGATCCTGCGGCTCTTCCTCAACATCCACTACGCCAAGAAGCCGAACATCGCCCAGGTGCAGGGCCACGTGATCGCCGGCGGCTGGGCGATGGCCGCGATGTGCGACCTCATCGTCGCCGCCGACGACACCATGATCGCCGACCCCGTCGTGCGCATGGGCTCCACCGCGGTGGAGGTACTGATGGAGCCGTGGGACCTCGGCGTGCGGAAGGCCAAGGAAGTGCTATGGCTCGGCGATCCGATCACGGCCGAGGAAGCGTGGCGGCTGGGCGCGGTGAACAGAGTCGTCCCCCGCGACCAACTCGACGAGGAGACGATGCGGCTGGCCCGGAAGATCGCGCTAACGCCGCCGGCCACCCTCCAAGCCACGAAACGCTCCATCAACCGCATGCTCGACGGCATGGGCTGGCGCTCCAGCCACGAGGAGCACACCGAGGTGTGGATCGCCAACCACTTCGGCGACGAGCACAAACGACTGCACCGTGAGCGCGAGGACCTGGGACTCCGCGAGTTCATCCGCCGCCGCGACGAGCCGTTCAGGTAGGAAGCCATGACGTACGAAACGATCCACTACGAGATAGACGACAGCGCCGCCGTCATCACCCTGAACCGGCCGGAAGTGCTCAACGCTCAGAACGAGGCGATGAAGGACGAGCTTGCCGACGCCTTTCGTGCCGCCGACGCCGACGCCGGCGTCCGCGTCGTGGTACTGCGCGGCGCGGGCCGCGCCTTCTCCTCGGGCCACGACCTGAAGTCCTTCCCCCGCGACCCCCTCGCCTTCGGCGCCCCCTCGGCCGACAAGTGGTTCGAGGGCGACACCGAGATGGTGCGCCGCATCTTCCACGAGGCGATCTTCCAGAAGTGCATGGCGGTCCACTACACCCGCAAGCCGACCATCGCCCAGGTGCACGGCTACTGCGTCGCCGGCGGTTGGCTGCTGGCCTCGATGTGCGACCTCATCGTCGCCGCCGACGACGCCAGGTTCAGAGACCCCGTCGTGCTCATGGCCGCCGGTGGGCTCGAGCTGCTGATCGAGCCGTGGGACGTAGGGGTGCGGAAAGCCAAGGAGCTCATGTGGACGGGCGACTACCTGGAGGCCGAGGAGGCGCACCGGCTCGGCCTGGTCAACCGGGTCGTCCCCCGCGACCGGCTGGAAGAGGAGACGATGCGGATCGCGCGCAGGATCGCCCTGAGCCCTCCGGCCACGCTTCAGGCCACGAAGCGCTCCATCAACCGCATGCTCGACGGCATGGGCTGGCGCAAGAGCCACGAACAGCATTTCGAGACCTGGACCGCCGCGATGTTCACCGACGAGCACAAGGCGGGCCACGAGGGCATGAGCGCGAAGAACCTCAGGGCGTTCATTCAGAAGCGCGACGCGCCCTACGAGAAGTCTTAGCCGCTCGGCGCGTCAACACGGGCGCGCATCCATTCCAGCACGTCGTCCATCGGCGCGACGCTGGCCACGTAGCGCCACATGTCGAAGAGCGACGCCTTGTGCGCCCACACGTTCTTGTCGCAGACCGCCTCTTCGACCACCACCACGCGGAAGTTCGCCGACACCGCATCGGTCACCGACGCCCGGACGCATCCGCTGGTGGCCGCACCAACGAAGATCAGGGTGTCGACACCGCGGTGCTGGAGCACCGGAACGAGGTAGGTGTTGGCGAACGCCGAGCTCGCCTTCTTCCAGATGATCGGCTCGCCGGGGCGGGGAGCGACGCGGGGGTCGATCTCCACCCACGGCTCCCCGTCGCGCAGATACTCGGCCAGGCTGGGAAACTTCTCGCCGCGCACGCCGGAGTCGCCGCCGCCCGCGGCGTAGCGGTCGCCGGTGAAGATGACCGGGATCCCCGAATCCCGCGCGGCGTCGATGACGCGGGACGCCGCCGCGACTGCGCCGTCCGTGATCTCCTGGACGTGCTCGGACGCGCCCCGCACCCAGGGCTTCGGTTCGGGTGAGACGTAGCCCCGCTGCAGGTCGATGACGATGACGGCGGGGCGTTCGCCGTCGCGATAGAAGTCGGCGCCGTAGCCGTCCTGAAGCCCTTCGGCCGTCACTGAATCGTGGATGTACCGGACCATCGGGTCCGGCTTCAGGAAGTTCAGGCTCATGAGGTGGCCGCCCCGTTCCGCTCGCCGAACTCGGCCATCCAGTCGACGACGTCGCGCAGGCTTGCCACGGTGGCGATGTAGCGCCAGAGGTCGAACAGGGTCGCTTTGTGCGCCCAAAGACTCTTGTCGCAGACGGCCTCCTCCACCACGACGGTGCGGAAGTTGGCCGCGATGGCGTCCACCGCCGCCGCGCGCACGCAGCCGCTCGTCGCCGTGCCCGCGATGATGCAGGTGTCGACCTTGTACTGCACTAGCAGCGGGGACAGATAGGTGCCGAAGAACCCCGAGGCCGCCTGTTTCCAGACGACCACTTCCCCGCCCCTCGGAGCGAGGCGCTCGTCGATCTCCACCCAGGGTTCGCCCTCTCGCATGTAGGCGGCCAAATGAGGGAACTTCTCGCCCCGCACGCCGCAGTCGCTGCCGTCGGGCAGGTACCGCGTGCCGGTGTAGAACACGGGCAGCCCCGCCGCTCGCGCGGCCTCGATCAGTTGCCCCGTCGCGGCGGTCGCGCCGTCGATGAGCTCGGCGATGCCCTCCGGCAGCCCCTTCACCCAAGGCTTCGGTTCGGGCGAGACGTAGCCCCGCTGCATGTCGATTACCAGCAGCGCGGGCCGCTCGCCTTTCCGGTAGAAGTCGTGGTCGGGCTCGCCGGCGGCCTCCGCCGGCGTCAACGACTCGTTGATGTAGGCAATATCGGGGTCCGGTTCCAGGAACTTGAGCGCCATTCGTGAGCCTCGTCACGCTCTCTCGTCACGTTCAAGGGACTACGCGCAAGTATACGCATGCTTGCATCGTGTGAGATTGTCGGTATCATAGTCGGTCGAACCTGATAGCAGGCCACCGTGGACAGTTCAATCGCCGCGGGCGGTTTGCGAATCGCGTGAAAACTGCTGGAGGTAGAGAAAGCAAGTCATGCGAAAGAAGTTGTTTACGATCCCGATTGTGCTGCTGGCCGTCGTGTTGGCGGTCGCCGCGTGCGGCGACGCGGACCCGACGGCGGCCCCGCAGCCGACTGCCGAGCCCAGAGTGGTCGAGGTGGTGGTCACCGCCACGCCCGATCCAGACGCAATGGAGGGGCCGACCGCCGAGCCCGTCGAGGTCATCGTCACCGCCACTCCTGGGCCGACCGCGACGCCCGCGCCGACCCCCGAACCCGTGGAGGTAGTCGTCACCGCGACGCCCACCGCCGCCCCTGCGCCGGTGGCGGCCAACATCGTGGTCACGCTCGACACGCTCGAACGCGAGCTGTGGCTGCACCACTACGGCGGCTCGACGATGTTCAACCCGCGCCACACCATGAACGAGCAGCTCGCGGTGTGGACGCCCGGGTACACCGAAGCCCAGTTGGCTGAGTCGTGGGAGCTTTCCGGCGACTCCACCGTCCTCACCATCAAGCTGCGCGAGAACATCCCGTTCCACGACGGCGACACGCTCGTCGCCGAAGACGTGGTCCGCACCTACTCGCTCATCTACGAAGAGGAAGCGAGCCACCAGGGTCTACGCACCATCCAGCCGCTCTTCGGCGACACCAAGGAATCGCTCCTTGAGCACGTCCGGGCTGTCGACGACAACACGGTCGAGATGCGGTCGGAGATTCCCTACGCGCAGTGGCTCGAGTCGATCTTCGGCTCGACGAATACGCCGTACCTCGTGGTCAACTCCAGCTACCTCGACGCAGTGGGAGTCGATGAGGCTGCGGCGTCGCCCGTAGGCACCGGCCCGTTTGAATTCGACGAGCACAACCGCGGCGAATCGATTCGCGTCCGGGCCGTCCAGGACCATTGGCGGCAGACGCCCTCGGTGGCGACCGTCACCTTCCAGATCGTTCCCCAATACGCCACCCAGCTGGCGCTCATCGCCTCGGGGCGGGCCGACATCATGAGCATTTCGCCCCTCCAGGTGGCGCAGGCCCGGAACGTCGGCGCGCAGCTCAAGGTCGACGATACCGGCTATAACGTCTGGTACGCCCTCCGCGGCCTGATCCAGCCGGAGCACGACAACTACGATCCCACCGTCCCGTGGGTGGACGGCGACGACCCCGAACGGGCGAAGAAGGTCCGCCTCGCGCTGAACCTCGCGATCGACCGCCAGTCGATCATCGACAACCTCTATGGCGGGATCGGGACGCTGAACGGGCTCGGCGCCTGCACCTTCCCGGGTCAAACGCATTGGTCCGGCACCTCCGAGCCTTACCCGTATGACCTGGAACAGGCAAAGGCGCTCCTGGCCGAGGCCGGCTACGCGGACGGGTTCGACATCGAGATCGCGAACGTCGATCAACCCAGTGGCCCGGTTGGTCTGGCCCTGCACGAAGCAGTCGCCGACTCCTGGCGCCAGTTGGGCTTGAACGTAACCAATGTGCCCGGCGAGTGGACGAACTTCAGGGAAATCCTGATCAACATCACGGATCCGGAGCTGACCTACTACTGGTACTGCAACGCCAACTACGCCGATCCGATGGGGTACTACAACCTCTTCTACCACAAGCGGTTCCCCCTCTGGTTCGGCAGCGACGAGATGCAGGTGAGGCTCGACGCCGCCAACGCGGCCCTGCTCCCCGACGAGCGCGCCCCCCTCATCACCGAGGTCAACCAGTACATGTACGACAATCACTACTGGGTCCCCATGTTCGTCCTCCCCAAGCTGTACGCAACCTCTGTGCGGGTCAACGAGTGGCCCTTGATCCCAGGACACTTGCGGGTGCATAACCTTGAGTTCCTGACGGTCACCGAATAGAGGCCGCGACCGGCGACAGGCTGCGATTCATTGGAGATGCAAACGGAACGCCCCCGCGCGCGGGGGCGTTCCGGCATTTCTAGAGGTCCGCTCGCGGGCTTCCGCGTACTCGACCTGACGGGGCCGCCCGGGCAGTTGTGCGTCAAGATGCTCGCCGACGCCGGCGCCGACGTCATTGGTGTCGAGCCTCCCGGCGGGTCTTCTTTAAGGTCGCGCCCGCCGTTCATCGACGGTGTTTCCGGTCCGGACGCGAGCCTCTACTTCCTGCACTACAACGGGAACAAGCGGAGCATCACGTTGGACTTGGACACGCCCGACGGTCAGGACTTGTTCCGCCGCCTGACGCGCACCGCCGACGTCCTGGTGGAGACCCTGCCTCCCGGCCATCTCGATGACCGTGGGTTGTCCCACGACTCGCTCCGCGAGGAAAACCCCGGCCTCGTCCACACCAGCATCACGCACTTCGGCAGGTCGGGGCCCTATGCCGGCTACCAGGGGAGCGACATGGTCTGCTTCGCCCTCGGCGGGGTGATGTCGCAGGCCGGCGAGCCAGGGTCGCCGCCCATCACCGCGCCGGGCGAGCTTGCCTACGCGCTGGCCGGCTCCTACGCCGCCGTCGGGACCAACGTGGCGCTCTTCCACAGCCTCATGTCCGGGCGTGGCCAGATGGTCGAAGTCGCCGTCCAGGAGGCCGCCGTCCACGTGGCGGGATACGCCGTCCCCATCTACAGCGCGACGGGGCGGAAGCCCTTCCGCCAGAGCTGGAAGGAGCGCCTCTTCGACCTCTACGACGTCTACCCCTGCCGCGACGGCTACGCCCGCATCTTCATCATGCCCAGAAAGCACTGGCGCTCCCTGCTCGACTGGCTCGGAAACCCGGACGAGCTCGGCTCCGAGCTGTTCGAAGACCAGCAGCTCCGGTGGGAGAACAGCGAGCTCATCGATCCCTTCGTGGAGGGATTGACGAGACGCTACGATAAGGTCGACCTCTTTGGGGAAGGCCAGCGCCGGGGCATCACCGTCTCCCCGCTCAACACGCCGCGCGAGTTCGTCGAGAACGAGCAGACCGAAGCGCGGGGACTGTTCCGCGAGACCCCGCATCGGGAGATCGGCGAGTACCGACAGATGGGCTCCATGCACCGCTACAGCGGACTGCCAGACCCGGCTCCCGTTCCCGCCCCCAGCCTGGGCGAGCACAACCGCGAGGTCTACTGCGAAGAGCTCGGCTTGGCGGCAACCGACCTCCGCAAGCTTGAAGAGGCCGGCGTCGTATGAGTATGACGGCCGATCAGTCTCACGAAACCGAACGCCCGCTGGCGGGTATCCGCGTGCTCTCGTTCACCGCCGGTGCGGCGGGCCCGACGTGCGCAAGCTGCCTCGCATTCTTCGGCGCCGAGGTGCTGCACGTCGAGTCACGGATGCGTCCCGACGGCCACCGAGGCGGCCACAACCCCGACGCTTGGAACAAGACCCCCACGTTCATCAAGCTGCACCGCAACCAGAAAAGCGTCACGATCAACCTGCGGGAAGAGGAGGGCGTCGCGCTCGCCAGAGACCTCGTGCGGATCAGCGACGTCGTCGTCGAGAACTTCTCCCTTGGCGTCCTCGCCAACTGGGGCCTCGGCTACGAGGACCTCCGGCAAATCAGGCCGGACGTCGTGGCCGTCGGACTCCGCGGCTTCGGCTCCACCGGCCCCTACGCCGGGTTCGCCAGCTATGGCCCCAACCTCGGCGCTTTCCTCGGGAACTCCTATCTGTGGAACTACCCCGGCGGAGACACGCCGACGGCCGAGGCGCGCGTCCAGCACCCCGACTTCATGTCGGGAGTCTGCGCCGCCTTCGCCGTGATGTCGGCACTCATTCACCGGATCCGCACGGGAGAGGGCCAGTGGATCGACGCCGGCGAGATCGACGTCGGCGCCCAGCCCCTCGGCCCGGTCTACCTCGACTATCTCGTCAACGGCGCTGAGGCCCGCCCCCAAGGGAACCGGAACGCAGGGGCCCGGCATTCGGGCGTCTACGCCTGCCGCGGCGACGACCAGTGGTGCGCCGTCTCGGCCGAGACCGACGAGCAGATGGACCGGCTCATCGAGAGCATCGACGGCGCCGCGGACGGCGCGCAGCACCTCGACGAGCGGATCGAAGCCTGGACGGGCGCCCGCACCAAGTTCGAGGTCATGGAGCACCTGCAGGCACAGGGCGTGCCCGCGGCGGCCGTCCAGGATGTCGAAGAAGTGCTTGCCGACCCGCACCTGCGGGCGCGGGGCTTCTTCGTCGGGCTCGAGGAGCCCGAAATGGGATTCGTCGAGGCCGAGAGCTTTCCGGTCCGGCTCTCAGATACCCCAGGGTGCTACGATGAGCACGCCCCGCTGCTGGGCCAGCACACCGAGGAGGTTTGCGTCGCCCACCTCGGCATGGACCCCGGCGAGGTAAGCAGACTTATGACGGAGCGGAAGCTGTACTAGCCGGCGGACCCGGAGTTGACGATATGAGCGAATCCCCGGTGCTCTACGAAAAGTCCGACCACGTGGTCACGATCACGATGAACCGGCCGGAGAAGAAGAACGCCATCAACGTGGCGATGCGCGAGCGCCTGCTGGAGGCCTGGGCCACCTTCCGCGACGACGACGACGCCTGGGTGGCGATACTGACCGGCACGGGCGACGCCTTCTCCTCCGGCGGCGACCTCAAGGAAAACCTCGACAAGGCCGAAGGTCGGATGCGCGAACCCTGGCCAAGCGGGCGCGCGGTCAAGGCCCCCAGCGTCTATAGCGACTTCGTCTGGGAAGAAGGCGTCTACAAGCCCGTCATCGCCGCGGTCAACGGCTATGCCGGAGGCGGCGGCTTCGCGATGGCCTTGGGCTCCGACATCCGCATCGCCTCCGACAACGCGACCTTCGGCTGCGCCGCGGTCCGCTGGTCGCACATGGCGGGCGGCCAGGCCCACATGCTGCCGCGCGTCGTGCCTCTCGGCTGGGCCTTCTGGCTCCTCTACACCGGCCAGATGATCGACGCCGCCCAGGCGCTGAGTATCGGCCTCGTGCAGCAGGTAACCTCCAGGGACGAGCTTTTGCCGGCGGCGCAGAGCCTCGCCGGCATCATCTGCGCCAACGGGCCCCTCGTCGCCCAATATCACAAAGAATTCATTTATAAGAGCATGGACCAGCCCCTCAGTTCCGCCCGGTTCATGGAGCGCGTCCTCTACGAGCAGCTCCGCGCCAGGCCGGACTACAACGAGGGGACGCGGGCCTTCCTGCAGAAACGGCCGCCCGATTACGGCGGCAGTTAGGGCGTCACCTTGGGCAAGTTCATAGGCGGACGGCTACTCCAATCAATCGTCGCCCTGTGGGTGATCACGCTCGCCGTCTTCATCTTGGTCCGCCAGGCTGGGGACCCCATCACAAGCCTCCTCCCGCTGAATGCGCTGCCCGAGCAGCGCGAGGCGCTTCGAGAAAGAATCGGCTTGGACAAGTCCTACGTCGAGCAGTACTTCATCTATATGGGAGACCTGCTCCAAGCCGACTTCGGCGAGTCCAGATTCCTCAGGCAGGACGCATTGGACACGGCGTTGAGCAAGTTCCCCGCGACGTTGGAGCTTGCCGGGTTCAGCATGGCGGTGCTGGTGTTAATCGCCGTACCGGCTGGGGTCTATTCCGCCATGAATCGAGGGACGATAGGCGACCTTATCGTGCGGTTCATCGCGGTCCTCGGGAACGCCTTCCCCTCGTTTTGGCTGGGGATCGTGTTCATCTTGGTCTTCGCCGTCTGGCTCAACTGGCTGCCGCCGGCGGGGAGGGGAGAGCCGGAGAACCTCGTCTTACCCGTGCTGACGCTGTCATGGTTCCTCGCCGGCGGGCTCATGCGCGTGGTGCGGTCCAGCATGTTGGAAGTCATGGGGCGGGACTACGTCCGAACCGCCCGCGCCAAGGGCCTGTCCGACCGGTCGATCACCTGGCGCCACGTCTTCCGCAACGCCCTACTCCCCATCACGACCTTCGGCGGCATCCTGTTCCTCAACATGCTCACCGGCACGATCATCGTGGAGACCGTCTTCGGCTGGCCGGGCATGGGGCGGGAGGTCATCACGTCGGTGACGCGAGCGGACTACCCCATGGTGCAGACCATCACCCTGCTGCTGGGTTTCATCTATGTCTTTGGGAACTTCTTCATCGACATTGCCTACTTCTACATCGATCCAAGACTGCGCAGGGCCTGACTTGGGGAAGCGATGACGTCGGCACAAGCAGCTTCTCTGGACAGGTCTTCGGCATGGGCGCGGGCGAACAGGATCGCGCGTTGGTGCCAGACCTGGTGGGCGGCCGTCCTCATCGCGGCGCTGGCGGTTGTCGCCATCTTCGCCCCCCTCATCGCCAGCCACGACCCCATCACCAACGCCCTTCCCGAAGCGCTGCGGGCGCCCTGGGGAGTTGAAGGCGGCGGCTCCGACCACCTCCTCGGCACCGACCAGAACGGGCGGGACCTGTTCAGCCGCATCGTGTACGGGTCGCGGATCACCCTCGGCGTCGCGCTGCTCACCATCAGCCTGAGCGCCGTACTCGGCAGCCTGTTGGGGCTCTTGGCCGGCTACCGGGGCGGGCTGACCGATACGATCATCATGCGGTTCGCCGACGTCCTGCTCTCGCTGCCGATCTTCCTGCTGGCAATCGTGGTCGCCGCGGCGCTGGGACCCAGCCTCGAGAACGTCATCGGCATCATCGCGATCTTGCTCTGGCCCTACTTCACGAGGCAGATACGCGGTGAGACGCTGGCGCTCAGAAACCTCGAATACGTCGAGGCTTCGCGCGCGCTGGGCGCCTCGGACCTGAGGATCATGCTCCGGCACCTCCTCCCCAACCTCGTGCCCAGCATCATCGTCTTCGCGACCCTGCAAGCGAACCTCGTGATCGTCGCAGAAGCCTCCCTGAGCTTCCTGGGCGTCGGCGTGCCGCCGCCAGCAGTCAGCTGGGGACGCATGGTCTCCGAGGGCATCGACTTCGTGTACATCGCCTGGTGGGTCGCGGCGATCCCCGGCATCGCGATCTCGTTCGTCGTCCTGAGCGTCGCCTTCCTCGGCGACACCATGCGGGACCGGCTCGACCCAACCCTCCGAAACCGCTAGCCCCGACTCGAATCCCTGAGAGGTGAGAACAGATGGCTGAAGAAGACGTGCTGCTGGTTGACAAGGTAGAAGACGGCAAAATCTGGGTGCTGACCATGAACCGCCCCCACCGCCTCAACGCCGTCGGCGGGGGGATGATGGGCAAGCTGACCGACACCTGGAAGGAGTTCCGGGACGACCCGGTGGCCCGCGTCGCCATCCTCACCGCCAACGGACGGGCGTTCTCGGCGGGCATCGACCTGAAGGAGGCCGCCGAGAACCAGGAGAAGCGCGAGCGCGGCGAGTACGTGCCCCCGCCCGACGAGCGGTGGATCCCGCTAAGCGAACGGTTCGAGCTCTGGAAGCCGACCATCGCCGCGGTCAACGGCATCGCCGTGGCCGGCGGCTTCATGTACGCCCTTCAATGTGACATCCGCATCGCCGCCGAGGGCGCGGAGTTCGGCGTGCCCGAGGTGCGCTGGAACCGGGCCGGCGGGCAGTGGATGACCTGCCTCACCCGCGTCATCGGCCTCGGCCACGCGCTCGAGCTCTGCCTCTGGGGCGACGGGCGCATCAGCGCCCAGCGCGCCTACGAGATCGGCTTCGTCAACAAGGTCGTGCCGCAAGAGGAGCTGATGGACGAGGCCATGGCCTGGGCCCGGCGCATGCTGAAGCTCGCGCCGCGGGCCGCCTCCAACATCAAGGAGTGCATCTACCGCGGCTACTACCTCTCGCCCCTGGACGGCGAGGCGCTCGGCAAGGCCATCGAGCAGAACCTCGAAGGCATGGAAGACAGCGTTGAGGGGCCCAAGGCCTTCGCCGAGAAACGCGACCCGGTCTTCAAGAACCGCTAGCGGCTCGCGGCGCCACGATCATGCCCATCGACCCACAAGCCCAAGCCGCGGAAGACGCCTGGGACGCCCTCGGCATCCCGCCGCTTGAGACGCTGCCGCCCGCCGAGGCGCGGGCCCGGTTCGAGGCGCTGCCGGCGCTCGAAGGGCCGTCCGTCGGGCGCGTCGAGGACCGGATGGCCCCGGGGCCGGACGGCGACGTCCCCGTCCGCGTCTATTGGCCCGAGGGCGAAGGCCCCCGGCCCGCGTTCATGTACTTCCACGGTGGCGGCTGGGTCGTCGGCTCCGTCGCCAACCAGGACGGCACCGTCCGCCACCTCGTGCGGGAGTCGGGCTGCGTCGGCGTCTCGGTCGAGTACCGCATGGCGCCGGAGCACCGCTTCCCCACGGCCGCCGAAGACTGCTACACGGCTACGAAGTGGGCCGCCGACAACGCGGGGGCGCTCGGCGTCCAGCCGGGGAGGCTCGCGGTGTTGGGCGTGAGCTCCGGCGGCAACCTCGCTGCCGCAGTCGCGCTCATGGCCCGCGACCGCGCAACGCCGGAGCTGGCCTTCCAGACCCTCGTCGTGCCGGTCTTGGCCCGCGACTTCAACACACCGTCGTACCTCGAAAAGGCCGACGGCCCCGGCCTCACCCGTAGGCGCATGCAGTGGTACTGGGACCTCTACCTTCGCGACGAATCCGACGCCGCCAATCCCTACGCCGCGCCGGCGGCGGCGGAGAGCCTCGCCGGCCTGCCCCCGGCCCTCGTGCTCACCGCCGAGTACGACGTCCTCCGCGATGAGGGACGGGCCTACGCTGAGCGCCTCCAGGAGGCGGGCGTCCCGACGACCCATCTCGACTACGCCGGAATGACCCACCTCTTCTTCAACCGCTGGAACGCCATCGACCGCGCCCGCGAGGCCATCGCCTCCGTCGGCGGCGAGCTCGCCCAGCGCCTCGCCTAACCGGACCGGCTTCGCTTGCCGTCGGTGGGCGTTCCGTACAGAATAGGCTGCGTCTCGGCGTCTCCTAAGGAGCGTTCACCATCGGCAACCGCCTGCAAGACCTAGCCACCATCATCACCGGCGGCGCGTCCGGCATCGGCCGGGCCACGGTCCTGTCATGCGCCAGGGAGGGCGCGCGGGTGCTCGCCGCCGACCGCAACGCGCGAGGCCTCGAAGAGACTCAGACACTGGCCAAGGACGAGGGCCTGTCGGTTGACACGTTCACCGTTGACGTCTCCAAGGCCGACCTGGTCTCTGGCATGGTCGAGCGGGCACTCACCGACTTTGGACGCTTGGACGTGCTGGTCAACGCCGCCGGCACGCTGATGCGCACGCCGGCCGTCGCCGAGGTCACCGAGCGCGACTGGGACCTGATGATGTCGACCAACCTGAAGGGGCCGTTCCTCTGCATCCGCGCGGCCGTCCCGGCGATGCTCCAAAACGGCGGCGGCGCCATCGTCAACATTTCGTCGATGGCAGGCGTGCAGGGGGCGAGCGCCTCCGTGCCCTACTCCATCGCCAAGGCGGGGCTGATCCATCTGACGACGGTCACCGCCAACCAGTACACCTCGCTCGGAATCCGCGTCAACTGCATCGCGCCGGGGCCGGTCGACACGCCGCAATCGCGGGGCGGCACCCAGAGCGCCGAGGCCCTCGCCGAGCTCGGCGAGCTGCACCCGATGGGCCGCATCGGACAACCCGAAGAGATCGCGAGCGTGATCGTCTTCCTGGCCTCGAACGAGGCCTCTTACATGAGCGGCCACACCCTCATCGTCGACGGCGGACTCTGGACGGTCAGCAGGGGCTAAACGTGGACAAGCTCATCGAGATAGCCGACCGGGCGGCGGCGGACTACGGCTTCCGTCAGATCGTCCAATGGAGCCCCGACGACATCGTGGGCGAATGGGGCCTCTCCGACCGGGAGGCCGGCGTGCTCAAGGGGCCGCTCAAGGATGCGCTCGACGAGCTGCCGATTCCCGTCGAGCCGGCGGACTTGCCTCGCGAGCAGGAGCGGCTGGCCCAGATTATCCGGGACGGGTTGAGCTAAGGGGGGAATACCATGCGGCGCGGCTACGCGGACACTCCTTCGGGTCAGGTGCACTACATCACGGAGGGCGAGGGCGACGCGCTCGTCCTGCTCCACCAAGCGCCGCTCTCGGCGCGGACCTACCTCAATCTCATCCCCGAGCTTTCGCCGCGGTTCCAGGTCGTCGCCGTCGACACGCCCGGCTGCGGCAACTCCGACCCGCCGCCCGACGGCGCGGAGATCGGCGACCTGTCAGGCGCCGCGGTCGCAGTGCTCGACGCGCTCAGCATCGAGCGGGCCCACGTCTTCGGGCTGCACACCGGAGCGAGCATTGGCGCTGAGGTCGCCGCCAGTTGGCCGTCGCGGGTGGACCGGCTGGTGCTGATGGGCTTTCCTCTCGTGGAAGACCAAGCGGAGCGCGCGGCGCTGCTCGAAGGGCTCGAGGCCCACTCGGAGTCGCTGGCGACCATCGCCGCCGACGGGTCGCACCTGCCCAAGATCTGGGCCGAGGCCACCATGGCCGTACTGAAGCACTGGTGGTTCACCGAGACGATGCCGACGCAAGCCGTGCCGGATCACCTCCTGCGGTTCATGGCTCAGTACGCGGTCGACGCGCAGTTGGCGCGCGAGAATATCTGGCCGGTCTACCGCGCCGTCTTCACCTACGACGCGGCCGCGCGGCTCCCCTCGATTCAAGCGCCGACGCTGCACATCGAGGCGGGCAGCCCCTTCGAGGCCGACTTCTGCCGCCGGAGCGACCGCCTACGCCAGCTCATCCCAAGCCTGGAGACCATGACGCTGGAGCGAGGCGACGCCAACGCCGCCGAGTTCGCGGCGTCCGACCTCGCGGGCGCGATCAGCGGCTTCCTGTAGCACCGCCGACTGCTGAGATCAGTCGAAACGGAAGAGCCGGGCGGTATTCCCGCCGGCGATCTTCGCCTTCTCGTCGTCGGGCACGCCTTCCAGAATGCCGGCCACGATCTCCCGCGACCGCGGGAAGGTCGACTCCGCGTGCGGGTAGTCCGAGCCCCAGCACAGGCAGTTGATGCCGATGTGGTCGCGGAGCCGCACCGCCAGCGCGTCCTCCTGGAAGCTGATGAAGACGCTGTTGTGGAAGAGGTCGCTGGGGATGGCGTCGGTGCTGAAGCGGGGAACGAAGTCCACCGGCCGCTGGGTATAGACGTTGTCCATCTTGTCGAGGAAGTAGGCCGCCCAGGCCGCCTCGTACTCGATCGCGCCGATCCGGAGCTTGGGATAGCGGTCGAACACGCCGGCGAACATCATCCAGACGATCGCGTTTCGGGCGCGCAAGTCGGAGTTCGTCAACTCATACGGGTCGGATAAGACCCTCAGCGTCAGCTCAGGCGCTTCCGGCCACCAGCGCGCCGTGCCCACGTGCAGCGTCAGGGGCATTTCGAGGTCCTGCGCCGCGGCCCACAGCGGCTCGTAGACCGGGTCGTAGTAGGGCGGTTCCAGGGGCCCGACTGGGATCATCGCCCCGCCCAGCCCCATCTTCGCCGCCCGCTCCAGTTCCACGACAGCCTCGGCGACGTCGTCCACGTTGAGCATCGCCAGGCCCCGGAGGCGGCCGGGGTACGGCTGGCAATACTCGGCCAGCCAATCGTTGTAGGCGCGAAACATCGCCGACACCAAATCGCCGGCGGGGATCATCCATCCCGAAAGCGAGATCGACGGGTACAGCACGTCGCCGGTAACGCCGTCGAGGTCCATGTTCTTGACGCGCACGTGGGGATCGTAGCCGGCCACCGGAACCTCGCCGTACCGGCCCACCATGGAAAGCTTCTCCCGCTCCTCGAACCGCAGGCCCGCCTGGATATTGCTCCCCATGAGGCCAAACCGGACGTTGCCGTCGGCGTACCACTGGTCGGTGTCGTCCTCGTGGACGACGTAGGGTGCCCGGTCCTTGAACGCAGCCTCGATGCGCGTCTGCCACAGGTCGGGCGGTTCGAAGACGTGGGAGTCGGAGGAGAAGAGCCTGTAAGAAGCCATCGCTCGCGGTTCTTAGCCTCCCGGAGCGTGCGCCCTAGTTGATGTTGTAGAGGCGCGCCGCGTTGAGCGCCGTGATCTTCCGCCGCTCTTCCTCGGTGACGTCGCCCAGGATGTCCTCGAGGATTTCCCGCGACCGCGGGAAGGTCGACTCCGCGTGGGGATAGTCGGAGCCCCAGCAGAGGTTGTCCACGCCGATGATGTCCCGGTCGCGGACGCCCAGCCCGTCCTCTTGGAAGCTGTGGTAGACGTTGCGGCGCATGAAGTCGGTCGGCACCGCGCCGTCCTTGAACCGGTAGGGAGTCAGCTGCTTGCGCTCACGGTAGACGTAGTCCAGCCGCCCCATGAAGAAGGGGAGCCAGGCCAGCTCATGCTCCAGTTGGATGAACTTGAGCGTCGGATACCGCTCGCAGATGCCCGAGAAGATGATGTGGCACAGGGTCATGCGCACCCAGTACTCGTTGTTGGCCCGCGTCGCCCCCGAAGGCGTGACGTTCGTCTGGTTCTTGCCCGGCGTCGGCAGCGACCCCGGCCGGTTGGTGCCGACGTGGAGGCTGATCGGCAGGCCCGCCTCTTCGGCGGCCGCCCAGAACGGCTCGTACCGCGGCTGATCGTACGACTCGCCCGGCCTGGGAAAGACGCTGATCATCGCGCCGCCCAGCCCGTTCTTCGCAACCCGGTAGAGCTCCTCGATCCCGGCCTCGATATCGTCGTCGAGGACCAGCATGGCGACGCCCTTCAGGCGGTCGGTGTCCGCGCTGCAGAAGTCGGCCAGCCAGTCGTTGTAGGCGGCGAAGATCTCCCGCGTGAGCGCGGGGTCCTCGACCGCGCTGTACATATGGAGACCCACGGAGGGGTAGATGAGGTCCGAGTGAATGCCGTCTTGGTCCATGTCGACCAGGCGGGGAGCCGGCTGATAGGCCCCGGGGATTATCCCGGTGATCTTCCCTTCGAGCTTGATGTCCTCGGGCTTCTCGAAGCGAAGCCCCGCCGCGGTGAGGCCGCCGAGGGTCGCCCCAATGGGCTTTTCGTCGACGTAGAAGTCGTCGTTCTCGCCCTTGATCAGGACGGGAGCCCGTTCCTTGAATTTTCCGGTCATCCGTTCCGTCCAGAGACCGGGCGGTTCTACGATGTGGGAGTCTGAAGAAATGATCTTGTGTTCGTCCATGTCGTGGACTCCTTGCAGACCCTCCGGAGCGGCGATTATAGCATAGCGCCGGGGCTGTTCTCTCCTGTTGCCGGCCTGAACGGCGCGGCCTATTCCGCGCCGATTCTCACCGCGAGGTTGATGAGGTTCCTGCGCACAGCCTGCCGCATGCGCGGGCCCTCGGGGTGGGCTCGCGCCGCGGCCAGCCGGGGGTTGTCATCGCGGTAGACGTCGAGGCTCTCGACCTCCCACATGATGACATACGTCGGCTCCGCCGCGACGTGCGCGTGCAGCTCGTCCGGCTCGAAGTTGTCGACGCGCCGCCCGATCCGGCCGGCGGCGAACCCCGGAACCGTGGCGAGCTCCGGGAAGACGTCCCGCTCCTGCCATCGCAGGTACTCCGCCTCCATCGACGGTTCCAGGTCCATGCGCGCGGTGAAGAGGCACGGGGCCACCGACGGCGAACCGGCGCCAATCGTCGCGAACGTCTCATACACCGCGCGAGAGCTATCGAGGAAGTACGCCGCCATCGCCTGCGCGCCCGGACGGCCGGGGTCTTTCTTCGCGAGACAGCCGCGCCGGGGGCACGGCGGGTCGCAGATGCACATCTCTCCGAAGGCCGGCGAGTCGAAGACGCCGAGGTCTGGGATCTCGAACAGTTGCAGATACTCCGGCTCTCCCTGCACCGACTTGAACGTGACGGCGCTGTGGAAGCCGGCGTCCAGCAGATCGGGGAAGTGCCGGGTGTCGCACCAACGCTCGAACCGTTCCGCCGTCCCTGCCGGAATGTTGAACCGGGAGGTGAAGAGGAGGTCCTCGCTAGGCATTGGGAGTCTCCTGGGCGGGAGAGGCGTCCGGCTCGGCCTTTGCGGCCTTCTTCTTCGGGCGCGCGATCCCGAGCCTCGCCGTCTTGGGGTTGATCGTCTCGTTGAGGCCGTCGCCGACAAGGTTGAGCGACAGGACGACGAACAGGATCGCGAGGCCGGGGAAGATGGCGGTCCACGGGGCGTAGCGGAGCTCCCGCTGCGCGGTGAAGACCATGCGTCCCCAGCTCGACGTGTTGGGGTCGGCGAGGCCGAGGAAGCTCAACCCGGCCTCCGAGAGGATCGCCTGGCTCATCAGGAAGGTTGCCGTCACCAAGATGATCGGCATTGCCGAGGGGAGAATCTCCCGGAAGATGATCGTGAGATGTCCCGCGCCCACCGCCCGGGCCGCTTCGACGAACTGACGCTGCCTGAACGCGATGTACTCGCCTCTCACCAGACGCGCCGTCACCGGCCAGAAGGCGACGGTCAGCGCCAGCACGATGTTCCAGTTGGTCGAGCCCAGCATCGCGACCAGCAGAATGGCCAGAAGCACCCGCGGGATCACGAAGAACATGTCGATGAACCGGGACAGGATGAAGTCGGGCCAGCCGCCGAAGTACCCGGCGAACGACCCGACCACGATCCCGATAGCCGTCGAAATGGCGATGGTGGTCACCGCGAGGAGCAGCGTCGTCCGTGCGCCCCAGAGAACCTCGCTGAGGATGTTCCGACCGAGGGCGTCGGTGCCGAACCAGTGGTCGGTGGAAGGCCCCAGTGCCGATATTCCCAAGTCCGTGTGCAACGAGGGCGCCGGGGCGATGAGCGGCGCCAGCACGCCGACGACCACGAAGAGGATCACGATGATGAGCCCCGCGAGCGCGAGCCGCCGTTGGCTGAATCTTCTCCAGAACAGCGACATCAGCTCACGTGCCCCTTCTCACCCTGGGATCGGCGAAGCCGTACACGACGTCGACGATCAGGTTGATGGCGATCACCAGCACGGCGGTGATGAAGAAGATGCCCTGGACTAGCGGGTAGTCGCGGGCGAGGAGCGCGTCGAACATCAGGCGCCCGATTCCCGGCCACGCGAACACCGTCTCGACCAGCACCGCGCCCCCGAGCAGGTAGGTGAGGCTGATCCCCACCAGTGTGATCATGGGAAGCAGGCTATTCCGCAGGACGTGTCGGTTGAACGTCCGCCGCTCTCCGAGCCCCTTGGCCCTCGCCGTCAGGACGTAGTTCTCGGTCGACTGCTCCAGGATGCTCGTCCGGCTGAAGCGCGCGTACATCGCCATGCTGATGAGGCTCAGCGAGAAGACCGGCAGGATGGCGTGTTTGACCACCGACCAGTAGTAGGCGAGCGTCCCCGAGTCGATCCTGGGGTCCACGAAGCCGCCCACGGGGAAGATCTCCAGCCGCACCGAGAACAGGAAGATCAGCATGATCGCGACCCAGAACTCCGGCGTCGAATAGCCCACCAGCGAGATGAGCCGGAGCCCGTTGTCGCGCCCCGAGTTCGGCTTCCTCGCGGAGTAGATTCCCAGAAGGGTGCCGGCGACGATACCGATGATCAGCGCCGGCACCATGAGGATGAACGTCTCGGGCAGGGCGTTGAGCACCACGTTCAGCACGCCGTCGTTGAATCGCGACGACTGGCCGAGGTCGCCTTGGACGAGGTCGCCGACGTAGCGGCCGTACTGCTCCAGGATAGGCTTGTCCAAGCCGAGCTGGGCGCGGAACTCTTCGAGCTGTTCGGCGGTGAAGGCCGAGCCGGAGCCGTACCGGTAGTTGATGGCGTCGCCAGGCGCCGCGTGCAACAGGAAGAACAGCAGGCTGATGACGAAGAGCACCGTCGCCGCGACCGCAACGAGGCGCAGCACGACGAGCCGCGCGAGGCGCGCGTCGGGGGCGTGAAGCCTCACGGCGGGGAGCCGTGGTGTGAAGGCCCGTGGCATACCTTACATGTCCCGCCCAACGGGTCCTGGAGCGCGTTCGTTCGTCCCTGAAAGAGAAGCGTGGGCCTTGCCGACGGCAAGGCCCACGTCATCCTCTCATCCTGCTAGCAGCCGGCGCAGGCCGTCCGCTTCTCTGAACGCGCTATGACGGTTTCGCCGACTCTACTCCTCGTCCCACGCGATGTCGAACGGTTCGAGGGGCGGCTCGGTGAAGATGCCCCAGCCCAGCGGCAGGTTCAGCACCCTCGCGTCCGCGACCATGTTGGAGAGCACGGTCGTGATCGGGATCGTCGGCAGCTCGTCGGCGAGCACCTCTTGCACCTGGCGCATCGCGTCGACTTGGTCATCCCCGGCCGTGCTCAACACCTTCGCCATGTTCTCGTCGAAGACGGGGCTGTTGAGCGTGAAGTTGTTGCTCCAGTAGGTCCCCGTGCCTGGAACGATGCGGGCGCTGTTGAAGTACCCGTTCATGATGAACGGAATCGTCCACATGTTGAGCTGCAGCACGACGTTGTAGCCGCTCCACGGGTCGTCGACCGGCGCCTCATAGATCTTGGCGAACGGCGCAATCTCGTCGCCTTGGTCTATCGACACCTCGATGCCGATTTCCTTCCAGTAGCCGAACACGGCGTCCGCCAGCTCCGGCGCGGGGAAGGTCGGGTAGCCGATGAACTTGAGCTCGAACCGCGTTCCGTCCGAGCCCCTCGCATAACCGGCCTCGTCGAGAAGCTGTTCCGCTCTCGCCGGGTCGTAGTTGTACCGGCCCAGGAAATCGCCCTGGAATCGAACGCCGTTGGGGCCCGCGTGCGAGATGTGCCCGCCCGCCACGGTCACCGTGTTCAGGTACAGCTTTTCGACGATGGTGTCCCGGTCGATCGCGTGGGCGAGCGCGTGCCGGACGCGCTTGTCGTCCAGGGGTGGGATGTTGTTGTTGAGCCAGAACGTGTCCTGGTCGCCGCTCACCGGCGCAAGCTGGATCACCTGGAACCTATCGTCGTCCCGGAAGCGTGCCACGTCTCGCGGCGGGAGGGGCGGGAAGGCCGGGCTCACGTGGATCTCGCCCCGGTCAAGGGCCGCCACCGTCGCGTCCGCATCGGGAATGATCCGGTAGATGATCCGGTTGAAGTAAGGCGGGGCGCCCTTCCATTCCGGATTGCGAACCAGCGTAACGTGGCTGCCCTGGCTCCACTCCCCGAGCATGTAGGGCCCGGCCACCACCGGGTCATTGTTGGTCGGATGGGTGGCCATTTCGGTGCCTTCGTAGATGTGCTTCGGCACGATGGGGCCGTACTGCGGCGTAAGGAGACCCCACAGCTCTTGCGGGTTGCTCAAGTTCAGGACGACCTCGTCGGCCGACGGAGTATCGATGCTGGCGATGTTGCTCCAGAAGATGCCGCCGAAGGGGTGGTTGTTGAGCAGCGCGTCCTCGATGCTGAACTCGACGTCCGCCGAGGTGACCGGTTGTCCGTCGCTCCAGACCCAGTCGTCGCTGAGCTTGAACGCATAGCGGGTCCGTTCGGCGTTCACTTCCCAAGACTCGGCCAGCCGCGGGATCGGTTGTCCGTTCGCGTCGGTTGTCACCAAGGAGGTGGCCATGAACATGCCGGGCATGCTGAAGCCTTGCAGGGTGAACGCCCACTGCAGCGTCGTGGGGTCGGCGGCGAGCCGGATCACCAAGTCCTCTTGCTCAGGCGGTGCGGCGGTCGCGGGAACGGGCGTTTCCGTGGGCGCCGGCATGGCCGTCGCCGTCGGCGCCGGCATCGCTGTGGGCGTGTCCTTCGGCATCATGGCATCGCCCCCAGCCGGTCCTTCTGGCCCCGCCGGTCCCGCCGGGCCTGCCGGTCCCGCCGGGCCTGCCGGTCCCGCTGGGCCCGCCGGTCCTGCTGGGCCCGCCGGTCCTTGCGCCCCCTCGCAAGCCGCCACGACGAGAACAATCGCTAGGAGCATGCCAAATAGCGCAAATACGAATGTAGTCCTCCGTCTCATCACCGAACTCCTTCTAGAGTAGCCACCCTCCGCTGCGTATCCGCACATTCTACGACCCCTGTAAAGCTGCTATCCGCTTCCAGTGCGGGCAGGCCGCGTAGTGGCTGCCGGTTGTGCGCTCCAGCACCGGGTCGTTCGTCGAGCAATCGTCCGCGGCGTGGGGACATCGGGTGTGGAAGCGGCAGCCCGCCGGCGGGTTCGTCGACGACGGCACCTCGCCCGTCAGCGAGAGCTTGACGCGCGCCCGGGTCTTCTTGGGGTCGGCGATGGGATTCACCGACAGCAGTGCCTGGGTATAGGGGTGCCGGGGCCTGGAGAAGACCTCCTCCTTGGTCCCGATCTCCACGATGCGCCCCAGGTACATGATGGCGATCCTGGAGGCCATCGTCTGCAGAACATTCAGGTCGTGCGAAATAAGGACGATGCTGATGCCGAGGTCGCGGTTGAGCTCCCGCAGCAGCATGAGAATCGCCCCGCGGATCGACATGTCGAGCGACGCCACGGGCTCGTCCGCCAGCACCAGGCTCGGTTCTAAGGCCAGGGCCCGCGCGATGGCGACGCGCTGCTTCGATCCGCCGCTCAACTCGTAGGGGAACTTGCTCGCGTAGTACTCCGGCGGCGTGAGCTTGACCCGCTCCAGAAGCGCCAGCGCCTGTTGCTGCTGTTCCTCTGGGCTTCCGATCCTGTGCACCTGAAAGGGCTGCCGCAACACGGAGCCGATCCGCCGCCGGGGATTCAAGGAGCCCTCTGGGTCTTGGAAGACCATCTGCACCTGCCGGCGGAAGGCCTTCTTGGCTCCGCCCGACAGGCCGTGAATGTCGCGCCCCTTGAACAGGACCTCTCCCGACGTGGGGTTCACCAACCCGCAGATCAGGCGCGAAAGCGTGCTCTTTCCGCACCCGCTCTCGCCCGCCACCCCCAGAATCTCGCCGTCCCGGACATCCAGACTGACACCGTCGACGGCCCGGCTCACCCGCTCGCCGCGCAAAGTGAACCGGCGGAAGTGCTTGTGCACGTCCTTCACTTGGAGCAGGACGCCGTTTTCCGCACCGTCACTCATAGAGCCAGCACTTCACGGACTGGTCCTCTCCGAGGTCGGTCCGAACCGGCACGTGTTCGCGGCACTTGTCCATCGCCCGCTCGCAGCGGGGGTGGAAGCGGCAGCCCCCGGGAGGCTCGATCATCGAGGGCACCTCGCCCGGGATGAACGGTAGCGCGTCCGAGTCCGACCGCGCCACCTTGGCCGAGTTGATCAGCCCCTGCGTGTAGGGATGCTTCGGGTCGTCGAAGATCGTGTAGATGTCCCCCGTCTCCACGATCTCGCCCGCGTACATGACGTAGACCCGGTCGCATATCTCCGCGGCCACCCCCAGGTCGTGCGTGATCAGCAGGCAGGAGAACTGCCGCTCCCGCTGCAAACGCTGCAGGAGCTCGATGAGCTGGTCCTGTATCGACACGTCGACGGCGGTGAACGGCTCGTCGGCGATCAGCACCGATGGGTCGCACCCCAGCGCCATGCCCATGAGCACGCGCTGCTTCATCCCGCCGCTCAGCTCATGGGGGTAACTCTCCCCGACGTTCGCCGCGTCTCCCAGCCCCATCGCCTGAAGAATTTCGACCGACTGCGCTTCCGCTTCGGCCTTGGAGAGTCCCTTGTGCAGGACGAGCGGCTCCGCCACCTGCGTCTTGATCTTCATCACCGGGTTCAGGTAGGTGAGCGGGTCCTGGAAGACCATCGAGATCCTGCGGCCGCGAATCCGGTCGAGTTCGTCGTCGTCCAGCACCAGCAGGTCCTCGCCCTCGAACAGGACTTTGCCCGCGATCGTCTCCGCCTCCCTCGGCGGGAGCCGCACGATGGAAAGCGCCGTCATCGACTTGCCACACCCCGACTCGCCCACCAGACCCACGATCTCCCCCTCGTTGACCGTGAGGTTGACACCGTCGACGGCCTTGAGGACGCCCTCCTCAAGGTAGATGTGGGTCTTGAGTTCCTGTATCTCTAGGATTGGCATGGCCGAGGCGCCGTGGGGGTTGGGGCTGCAAAGATAGCAGGTTTCTCTGTTCAGCGCGGGCGCGGAGTTTGACAGCAGTCATAGTCGCGCCTAGGATTCGGCCACCCCTAGCCGCGAGGGTTTTTCTGTATGCCGGAACCGGATGCCGTCACGCTGAGAGAGACCGCCAAGGCGCATCTCTGGCCCACGTTTGGGAAGGACCCTTCCTTCTTCGACTCCCCCGCCTCGATCATCACCCAAGGCCGGGGCTCGATGGTCACCGATGTCGACGGCGGTCAATACCTCGACGCTACCTCCTCCGCCTTCGCCTCGACGCTGGGCTTCAACCACCCCGTCGTCGTCGAGGCGATGATTCAAGAGATGTCGAACCTCGTGCAGAACCCGAGCGGCTGGCCCGCCCCCGTCTCTCAGGTGCGTCTGGCGGAGAAGCTCGCGTCGCTGTCGCCGGGCTCGCTTCAGTACACGATGTTCGCCTGCAACGGTACCGACGCCAACGAAACGGCCATCAAGATGGCGCGGCAGTACCACAAGATGATGGGCAACGGGAGCAAGTTCAAGGTCATCGGCCGCAGCTACAACTACCACGGCATGAGCCTCGCCACCCTCGCCGCCGGCGCGGTGACCCCTCGCCGGAAATTCTTCGAACCGCTCCCCGGCGGCTTCTATCACATCAACCCGCCCTACCGCTATCGCAACAGGTACGGCGACGACTACGAGGCCTCTGCCGAGGGCTACGCCAACGAGCTGCGCGAGCTCATAGAACTGGAAGACCCCTCGACCGTCGCCTGCTACATCGGCGAGCAGACCATCACCGCCCGCGGCGTCATTCCGCCGCCCAAGGGCTACATGCCGAAAATCCGCGAGATCTGCGACGAGTACGACGTCATCCTCATCGTCGACGAGGTCGTCACCGGCATCGGCCGCACCGGCGGCTGGCTCGAGTGCCTGGAGTACGACTACGTCCCCGACATCGTCACCATGGCGAAGGGCATCACCGCGGGGCACGCCCCCCTCTCGGCGACGCACGTGAAGGAGGAAATCGCCACGACCTTCTTCGGGTCGCCGGACCGCTACCTGCAGCACGGCTACACCTACGGCGGCATGGCCGTCTCCTGCGCAGCCGGCTTGGCCACCATGCAGTTCATCGAGGAAACGGGCCTCTTCGCGACCGTCGAGTCCCGCAACGCCGAGATCACGCAGCGGCTGCGGCCTCTGGCGGACAACAGCCCGGTTATCGGCGACCTCCGCTCCCACGGCATGCTCTTCGGCCTCGAATTGGTCAGCGACAAGGAGACCAAAGAAGTCTGGCCCGGCCCGGTGCTCGTGGAAATCGCCAAGAAGGTCGCCGCCGTGGGCAAGGAGCTCGGCGTCATGCTCGCGGCCTATGAGTACGAGGGCAAGATGGTCCTCGTCCTCGCCCCGCCGCTGAACGTGACCGACGGCGAGCTCGACGCCATGATCACGGCGCTCGAAGCCGCGGTCAAAGCCATTGAAGCGGAGTTCGCCTAAGCTCCCCTGCGGACCGGACCCGGTCCAGGCGGTGACGGTGTGAAGCAGACGACCCGGTTGCGCCAACTCTTCGAGCGGCCGGAGATCTTCGTGCTCCCCGGCTGCACCAACGCCTTCGAGGCCCAACTCGTCCAGTGGATCGGCTACGAGGCCTGCTACATGTCGGGCGCCGGTACCTCCGGCACCCTGGCGGGGCTCCCCGACGCCGGCCTGCTCTCCGGCAGCGAAATGGTGATGAACGCCGGCTACATGGCCCAGGCCGTCGACATCCCGCTCGTCTCGGACGCGGACACCGGCTACGGCAATGCCGTCAACGTCCGCCGCACCGTCCACGCCTTCATCCGCGCCGGGGTCGCCGGCATCCACATCGAGGACCAGGTCGCCCCGAAGCGTTGCGGCTTCGTCGCCGGCAAGCAGGTGATCCCCATCGACGAAGCCGTCGGCAAGTACCGCGCCGCCGTCGACGCCCGCAACGAGCTCGACGAGGACTTCATCATCATCGCGCGCACCGACGCCCGCGGCGCCGTCGGCGGGACCCTCGAAGACGCCCTGGCCAGGTCGAAGGCCTACCGGAAGGCCGGCGCCGACATCGCCTACGTCGAGGGGCTGCAGGACATGGACGAGGTCAGGGAGGCCATCGCCGAGGTCGGCCCGCCCATCATGTTCACCCTCCTGGCGCTGCACGACCCTCCAACTCACGAGGAGATGGAGGGGCTCGGCATCGCCTGCGCCTTCTATCCCGGCCTCGCCCGCCGCATGACCTATCGCATCAACTGGGAGTTCCTCCACGACTTCAGGGACCGCGGCCTCGACGCCCTGCGCGAGTGGGAGTCGTGGGAAGAGACCCACGCGTGGAAGTACCCCGAGCCGCCCCACCGCTTCGACCTCGCCGGCTTCCCCAAGGTGCGGGAGCTCGAGGAGAAGTACATGGCGCCCGAGGAACTGGAAAAGTACGCCAAGTCCATCGGCCTCTACACGCCGGGCGAGGCCTCCCGCCCCTGGTCGATGACCGGCAAGAAGTCATAGACCGCCGAGCCGCATCGTGAGAGACGACATCCGCCAGTTCTGGGAACGCACCCTCGCGGAGTTGGCCGCCACTCCCATGGCCGAGGTCGTCGAGCCTGTCGAGCAGAGCGGCTACATCCTCGAGGGCAACGCCAAGACGCTGGTGAACCACCGCGTCACCCTGACGAGCCTCGGCGGCGTCCCCATTCGCGCGTGGTACACCGTCCCCACCGGCGACGCGCCCTCCGGCGGCTGGCCGGCCGTCATGGCCATCCCCGGCTACATCGGCGTCATGGTCCTGCCGGTACACCTCGTGCGCTACGGCTACGCGACCCTGACCCTCTATCCGCGAGGGCAGGGCGAGAGCCGGGAGGAATGGGCGATTCCCGAAGGCTCCACGGCGCTCACCTACCGGTTGGAAGAAAAGGACGCCTACTACTACCGCGGCGGGTTCATGGACTGTATCCGAGGCCTCGACTTCCTCTTCAGCCGCCCCGAACTCAACCCGCAGCGCGTGGGAGTCCTCGGCTCCAGCCAGGGCGGCGGCATGACCCTTGCCACGGCCTCACTCGACGGGCGCATTGCCGCCGTCGTCGCCGAGGTGCCCTGGCCGTGCAACTTCCCCGTCGCGGCGGAGCGCACCTTCTTCCCCTACGAGGAGCTCCGCGAATACCTCGAACGCCACCCCGGCCGCAGAGAGCAGGTCCTGGCGAACCTTGAGTTCTTCGACCCCCTCAACCTCGTCGAAGCCATCGCCTGCCCGACCGCCGTCGGCCTCGCCCTCCACGACGACTACCACCCCTACGAAACGTCCATGCCCGTCTTCGAGCGCATTCCGCCCACCAAAGCCCTGCACGTCTACTCCGACATCCAGACCATGGACAAGAGCGTCTTCGCCGTCCACACCAAGGACTGGTTCGACCGGTATCTGCGCTGACGCGGAGCCCGCCATGCAAGGCAAGTACCCCCGCAGCATCTACATCGTCCTCACCAACCCGCTTCCAGGTAAGGAGGCGGAGTTCAACTACTGGTACAACTACGTCCACGCCCCCGACGGCCTGGCCTGGGGCACCTTCGACCGCATCTACCGCTACAAGGCCGTCGAGGAGCGCCCCGAGGGCTTCCTCGCCATCTGGGAGTCCGACTACACCGACCTCACGGACGGACTAGCAAAGGCCGACCGCGACACCGAAGACCTCATCGCGCGCGGGCGCCTCTGGCCCGTCTTCGAACGGGCGTGGTCGCGCCCCTTCGCCTCCATCGGCCCGACCGCGCCGCCGACCCAGAGGCCCGTCACCCTCATCACCACCACCCAGATGAGCTGCGCCCCAGAGCACACCGAGGCCTTCGCCCGGTGGCACGGCGACGTCCACGTGGGCCAAACCCTGGGCGCCGGCTCCTACCACACCCTCTACCGCTTCCAGCGCGCCGATCAGCCCTCGGCCGATACGGTGGAGTTCCTCACCGTCTACGAAAGCGACGCCGACCCCACCGCCCTGCCCGAGTCCGCGCACGACTGGTTCGAGCCCGTCGACGAGACCCACGTGCGGCCCCGCGGCGCCGGAGACAGTCCTGCCCCAAGACTTCGCCATCCAGGTCGAGCCGCACTGGAAGGCGACCTGGCTCCCCATCTGGCCCTGACGGCTTAGGGCTTCAGCGCGTCGTAGCAGGCCCGGCTCAGATTCGCGATGAGCCGCATCGCCGCCGTGTGTCCGGGAACGCCGTCCGGCAGCTCCACCGGCACTTCGTCGGTATAGGCGGCCAGGATAAACAGCGGCGCGTCGTCGAAGTACACGATGCCCACGTCGTTGAAGTTGCGCAGGCTCGTGCTGGTCCCCGTCTTATGCGCGATCTTCGTACGGTACGGCAGCTGCGCCGGCAGCCGGTCGCGCAGACGCTGCCAGCTCATGATCTGCAGCGCGTCCCGGCAATCGTCCGGCGTGCACCCCAGCGTCTCGGCGGCCCCGACGTCGATCGTTCCCTGTACGAGCCGGTCGAGCAGCAGCGCCATGTCGTTCGGCGTCGTCGTGTTGACCGCCTCGATCGGACGGAAAGTGCCCAGGCCCGGCGCGGGGACGCCGTGACGGTGCTCCGTGTTCTTCATGCCGATGGACTGGCACAGCGCGTTCACCGCGTCCAGCCCTACCAGGTCGGCCACGATGCCGGTGCAGGTGTTGTCGCTGATGATGATCATCAGTATCACGGCGTCTCGCAGCGTGATCGAGAATCCCGGCTGGAGGAATTGGAAGCAACCCCAGTCCGTCTTCTGGTGTTCGGCGTCGATCTCCACCGGCTGGTCGAGGGAGAGGCGGCCCGCGCGGGCCGCGGCGTACGTCGCCGCCATGATCGCGACCTTGCGCGTGCTCGCCGACGGCACCACGACGCCGCCGTGCCGACTCGCCGTCAACCCCGTCGCCATGCTCTTGACCGACCAGCCGGTATGGAACGGCTGCTCGTCGCAGAGGCGGTTCAGCGTGGCGGCAAGCTCATCCACGGGAGGGCACACGCGCGGTCAGGAGCTCAGCCTCAGGAACCGGTCGGCATTCCCTCCGAGCAGCCCGTCGACCTCCGCCTCGTCGAAATCGACGCCGTACTCGGCGCCCAGCGCCGGCAGGTCCCGGAACATCCCCACCGTCTCCTTCAACGACAGCATCGGGCGGAAGACCGGGAAGTCGGTCCCGAACAGCAGGCGCTGCATCCCCACGGTGTCGCGCATCTTCCCAAGGGCGCGGAGCGAGACCTCGGGGTTGTCCCGTATCCTGATCTGCCACGCCGACAGGTCCATCACCACGTTCGGCCGGCCGTAGAACACCGTCAGCGCCTCCTGCCACCAGTCGCCGGCGGCGTGGGCGATGATGATGCCCATGTTGGGGAAGTCGGTCGCCACCTCGTCGAAGTCGATGGGCCGGGTGTACCGGCTGTACAGGTGGGGATACGAGCAGGGCCCCGCATGAAAGATCACCGGCACCTCGAAGGCCGCGCAGAGCTCGTAGATCGCGTAGCACGTGCGCTCGTGGGGCAAATACCCCACCGAGGGGTGCAGCTTGATGCCCCGGACGTTCCACTCCTTGATGGCCTTTTCGAAGAGGTCGGCGGCCCCGGGACGGCGGGGATCGATTCCGTAGAACGGAACGATCCGCTCTGGGAACAGCTCGTGGGCGTCGACGATGAGCCGGTTCTCCTGGTGGATGGGGAACGGCGGGTCCCCCAACCGGGCCGCGAAGTCGGCCACGAACATCACCGTCTTGTCGACGCCGGCCTCGTCCATCTCCTCCACGATCTCGCGCGTCGTCTGCTCCCAATCGAAGTCGGGCCGCTCCGCCTTGGCGCGGCCGGGTATATCCATCCCGCTGAAGGTGTCGTAGTGCCGCTCGAGCACGGACCACATGTGGCGGTGGACGTCGACGATCATCGGGTGCGCTCCAAGGCGGCCAGGGTGGAAGCGGCCCTATTCTGCCCCGAACCCGAAAGGGCGGCAAGTTGGCGGGCGCGGCGGCGGTGCCTTAAGCCTCTCCCCCTCTGGGGGAGATTTGAGAGAGGGCACGCGCCCGCAGGGCGCGTCGGAGGCGGGGCAGGGAGGTCTTCCCTCTTCTCCCCACGCCGGGAGAAGATCGAGATGAGGGGCCCCCGCCAACCACCAACGGCCCATCAAGACCCGCCACCCCCATACGGGCGCCCCTTAAACCTCCCTCCCCCCGGGAGTGTATAGACCGGGGACATCATTAACGGGTGTGCGGAGACATGGTTTACACCTGCTGCAGAGAAATGAAGCGGCAGGAGGTGGACTATCCCTTGGCAGGAGGCATCCGTGGTGTCCTTGAGATACGAGTTCGTGAGACTGGCTGAGCGGGAGGGAGCGAACGTCGAGGAGCTGTGCCGCCGCTTCACGATCACGCCGCCCACCGCGTACAAGTGGCTTGGACGGTACGCAGCGGAGGGGAAGGACGGCCTGGTCGACAGGTCGCGCCGCCCACACCGCTCACCCCGCCGGACCGCGGCGGCACTCGAGCAGGCCGTCCTCGAGATCCGCGATGCGCATCCCGTCTGGGGAGGGCGCACCATACGCAAGGTACTGCTCGATAGGGGCGTCGGCCCGGTGCCCAGCCCGAGCACCATCACGGCGATCCTGCACCGGCACGGCCGCATCGCCCCCGCCGAACGTGCCCAGCGCGACTGGCGACGGTTCGAGCATCCTCGCCCCAATGACCTCTGGCAGATGGACTTCAAGGGCCACTTCCCCACCGGCGCAGGCCGGTGCCATCCCTTGACCATCATCGACGACCACTCGCGCTTTGCCATTGGCCTGCAGGCCTGCGGCGACGAGCGCACCCAAACGGTGCAGGAACGGCTGCGCGCCATCTTCCGCCTCTATGGCCTGCCCCACCGTCTGCTCATGGACAACGGCTCCCCTTGGGGCAGCGATAGTGCTCACCCGCGCACCCCGCTCACCGTCTGGCTCCTGCGCCTCGGCATCCGGGTGAGCCACGGGCGCCCCTACCATCCGCAGACCCAAGGCAAGGGGGAGCGCTTCCACCGGACGCTGAAGGCCGAGGTGCTGCAGGGCCGGCACTTCGCCGACGTCCCCGCCTGCCAGGAAGCCTTCGACCGCTGGCGCACGGTCTACAACACGGAGCGCCCGCACCAGGCGTTGGGGCTGGCGGCGCCCATCAGCCGCTACGCACCGAGCCCGCGGCCCTTCCCGGAGACGCTGCCGCCGATCGAGTATGGGGACGGAGACCTGGTACGGAAGGTAGGAGCTGAGGGAAGGGTGAACTTCAAGGGCCGGACGTTCAAGGTGGGAAGGGCACTCCGCGGCTATCCGGTGGCGCTCCGGCCGACGGAAGCGGACGGCGTCTGGAGCGTCTGGTTCATGACGCACCCTATCGCACAGGTGGACCTAGGAGGCCCGGATCCCCTCATGACGAGACACCCCAATGTGTAAACCATGTCTCCGAACACCCATAAACCATCTCTCCGGTCTTTACACCCTCTTCCAGTGGGAGAGGGAGAGAACCGCCCCGCGCCGCCGGTCTTTCAGCGCCAGTCGTGGGCGTCGGGCATGGGGACGTTCGCGTCCAGTGCCTGGACCGGCGATACCTGAGCGGGAGACCCTGGCAAGCTCCCAGATCCCTGCCGGAGGGCGAAAGCTCCTGATGCGGCTCGACGCGAGATCGTCGAACCGGGTCGTAGAGGAGTTCAAGCCTGCGAGCATGAATCCCGCAATGCGTCCGGCTTTTATTGCGCCTACTTTTTGGCTACCTGTATCACGAAGTCCGGGTCATAGAAATCGTAGTCCTCGATAAAGTCGCCGTACCTCTGCACACTGTCAAAGCCGGTTTCCAGGAGGAGGTCTGTCACGTAATCCTGCCGGATCGGGCAGAGAGTCAGGAAGTGCACATCGCCGTCGTCGTACTCGTACCGCATCCTCAGGATGTCCTCGGTCAGTTCCTCCGGCCTTACATCGACAGTCTCGCCCATGTAATACGACTGGTGCTTGCTGCTGAATCCGTTATCCAGGATGGCATCATAGTTGCGCTGGTCGATGACAGCGATTCCGTCGTCGTTCAGCACCCGGTGGATCTCGTTGAGGGACTTGAGGCGTTCCGCCTCATCAAACAGGTGCGTGAACGCATTGCCGAGGCAGATGACCGCATCGAATCGCTCGTTGGTAAAGGATTCTCCGAGCTTGGTCCACTCCGCCTCCACAACCCTCAGATCATCGAGTCCAAGACGCTGCGCGTTCTTTCTGGTCTGCGCCAGCATGGTGGGGGCGCCGTCGGCGGCGGTGACATCGAAGCCGTCGGCTTTGAGGGTGATGGAGTGGAAACCGGTGCCACAGGCGATGTCGAGCACTGTTTCCGCACTGTGTTCCCTTAGGATGTCCTGGAAGAAGTTGTTCTCCGCCTCTGCCCTGCGCCGCCAGTCGATAAGTTCATCCCAGCGTCCGGCGAACTCCGGCGAATACTGCTCCTTGTACAGGTCTTTGGGAACTATGGGCTTTGGGTCGTCGGTCATGTAATGGCTCCTTAACGCGAGATAGTCGGAATTTTCCGCCGTGTTGCTTGCAAGTTCTTCTCTGGTGTGGCCCTCCTGGAAGCGACCGGCTGAAGACCGGCAAGGCAAAGGGGACCGAGTCTGCGGGGAGTCGCGGTCTAGGGGACTCCACCTTCCCGCCCGGCGCAGGAGTAGCGCAGGAAACGGAATCGCGAGCAAGGGGCGGGGCGGCCTTTATAGGGGTTTTGCCGAAGCAGGAAGGCCGCAACGGCGCGAATCCTAACGGCCGGAAACGTCCTTGTCAAATCTGAAGGCTGCGATACCGGGACGCGCTCGTGTTGAAAAACGGCCATTGCGGAGGCGCGCAATGCCGGTTGGCAATGCCCCGGGAGTGGCCGCAGTCCGAAATTGTCTAGGCTGGTTTATCCGCCACGAACATCGCCCAGCCTATGTAGCCAGCGTTGGCGGAGTCTACCCAGAACGACAGAGACTGCAGGGTGCGGTCGATGGTGTCGGCCCCGATGCGGGGCAGCAAGGCCTCCCGGTTTTCCCGGAGCTTGTCCCGCACCCAGCCGTATGAGCGAGCAACGTGCTGCGACCAGTCCACTTCCCTGGAGACCGGAAGGCCCAACCGGGACAACGCGCCGCGATAGTCCTCCAGGTCCCACATATCCGGCGACTTGACTCTATCGTAGATTCTCTCCCGGTCCGCATCGGGCGTATCCCGGCGAACCAGAATATCCGTGAAAGCCAGTGTCCCTCCGTGTTTCAACACGCGGCGGCATTCCGCGAGAACGGCATTCTTGTCGGCTGCGTGAAGGAAGGCTTCCTGACTCCAGACCACGTCGAAAGCGGCATCCTGGTAGCCCAGGTTGTGAAAGTCCTCGTACTCGAAGGACAACAGGTGGCCCAGTCCTGACTCGGCGGCCCGCTCACGAGCCAGTTCCAGTTCTTTCTCGCTGATATTGGTGCCGGTCACGGAACATCCGAAATTCGCCGCCAGGTATCGGGCGGTCGAGCCGTAGCCGCAACCCAGATCCAGCACCCGCGCGCCCGGCCCCAGGGACACGGCGCAGGCCATGATCTCATTGGTATGCTCCATGGCCTCCGGGTGCGGACACTCTTCGTTGCAGGGCACTCCCAAGTGCACATTGTCGCCCCAGATGGAGCGGTAGATATCGTCGGCAGGCCCGTCGTAATAGGCCTGGGTGGTGGCTACTACCGGGTTTATGGCATCGTCTACCATGAGCCTACTCCCTATTTGTCATGCAGGATTCCCTGGATTCCGGCCCCGTGTCAAGTACGGGGTGACGTTCTTTCGCCGGAATGACGGTTCATGGTCATCCGCTCATCACAATAAACAAGTTGAACCACTAGTGCCGGACCAGCATCGTGAACGGCGAGGTGCTCATCAAGGACCGGGAGCACCAGGGGTCGTACCCCGGCAAGGTCATCCGCTCGAACAAGGTGAGCCGCCCCGCCATCGGCGTGAGCTAGGGCGGGCAGGCCGCCCTCAGTCCCTCCCGGAGGGAGGGAGGTTTAATGTTCCGCCTCGGCGTGAGCTAGTTCAGCGCCAGTCGTGGGCGTCGGGCATGGGGACGTTCGCGTCGACGGTCTCGACGTTGGAGACGATGATGTTCGTGGTGCCGTCCCAGCGTGAGATGACGCCGCGGGCCTGTATGACCTGACTCCTGAGCTTCCCTCGGCATCGGGCGAAGACCCGCGGCCAGAGGATGAGTTGCACGTCGCCGGTCTCGTCCTCGATGGTGACGAAGACGGTGCCGTGCCTTCCCCGCGGGTGCTGGCGGGCGATGGGCCACCCCGCGACGAGCACCTCTTCGCCGTCGCCGCACCCCTCGACGGCGTCGGCGGGTAGGACCTGAGGACTCAGCCCCGGCCGCACAAACGTCATGAGATGGCCCCTGGGATAGAGGCCCAAGACCCGGTATTCGGCCGCCATCTTCTCGTACTCGGTGAAGTCGGCGAGCTCGGGGACGGCGTCCTGCGTCGGTACGGGGAGGGCCCGCTGCCCGTTTCGGGATGGGCGGGTGGCGAGGCCGGCGTCCCAGAGGGCCTCCCGGCGGTTGGGGGTGACGTCGTCGAAGGCCCCGGCGACCGCCAGCGATTCCACGGCCGCGGGCCGGAGGCCCGTCCGCCGCACCAGGTCGCCCGCGCCGGCGTAGGGGGCGCCGCGTTCCCGCTCCTCGACGATGGCCGCGGCCGACTCGGCCCCGACGTCCTTCACCATCTGCAGGCCCAGCCGCACCGCGTTCCCCTCGGGGGCGCACCGGACCCGGCTCCGGTTCACGCAGGGGTTTAGGAAGGGGACGCCGAAGCGCCGGGCGTCCTCTTTGAGGGTCTCGACGGGGTAGAAGCCCATGGGCTGGTTGTTCATGAGCGCGGTGAAGAACTCCAGCGGGTAGTGGCGCTTGATCCAGGCGGCCTGGTAGGCGGTGACCGCGAAGGCGTGGGAGTGCGACTCGGGGAACATGTAGTGGCCGTTGATCTTGCCGAAGATCTTCTCGGCCAAGTCCTCCGGGACGCCGTTCGCCGCGGCGCCCTCGAGGAAGCGCCGCCGGTGCATGTCGATCAGGTGCTCGGCGTTGGGCTTGGCGAAGGCCCGCCTGATCTCGTCGGCCTGGGCGGCGTTCATGCCCGCGACGTCCATGACGAGCTGGACGACCTGCTCCTGCCAGACGATGATCCCGTAGCCCCGCTCCAGGGCGCGCTTTTCCAACGGGTGGTCGTACTCCCACGCCGCGCCGTGCCGGTAGCGTTCGACGAACTGGGAGACGGCGCTGCCCTGCACGCCGACGCCGGGGCGGATGAGGGCGACCTGGTAGGCGAGGTCGAGGAGGTTGCGGGAGCGCAGCCGCCGCGCCAGCTTGAGCTGGGCGGGCGACTGCAGGAGGAAGACGCCCTTCGATCCGCCGGCGCCGATCATCTCGTAGACGGCGTCTTCCTCCGGGTCGACCTTGCTCAGGTCGGGCCGCTTCCCCTCGCGCCGTTCGACGAGATCGAGGGCCTCCTCCATCTGGTCGAGCACCGGCAGGGAGAGCAGATCGATCTTGGCGAAGCCGGCGTCGGCGACGCTGTCCTTGTCCCAGTCCATGATGTAACGGCCGTCGATGGCCCCGGCCCGCATGGGGACCATCTCCGGGATGGGTGAGCTGCTGAGGACCATGCCGCCGACGTGCTGGCCGAGCGCTTTGGGCGCGCGCAGCAGCTGGGGCGCGAGCGCCGCCAGGTCTCTCCACCCGGGGCGTCCACCCGGTCTCTAAACGCGGGGAGCGCCAGCATCTCCTCCCGCAGGAGCCCGCCGCCGCCGTCCTCGACCTGCTTGGACAGCCGCCGCAGGTCTTCCTTGGGCAGGCCGAGGGCCTTGCCGAGGTCTTGGATGACGCCCTTGATGGAGTAGGTGGCGACTGCGCCGGCGAGGACGGCGAACTCCGGCCCGAAGTGGCGGTGGACCCGCGCGATCAGGTCGTCGCGGAGCGCGCGGGGGAAGTCGAGGTCGATGTCGGGGAGCATGGTCATGTCCTCCGACATGAACCGCTCCAGGGTGAGGTCCCAGCGGAGGGGGTCGACGTGGCTGATGCCGATCAGGTAGCCGGCGAGCAGCGCGACCGATGAGCCCCGGCCCCGGCCCGGGGGCCGCTCCTCGAGGGGCGTCTCGGGAGAGGCCAGACCCTTCTCCTCCATGATCCGCTGGGCGAGCAGGACGATCTCGCGGTAGAGGAGTAGAAAGCCGGCAAGGTTGTGCCTGCGGATCAGCCGCATCTCGTCGGCGAGGCGGCGCTCGACGCGCGGGGAAACCGAGCCGTAGCGGCGGACGGCGGCCTCGACGCAGAGCCGTTCCAGATAGCTCTCGGCGGTGTAGCCCTCGGGCGTCGCGGGGCCGGGGAGGGTGTAGCCCAGGTCGGTGGCGAGGTTGAAGGAGCAGCGCTCCGCGATCCGCAGGGAGTTGGCGAGAGCGTCGGGGCGGTCATGGAAGAGGCGGGTCATCCGCGCGGGAGACTTCAGGTGCAGGTGGTGGTTTGGGCGGAGGTAGGGGAGGGCCTGATCGATGGTGACGTTCCGCCGCGCCGCCGCTAGCGCGTGCTGGAGCCGGTAGCGCTCGGGCGCGTGGTAGAGGACGTCGTTGGTGGCGACCAGCGGAGCGCCGGCCTCGTCCGCCAGCGCCGCCAGCTCGCGGTTGCGGCGGGTGTCGCCGGAGAGGAAGTTGCGCTGGACCTCGACGAACACCGAGTCCGGGCCGAACCACTCCCGGTACCGGCTGAGCAGGCCCGCGGCCTCCTCCCGGCGTCCGTCGAGCACCAGGTTGGCGAGGGGCCCGTCGCGGCCGCCGGTGAGGAGGACCACGCCGCCGGCATGGTCGGGCAGGTAGACGGGGTCGAGCCTGGGTTGTCTCCGGTCGGCGGCGTTGGCTAGGGTGAAGAGCCGGGAGATGTTGGCGTAGCCCTGCCGCGTCTCGGCCAGAAGGACGAGGCGGGAGCCGTCGGTGAGGGTCAGCTCGCCCCCGGTGATGGGCCGGACGCCGAGGCTGTTGGCGAGGCGGGCGAACTCCAGCGCCCCGCAGAGGTTGGCGTCGGTGAGGGCCAGGGCGTGATAGCCGTGCTCGCCCGCTTGGGCCAGCAGCTCGTGGGTGTGCGAGGCGCCCACGCCGAAGGAGTAAAAGCTCGCGGCGTGCAACTCGACGTAACCGGCGGTCATGCGCGGAGGCCGGTCCTAGGCGCTCTGCCGGTACCAGCGGGGCTCGCCGCGGTCCCGGAAGATCGTGACCTGCGACCCGTCGTCGAGGCGCGCCCGGTGGTAGGTGCGGGTGAGCGGGCTGGGCATCCACCAGAGATCGAAGCTCCAGGTGTCCTCGATATCGGTCACCCGCCGCCAGTGTCCGCCGAGCCGCACCGACGCGGGCCGCCGGCCCGCCTCCTCCCGGACCGCGACGGCGACGGGCGCGGCGAGCGAGCCGATCTCCTGCCGCCCCGAGGGGTCGATCGGCACCCGCAGGGCGCGCATCTCCGGGGCCGGGTGCCAGGGGGCGACCTCGACCACCCGGTAGAGGGCGTGGCCGCCATTCATGCGGCCCCGCAGCCGCCGGTCGACCTCGACGAGCCGCCGCTCCCGGCTGTCCCGCATCTCGTCGGTCAGTCCGAGCTGCAGGCCCGAGTCGCCGGTGAGGTCGGAGAGGGCGAGGGCCACCTCCTCGATGGGCGCCTGGGGGTGGTCGGCCTCCAGCCGGCTCCGTAGGATGCGGGAGGCGTTCCGCCAGTTCCCCGCCGCTTGCTTGAACCGGAACGTCCGCTCCCAGGCCGCCTCCCGGTAGAGCAGGCACTCCAGGACTGCGCCGCCCGCGTACCTTCCCCGCATCTCGGGACGGGCGTACGCCTTTCGCAGCAGGGCGTCGACCGCGACGAAGAGGACGTTGATGGAGGCGGAGGTGAAGGGAAGCGCGGCGTGCTCGGCCACGGCCTCTTCGTATTTCATGGGAACCAGGGGGCTGTCGTCGAAGCCGCGGGAGCATTGCCATGCCCGCCGGCCCGCCGGGCCGAACCGGTCGTCGAGTGCTCCCTCCGGCATGGCGGCCACGTCGCCCATCGCGCGCAGACCGAAGCGCTTGAGACCGGTCTGGATGTCGAGGGGGACGGGCAGCAGGTCTACCGAGTGGGGCGCGAGGAAGGCCCGGACGTCCTCGGGGACCTGGCGTGCGCCGAGGGCCTCGGCGGTCCGGGCGGCGACGAGGGCCGGGAACTTGGCGTCGGCCACGCCGACGCGCGGGGCCAGGTAGGCGGGGACGGCGTCCAGCAGGGCGCAGACGACGCCGGCCTCTCCGCGGTACAGCCGCTCCAGACCGTCCATCTGCACGTAGGCGGCGCCGAGCTCCGCGCGCTCGACACGGTCGCCGACCGCCTGAAGGGAGGTGAGCATCCGGCGGAAGACCTTGCGGTAGGCGGGCTCGTCGGCCTCGATGACGACGGTGTCGGCGTTGTGCGACAGGGCCTGCTCCAGCGTCATGCCCGCGGTCACGCCCGCGGCGGCCGGGGAGAAGTCGACGACCACGGGCCTGCCGCCCGCGCGGTCGACGATGACGGCGGGCTTGCCGTCGAGGTGCGGCTGCCGCCGCAGCTCGATTTTCGCCCGCAGGTGTGTGACGAGTACGCAGGCGACCCGCACGGCGCCTCCTCGGTTGCGAGAATCCCGGAACGACCGGGGACGAGGGATGATAAAGAACGTACGTTCTCTGTGTCAAAGGGTCGATGACCCAGTGCCGAGGGGGCGGGGGGGGCTAGATGATTCCGCGGTCGCGGAGCTCGGCGATGCGCTCCCAGGAGATGCCGAGGTCCTGCAGGACTTCCTCGGTGTGGGCGCCGAAGGCGGGGGCCGTCGAGCGCGCCTTCCCCGGCGTCTCGCTCAGGCGGACGGGAAGGCCGACCTGGGTGACGGGGCCGGCCTCGGGGTGCTCCAGCTCGACGAGGAGCTCGTTGGCGATGACCTGCGGGTCGTTGGGGATGTCGTCGTATTTCTGGACGGGGCCGCAGAGGACGTCCTTGGCCCGCAGCAGGGCGATCCACTCGTCGCGGGTCTTGGTGGCGAAGGCGCGGTCCATGATGGGGATGAGCTCGCCGGCGTTCTGACCTCGGGCGCGGACTTCATTGAAGCGCGGGTCGTCGCGCAGCTCCTCGATGCCGAGGACCTCGCACAGCGCGGGCCAGTAGCGGTCGGGCTGGATGCCGCCGAGCGCGATCCAGCGCTCGTCCTTGCAGCGGTAGATGTTGAACAGGGGGTTGTAGTTCGTCGCCCGGGGGCGAGGCAGCGGCATCTCGTCGTTCATCAGGTAGCCGTTGAGGGCGAGCGCCTGGAGCATGAGCTGCCCGCTAAGCTGGGAGACCTCGACGTGCTGGCCCTTGCCGGTGCGCTCGCGCTCGAAGAGGGCGAGCATGATGCCGTAGGCCATGGTGATGGCGCCGGTCTGGTCGGCGAGGCCGCCGCTGGCGCGGTAGGAGAGCTCGGGGTCGGCGATCGAGAGGAGCTCCATGAGGCCGCCGCGGGCCTGCCCGAGGATGTCGAAGACTCCCTGTGTGGCTTCGGGGCCGCGCGAGCCCAGGCCGGAGACGCTGCCGTAGACGATGCGCGGGTTGATCTTGCTGACGGTCTCGTAATCGACCTTGAGGCGCTCGACGACGCCGACGCGGAAGTTCTGGGTGATCACGTCGACGCGCTTGGCGAGATCGTAGAAGATCTCGCGCCCGTCGTCGGACTTGAGATTGAGCGTGATGCTCCGCTTGTTGCGGTTCATCGATTCGAAGTAGGTGGGGACGCGGCGGCCGGCGCGGCCCATGGGCGTGAGGTTGCGGCCGGGGTCGCCGTTGACGGGGTCTTCGACCTTGATGACCTCGGCGCCCATGTCGGAGAGCATCACGGTGCTCCAGGGGCCGTTCTGGTAGATGGTCAGGTCGAGGATGGTGATGCCGTCGAGCGGGCCTTGCATGGCGTCCTCCGATACGTGGCGGCTTAGATTACGCCGCGGTCGCGAAAGCCTTCGAGGTCGTCCCAGGAATAACCGGCGGCGAGCAGGACTTCTTCAGTATGGGCGCCGAACTCGGGCGCCGTCGAGCGGGGCTTGGCCGGCGTCTCGCTGAACCGGATGGGGCAGCCCGCCTGGACCAGCGTCCCCTCCGAGGGGTGTTCGAGCTCGACGACGTAGTCGTTGGCGCGCACCTGGGTGTCGTGGATCACGTCTTCGTAGTCCTGCACCGGCGCGGCGAGCACGCCGGCGTCGTTGAGCGTCTTCACCCACTCGTCGCGGTCCTTGGCGGCGAAGGCGCGGTCCATGATTTCCATGAGCTCGACGGCGTTGTCGTTGCGCTCGCCGTTCCCCTTGAACCTGGGGTCGTGCTCCAAGTCCTGGATGCCGAGGATGCGGCAGACGTCGGGCCAGTAGCGGTCGCCCTGGACGCAGCCGAGGGCGAGCCACTTGCCGTCGCGGGCGGGGTAGATGTGGAAGAGGGGGTTGTTGCCCGCCCTGCCGCGCTGCTTGCCTTCGGGCTTGTCGCCGGCGATGGTGTAGCGCCCGATGCTGAGTCCTTGGAGGAGCATCTGGCCGCCGAGCTGGGAGGTCTGGACGTGCTGGCCTTTGCCGGTGCGCTCGCGGGCCATGAGTCCGGCGAGGACGGCGTAGGCCAGGGTGATCGCCCCCACCTGGTCGGCGATGCCGGCGCCCGCGCCGCGATAGGCGGGGGCGTTCTCGCCGGCGGAGAGCAGGTTCATCAGCCCGCCGCGCGAGAGGCCGAGGATGTCGTAGACGCCCTGCTTGGAGTCGGGGCCAAGCGGCCCCCAGCCGGAGACGCTGCCGTAGACGACGCGGGGGTTGATCTTGCGGACAGTCTCGTAGTCGACCTTGAGGCGCTCGACGACGCCGAGGCGGAAGTTCTGGGTGATGGCGTCGACGTCCTTCGCGATCCGGTAGAAGATGTCGCGGCCTTCGTCGGACTGGAGGTTGAGGGTGATGCTCTTCTTGTTGCGGTTGAGGGCCTGGAAGTAGGAGAAGGAGGCGCGGCTGGAGCCGCCGGCGGGGAGGAGGCCGCGGCCGGGGTCGCCGGTCTCCGGATGCTCGACCTTGATGACGTCGGCGCCGAGGTCGGAGAGCATCACCGTCGCCCACGGCCCGTTCTGCCAGATGGTCAGGTCGAGGATGGTGATGCCGTCCAAGGGGCCGGGCATGGAAGGCGACCTCCGGGGCCTCGTGGGGCGCGTCCGCAGGGGAAACGGAGCGGGTTTCAGGGCGTCATCACCGTAGGACGCGGCCCTGCGAATGTCAACGACCGGGTGGGAGTTAGGGAGCGGACCCCCACAAGAGGCGCCCCTACGGGATAGGGAAGGCCGGTGTCGGGTGACGTTTGGCGGTGATGAGGGGGCCCCTCATCTCAATCTTCTCCCCACGGGAGAAGAGGGGGGACCTCCCGGCCCGGCCCCGGCCCTCTCTCAATCTCCCCCAAAGGGGGAGAGGCTTAAGGTGAGGCCCTCTCGCAGTCTCTCCTAGGGGGAGAGAGGGGCTAGACGCCGATGAGCTCTTTGGCTTGCTCGTAGATGCCTTGGCGCTTGCCGTGGATGATGGCCGCGATCTTGGCCGCCGACATGGGTTGGACCCAGCGGAATGGCTCGCGGGTGTTGATGTATTCCTCGACGGTGGCCTGGTGGTGCTTGAAGGCGTGCATCTCGCTGAAGTCGTCGCGGGCGGTGATCTCGCCGAGGCGGTCGAAGAGCGCCATCACATCATAGCCGGAATCGAGGTACTGCTGGGTGAGGGCGAGCGTCTCCCGCACCTGGGGCGCGGCGACGAGATGGGGCAGCTTGAAGACCGAGAGGTCTTCGACGTGGGGCTGCGACTCGATGCTCTCGGTGATGGCTTCGAGCAGCTCGATCTGAGAGCGCGGCGGCAGCGCGGCGGTGTCCTCGCGGGGGTCGTAGTCGAACTTGCCGAGGCTGGAGGAGATCTCCGGGCCGGTGTGCCAGGTGAGCAGGGCGAGGATCTTGTTGCGGAGGCTGACGCCTTCGATGCCGAGGAGGTAGCGGCGGGTGTTGATGCCCGTCTGCAGGTGGGTGTCCATCGGGTTGCCGTAGCTGGTGCGGAGGTGGATGACCGCGGCGCCGATGGAGAGCGCCTCGCCGACGCCTTCGAGCGACATGCCGCCGGCGAGGGCCTGGGCCAGTATCTCGGGGATGTCGTCCAACTCGGTCGAGGAGCCGATGCGGTCGGCAAGCTCGCCGATGGCCTCGGTCTCGGCCGTGGTGGTGGTCATGGGGATGTCGCGGTCGAGGAGCTCGTACTTGTCGAGCAGCGCGGCGATGGGCTCGAACTTGGGGGTGGCGCCGCCGCGGGACTCGTAGCGGACGGCGGGGCGGAGCAGTACGGGGGCGTACTCCCAGCCGATCTGGTCGAGGGCGCGCCAGGTGTACATGGGGAAGAGGAAGAAGTGGTCGTCGTTGGGATTCTTGGGGACGGCGAGGTCGAGGATGATGTCGAGGACCTCGCCCGCGGTGACGCCGTTCTCGAGGAGGTAGAGCATGGTGGCTTCCGCCGCCGGCGGGTAGGCCATGCGCATCGAGCGGCGGAAGGTCTCCTTGGTGACGTCGACGCCGCCCTCTTCGGGGACGAGCTTCTTCTCGCGGAAGATGAAGATGTTGTTGGAGTCGGCGGGGGCCATTTCCGGCATGATGTAGGGCCCCTGCTCGGGCGAGTGGACGTGCTTGTTGCACAGGGCCACGAACTGGACGACGGCGAGCTCGGCCCACGGTTTGTCGAGGCGCTTGGCCATCTGGCCGACGGGGTGGGCGCCGCAGATGGGGTGGATGGGGCCGCCGTGGTGGCCCATAGGCAACTCAGTCGAGCGGACGACGGCGAGGGCGCCGGCGCGCACCAGATCTTCGGGGGCGACGCCGTCGGCGAGCTTGGCGTGGGTGGCCTCGATGATGTCGTCGCGGGGCGTGGACTCGACGAAGTGGACGAGTTCTTCGACTTCGGGTTCGAACGTGACAGGACTGAACATGACGCCTCCCGCGGCTCGGACGGCCGCCGGTCTTGCGCGCGGCGCGCGCCTTCTTGGGAGCACGGACTGCTTCCGCGTGTACCGTAAATCAGACGGAACGCCGCGTCAACAGGGCTGGTCTTGTATGATTGCGGCGGCGCTTCCGTTGCAGCGTTGGCCGGCGAGGACTCCCCTATCAAGAGAAAGAACACGCTGTTCTACGGCTGGGTGATCGTCGGCGTCATCGCGGCGGCGGGCTTTGCGATGTCGGGGCAGTTCAACCCGAACATCGGGGTCTTCATCAAGCCGATCACGGAGGCGTTCGGCTGGGACCGGGCCACGTTCGCGGGTGCGAACACCGCCGGCACCATCGCCGGCGGTCTGACCGCGGTCTTCATCGGCCCGCTGCTGGACCGGTACGGCCCCCGCTGGCTGATGACCGTCGGGTTCGTGGTCGTTGGCGGAAGCTTGGCCGCGTTGTCGCAGATCGGCGCGCTGTGGCACTTCTACTTCGCGGTCATCGTGGGGCGCGTCGTGGTCCAAGGCGTGTTGAACCTTGGCGTGCAGGTGAGCACGTCGATGTGGTTCGTACGCAAGCGCGGACAAGCCATCGCGCTTTCGGGCATGGGGCTGCGCTTCGGGAACGGACTCACACCGATGTATGCCCAGGCCATCCTTGCGGCGAGCAACTGGCGTCTGGCGATGCTGTCGGTGGGGATTGTGGCGTGGGTGGTGGGCTTCCTGCCCTGCCTGCTGTTCCTGCGCCGCCGGCCCGAAGACATGGGACTGCGGCCCGACGGCGACGCAGGCCCGCCGCGCCGCGGCCCATTCACGGAGACGGGTCGCCGGGCGCCGGAGACGGCGCGGGAGGAGCGGAGCTACACGCTCAGGGAGGCCGCCTCCACCCGCCCCTTCTACGTGCTCCTGCTGGTCACCACGGTGACCTTCTTCGTAGGGGCGGCGGTCAACTTTCACCTGATCGCCTACTTCGATGACCGGGGGATCGGCGCTGCGGTAGGCACGTACGTGCTGGCGGCGTGGGCCGCGTTCACCCTCGCCGGAGGGCTGACCACAGGGTTCATCGCCGACCGTCTCCCGGTGAAGCCACTGCTGGCGGCCGCCTACGCGGGGCTGGCGGCGAGCCTGCTGTTTTTGTTGGACGTGGACAGCGTGCCGGTGGCGTTCATGTGGGCCGCGGCGTACGGCATCACCTTCGGGATGAATACGACGTTGCACCAGTTGGTGTGGCCGGTGTATTTCGGGCGCGACGCGCTCGGGGCGATCCGCGGAGTCGTGACCGCGTTCAACATGACGTCCAACGCGCTCGGGCCGCTGGTGGCCGGCTTCGTCTTCGACGCCACGGAGAGCTACGACCTGATCTGGTGGATCTCTGCCATCACGTTGGCGGTGGTGGCCGGCGTCACGCTCGTGGCGCTGAGCTCGCGCAAGGCGGCGGGGGCGGCGTGAGCCCCTGTGCTATCGTAGGGCGCTGCACGGAAGCAGGGGTGTATGAAAGTCGACTACACGCTGGCATCGAAGACGCTCGAGGGCGTGATCGCGGAGGCGGAACGCGCCGAGGCGCTCGGCTACGACGGCGTGTCGTCGGGGGAGACGAACCACGACCCGTTCTTCCGGCTGGTGCTGGCGGGGGAGCATACCAGCAAGCTGACGCTGTGCACGTCGGTGCTGATCGCCTTTCCCCGCAGCCCGATGGTGGTGGCCTACGAGGCGTGGGACATCCAGGAGTTCACCAAGGGCCGCTTGCTGCTGGGTCTGGGGACGCAGATCAAGGCGCACATCGAGCGGCGATTCAGCGTGCCGTGGGACTCGCCCGGCCCGCGTCTGCGCGAGTACATCGCCGCGCTGCGGCATATCTGGGACTGCTGGCAGAACGGGACCAAGCTCGACTTTGCCGGCGACTTCTACAAGTTCAATCTGCTGAACCCGCTGTTCACGCCGGAGCCCATCGAGCATCCCCGGATACCTGTCTACATCTCGGCGCTGAACCCCTACAACCTCGCGCTGGCCGGGGAGGTCTGCGACGGGCTGCGGATGCACTCGTTCAACACGCCGGAGTACACGCGCGAGGTCATCGTGCCGCACGTCGCGGCGGGGTTGGAGAAGGCGGGCCGGACGTTCGAGGACTTCGACCTGGTGGGGCAGGGGTTCTACATCGCGGGGGCGAACGAGGAGGAGATCGAGGCGCAACGGCCCGCGCTGCGGCGGCGCATCGCGTTCTACGGCTCGACGCCGCCGTACCGGGGCATCATGAGTCTGCACGGCTGGACCGAGGAGGCCGTCGAGATGCACCGGCTTTCCAGAGAGGGCAAGTGGGAGGAGATGGCGGAGCTGGTGGCGGAGGAGATGTTCGATACGTTCGTCACGGTGGGCCTGTACGACGAGATCGCCGACCGCTTCGAGGAGCGCTGGGGCGGCGTGGCCAACCGGATCACTTTCAACCCTCCGCAGGGCGCCGACGACGAGAAGGTCGCGGGCGTGGTCGCCGCGCTCCGGCGGTAAGGAGACGGTCGTGAATGAGAGCGACGTGAAGAAGCTGCCCGGCAACGTGAGGCCGCTGCGCTACGCCATCGACTTGGCGCCCGACCTCGAGGCGTTCACGTTCGACGGGTCGGTGAGCATCGAGATCGAGGTGGTGGAGGCCACGGAGCGCATCACGCTCAATGCCGCCGAGCTCGACATCGCGTCGGCGGTGGTGACGTTGGCCGACGGGCGGAGCGTCGAGGGGTCCGTGGAGACCGACGAGGATGAGGAGACGGCAGTCTTCTCGTTCGGCGAGACGCTGCCGGTGGGGCGGGCCTCGCTCGCCTGCGACTTCACCGGCGTGCTCAACGACCAGCTTCGCGGCTTCTACCGCAGCGAGTACGTCGACGAGCAGGGCGAGAAGCGCTACATGGCGACGACGCAGTTCGAGGCCACCGACGCACGGCGGGCCTTCCCGTGCTGGGACGAGCCGTCGCTGAAGGCGACGTTCGAGGTCACGCTGACGGCGCCGAAGGACCTGACGACGCTGTCGAACATGCCGGTGGCCAAGGAGACGGTCGAGGGACCGGTGAAGACGGTGCGGTTCCAGGAGACGCCGCGGATGTCGACGTACCTGCTGGCGTTCGTGGTCGGCGACCTGGCGTCGGTGGACGCGACGGGGCCCGGCGGGACGCTGGTGCGGGTGTTCACCACGCGAGGCAAGGAGGAGCAGGGGCGGTTCGCGCTGGAGAACTCGGTCAAGCTCCTGCACTATTTCAACGACTATTTCGGCATTCCCTATCCGCTCCCGAAGATGGACCACGTGGCGGTGCCCGACTTCGCGGCGGGGGCGATGGAGAACTGGGGCTGCATCATCTACCGGGAGACGGCGCTGCTGTTCGAGGAGGGGAACTCGGCGGCGGTGGCGCGTCAGCGGATCATGCAGGTCGTGGCGCACGAGATGGCGCACATGTGGTTCGGCGACTTGGTGACGATGGCGTGGTGGGACGACCTGTGGCTTAACGAGAGCTTCGCCTCGTGGATGGGGGACAAGGGCGTCGACGTGCTCTTCCCCGAGTGGCAGATGTGGACGCAGTTCGTGAGCCAGGACACCAACGCGGCGCTCAGCCTGGACGGCCTGGAGAGCTCGCACCCCATCGAGGTGCCGGTCAAGGACCCGGCGGAGATCCGGGAGATCTTCGACGCGATCAGCTACAGCAAGGGAGGCTCGGTGCTGCGGATGCTGGAGCAGTACCTGGGCGCCGACACCTTCCGCGACGGGCTGCGGGCCTACATCGACGAGCACCAGTACGCCAACGCGCGGACGGAGCACCTCTGGCAGGCGCTTGAGGCGGCGAGCGGCGAGCCGGTCACGCGGATCATGAACAGCTGGACGCAGCAGATGGGCTATCCCGTCGTCGACGTCGCGGCGGAGCGCTCCGGCGACGGGGCGCGGGTCGGGCTGTCGCAGCGCCGCTTCCTCTACAGCCACCTGCTCGGCGGCGGCACGGACGACCCGTCGGTGTGGGAGACGCCGGTGCTGGCGCTGACCCCGGACGGGGGCGTGCAGGCGTCGCTGCTGAGCGAGCGGGAGGGCGCGATCGACGTTCCGTCCGGCGACGGGTGGATCAAGATCAACGCGGGGCAGACGGGGTTCTACCGGGTGAACTATGGAGCCGACGAGTGGGAGCGGGTGTGCGGCGCCGTGGCCGACAAGGCGACCCCGCCGCCCGACCGCCTGGGGGTGCAGAACGATGCCTACGCCCTGATGCGGGCGGGGATTGCGCCGGCGACGCGGTTCCTCGACGCTGCCGGGGCCTATGTCGGCGAGGACGACGCCACGGTCTGGGGGGACCTGGCGAGCAATCTGCGCGGGCTGGAGACGCTGCTCGCCGACGAGCCGTCGCTGGCGGCGTACCGCCGGTTCGCCGGCGGCCTGTTCGAGCGGGTCGCGGGCGAGGTCGGCTGGGACGCCGGGCCGGGCGAGGGGCACCTCGAATCGCTGCGCCGGAGCACGGTGCTGGGTCAGCGCGGCTACTACGGCGACGAGGCGCTCGCCGACCAAGCGCGTGAACGCTTCGAGCGGTATCTGCACGACGACTCGAGCCTCCATCCCGACTTGCGGGCGGTGGTCTTCAGTCTGACCGCCCAGTACGGGGACCGCGCGGTCTACGACCGGCTCTGGGAACTGGAAAAGGCGGCGACGCTGAGCGAGGAGAAGATGCGCTTGCTCGGTGCGCTGACGCGCTTTGAGGACGAGGGGTTGCTGTCCGAGACGCTGGAGCGGTCGCTGTCGGACGAGGTGCGAGTTCAGGACGCGGTGCTGGTCATCGTGTCGCTGGCGGGGAACTTAAAGGGGCGCGACCTGGCGTGGGAGTTCATCAAGGCCAACTGGGCGGAACTCGACCGCCGGTACGGGTCGGGCGGCTTCGCGATCGGTCGGTTGGCGTCGGTGGGCGGAGCGTTCACCACGACGGCCCGCCGCGACGACGTACGGGACTTCTTCGAGGCGAACCCCGCGCCGTCGGCGGCCCGCGCCATCCGTCAGACGCTGGAGCGCATCGAGCTGAATGCCCGGTGGGTGGAGCTGAACCGCGCCGAGGCCGCGGCGTGGCTGTCGGCGCGAGGGTAGGCGGCAGGGGCGATCACGATGGAGCGCCTTAGGGAGCAGCGCCCTCCGGGCGCTCGCGCGCCTGGCGGCGCGCGCCCTCATCTCAGTCTCCCCCAGAGGGGGAGAGGCTTAAGATGGCGCTTTGTCAGGAAGGCGAGCTTCGATCATGCGTGGCGGTTGTAAGGGGGCCCCTCATCTCAATCTTCTCCCGTGGGGAGAAGAGGTGGGATTTCCCTGCCCCCGCCCTCTTTCAGTCTCTCCCAGAGGGAGAGAGGTTTAAAGAGACTCGCCCGGAGGGGAGAGGCCTAAGGTGATGCGGTGACAAGCGGGCGGGTGGCGGTTACCGGTCTGGGCGTGGTGAGTCCGGTGGGGACGGGGACGGGCGCGTTCTGGGCGGCGCTGTGCGCGGGGCGCTCCGGCGTCGGCCCAATCACCCTGTTCGACGCCTCGGCGTTCGCCGTACGCATTGCCGGCGAGGTCAAGGACTTCGAGCGCCCGGCGGAGGTCGAGCGGCGTCGGGCGCGGCGTCTCGACCGCTACGCGTGGTTTGGGACGTCGGCGGCGCTGGAGGCGTGGCGCGACGCCGGCATCGAGGGGCACGACCCGTTCGAGGCGGGCCTGGTGCTGGGGTCGAGCCACGGCGGCGAGACGTCGGCGCTGGAAGGGGCGGCGTCGCTGGGGGCGGGGTCGAAGTCGGCGAGCCCGTTCTTGATTCCACGGATGTTGGGCAATATGGCGGCGGCGCAGGCGGCGATGCTGCTGGACCTGCGTGGGCCCGGGTTCGCGGTGGCGTCGGCGTGCGCCACCGGCGGGCACGCCATCGGCGAGGCGGCGGAGATCGTGCGCCGGGGCGACGCCGCAGTGATGGTCGCGGGTGCCGCCGAGGCGTGCGTGACACCGCTGACCCTGGCGGGCGACGACGCGCTGGGGGCGCTCTCGCGGCGCAACGATGAGCCGGAGCGCGCCTGCCGTCCGTTCGACCGCGACCGCGACGGCTTCGTGGTGGCGGAGGGCGCCGCGGCGCTGGTGCTGGAGGACTTCGAGCACGCGCGTCGGCGTGGGGCGCGGGTCTATGCCGAGCTTGCCGGCTACGGCGCGACGACGGACGGCCTCCACGAGACGCGCCCCGACCCGGAGGGAGCGGCGGCGGCGCGGGCCATGTCGCGGGCGCTGGAGAAGGCGGGGGCTGGGCCGCATGAGGTGAGCGCGGTCTTCGCTCATGCCGCCGGGACGCAGGCGGGCGACGCGGCGGAGGTCCGGGCGTTGGAGGCGGCGCTCGGCGAGGCGCTGGGCGGGATTCCGGTCACGGCGATCAAGTCGATGACGGGGCACATGCTGGGGGCGTCGGGAGCGGCGCAAGCGGTGGCGGCAGTGAAGGCGATCGCGACAGGGATCGTGCCTCCGACGATCAACTGCCAGGGGCTCGACGACGGCCTGGCGATCGACTGCGTGCGCGGGACGGAGCGCCAAATCCCGCTGCGGCTGGTGCTGTCCAACGCGTTCGGGTTCGGTGGCCAGAACGCGGTGCTGGCGTTCTCGGCGGCTGAGGGGTAGACCGCCCTTCGTGGTTGTCGCGGGGCCCCTCATCTCCCTCTTCTCCCTTGGGAGAAGAGGGAAGACCTCCCCGGCTCCGCCCCTCCGACGCGTGCCCTCTCTCAAATCTCCCCCAGAGGGGGAGAGGCTTAACGCGCCCCTTAGCGGGGAAGGCTGTAGGGGCGGGCGACCACAAGGGCCGCCGCTACGGGAGGGGTTCGTCATCGCGGTATCCCTCTCTGGCCGCACGCTCGATTTCCTCCCAGGTCAAGCAGTCGTGGTCTGGCATGCATTGGTGGTCTTTCTCCTTGGGCTTCCTGCCGGGGCGGCCGTACTTTTCGGGGATTTCGCCTTGGATCTTGAAGCGGAGGAGGATGTCGTTCCGGCGTTGATCGACATCGTCGATGCGGTTGACGATGGCCTCTTCGAGGCGGTCGTGGAAACGGAGCTTGGCCTCGTCAAAGGCTTCCCGGAAGCCTGGGACGTGCGTGAACCATTCGTTGACGGTCTTGAGGGAGACGCCGGCGGCGTTGGCGCTGGGCGTTAGGAGGCCGACGGCGGCGAACTTCTTCAGGAAGGTGCGCCGGCGGGCTTGGTCGGTGTGCTTCCGTCGGAGGGCGGCGGGTCTGGGCTTTGCCTTGTGGGGCATGGGTCTCACCTTTCTTCGCGGCGGCGCGAGGCTTCTACAGGGTTGAGCCGCGTGGCGGCCCCGGTTTTGACGCAGCTCTACCTTTGTGTTTTTTTGCGCCGGCGAGGCCCCGAAGGGCCTCCCGGCGCGGGTCGCACGCTCCCTCGCGGGAGGCGCGCGCCGGGCCAACGCTCAGTCGGATCCGGCGCAAGGTGCACGCTCCCTCACGGGAGGCGCGCGCCGGGCACGTTAGTCGGATGTCCGGCGCAAGGTGCACACTCCCTTACGGGAGGCGCGCGCCGGACGCGCTAATCGGGCGGTCCGGCGCAAGGTGCACGCTCCCTTACGGGAGGCGCGGGCGCCGGCGACGTCGTGGAGTGCGAGCCGACGCGGGTGCACGCTCCCTTGCGGGAGGCGCCGAACATAGACTGACCAATGCTCCACGGTCAGTACATATGTTCGTAGTCCAACGATAAGGCCCCTTGGCAAGGGCTGTCAATAGGTCATCGGCGGGCAAAATTGGCTGAGGGGTGGGGGAAGGGCGGGCGGAGTCCGGGGCGCTTATACTGTGTAGCCGCGAGCGGCCGTGGCCGCGGACGCCTTCGTCATTAGGAGCCATGTATGTTCTCGACCCACCCCGTACTTCTGAAGGCCCTCCTTGGGAATGTAGCGAGCGGAAAGATCCAGCTCCCCGATTTTCAAAGAGGTTGGGTATGGGACGATGAGCGCATCCGAGGATTGCTCGCCAGCATCTCCCGCCGCTTTCCTATAGGAGCTGTCATGACCCTCTCCTCCGGCGGCGACATTAATTTCAAAGCGCGCCTCATCGAGGGCGTTGGAGAACAAGGCAATGGTACGATCGCCGGTGCGCCCAACAGTTTTCTACTAGACGGCCAGCAACGCCTCACGTCGCTCTATCAGGCCCTGTGGCACCCCGGCCCGGTAAGGACGCAGAATAGCCGGAGGCAGCGAATCGACCGCTGGTACTACATAGACATGTTGAAGGCAATGGACCCATACACTGACCGAGAGGAGGCAATCATCAGTGTTCCTGCTAGCGGCGATCCCGAGAAAGACAAGAGAATTACCCGAGACTTCGGACGCGAGACAGTTCTGGATCTCTCGACCAAAGAACACGAATATGAAAACCACATGATGCCGACTGAGCAATTGTTGGACGGCATGAGCTGGATGTTCGACTATAACATGTATTGGAATAGCAATGATTGGGTATCTTCCTACAACAAATACTGGAACCGAAAGGATGAGCATCCTAATGATGGCTTGGCCGCATTCATCAAGAGTTACAATGAATCTATCCTAAATGCCTTCGGCGAATACTTGTTGCCGGTCATTGATCTGGGAAAGGAGACTCCAAAAGAGGCTGTATGCACGGTTTTTGAGAAAGTAAATACAGGTGGCGTAACGCTTACGGTGTTTGAATTGGTAACAGCGTCCTTCGCCGCTGACGCCGGCGCTGAACAATTCTCGTTACGAGAAGACTGGAAAAGCGCAAAGACGTTCTCTATTCGGCGTCGGGGGTGCTCCAGGGGGTTGAGGGGCCTCATTTCCTTCAGGCTGTTGCGTTATTGACAACCCAAGAACGGCGACGGAATGAGATAGGTAATGGAAAGGAGCCAAGCCAAGCGCCTTCGATAAGTTGCAAGAGAGCCGACATCTTGCGGCTTTCTCTGGATGACTACAAGCGATGGGCCGACAGACTTGTAGAGGGATTTATCGCCGCTGCAAATTTCCTGAACCACCAGCATATTTTCACCAAAACGGATGTTCCTTACAACACACAGCTGGTACCCCTTGCAGCTCTCTACGTTGAACTGGGGAAGGAATTGGAACCCGCGAATGCGAAAGCTCGACTGGAACGATGGTTTTGGTCCGGTGTATTCGGAGAAGTTTATGGAGGCAACACTGAAACTCAGTTTGCGCTTGACCTTCAAGAGGTCGCCGAATATGTCCGTGGAAGGAACGAGCCAAGGCTGATCTCCGAGGCAAATTTCATTCCTGAGCGGCTGATTTCTCTACGCACGCGCATTAGTGCTGCATACAAAGGCCTTTACGCACTTCAAAAGAAGAGCGGCGCAGCGGATTGGCGGACCGCGATTGCCTTGACTCTCAGGCACGATAGCAGCATTGATATCCATCACATTTTTCCAGTGCATTGGTGCCAAAATAGACATAAGGATGAGAAGGATCCTAAGCCTCCCATACCTTGGTGGATATACGATTCAGTCATCAATAAAACTCCGATAGACGCTATCACGAACAGAATGATAGGTGGACGAGCACCGTCCAAATACTTGCCTCGAATCTCCGATGAATTACAGCCTGAGATCGACAAGGATGCGTTTAACCGATTGTTGGAATCCCACTGGATTAGCCCGACGCTACTGGGGTCTGATCAATTCCCAGAGTTCTTCATAGAGCGCGGCGAGGCGATGATGAAGCTCATAGAAGAAGTGATGGGCAAGTCCCTTGCCAGTGGGCGGGAAGTTTTCGAGGAAGCTCTCAAATCCGCGGGGCTTTGGGAAGAAAAAACGGAAGAGTCGGAAGAGCGAACGCGCGAATTTGCGCCTCCTGAAGAATTTGACGACACTGACGTTGAATACGATCCGATCGGCAGCGCGGCCTACGATGACGAAGGCGAAGTTGCGGCCTATCTGCTGCGATCACCTGTCCCATGACGACCACGCCCCAGACTACAAGTTTCGCGGCGCTTGCCGATAAGGCGGTCGCGGGGGAGGCGTTGACGCGGGCGGAGTGCGCGTCGGTGCTGGGCGCGCCGGAGGCGGAGGTGGCGTCGCTGCTGGCGGAGACGTTCCGGGTGCGGCGGCATTTCTGCGGTCTGAAGGTGCACCTGCACGTGTTGATGAACGCGAAGAGCGGGTTGTGCCCCGAGGACTGCGGCTATTGTTCTCAGTCGCGGGTGTCGACGGCGGCGATCGAGAAGTACCCGATGGTGAGCCAGGAGCGGCTGTTGGAGGAGGCGCGGGCGGCGAAGCGGTCGCAGGCGAAGCGCTTCTGCATCGTGACGAGCGGGCGAGGGGCGTCGTGGCGCGAGGTGGAGTACCTGAGCGCGGCGACGCGGAGTATCCGCGAGGCGGTGGACATCAAGATCTGCGCGTGCGTGGGGCTGCTCGACGAGGAGAAGGCACGGGCGCTGAAGGAAGCGGGCGTCGACCAGCTCAACCACAATCTGAACACCAGCGAGCGGTTCACCCCGAGCATCGTGACGAGCCACGGCTACGAGGACCGGGTGCGGACGCTGGAGGCGGCGCGGGCGGCGGGTCTGAACCTGTGCAGCGGGGCGATCTTCGGCATGGGGGAGACGGACGACGACGTGATCGACGTCCTGCTGGCGCTCCGGGAGCTGGACCCGCAGTCGATCCCGGTCAACTTCCTGCACCCCATCGAGGGGACGCCGCTGGAGGGGACGTGGCGGCTGACGCCGCACCACTGCCTGCGCATCCTGTGTCTGGCGCGCTTCCTGCACCCGCACCGGGAGATCAGGGTGGCCGGAGGGCGGGAGCTGCACCTGCGCTCGCTGCAGCCGCTGGCGCTGTACGCGGCGAACTCGATCTTCGTCGAGGGGTATCTGACGACGCCAGGGCAGAGCACGAAGGACGCGCTGCAGATGATCGCGGACATGGGGTTCGAGGTCGAAGAGGAGTGACGGAGCGGCGCCGGGCGGGCGTATGGAACGCCTTCACCCCGATGGCGCGCCTCGACCGCGAGCCGCAGCTGATCGTCGAGCGGGCCGAGGGGAACCGACTCATCGACACCGAGGGGCGGGCGTACATCGACGGGGTGGCGTCGCTGTGGGCCATCGTCCACGGCCACGGGCACCCGCGCATCGTCGAAGCGATCACACGGCAGACGGAGAAGCTGCAACACAGCACGCTCTTGGGCATCGGCCACGCGCCGGCGCTGGAGCTGACGGACCGTCTCAGGAAACACGTCCCGGAGGGGCTGGCGCATTTCTTCTACAGCTCGGACGGGGCGAGCGCGGTCGAGGTGGCGCTGAAAATGGCGCTGCAGTACTGGGTGAACCAGGGCCGCCCCGAACGGAACCGCTTGGTGTCCATGGAGATGGCATACCACGGCGACACGCTGGGAGCGGCGTCGCTGGGGGGCGACGGGCCGTTCCGGAAGCCCTACGAAGCGGGCATGTTCGAGCCGCTGCGCTTTCCTAATCCCTACGCGCTGCGCTGCGAGCGCTGTTCGCCCCCGAAGGGGTGCACGCTGGCCTGCGCCGAGCCGCTGGAGGCGCTGCTGGAGGAGCGTGGCGAGGGGATCGCGGCGGTGGTCGTCGAGCCCAGGGTGCAGGGCGCGGGGGGAATCATCGTCGCGCCGGAGGGCCACCTCCGGTACGTCGCCGACCTTTGCCGGCGTCACGACGTGCTGCTGATCGCCGACGAAGTGGCGACGGGTTTCGGGAAGACGGGGGCGATGTTCGCCTGCGACCTAGAGGGCGTCACTCCCGACATCATGGTGCTGGGCAAGGGTCTGAGCGGCGGCTACCTGCCGCTCTCGGCGACGGTGGCGACGGAGCGGGTCTACGACGCCTTCTATGATGAAGAGGACTACGCCAAGACGCTCTATCATGGGCACACCTACGGCGGGAATCCGATCGCGTGCGCGGCGGCGGTGGCGAGCCTGGACATCTTCGAGTCGGAGCCGGTGCTGGAGCGGGTGGGCCGGCGGTCGGCGGCGCTGAGCGAGATGCTGCACGAGATGATCGCGGAGCACCCGCTGGTGACGGAGGTCCGCCAACAGGGGCTGATGACGGGGATCGAGGCCGCGTCGGCGCCGGCGGCGTGGCGGGCGTGCCTGACGGCGCGGGAGCGCGGCGTCTTCGTCCGGCCGCTGGGCGAGACGATCGTGGTGATGCCGCCGCTTTCGATCGAGGAGCGCGAGCTTGAGCAAATCTGCGAGGCGGTGCGGTATGGACTCGACGACGCCGCGCGGTCTGCCCCCGGCGTGGGCTGACTTCCTCCGCGCTGAGCGCGTCCGCCTCGAACGGCTCGGCCTGCGGCGGTCGGTGGTCACGCCGGAGGGCCGCACCGGCGTCCACGCCACGCTCGATGGGCGCGACTACGTCGTCTTCACCTCGAACGACTACCTGGGGTTGGCGTCGCGGCCCGAGGTGATCGAGGCGGCGAACGGGGCCGCGTCGTCTGCGGGCGCGGGAGCGAGGTCGGCGCGGCTGCTGCATGGCTCGACGCCGGCGCACGAGGCGCTGGAGGAACGGCTGGCGGCGTGGACGGGGCAGCCGTCGGCGCTGCTGTTCAGCTCGGGATACCTGGCGAACCTGGGCGTGATCGGGGCGCTGGCCGGTGGCGGCGACGCCGTCTTCTACGACGAGCGGGCCCACGCGTCGATCATCGACGGGGTCAAGCTGTCGGGCGCGGCGGCGGTCACATTCCCACATAACGACGTCGACGCGCTGGACGACCTGTTGCGGCGGACGCCGGCGCGGCGGCGTCTGGTGGCGACGGAGAGCGTGTTCAGCATGGACGGCGACCTCGCGCCGCTGGAGGCGCTCAACGAGACGGCGCTGCGGCACGAGGCGTTGTTGGTGGTGGACGAGGCGCACGCGGTCGGCGTCTTCGGCGGGGGGCTCCTCGCAACCCGCGGCGCGGGAACGGGCGCCGTGGCGGTGGGGACGCTGTCGAAGGCGCTGGGCTCGATTGGGGGTTTCGCCGCCGGCGATGCGGCCCTGATCGAATATCTGATCAACCGGGCGCGGACGTTCATCTTCGACACGGCGTTGCCGCCATCGGCCGTGGCCGCGGCGTCGGCGGCGCTCGACGTCGCGCGGGCTGAGCCGGAGCTCGCCGAGCGGGCGCTGCGTCTGAGCTCGGCGCTGCGGTCGGGGCTGGAGTCGTTGGGCTACCCGCCCTCGCCGTCGGCGTCGCAGATCGTGCCGCTGATCCTGGGCAAGCCGTCGGCGGCGTTGGCTGCCGAGGAGCACCTGCGGGAGCGGGGCATCCTGGCGCGGGCGGTGCGTCCGCCGGCGACGCCGCGGGGAGGGTCGCGCATCCGGTTCGGCGTCACCGCCGCGCACGACGAGGGGCACGTCCGGCAGGTGCTGGCGGCGCTGGAGGCGATGCGTGGGTGAGGTCGTGCTGGTGACCGGCACCGACACCGGCGTGGGGAAGACGGTGGCGGCGGCTTGGCTGGCGTGGCGGGCGTCGCAGCGGGGCAGCGTTGCGCTGATCAAGGCGGCGCAGACGGGGGCCGACCCCAAGGTCGACGGCGACGAGGCCTTCTACCGGGCGGCGCTCTCCGGCGTGGACGTGGCCATCGAGACCTTGGCGGCCTTCCCCGAACCCCTGGCGCCGTCCATCGCGGCGCGGCGCGCGGGGCGGCGGGTGGACTTCGAGGGGCTCGCGGGCCGGTGCTTGGAAGTTGCGGCGGCGCACGACGTGACGCTGGTCGAAGGATCGGGCGGGCTGCTCGTGCCGCTGGACGAGGGGCACGACTTCGCCGACCTCGCGGCGCGGCTGGGGGCGCGGCTCGTGGTGGTGGTGCGGCCCGGTCTGGGGACGCTGAACCACACCGCGCTCACGCTGGAGGCGGCGGAGCGGCGGGGACTCGCGGTCGACGCGCTGGTCTGCAGCGGCGTCTCGCCGGAGCCGGTGGTGGTCGAGGAGGAGAACCTGCGCTTCTTCCGTGAGCGGTACGCGGAGATACCGCTCATCGTGATCCCGCGCGCGGCGGAGGCCGAGCTGCGGCGGCCGGAGACGCTTGCCGTAAGAGTCGAGGGCGAGCCGCCGGGGTGGCTCGGCGGCGGCTAGCCGACCTTGCGGGCCTTGGCGCGCGGCTTGGCGGCGGGCGCCGGGGCGGGCTCGGAGCCCGTAGCGGCGAGCGAGGCTTTGAGGGCTTCCATGAGGTCGACGACCGTGGTCTTGGGCGCTTCGGGCGCGGCGGCGACGGGGCCTCCCTGGCCGAGCTTGTTCTCGATGACCTGCATGAGGGCGGCGCGGTATTCGTCTTCGTGGGCCTCGGGGTCGAACTCGCCGGTGAGCTGGTCGACGAGCATGGAGGCCATCTGCAGCTCGGCGTCGGAGACGTCGGTCTCCTCGTCGTCGAAGATCTCGCCGGTGGGACGGATCTCGTCGGCGTAGAACATGGTGGCGACGGCGAGGCCGTTCTCGTAGGGCCGGACGGTGACGAGGTGCTCCTTCTGGCGAAGGGAGAGTTTCCCCACGGCTATCCGTCCCGTCTCCTCCATGACGCGGCGGAGGAGGGCGTAGGGCTTGCGTCCGAGCTCCTCGGGCTCGAGGACGTAGGTGCGCTCAAAGAAGATGGGGTCGATGGTCTTGATGTCGACGAACTTGATGATGTCGAGGGAGTGCTTGGAGGGAACGGGGAGGTCGTCGAAGTCGGCGTCTTCGAGAATGACGTACTGGTCCTTGGTGTATTCGTAGCCCTTGACGAGGTCGTCGAGGGTGACTTCGGCGTCGTGGTGGGGCGACCAGCGCTTCATGCGGATGCGGGTGTGGGTGTCCTTGTGGAGGTTGACGAAGCGGATATCGCGATGCTCGGTCGCGGGGTAGAGCTTGACGGGAATGACCACCATGCCGAAGCTGATGGCGCCCTTCCAGACGGCGCGTTGCGGCATTGCCTCACCTCTGTTGGTCGACGGCGGGAGCCTGCCTCCTGGCCCGCGCCGGTCCTTCTTCCAGTATACGCGATGGGGGGTTTCGCACCGAGATAGCGGTGTCGCGGCGGGGCGCGGAGGGCCGCATACTAAGGAAGGCGGTCTGGGAGAGGGAGCTTTGGTGGAGTCGGTGGGGCACGACAAGGACTTCGACGCGATGGGCGCCGCGTGGGACCGCTCGATCTACGGGACCACGAAGGGGTACATCCGGAGCGAGGTGCTGTGGGCGGACATGACCGCCCAGATTCCGGGGCTGGCCGAGGGCCGGTTGTCCGTCGTCGACGCCGGGGGCGGGAGCGGCCGCTTGGCGGCGCGGATGGCGAAGGCGGGGAACCGGGTGACGCTCTGCGATCCGTCGCAGGAGATGCTGGCCCTCGCGCGCGGGACGGTGGAGGAGGCGGGGGTCGGGGGCGAGGTCGCGTTTGTGCAGGCGAAGATCGCGGACCTGGCGCCGCGGCTCGGGCAGCGGTTCAACCTCGTGGTCTGTCATGCGGTGTTGGAGTGGCTGGCGAGACCCTCGGAGGCGCCGGGGCCGTTGGCGGCGTTGATTGCGCCGTCGGGGCGGCTCTCGCTGTTGTTCTACAACTTCAACGCGGCGCTGCTGAAGCGGGCGGTGCGCGGCCGGTCCGGCGAGGCGCTACGGGAGCTCGGCTCCAAGGCTGAGGCAAGGCCGGACGGGGCCACGCCCCTGCGTGAGCAGGACGTCCGGCCGTGGCTGAGCGCCGGCGGGTTGGAGGTCGAGCACCGGGCGGGGGTGCGCATCTTCCACGACCACGTCCAGGGACCGTTGGACGAGCAGGGGCTGGCGGACTTGCTCGCCTTGGAGCTGCGGTGCCGGACGGAGGAGCCGTTCGCGTCGTTGGCGCAGCACCTTCATTTGGTGTGCCGGCGGCGGGGTGGCGAGGGCTGACGAGCGGGCGGCGGATTTCGATAGCGGTTGGCGGTTGTTAGGGGGGCCCTCATCTCAATCTTCTCCCGTGGGGAGAAGAGGTTTCGGAGGGGACCGCCCGCGCCCCGCCCCCGGCCCTCTCTCAGTCTCTCCCAGAGGGAGAGAGGTTTAAGGTGGTCGCCCAGAGGGGGCGGCGGATTTCGATGGCGGTTGGCGGTTGTCTGGGGGTCTCTCATCTCAATCTTCTCCCGTGGGGAGAAGAGGTTAAGACGCTCCCTACAGGGTGTCGGCGAAGGCGATGAGGGCGCCGGCGGCTTCGGCCCAGATTTCTTCGCGGGTGCGGCCGTCCTTCTTGCGGGCGGCGAAGCCGTGGTCGGCCCCTTGGAGGATGTGGAGGCGGGCGTCGGGGACCTTGGCGGCGGACGCGGTGAGCTCGGCCGGGGTGGCGAAGCTGTCCCGGGTCCCCGAACAGAAGAACACCGGCATGTTGAGTGCTCCGAAGTGCTCGTCGCGCAGGCGCTCCGGCCTGCCCGGCTGGTGGAGCGGGTAGGCGAAGAGGGCGAGCGCGTCGACGCCGGCGTCCTCGGCGGCGACCATCGAGGCGATGCGTCCGCCCATGGAGCGCCCGCCGATCAGCAGGACGCGCGCCGAGGGCCGCGCCGCGGCGATGGCGGCGCGCCAGGTCGACTCGAGCACCGGCGTGCGGTCGGGGGCACGGCGGCCCGCTTCCATGTAAGGGAACTGGAAGCGCAGGACGCTCAGGCCCGCGGGGGGCAGGCGTTCCGCCAGATAGCGCCCGAAGGGGTCGTCGAGGTTGGCGCCCGCGCCGGGGGCGTAGACGTAGAGTCGTCCGCTTCCCGCCTGGGGGGCGTCCGTTCGGACTGCGCTGACCGCGCCCTTACCGGAGACTTCTATCGAGAACCGCTGGCCGCTCAACCGCTACCTCGGTGCGAGGGGGTCGAGCGCAGGGTATCAGCTTGCGGCGCTGGTGTAAGCCGTGTCCCGGAGCTGCATCTCCTGCTCGGCGGTCAACTCACCGCCGCACTGGGCGCACTTCACGTACGGGCCGAACTCGTCGTTGCCCGCGAACAGATCGCCCTTGCACCTCTGGCACGCTTTCTCCCACAACATCTCGTCTTCCTTAGTCGGCCCGTGTATTTCCTTCCTCAAGCCGGACCGTCGCTACTTCCCTCGTCCGAGCCTCAAACCAGGAGACCGAACGATTTCGGCATTAAATCCGCGCAAGAGTACGCCTTTCGCTACGAAAGCGCAAGGGTTCCTCCGGCGAATTTGCGACGGATTTGCAAATTGGTCAATCTTTGGCGTCGTCGGGCGCGTGTGGTGGCGATCGCGTGAGAGCGGCCGGGTCGGGCGACGATATTCGTCGCGCAAGTGGCGGTTGACGCCGATGGTGGGCGAGCGTTGGAGCGTCAACGGAAGGCCATGGATCGAGGAAGTGGTGGCTTTGGATGGCGTTTGGCGGTTGGCGTGGGGCCCTCATCTCAATCCTTCTCCCCACGGAGACCTTTGCTTAACCTTGAACCGAGTGGGGGAGCAGCGCCCTACGGGCGCTCGCGCGCCTGACGGCGCGCGCCCTCTCTCAAATCTCCCCCAGAGGGGGAGAGGGAAGACCACCCCACTCCACCCGTTTCCAACCAGCGGCGAGAGTTGTGCAAAGGTCTCCCACGGGAGAAGAGGTCCGGAGGGGATTATTCGAGGGCGGGGGCGATTTCTTTCATGAAGAGGCGGGCGCCTTCGAGGTAGGCGTCGATGGTGGTGGGCATGAAGTTGGTGACGAAGGAGGTCGAACCGGCTTCTTTGAAGGCGAGGAACTCGTCGCGGATCTCGTCGACGGTGCCCTCGCAGGTGAAGAAGTCGATTTCCGAGATGGGTATGCGGCGGCCCCTCGTGGACTTGGGGAGGAAGTTGAGGGGCGGGGCGCTGCTCATGACGTATTCCAAGGGCGGCTTGCCCGCTTTCTCCCGCTCGGCGTCGGCCCATTCCTTGAGCTCGACGAGGCGCCCCGTGGAGACGCTCGACGATTGCGCGCCGCTGGGGCCGCCTTCGGTCTGGCCCGATGCTCTCTGGATGGCGGGGTAGGCGTAGCAGGTGGGGGTCCAGCCCTCGCCGACGCGGACCGCGCGCGCCAGGCTCGCCTTGCTGCTGCCGCCGACCCAGACCTCGGGCCGCGGCTGCTGCACGGGGCGGACGACGAGGCTGACGTCTTCGAAGCTGTAGAACTCGCCGGAGAAGCTGGCGCGCTCGTTGGCCCAGAGGCGGTAGATGATCTCGATGTACTCGTCGGTCATCTTGCCGCGCTTGTTGCGGGGGAGGCGCATGACCTCGAACTCGGTGAAGTCGGAGCCGACACCGGGGCAGAAGAGGAGGCGGCCGCCCGAAAGCGAGTCGATGGTGGCGAGGCCGTGGGCGACGCCGAAGGGCTGGCGATAGGGGAGCACGAGGACGCGGGGCATGATCTTGACGCGGTCGGTAATGGCGGCGAGGTAGCCGAGCATGGTCTGGGGGTCGGCGTAGCGCCATCCGGGGTTCTCGTTGACGGTGTGGCCGGTCAGCGACTGGCCGGGGTGGAAGATGTGGTCGGGCATGGAGATGCCCCAGAAGCCGAGCTCCTCGATCTCGCGGACGGCCTTCTCGATGGCGGCCTTCTCGCCGCTGCGCGCGTCCTTGAGGAAGAGCGCGATGGGGATGCCTGTGACCAGTTTCATTGCCGGCCTCCTTGAAGGGCTTAAGGAGCGAACGGGCGCCCACGAGGGGAGACCCTACGGGATCTCGGTGAGGCGCACCAGGGGGATTTCCCGGTCGGTGCGGGTCTGGTAGTCGGCGTACCAGGGGGACTCGGCTGTGAGCCAGGCCCAGGTCTCGGCGCGTTCCTGGCCGGTGAGGGTAGTGGCTCTGGCGCGGTAGACCCTCGGCCCCGCCTGCACGCGGACCTCGGGGTTGGCCTGCATGTTCAGGTACCAGGCCGGATGGCCCTTCGCCCCCGCGAACGAGCCGACCACGAGGCAGTCGTCGCCGTAGGGTATGGCGGGGAGGCAGATGCTGTGCTCCTTGCCGGTGCGCCGTCCCGTGGTGTGGATGACGATGCCGGGGTAGGGGCCGAGCTCGCCGGCGATTTCGCCGTTGGTCCACTGGTAGAGGAGGACGTGGCGGCGGGAGATCCAGGGGATTTGCCAGCGCGGCGGCTCTTCGAAGGCGTGGGGGTGATCGGCGGGAGTCTCGCTCATGGTGCTTCCTACGACACGGCGGCGGCTTCCTTCTTGGCCGCCTCCTTGAAGTGTGGGATCACGTATTTGCCGAAGAGACGGATCGAGTTCATGATCTTGTCATGGGGGACGTTGCCGACCTGGAAGAACATCATGGCCTGGTCGACGCCGGAGTCCTTGTACATCTGGATGGTGTTGATGCAGGTGTCGGGGTTGCCCATGCAGAACGAGCCGTTGTCGATCAGGTCGTTGTAGTTCAGGTCCGCCTGCTTGTGCAGGAGTTGGGTGTCGGCCTGGGTGACGTTGAGGGCGTGGTAGGCGTAGCTGGCGGGGACGGCCTTGTCGCGTTTCTGCCAGGCGGGGTCGTAGATCTTGCGGATGGTGTCGAAGTACCAGGCGCCCTGCGGCCCCGCGAGCTCGCGGGCGGCGAGGTCGTTCTCGTCGCAGGCCGCCACGGTGAACGCCGCGACTTGGTCGTTCTTGAACTGGCCGACCTGCTCGGTGGGGTTTGCCGCCGCCTCGCGGTAGGACGCAATGCGCTCCTTGAGCTCGCCGGGGCGGCCGATGGTGAAGCAGAGCGCGCCGATGCCCTTGTTACCCGCGATGGGGAAGGTCGCCGGCTGCTGGCAGGCCACCCAGATCGGCGGGTGTGGCTTCTGTATCGGCTTGGGCAGGACGTTGCGCTCTTCTATGTCCCAGAAGCGGCCCTTGTGACTGAACCAGCCGTCCTCCCACATCCGGGGGATGATCTCGACGGCCTCCTCCCACTCCTCGCGGGTGACCTCGAGGTCCACACCGAAGGGCTCGATCTGGAAGGGGTTGGAGCCGCGGCCCGTGCCGAACTCGGCGCGGCCGTCGGACATAATGTCGAGGGTGGCGATGCGCTCAGCGACGCGGATGGGGTGGTTGATGGTGCCCTCTAGGAGCACCACGCCGTGGCCGAGGCGAATCTTGCTGGTGCGGGCGGCGAGGTAGCCGAGCCAGACCTCGGGGCCCGAGGAGTGGGCGAACTCTTCGAGGAAGTGGTGCTCGACGATCCAGACGTAGTCGAAGCCCATCTGCTCCGCGAAGACGACCTGGTCGGCCGCCTGGTGGAAGATGTCGTACTCGGACTTCGCCGTCCAGGGCTTGGGGACTTCGAGCTCGTAGAGCAGTCCGAAGTTCATCTCGCTTCCTCCGTCGCTTTCGCGCGCGCGGCCTTGCGCAGCCGTTCGACCACGAGGCCGAAGTCGGAGACGCCCCATTGCTCGATGATGAGGTCGTCCTCGATGCGCACCGTCTCCATCAGGTTCCAGCTCACCGCCTCGCCGGTCGGCGGGATGCCCAGGAGCTCGCCGGTGTGAGTGCCGGAGGCCTTGAGCCGGATCACGACCTTGTCGTCCTCGGCGATGACGTCGAGGACCTCGTCTTTCCAGTCGGGGAAGGCCGTCTTCCAGGTGCGGATGAGGTGCTTCATGGCGTCGCCGCCGGCGGCGCCCTTGCCGAGGCCGTGGGCGACGAAGCGCGGGTGTTGGCGCTTGTCGAGGTAGTCGAGGTCGCCCCTGTTGACGACGTGCTCGACCTGTTCGAGTACGAGCGCCTTGTTCTTGGCGAGTCGCGCCTTGTATTCTGCGAGCGTCGCGTCTTCAGAGGGCATGGTAACGGCTCCGGGGCGGGTCGAGCGCCATCCTACGCGATACGGCGCGGGGCCACAACAGAGCCCGCGGCGGCAGGGAGGTCGGAGTGAAGAACGGCTATCCGGTGATGGACGCCGACATCCACGTGATGGAGCCGGCGGACCTCTACGAGAAGTTCATGGACCCGAAGTGGGGCGACCGCATCCCTAGGGGAAGCGGCGAGCGGGTCTCGACGGGGATGTACGTCTACACCGACGCCGGCGGCACGATGGTGCGCACGCCGCCGCCGGAGGCGAGCACGGGGCGGATGACCTACCTCGGCGCGCGGTCGTTCGAGCCCGACCCCCGGTTCGCCGATGCCCAGGCCCGCGACTACGACCCCAGCTGCATGGTGGAGGCGTTCGACGTGGAGGGGATCGACCTCGGCGTGATCTTCCGCACCAACCCGCTCTTCGCCGATGAAAGCCAGGAGCCGGAGTACGCCTTCGCCATTGCCCGGGCCTGGAACGACTACGCCGCCGACTATGCGTCCTACGCCCCCGACCGCATTAAGGTGGCGGGACAGGTCCCGCTGCACGACCCGGAGATGGCCGCCGCGGAGGCGCGGCGCTGCGTCGGCGAGCTGGGCCACGTCGGCCTCTGCATCCTCCCTGAGCCGATCAACGGGCGGGCCATCTTCCACCAGGACTTCGACGTGCTCTGGGACGCGGTCCAGGAGACGGGCGCGCCGGTCTGTTTCCACGCCACGAGCTCGCCCAACCAGCCCGCGGTCGGGAACCGCTTCATCCACCCCCACGGCGGGGGGCTCGAAGGGACGATGGCCCAGCCCATCGAGAACCAACTGGCGGTGGCGAGCATCATCTACACCGGCGTCCTCGAACGCTTCCCCGACCTGCGGGTGGCCTTCCTGGAGGGTAACTGCGCCTGGCTGCCCTGGCTGCTCTACCGCTTGGACGAGCGCTACGGCTTGGTCAAGGCGGCGGGGGCCCGGTACGCGGGGCCGCGCGTCCATGCCACGCTCAGCCTGAAGCCCAGCGAGTACTTCGCCCGCCAGTGCTTCATCTCGATGGACGCCGACGAGTACCTCGGCGCGGACGTCATCAACCGGCTCGGCGACGATCTGCTGCTCTTCTCCAGCGATTGGCCCCACGGCGACGCTCCCTATCCGCACGCGACGGAGAAGGTGCTGGCGATGGAGGGGGTCGGCGAAACTTCGAAGCGGAAGATCCTGTGGGACAACCCGCGGCGGCTCTACGGTATGTCCTAGCCGTGCCGGAGCAGGACGGCGCCGCCGGGCTAGTTCGAGGAGGTGCGGCATTCGAAAAGTCGCGATAGCGTTGCTCGGCCTGTTTCGGCGCATCTCACTCTTCATCCGGAACGTGCGCGGCCTGACCGAAGACGACGTCGCCGCGCGCCGGGTGGTCCGGGGTGAGTCGTGGAACGAGTTCTGCGACACGCTGAAGGCCGCCGGCGCCGCATTGCAGTTTCCGTCTGCGCCGCGCGACGCATTCAATCAAGCCGAAGGGTATCGATACCTCAGCCGCATCGCCCGGGCGGGCCTGATGGCATTCGTCGAACACGCCGACCCGAAGGCGCCCGTCCTGCACCGCGTGGTCAATGAATTCACCAAGCTGGGTGCGGACAATCCCGATAATTTCTATCTGACGGCCGCGCTGGATGGCGCATACGAGTACAAGATCACCGGGCGGCGCAACACCATCGCCTACTTGAGCTTCGGCACGCAGTCGGGGAACTATGGACAAGGAAGGGGACTGCCGCCCACGGGCCACGTTGAGTCCAGCGAAATCGAAATGGATAAGGATGGCAACTTCGAGCTGGTACTCAGCAGCCATCAACAAGACAAGAATTGGCTCCCCATGACGGCGGAGACCGGCGCCCTGGTCGTGCGGCAGACGTTCCTCGACCGGGAAACGGAAGTTCCCGCGGAACTTCATATCGAGCGCATCAACTGCCCGGAAGAGGAGCGCCGCCCTTCCCCGCTCACTCCCAAGCAGTTGGACGAAGGCTTGCAGAAGGCGGGGACGCTGGTGGCCGGCGCCCCGCTCCTGTTCGCCAAGTGGGCGCGGGACTTCAAACGACACAGCAATGAGCTGCCCCAGTTCGATCCGGCACGGTCGCTCGCCGCGGGAGGCGACCCCAACATCGCCTACTACCACAGCCATTGGGCCATTGCCGAAGACGAGGCGCTTCTGATTGAAGTCATGCCCCCGGAATGCGAGTATTGGAACTTTCAACTGAATAACTACTGGATGGAATCCCTGGACTACCGTCACCATCGGATCCACACGAACAAGCATCTCGCTTGCTATGAAGACGATGGTTCCGTGCGCCTGATCGTCGCGCATACCGACCCCGGCCTGCCCAACTGGATCGAGACCGCCGGGCACACGTCTGGGACCATGTGCTTCCGGTGGGTAGGGGCGAAGGAGCACCTCCAACCCCAGGCACGAGTCGTCAAACGATACAGCCCGAAGAGCTAGTCGATTGCGCGGGTAGGCCCATGTTCAGAAGGCGCAAGGAGACCTCCACCGACTATGCCCGTCCGTACCGCCCGCTGGCGGTCAAGGCGTTCAACATCATCGGCCGGGCCGGCATGCGGCTCGGCAGGTCGAAGGCCCTCGAAGTCGAGGCGCTTATCGACCATGCGAGACGGAAGACCGGGCTTGCGGACTTTGGGGATGATGGGCACGGTCGAGCATTGGAAGTGCTCGTCGCGTCGATCAATGACGAGACCGACCTGACGCCGACCGGCAGGCTGGTACAGAAGTCGCGGCTTGCCGGTGCACTGGTCCAGCGCTTGCGGATTCAAGATCTGCTCAAGCGGCAACCGGAGATTCACGATATCGATCTCGGTACCGTCATTCTGGTCACCGGCCTGCAGCGGACCGGCACGACGTTGCTGCACCGTCTCCTGTTTTCCAATCCAGAGTTCCGGGGCGTGACCGGCCCGGAGGCCGTCGAGCCCGTTCCGGCCGGTCCCGTGAAGGCGCGTGGAAATAGCGCCCGGAAGAGACGCGCGGCACTTGCGCAACGAGCAATCGGGTACCTTTCTCCAGACTTCAACATCATCCATCCGATTGATCCCAATGAACCGGAAGAAGATGTCATGCTGCTGGACCTAAACTTCATGAGCCAGGCGCCGGAAGCGACGATGCACGTCCCGACCTATTCCCGCTGGCTTGAAGACCAAGACCATACGGAGACCTACGAGTACTTTCGCACCGTGCTGAAGGTTCTCTGCCGGCAGCAGCCCGGGCGATACTGGGTGCTCAAGACGCCGCACCACATGGAGTACCTCGACGTGTTCTTGAAGGTCTTTCCCGATGCGCTGGTGGTCCAAACACACCGCGACCCGCGAAAGACTTTACCCTCGTTCTGCAGCATGGTCGCCCACGGCCGGGGGATGTTCAGCGATGCGGTCGACCCGCATGAAATCGCGCGGCATTGGTGCAGAAAGACGCGAAGGATGGTCGAATTCACCATGCAGACACGGGACAGGTCGAGCGCTGATCAATGCATCGACGTGTCGTACTATGACCTGGTCGAGGACCCCATCGCCCAACTGCGGCGAATCTACCGGCGCGCCGGCATCGAATTCAGCGCCGAGGCCGGGGGGATCGCCGAGCGATACGTGGAAGCCCATCCGCAAAACCAATTTGGGAAACACACCTATCGTTTGGACGATTTCGGACTGGATGATGAGACGATCGAGACGAACTTCTCTCATTACCGGGAGCGGCACGCCATCCCGTTCGAATAGCGCGATTGGCCAGTCGAAAGAAGCCGAAGGATGAAGGACGAGGTGGGCAGCAAAGACTCCAAGCAGACGTACGATGGCACCATCGTTAACGCCTTCTTCTCCGCGACGAGAGACTTGAAGCAACGAGGGACTCCGACGGTGTCTCCGGTGCCGGAGGACTCCCGCATCGACGGGAAGACCTATCTGGTGACGGGGGCGAACAGCGGTCTTGGCCGGGCCGCGGCGGTCGATCTTGCCCGACGCGGCGGCAACGTCATCCTGGCCTGCAGGCCGGGGCATGTGGAAACGGTGGGCGAGATCAAGCGGCTGTCGGGCTCCGAGCGTGTGGAGATGATGGAGGTGGACCTTGCCGACATGGCATCGGTGCACCGTCTCTGCGACCGGCTGGTCCAGCGCGAGGTCCGCATCGACGTCGCCCTGCTGAATGCCGGCTTGGTGCCGCGAAAGGGGAAGAGGACGCGGCAAGGATACGAGATGATGTTCGCCGTTCACTTCCTGGCGAGCCGGGTGATGATCGACCGGTGGCTCCGGGACGGCGTGATACAGCCGGCCGGCCGCAGCGGCGAGATTCCGCGCATCATTTTCATCTCATCCGAATCGCACCGGTCGTCCCACGCCATCGATTTCGATCAACTGGGCGCCTACGTCAACTACGGGCTGAATGAAAGCCTGAAGTATTACGGCCTGAGCAAGCTCGTACAGTGCACCTTCGCAACCGAGCTGTCCCGCCGGCTCAACCCCGACGGCAACGTCGAGGTGGCGGTGCATGCCATGTGTCCGGGAGGCGTGGCCACGAACATAGCGAGAGAGGTGCCGTCGCCTCTCAAGCCGCTGGCGAACGCGGTGCTGCGCCGCGTCTTCCAGTCTCCGGAAGAGGCGATTGCGCCGGTCATCTACTTGTGTTGCGGGGAGGAGCCGGGCCGCGCCACGGGGATGTATTTGCACATGATGGAGCATAAGTCGGTCTCTCCAGCCGCGGCGGACCCGGAAAGCGGAGTCAGGCTGTGGGAGGCCAGCGAGGCGCTGGTGGCCAAGTGGCGAGAATCGCTCTGACCCACCGGAACCTGCCGCAGGCGGCTGGTCTGGGAGTGAGCTAGCCCATGCTGAAGCAATACATCGTCGACGAGAGCATGGGGACGCGCCGCACGCTGGTGCGGGACACGGGCCGCGAGCTGAAAGTGCGCATCCTCCTCGACGGGCTCGACGGCGGGCCCGAGGCGACGCACTCGCACCAGCCCGGCTCGAAGGTGCGCCCGCACTATCACTTGGGGGCGCAGTTCCAGCTCGTCGTGCGGGGCAAGGCGACCTATCTGACGTTCGAGGTCGAGGCCATCGGCGTGCATTACACCGACCACAACACGCCGTACGGCCCGTTCGAGACGACCGAGGACTACGAGATGTTCGTGCTCCACGCCAAGCCGGCGGGCCAGTTGTACATGGACACGCCCGAGAACCGAGCGAAGGCGAACCACGAGGGCCGGGAGATCGCCCGGTCGGCGGGCGACGTCGGGTGGGCCGGCGTAGGACTGCTGGGACTGATCGGACTGAAGACAAAGGTGCTGATCGGCGAGCCGACGGGACTGCGGGCGGAGGTGATCGAGGCGCCCGCCGGCGCGAAAGTCCCCTTCCCCGCGGCGGAATACGGTCGCTACGAGATCGTGGCGGCGGGAAGCGCAATCGCAAATGGGGCGACTCTGACGCCGTACAACCTGCGCTACTCCGAAGGCACCGAGCCTGCCACGGCGATTGAGGCGGGCCCCGACGGGCTGACGCTGGTGATGCTCCAGTTCGACGAGGATGCGTCGAAGAGCTACGGCGGCAGCATCACCGACCGCCTGCTGGAGATCGAGGCGGAGTCGCCGGCCTAGCGGCCCTTCCAATTGGGTCGGCGCTTTTCGGCGAAAGCGCGGGGGCCTTCCTTGGCGTCCTCGGTGTTGGCGAGGCCGCGCACGAGGGGCTCGGCATAGGCGAAAGCGTCCGCCAGCGGCAGGTGCCGCGACTGCATGACGACCTGCTTGATCGCCTTGATGGCGAGCGGGGCGCAGCTCAGGACGCCCTCGGCGACGGCGTTGGCCTCGTCGTCCAGCTTCTCCGGATCGGCGAGTCGCTGGACGAGGCCGATGGCGTAGGCGCGCTCGCCGTCGATGCGGCTGCCGGTGAACTGCATGTGGAGCGCCTCGCCCAGGGGAATCATGCGGTTGAGCATGTGGAGGCCGTAGCTGCCGGGCACGTTCCACCGCGCCTCGGGCAGGCCGAACTGCGCCCTCGCCGTGGCGACGCGAATGTCGCACTGGAGCGCCAACTCCAAGCCGCCGCCGATGCAGTAGCCGTCGATGGCGGCGATGAGCGGCTTGTCGGGGATGACCGGTATCGGCGGGGTGCGGGTCACCGGCTCCGTCGTCGGCTCGGCGCGCTTCGCGGCGAGCTGCTTCAGGTCCATGCCGACGCAGAAGGCGCGGTCGCCGGCCCCGCGGACGATGCCGACCAGCGGCTCGGGGTCTTCGTTGAATGCGATCATGACCTCGCGCCAACGCTTCATCATGCCGAAGGTGAGCGCGTTTAGCGACTCGGGGCGGTTGAGCGTGATGCGGGCCACGCGCCCCTCGACTTCGTACAAGAGCTCTTCTTCTGTGGTTATGATGAGCCTCCTCGGCGCGCGTTCGCTAGGCGCGCGCCGGTTGCTTTCTTTCGGCCAAGACGCGCGCGGCCTCGGCCTCGACACGCGTCCCCTCGAAGAAGGCGCCGTTGACCTCGCCCCAGAAGCGTACCGGGTTTACGAACGAGAAGTCGCGGAAGTCGTCTTCGGTCAGCAGGCCCTTCTCGACGGCCTCGTAGGCCTCAGCGAGGACCTCGCGCATGTCGAGGACGTCCCAGTGGCCGAAGTCGGAGCTGAACATGGCACCCAGCCGCGCGCCGAAGGGGTTGACCTTGTCGTTGAAGGCCCAGGTGGTGAGCGGGTCGTCGGCCTCGCAGCCGAAGAAGAAGTTGGGGACGAAGAGGTCGCGGATGTCCTCGGGCTTCTCAATGCCGCAGGCGGCGAGGTCGTCGAGATCGTCGGGCGCGGCTCCGGCTCCCGGAAGAAGGCGTCGATTCGGTCGGCCGCGCGCTTGGCGCGCTCGTCGCCGTAGGCCTCGAGGTAGCGGCGGAAGCCGTGCGTGGTCGCGGGCGGCGGGGTCGAGGTGTTCCAGCAGGTGCTGCTCGTTGCGCTTCTCCCAGTGGCCGATGAGGTCGGCGTAGAGCGCGCAGGCCCAGGCGGCGCCGCCTTCCAGGAAGCCGAAGTTGAGTCCGGGGAAGCGCTTGGTGACCCCGCCCATGAACAGCGACTTGCACAGCGCCTCGGACCCTTCGGCGAAGGAGCCGATGTGGTTGTAGACGAAGCGCGACACGGAGCGGCGGCTGCCCCAACCCTGCGCGCCGGCGTGCGAGGCGACGGCGGTCTTGAGCTCCACGCAGCGGCGCCACAGGGGGTCGTAGTCGTAGGGGCTGTCGATGCCGAACATGTCGAGGCGGTAGGCCCGCATGGCGAGGCCGGGGTCGCGCTCGGCGATGTCGGGGATGGGGCGCTTGACGGGGCGGACCATGATCGCCTTCAGTCCAAGCTCGCCGACGGCGTATGCTCGAGCTCGTCGACGGCCTCCTCGGGCGTGTCCATCGGCATGAGAGCCGCGGGGGTCAGGCGGTCGGCGTAGGGCCGGTAGAGCTCGGCGTAGAAGCTGTTGTAGGCGCGGACGGCGGCCCGGCGCAGGTCGGGGTCGGCGAGGTCGGGGAGGTTGCTGGCGTGGCTGGGGTACATGACGGCGAAGTCGATGCCGAGCTCGTCCATGCGCTCGGCAAGGAGGCCGGGGAAGGATGCGGCGGCGCGGTCGCTGGTGTTCTTGCTGGGCTGGCCCCACCACGCCGGGACGGAGGTCCAGGTGCGGTGCCGCTCCTCCCACGTCATGCCCATCCAGCGGTCGGCGACGGAGGTCCGGTAGGTGAGGCCGGTGCGCTCGAACTGCTCCACCATCGACGCGCCGCCGATCTCGCGGAGGCGGTCGAGCACGTAGTCCTTGAGGACGGGCACGAGCTCCTGCAGGTGCCCGTCGGCATCGACGACGGGATGCCCGAGCTTGGAGCGGACTTCCTGGGATTTCGAGGCGGCGCGGGCCACGCGGCTCTCCTTTGCCCCTGCCCATGCCGGGGGCGGCGCCATTCTAGCAAACGGGCCGGCGGGCCGGAGGTGCCGCGCTTCGCAGTGGGTCCGAAGTGGCTTAGGATGGTCACAAAGGCGATGTGTAGCGCGAGACGGTAGGGGGAGAAGATGACCAAGATCAGGCTGACGGTCGGCTCATCCGAATTCACCGTCCTTGTGCATGAGGCCGCGGAAGGCGAGACCGGCTATTGGGGCGAGGTCATTGGTCTGCCCGGCTGCGTTTCGCAGGGTGAGACGAGCGGCGAACTCAAAGCGAACATCCGCGAGGCCATCGAGGCGGTCCTCCAGCATTCGACGACCGGTGTTCTTGAGTCCTAGAGTGGTCCTTAGACCTGCACGAAGCTGCTTGCCGACCTGGGGGTGACCGTGCTCTGCCTGGGCAGTTGGTGGGCCGGCTCAGAACGATGGCGTTTCGGCCAAGGTGTAGCTTGTGCTCCGCCCTCCTGACGAACTCCGAACGAGTAGGCCGAGTTCCATGAGGGCGGTAATGTCTCGAAGGGCGGTGTCCTGGGAGGACTTCGTCAACTGTGCCCACCGGGTCGTCGTGAGCTTGCCTTCGAAATTGTCGAGCAGGCGGTTGAGGACCAGACGCTGGCGCGGATTGATTGGAAGCCCCGCGGTCCGTTCCCAGAACCGGGCCTTTCCCAGTACCGTGCCGACCTCCGCTTCGGCGCCCTCGATTGCCCCGCCGAGGCAGCTCACGAACCAGTCCATCCAGGGGGTTACGTCCGTCGTTCCCTTCTGAGTCCGCTCCAGAATCCTGTAGTAGGCGGCGCGTTCGCGGCGGATTTGGGACGACATACTGTAGAAGCGCCGCGGGCCGCTTTCCGAGCGTGCCAAGGCCATGTCCGCGATGGCCCTGGCGATACGCCCATTGCCGTCGTCGAAGGGGTGGATGGTCACGAACCACAAGTGAGCCAACCCGGCCTTGAGCACGTCGTCGGTATCGGCGGGAGCATTGAACCAGTCCAGAAAGCTCTGTACTTCTTTGTCGAGCCTCACCGCCGCGGGCGCCTCGAAGTGCACCCGTTCCCGGCCAATGGGGCCGGAGACGACCTGCATGGGGCCCGATCGGTCGTCACGCCAGCCGCCCACGGTGATCCGTGTCAGACCGCTGCGGCCTGTAGGAAACAAGGCCGCGTGCCAACCGAACAGACGCTCCCGGGTCAGGGGCCGGTCGTAGTGCTCCGTTGCGTCAAGCATCAACTCAACGATTCCTTCGACGTTACGGTCCACGTGGCTCAACCCGGCGACATCCAATCCAAGGCGTCGCGCCACCGAGGACCGGACCTGCTTTGGGTCAAGGATTTCCCCCTCGATTTGGCTGGTCGTCACGACGTCCTCGGTCAGCGTGGTGAGCAGGGCCTCCCGGCGAAGATCGAAGCCAAGGGACTCCATGCGGCCCAAGAGGCGGCCCTGCCGATGGCGGACCTTGGCAAGTTGATCGGCGAGGTCTCCTCGCCTCCAGTGCAGCCGAGGCCAATCGGCCTGTTCGTGAATGTATATACTCCGCACCATTTGCGGATATTATACCAAAATACGCCGCATTTTATGCGGAGAATACACCGGCTATTCTCCGCACCCTTCCGGCGCGCGGCTTGGGTATAATCCGCGAACGTTCCGCTCAGGAACCAACCAAAGCCGAGGTAGCCGCACCATGCCCTCTTCCCTGCCGCTCGAGAGCGTCAACGTGCTCGACCTGAGCCGCGACGTGGCGGGCGCCTATTGCACAAAGCTCCTCGCCGACCTGGGGGCGACGGTGCTCATGGCCGAGCCGCCGGGGGGACATCCGGCGCGCGCGGAGGGGCCCTTCCCCGGCGGCGTTCCTCATGCGGAGAAGAGCGGACTGTTCATCTACCTGGCCTCGAACAAGCGGAGTGTGGCGGTCGACGTGGAGACGCCGGCGGGCCGCGACCGCGCCGCCGAGCTCGCGGCGGACGCCGACCTCGTCGTGGAGAGCATGGCGCCGGGCCGGATCGGCGAGCTCGGCCTCGGCTACGATCGGCTGAACGCCGGGCACGACAACCTCGTGATGACGTCGGTGACTCCTTACGGCCAGTACGGTCCCTACCGTGACTGGCAGTCGGAGGAGATTGTCGGGTGGGCGCTCAGCGGCTATCTCTACTTCGGCGGCGACCCGGAGCGCGAGCCGCTGATGGTGCACAACCGGCAGGCCGACCTCCACGGCGGGGCGCACGGCGCGCTCGGCTCGCTGGCCGCGCTGTGGTGGGCGCGCAGGACGGGCCAAGGGCAGTACGTCGACGTGTCGAGCTTCGAGGCGATGCTCACCGCCCACATCTGGACGACGACGATGTGGACGCAGTTGGGCGCGGTGATGGAGCGCACCGGCTCCGACGTGATGAAGTGCCGCGATGGGTGGATCCACTTCCTGTCGATGGCCGCCAGCCCCGAGCTGTTCGTCATGATCGACAAGCCCGAGATGATGGACGATCCCCGCTTCCAGGACCGGGCGGGTTGGATGGCGGCGCAGCCGGAGATCCAGGCCCTGATCGGCGAGTGGTGCTTGGGCCAGAACAAGGAAGACGTGTGGCGCTTGGGGCAGGACCTTCGCATCCCCTGCGCGCCGGTCTACGACGCCGCCGACCTCGCCGGCTCGGAGCACCTGAAGGAGCGCGGCTTCTGGTGGGAGATCGACCACCCCGAGGCGGGGAAGGTCGTAGTGCCCGGCGCGCCCTACCTTGTGGACGGCGAGACGCTGAAGCCGCGCACCTCGGCGCCGCGCATCGGCGAGCACGCCGACGGCTGGCCGGAGGACCGCCGCGGCCGCGCGCCTGCTGCCAAGATCAATGCGTTCCGCGCGCCCATCGAGCCCGACCCCAAGCCGGAGATGCCGCTGCCGCTGCAGGGCGTGCGCATCATCGAGGTGACGAACAACTGGGCCGGACCGGTGGCGGGGCGCAACCTCGGCGACATGGGCGCCGAGATCATCAAGGTCGAGTCGCCGCAGCGCATCGCCGCCCGCCAGGGCCACTACACCGGCAACCAGCCCTTCCGCTATCACTGGAACCGGGTCTCGTACAACTGCAAGATGAACCGCAGCAAGTACGGCGTGACGCCGGACCTGTCGATGCCCGAGGGGCGCGACCTCTTCCTCGAATTGGTCAAGGACGCCGACATCGTCATCGAGAACAACAGCCCGCGGGTGATGCGGAACCTCAACCTCACCTACGACGTGCTCCGCGAGGTCAACCCCCGCCTGATCATGCTGCAGATCGCGGCCTACGGTCAGACGGGGCCGAACACCGACTTCATCGCCTACGGCGCGAACATCGAGGCCGCCAGCGGCCTCGCCTCGGTCACCGGCTACGCCGACGACGAGCGCCCTACCGCACCGGCTACTTCTACGCCGACCCGGTCACCGCGACCCACGCATCCACGGCCATCCTCGCCGCCCTCCACCGCCGCGAGCAGACCGGCGAGGGCATGTACATCGACCTCTCCCTTCAGGAGAACGGGATTTCGTTCCTCCCGCAGTCGATGATCGACTATGCGATGAACGGGAAGCTGCCCGAGCGGCGGGGCAACCGGCACAGCGTCCACGCCCCGCAGGGCGTCTACCGCACCATCGGCGAGGACATGTGGATGAGTCTCTGCGTGCGCTCCGACGACGACTGGCAGCGGCTCGTCGACACGATCGGCGACGACCGGCTGCGGGACGAGCGCTTCGCAAACGAGGAGTCGCGCCGCGCCCACCACGACGAGATCGACGCCGTGATCTCCGAGTGGGCCCTGGAGTACGACCACAACGAGGCGTCGGCCATCCTGCAGGAGGCGGGCATCCCCGCGGCGCCGGTGCTGATGAACTGGGAGATGGTGAGCAACCTCCACGCGTACGCGCGCGACTTCTACGTGATCGTGCCGCAGCGCTCGATGGGGGCGTGGCCGTATCCCGGCATCACGTGGCACTTCTCGAAGACGCCCACCGAGATCCGCCTCTCCGCGCCCGACTTCGGCGAGCACAACCGGCTCGTCTTCGGCGATTATCTCGGCCTGAGCGCGGAGCGGATCGACGACTTCTACGACCGGCGCGTCATGGCGGAGCTGCCGCCCGAAGAGTTCCTCCCGCCGCCCCCGGCCTACCGTCCGTAGGCTACTCCGGAGGCTCGCGAAAGCCTTCGGCGTCCGCGATCAGGCGCCAGCCGTTGTCGACGAGGGCTTCCTTGCTGACGCGTTGGAAGGCGAGCGTGTCGCCGCCCCGTATGAGGACGAAGACGTAGGTGTCGAGGTCGACGCCGCCGGCGATGGCGATCTCGGTCTCTGCCAAGGCGGGAAGGTAGGCGAAGTTCGTGGTGACGCCGTCCGACGTGATCTGCAGCTCCTGGGCGTTGACGTCGAGCAGGCGGAAGATGAACTGCTCGTCGGCGTTATTCTCGAGCGTGAAGACCTGATCGACCGGCTGTGGGACGGGCGTCGCGGTCGGCTCGACCGTCGGCGTGGCCGTCGGGTCGCCGCCGGCACAGGCGGCCAGGAGTAATACGACGGCGGCGGCGAGCGCCGCCCGCGCTGCGCCCAGGGTCATTCGGTCGAAGCCTCGGAGACGCTCATGACCTAGGCGAGCATCTCCCGCGCGGCCGCGGCGAGGTCGTCCACGTCCCAGCGCTCCTTCTCCGTCCGCCGCGACGGCTCCCGGATCGGCGACACGACAGAGACGCTCTGCCGCTCCACCTCGAAGGCGAGGCCGGTGACGTCCTTCGACTCGTCGCTGGCCAGATAGACCACGATCGGCGCGATGTCCTCCGGCTGCGCCATCGTTGCCGCGAAGGCGCTGACCTCTTCCTTGGGCATCCCTTCCACGGTGTGCAGCGACTCGAGGAAGTGGTCGACGGCGCGGGTCTGGGTGAGTCCCGGCGCGACGGCGTTCACCCGCACGCCGAAGGGTTCCATCTCCAGCGACAAGCGTGCGCATGAGCCCGAAGATCGCGCCCTTCGAGGCGCTATACGCCCCCAGCCGGGTGACGCCCATGTAGAACGCCCCAGAGGTAATGTTGATGATCGATCCCGACCGTTGCTCCTTCATCACCCGGGCCGCATGCGCCGAGCAGTTGAACTGACCGTGGACGTGCACGTCGATGGTCGCCCGCCAGTCGTCGGGGCTGAGGTTGTAGAGATAGTCGCGGCGGTCCATGCCGGCGTTGGTGACGATGACGTCGAGCTTGCCGAAGGCGTCGACGGCGGCGCGGACGATCGCGCCCGCCTGGTCGTAGTCGGTGACGTCGTGATAGTCGGTGATCGCCGTGCCGCCGGCGGCGGTGATCGCGGCGACCGTCTCGTCGGCGGGCGTGGCGTCAGCCCCGTGGCCGGAGAGGTCGGAGCCGAGGTCGTTGACGACCACGGCGGCGCCCTCGGCGGCCAGCGCGATGGCGTAGGCGCGGCCGAGCCCGCGCCCCGCTCCGGTCACGACGGCGGCCTTGCCTTCGAGCCGTTTCATGGGCGACCTCCGCTTAGTCGACGGCGAGGCGTTGGTCTTGCGGCGCGGCCTCGACCATGCGCCGCATGCCCTCGCGCCAGGGCACCTTCGTCCTGCCGATGAGTTGGTGCATGAGGGTGGTGTCGCAGCTGTTGCCCGCGATGAAGTCGTCCGTGTAACGGAATGTGGGCTCGACGCCGATGAGCTCGCCGATGTAGGCGCACCAGTCCTCGGCGGCGACGGTCTCGCTGCCGCACCAGTTGACGACGGTCGCGGGGCTGGTGGCGACCTCGCAGAAGGCCTGCACCTGCCAGACGACGTCGTCCTCGTAGACCGGGTTGTAGTTGTTGGGCCGCTCCGCCCGGAGGGGTATCTCCTTGCCCGCCTTCATCAGGTTCATGTGCATGGCGGGGAGGCCGCCGTTGGGGCCGTAGGGAACGTTGAGCCGCGCGATGATCGTGGGGAGGCCGAACTCGGAGGAGACGAAGCGGGCCACCGCCTCGCCGCAGAGCTTCGATGGCCCGTACGTCGGCGCCATGGATGCCATCGTCTGGCTCATCAACGGGCTGCCCTCGCCGTAGGGCGGGGCTTCGGGGCCGCCGTAGACGGCGGTGGTCCCGCAGTGGAAGAAGACCTTGGCCTTCCGGGTGTGGTACATCAGGTGCCCCACGCCCTCGCCGTTGACCTTGATGGCCTGGTCGAAGCTCGGCTGCGTGCGGCCCGTCTGGAAGGCGAAGTGGAGGACGTGGGTGTAGTCGTCCGGGACGTGGCCCAGGTCGTCGAGGGCGTAGTCGCCCTTGATGCAGCGGATGCCGAGCGCCTCGAGCCGCTCGCGCGAGCCCTCGGCGGTGAAGCGCGCCAGGGCGTGGACCTCGTTGTTCGGCGCCAACGCCCTGGCCACGGGAAAGGCGACCTGGCCGGTCGCGCCGGTGATCAGGACCTTGGCGTCTTGCAGCATCGAGTGGGGCCGCGCCGGGGTGCGCTAGCGGTACCAGCCGCTCCGCAGCACCACGGCGGGGAGCTCGCCCGTCTCCTCGCCGCCGGCAATCGTGCGCCGGCCGTTCACCAGGACGTGCTCGACGCCGTCGGCGTTCTGCACCCACCGGGTGTCGCCGCCGGGGAGGTCGTTCTTCGGCTCCTTGTAGTGCGTTTCGAGCTTGTCGAGGTCGAAGACGGCGATGTCGGCCTTCATGCCGGGATTCAGCACGCCGCGGTCCGTCAGCCCGATCCACCGCGCGTGGTCGGCGGTGACCTTCTTGACGCCGTGCTCGAGGTCCATGACCTCGTTCTCGACGACCCACTTCTTCAGGAAGTAGGAGGCCTCGCCGCTCTTGCACTCGCTGGCGATGTGCGCCCCGGCGTCGGAGTTCATCGGCGAGACGTGGGCGTGGTTGAGCAAGGGCGCCCGCGACTCGTCGGCGAGCCACTGCTCCTCGGGCATGAAGCGCATCTCGAACATCGTCTCGCCGTCCTCGGCGAGGGCGAGGTCGAGGAGCACGTCGGCCTTGTGCTTGCCCATCTCGCCGGCCAGCTGCGGGATGGTCTTGCCGTTGAGGCCGCGGTTCGCGTCGGTGGCCGCCTTGTGCACCGTGAAGTAGTCCCACACGATGCGCGGGCGGCGCATGTTGCGGGCGTCCATCGTGGCCTCGGCGTCGACCTCGTCGCGGAGCTGTTGCCGGATCGAGGCGTCGCCGAAGCGGGCACGCCGTATTTCGGGCGCTTTGCCCATGATGTCGAACCACGTGTCCATGCTGTTGAAGGTCGTCGTGCCCGAGTTAATGCTGAAGATCTTGTAGAAGGGCTGCGAGGCCACGACGCCGTAGATCTCGGCGCCCTTGGTGCGCGAGTCGGCCATGAAGTCCCAGGCGTCGGAGTTGCTGACGCCGTTGAGTTGGATCGTCGTGCCGCTGCGCTTGGCGAGGTTGAAGATGAGCTCCTTGTCCTCTTTGCTCATCCCCGCGAAGAGGCCCTGCGGGATGAGGCCCATGGCCGTGGCGTTGAGCGACTTGAGCTCGTCGGCCAGAGCGTAGAGCTCCTCGGGGGCAGCCTGACGGCTGGGGACGGGCTCGCCGCGCGCTCCGAAGTGGCTCGGCGCCCGCGACGTAGTGAGGCCGAACGCGCCGGCCTCGATGCCGTCGTGCAGCACGCGCCGCATCTCGGCGACTTCGGCCTCGGTGGCCTCGCGCTCCAGGGCGGCCTCGCCCATCACGTAGTAGCGCAGCGTCGAGTGGCCCACCATGGTCACCGCGTTGACGCCCAAACCCTTGTCCATGCTGGCGAGGTACTGGTCGGTGGTCACCCAGTCCCACGGGAGGTTCTCGTGGAAGATCTTGGGCGCGATCTCTTCCACTTGGCCGAACATCTGAATGATGTAGTCACGGTCTTCGGGCTTCACCGGGGCAAGCGTGTAGCCGCAGTTGCCCATGAGCACCGTGGTCACGCCGTGCCAGGACGACGAGGAGCCCCGCGGCTCCCAGATAAGCTGGCCGTCGAGGTGGGTGTGCGGGTCGATGATGCCCGGTGTCACCACGAGCCCCGCCGCGTCGATCGTTTCGCCGGAGGTGCTCAGGCCGGGCCCGATCTCCGCGATCTCGGAGTCGCGCACCAGCACGTCGGCCTGCTGCCGAGGCTCACCGGTCCCGTCCACGACCGTGCCGCCCTTGATGAGAATCTCGCTCATGCCGAGTCCCCTTTCGCTCGCATCACAGTTCCGGCGGCCAGTTTACGCCATCGGCCCAACGGACGGAAGAGTGCCCCCGCATTCCTCTGGACGGGGCGACACCTTAACCCTCCCCGCAGGGGGAGCACCACAAACCGCTCCCCTCTGGGGGAGACTGAGAGAGGCCGGGGTGGGGTGGTCCGGCCTCTTCTCCCCACGGGAGAAGATTGAGATGAGGGGCCCCGCGACGGCCACCAGAGGCCATCGAAGACGGCCGCGCCCTACTCCATCGACTCGCCGACGAGCTCGATGACGTCCACGACCTCGACCTCGCCGGCCTTGCCGGCGGACTCGACGCCCTCGGTCAGCATTTGGAGGCAGAAGGGGCAAGAGACGCCGATCTTGTCGGGCGCCGTCTCGAGGATCTGCTCGGTGCGGACGTGGTTGATGCGGCGGCCGGAGCCCTCCTCGACGAACATGTGCCCGCCGCCGGCGCCGCAGCAGAAGCCGCGCTCGCGGTTGCGGAGCGGTACCTCCTGAAGCTCGATGCCGGGGATGGCGGCCACGATGTCGCGGGGCTCGTCGTAGATGCCGTTGTGGCGTCCCAGGTAGCAGGAGTCGTGGTAGGTCACCTTGGCGGCGATAGGCTTGCCCAGCTTCAGTTTGCCCTCGTCCATGAGCCGCCGCACGAAAGTGGCGTAGTGCTCGACCTCGTAGGCCCCGCCGAAGTCGGGATACTCGTGCTTCAGCGTGTTGAAGCAGTGGGGGCAGGTGGTGACGATCTTCATCGGCTTGTGCTCGTCGAGCACCTCGACGTTGCGCCGCGCCATGATCTCGAACAGGTACTCGTGGCCGATGCGCCGCGCCGGGTCGCCGGTGCACCCCTCGGCGTTGCCCAGGATCGCGTAGCTGACCCCGGCGCGTTCCAGGACGCGGGCCATGGCCCGGGCGGTGGCCTGGCTGCGCTCTTCGAGCGCGGCGGTGCAGCCGACCCAGAACAGCACGTCCACGGTCTCCGAAGGCCCCGCGCCGTTCCCCAGGCTCTTCACCGGCAGGCCGTCCGTCCAATCCGTCCGCGACGCCTGCGCGCCCCGCCAGGGATGGCCGCGCGTCTCCAGGCTTTGCAGCGTCTGCTGGGCCGTGGGCGGCATGTTCGACTCGGTCATCACCAGGTAGCGCCGCAGGTCGACGATGCTGTCGATGTGGTCCACGAGCACCGGGCACTCTTGGACGCACGCGCCGCAGGTCACGCAGTCCCAGACCCACTCCTCGGTAAAGTGGCGTCCCAGGAGCGGCTGCGCTTCGGACGCCTGCTCGCGCTCCTCTTGCGTCGCCGCCTTGGCGACGGCGGGGGCGACCTCGAGCAGGTTGTGCTTCACCCCCTCGACGAGGTCCATCGGCGAGAGCGGCTTGCCGCTGATGTTGGCGGGGCAGTTGAAGGTGCAGCGTCCGCAGACGGCGCAGGCGTAGCCGTCGACGAGCTCCTTCCAGGTGAACTCGTGGGGGTGCTTAGCGCCCCAGACCTCGGCCTCCTCCATGTTGGGGATGGGCCGCAGCGCCCCGCGGGCGGTCAGCTTCCGGAAGTAGGCGTTGAGCGGCGAGGCGATGATGTGGAAGTGCTTGGACATCGGGATGTAGACGAAGAAACTCACCGTGATGAGGAAGTGCACCCAGTAGAAGATGCCGTGCAGCGTCTTGGCCGCAGAGGCGGAGAATCCCGACGATCCCAGCGCCGTGCCGATGCTCCCCGAAATCGGGGTCCCGGCGGCGATCTCCGGGGTGATCGCCCCACCGAGGTAGGCGACGGCCGCCGTGTTCGCCTCCGCCGCCGCGACGATCGAGATCTGGGTCAGCTGGTGGAACAGCATCAGCGACCCTGTCGCCATGAGGATGATCCCCGGCTCGTAGCCCTGGAGTCCCTCCAGCCGCTTGGGACGGCCGATCCAACGCCGCACCGCCGCCCAGATCACCGAGGCAAGTACGAGCACGGTGAGAATGTCGAGCCACCAGAAGAAGACCTCGAGGCCGGTGGGCGAGAGCACGAAGGCCGAGTTGGTGGGCTTGATGGGGTCGAGGATGAGGAAGAGCGTGTAGCCGACCAGCTTCGAGATGAAGCCCCAGAAGATGATGAAGTGGCCGATGCCGGCGAGGTCGCGCCAGCGCCACGACACGCTCATCAGCACGCGCCGGTGGCCGAAGACGACGAGCACCATGCCCCACAGGCGTTGCAGGGGGTGGTCGAAGCGCGGGTCTTCGCGCTTCCCCAGCAGGACCGGGGTCACGAAGCGGGCGTAGATGGCGTAGGAGCCGGCCGCGATGCCGAAACCGCCGATGATGAAGAGCGGGACCCAGAGAGGGAGGACGCCGAACAGGTCGCCGGGGACGATCATCCGGTGAGGACTATCCGTTCTAGGGGTGAGCTTGTGGAGGGAGGTGCCACTGCCGCCGCCTCGGCTCCAAAAATTTTAACACATCGCACGGGCCACCCTCTCCCCCAGGAGAAGATTGAGATGAGGGGGCCTCTCATCTCCGCCACAGGCCACGCGAGCCTGCTACCTCAGCCTCGGTGCCCCCGGTTAGTAAGAGGTCTCCAGAGGAGGAGCGGCTTAAGGCGAGGCTAGGCGAAGACGGCGGTCTTGTTGCCGTAGGTGAGGACGCGGTTGCGGAGGTGGAGGTCGACGGCGCGGGCGAGGACCACCTTCTCCAGGTCGGCGCCCTTGCGGATGAGGTCGGCGACGGAGTCGCGGTGGCCGACGCGGACGACGTCCTGCTCGATGATCGGGCCCTCGTCGAGGCCTTCGGTGGCGTAGTGGGCCGTGGCCCCGACGACCTTGACGCCGCGCCGGAAGGCCTGGTGGCGGGGGCGCGCGCCGGCGAAGGCGGGGAGGAAGGAGTGGTGGATGTTGATGATCCGGTGGCGGTAGCGCTCGATGGCCGCCGGGGTCAAGATCTGCATATAGCGCGCCAGGACGATGAGGTCGGCGCCGGCGGCCTCGAACCGGTCGAAGGCCTCGGCCTCCTGCGCCGCCTTGGTCTCAGGCGTGACGGGCAGGTGGACGAACTCGGCGCCGAATGCGCGCGTGGCCTCGCCGAGGTCGGGGTGGTTGCTGACGACGATGGGGATTTCGGCGCGCAGCTCTCCCATGCGCACGCGGGCGAAGAGGTCGTAGAAGCAGTGCGCCTGCTTCGAGACCATGAGGCCGATGCGCGGCAGGTGGTCGGAGAAGTGCAGGCTCCACGACATGCCGAACCGGTCGGCGAGGACCGCAAACTCCCGCTCGATGCCGTCGCGAGGCAGGCCAAAGCCCTCGAGCTCCCACTCGACGCACTGCAGGAAGACGCCCAACTCGGTGTCGGTGTGCTGGTCGGCGTGGACGATGTTGCCGCCGTGGCGGTAGATGAAACCGGCGACCTCGGCAACCAGACCCTTCTGGTCGGGACAGGAAAGGAGCAGCGTCGCCGTCGGACCCTGAGCCGCCATGCGGGTTAGCTTACGAGTGGGCCGGAGGGGTGTCCAGCGCGGGCGTGCTCTATCCTTTAGGCGCGGGTAACAGACTGGACACGGTGTTGCCGGTGAAGCTCTCGATCATCATTCCCGCCTTCAACGAGGCCGCCTACATTGGCGCGACGCTCGACTCGCTCGAGGCCGCTGCGGCGCACCTGCGATCCCATTCCGGCGCCGAGTTCGAGGTGATCGTCGTCGACAACAACAGCACCGACGACACCGCCGCCGTCGCCCGGAGCAAGGGCGCAACCGTGGTGCACGAGCCCGTGCAGGGGATCGCGCGGGCTCGCAACGCCGGGGCGCGCCACGCTGAAGGCGACGTGCTCGTCTTCGTCGACGCGGACGTCACCGCGCCGCCCACGCTCCTCGCGGCCATCCACGACGCGATGGACGACCCGTCCTGCGTGGGCGGCGGCGTGGACGTGGAGTACCGCCCGCGGCGCTTGCTCGTCAGACTTCACCTGCGCGCCTGGCGGCTGTTGGCGCGGCTCATGGACATGGTCCAAGGCCCCACGCAGTTCTGCCGCGCGTCTGTCTTCGACGATGTCGGCGGCTACGACGAGACCGCGTGGATCGGCGAGGACGTCGACTTCTACTGGAGCCTCAAGCGCTTCGCCAAACGGACCGGCGGCACGGTCCGCTTCATCCGAAATCCACGGGTGCGGGCGTCGTCCCGCCGCTTCGACACCTGGCCGCTGTGGAAGGTCCTGGTCTGGACCAACCCGCTCTTCATCGCGCTCTTCCGCCGCCGCAAGGGGATGTGGGGAGGCTGGTACGCGCGGCCGGTGCGGTAGGTGACAGGTCTCGATGGCCTGTGGCGGTTGGCGCGGGGCCCCTCATCTCAAGCTTCTCCCGCGGGGAGAAGAGGCAAGACCCCCCGCCCCGGCCCTCTCTCAGTCTCTCCCAGAGGGAGAGAGGTTTAAGGGGTGCTGCCGGATTGCGGCGAGGAACGCCTCGCCGTACTGTTCCGCCTTGGCGGGGCCGACGCCGGACACCTTGAGCATGGCCTCGGGAGTCGCGGGCTTCGTGGCCGAGAGGCCGCGCAACGTCGCATCGTTGAACACGACGAACGCGGGCACGCCCTGCTCCTCGGCGAGCCGGCGGCGCAATGCCCGCAGCGACTGGAAGAGCCCTTCGTCGTACCCCTCCGTGCTCCTCTCGTCGGCGCTTCGTTCAGAGCGCCGCGCCGGACGCGGCGCCGCCTCGTCCTCGCGCACGTCCATCTCCAGACGCTGCCCGCTGCTCAGCCACGCCCGCCCCTCCGGCGTCACCCGTATGACGTCTATCGGGCCTTCTTCCTTGGACAGCAGACCGCGTTCCACCAGCATCTCGGCGATGGTCCGCAGGCCGTTCCGGTCGTAGTCGTCGACGATGCCGTACACGCTCAGCCGGTCGTGGCCGAGCCTTCCGATCCGCTTGTCGCGGCTGCCCAGCAGCACCCGGTTCACGTAGAAGATGCCGAAGCGCTCCCCGGTGCGGATTACCGCCGAGAGGATCTTCTGCGCCGGCTCGGTCACGTCGACGCGCCGGTAGACCGCCAGGCACGAATCGCAGCGCCCGCACGACTCGCCCTCCATGGCCTCGCCGAAGTACGCCAGCAGGTACTTCCGGCGGCAGGCGCGGAGGCGCCCATACTCGACCACCTGCTCCAACTGGCGCTCCGCCATGTCGCGGACCGGCCCGTCCTCCATCTGGTGAATGAAGTACTGCTGCTTGCCCCGGTCGCCTTCCGAGAAGAACAGGACGCAGTCGCTCGGCTTGCCGTCGCGGCCGGCCCGGCCCGTCTCCTGGTAGTAGCCCTCGATCGACTTGGGCAGCGAGTAGTGTGCCACGAGCCGGATGTCCGGCTTGTCGATGCCCATGCCGAAGGCGATGGTCGCCGCCACGATAGGCACGTCGCCCTCGATGAAGCGCTCCTGCGCGCGGCGGCGCACCTCGGGCTCCAGCCCGGCGTGGTACGCCACCGCCGCGTGGCCTTCGCCGGTCAGCCGCTGGGCAAGCTCTTCCGTCTCCTTCCGCGAGAAGCAGTAGATGATGGCCGACTCCCCCCGCCGCTCGGCGAGCAGGCCGAGGAGGGCGTCGAAGGCCCGCCGCTTGCTGGGTTTCGGACGCACCGAGTAGGTCAGGTTGGCGCGGTCGAAGCTCGAAATGAACCGCGGGCAGTCGCCGAGCCGCAGTTGGGCCACGATGTCGTCCCGCACCCGCTCCGTCGCCGTCGCCGTGAGCGCCATCACCGGCGTCTTGGGGAAGCGCGCCCGCAGCTCGGCGAGGTTGCGGTAGTCGGGCCGGAAGTCGTGCCCCCATTCGCTGATGCAGTGCGCCTCGTCGATGGCGATGAGTCCGACGCGCACCGACTCCAGAAACCGCAGGAACTCGGGTGTGGTCACCCGCTCAGGCGCGGCGTAGAGGACCTTGAGCTTGCCGTCGAGCGCCGCCCGCTGCACCCGCCCGATCCTCTCGAAGTCCATCGTGCTGTTGATGAAGGCGGCGGGGACGCCGTTGCCCCGCAGCGCGTCGACCTGGTCTTTCATCAGCGCGATGAGCGGCGACACCACCAGCGTCAGCCCCTCCATCGTCATCGCCGGAAGCTGGTAGCACAGCGACTTGCCCCCGCCCGTCGGCATGATCACGAGCCCATGCCGCCCCGCCAGCGCGTTGGCGATGATCGCCTCCTGCTCCGGCCGGAACTCCTCGTAGCCGAAAAAGCGCTTGAGGAGAGGACGGAGGTCGGATGTGCGGTGCGGTGCAGTCATAGGGTCGGCAGTCGTGGCGGTGAGGCTGGCAGGCATGATGGTATCGCGCTCCAAGGGTCGGTGGTTCGGGCGCATCATGGGGAGCGGTCACGTCTCTCGCAAGGCCCGCGTGACGCTCCCTGTCGGCGTTGGCTTGGAGAACGGCGTCCGATAAGATGAGGCGGATCGCGAACGGGAGGGCGGCATGACGCAGCGGGCATGCATCGCCGGGGTCGGCTATACCGAGCAGGGGCGCGTGCCGGGGCGCACCTACCTGGGCTTCGCCCTCGACGCGGCCCAAGCCGCGCTGAACGACGCCGGCCTGACCCCCAACGACATCGACGGGGTGATGACGCAGATCAGCGGCGACGTCTTCCCCGGCCAGATCACGCAGGGGCTGGGCATCGAGCCGGGCTTCGAGGGGATCGGCCTGCCGTGGGGAAACGGCGCGATGACGCTGCTCCACCAGGCCGTCCACGCGATTGAGTCCGGCATGGCGCAGACGATACTCATCGCCTACGGAAACTCGCACCTGTCGAACCCGCACGGCGGGGCGGCGCCGGGGAAGAACATGGCCGACCCCATCGCCGGCGTCTACGGCATGTTCGGCGCACCGGCGAGCTACGCCCTCGTCGCCCGCGCCCACATGAACGCCTACGGCACCACCGAGGAGCACCTGGGCCATATCGCGATCTCGACGCGCGAGTGGGCGCTCCGGAACCCCATCGCCACCATGCGCGACCGGCCGCTGTCGATGGAGGACTACCTCGACGGGCGCTTCATCGCCGAGCCCTTCCGCATCTACGACTGCTGCCTGGTGAGCGACGGCGGGCGGGCGATCATCGTGACCACCGAGGAGCGGGCGAAGGCGATGCGCCGGAAGCCGGTCTACGTCTCCGGCATGGGCCAGGGGCACTGGCCGGGCGACCTCCTCAACCGCGACGACCTGACGACCTCGCCCGCCAAGATCGCCGGGCCCAAGGCGCTGGCGGAAGCGGGCCTCTCTCTCGCCGACGTCGACGTCACCGAGTTCTACGACTGCTTCACCATCACCACGCTGATCACCATCGAGGACTACGGCTTCTGCGAGAAGGGCGAGGGCGGCCCCTACGCGGCGGAGGGCCACCTGGGGCCCGGCGGCTCGACGCCGACGAACACCAGCGGCGGACTGCTGTCGGAGGTCTACCTCCACGGCTGGACGTCGCTCACCGAGGGCGTCCGGCAGGTGCGGGGCGACGCCGGCGGCGGACAGGTCCCCGGCTGCCGCGTGGCGCTGGTCGGAGGCAACGGCGGCATCATCCAGCACCACCTCACCGCCGTCCTGACCGACGCGCCGAGCAACTAGACGGCGGGCCGAGTAACGCGATATGACCACGAATCCGACGCGCCCCGTTCCCGCTCCCAACCCCGACCTCGACCCCTTCTACGCCTACTGCCGCGAGCGCGAGCTGCGCCTTCCCAAGTGCACGGAGTGCGGCGCCTTCCGCTTCCCGCCGGGCGCGACCTGCCCCAAGTGCACCGCCACCGGCCACGAGTGGCTTCCCGTGAACGGCCGCGGCACGGTCTTCACCTGGATCGTGATGACGCGGGCCTACCACCCCGCGTTCGAGCCCCCCTACGCCGTCGCCATCATCGAGCTGGACGAAGGCCCGCGCCTCTACTCGAACGTCCTGGGCGTGGACCCGCACGCCATCGTCCAGGGCATGCCCGTCCAGGTCGACTTCCAGGACCTCGACGGCGAGCACACCATCCCCGTCTTCCGGGCCGTGTAGCGGCTTGGCGCGCGCCGGTCTTCCCCTTCTCCCGCTGGAGGCCTTTGCACAACCTCCGACGGGGCCGGCGAATCATCCATGGAGGCGCGACCCTCGTGGTCGCCCAGGGGTGCGGGCGAGGTCTTCTCCCCTCCCCTGTAGGGGCGATTCGCGAATCGCCCGCCCTTCCGGCCTCTCCCCCTCTGGGGGAGATTTGAGAGAGGGCGCGCGCCGTCAGGCGCGCCCGCGCCCGCGGGGCGCGCCTCCCACGCCCGCCGAACCTGACACGTAGACCGCATGCGCATCGACACCGGCTCGCCGAACTACAAGTGGATCGTCCTCGCCGCGGCGGCGATGGGCGTCTATTCGACGGTGATCGACATGGGCATCGTCAACATCGCGCTGCCCACGATCACGGCGCACTTCGACGCCAGCCTGACCTCCGTGCAGTGGATCGTGCTGATCTACCTGGTGATCATCTCCGCCGTCCTGCTGCCCATCGGCAGCGCCTCCGACCGCCTGGGGCGGAAGAAGCTCTATGTCCTCGGCTTTCTGCTGCTGGGCGGCGGGGCCGCGCTCGCCGCCGCCGCGCCGAGTCTGCCCTGGCTGTTCGGAGCGCGGGCCATCCAGGCCGTGGGGGCCGCGGCGGTGCAGGGCCTGAGCATGGCGATCTCGGTGGCCGTCTTCCCGCCCCAGGAGCGCGGCCGCGCGCTGGGCCTCATATCCACGGTCGTGGCGCTGGGGGCGGTGACGGGGCCGCCCATCGGCGGCGTGCTCGTCGACGCCTTCGACTGGCGCTCCGTCTTCCTGGTGAACACGGTCCTGGCCCCGATCGGCGGGCTCTTCGCGGTCTTCACGTTGCGGGAGTCGGCCATCGGGACGCCGAGCGCTCAGGGCGGCAAGACGGACTGGGCCGGCGTGGTGACGTCGTCGACCGCCCTGGTGAGCATCCTGCTGGTCTTCAGCCGGGGAAGCGAGGTCGGATGGACGTCGCCCTTCGTGCTGACCTTCGCCGCGGCGGCGGTCCTCTCCCTCGGCCTCTTCATCGTGGCGGAGCTGCGGGCCGAGCAGCCCATGATCGACCTCAGGCTCTTCCGGCGGGCGGCCTTCACCCTGGGCGGGATCGCCGGATGGCTGGTTTTCACCGCGGCATCGACCTACGTCATGATCACGCCGTTCTACCTTCAGGGCGTGCTGGACTACCGGCCCCGTGAGGCGGCGCTCATCATGACGCCGACGGCCTTCCTTCTCGCAATCGCGGGGCCGGTAGCGGGCAGGCTCTCCGACAAGATCGGCCCACGGATTCCATCGACGGCCGGCGCCATCATCGTCGCCGCCGGTCTCGTCGGCTTCTCGTTCGCGGGGACGGAGACGCCCTTCTACGTGGCGAGCCTCGCGGCGGCCAGCCTCGGCCTCGGCATGGGGCTCTTCTATCCCCCGAACACCAGCTCGGTGCTCGCCGCCGTCGAGGCCAGCCGTTACGGCGTCGCGTCCGCTTTCCTGACGCTGGTGCGCAACCTGGGGCAGATCACCGGGGTGGCGATGGCGGCGGCGCTCCTCGCGGTGGGCATCCGCTCCCTCGGCGTGGAACCCGACCTCGGCCCGCTGCGCGACCCCGACGTCGCCGCCAGCCCCGCGCTTATCGCTGGGTTCGTGGACGGCCTGCGCATGGCCATGCGCGCCGCGGCGGCGGTGCTGGTCGTGGGCGCCATCCTCTCGCTGGTCAAACCGGCGCCGCCGCCCATCCACGAAGCGGACAGGGAAGAGGTCGCGGAGGGTTCGGGAGGAAAAGGCCGGGGCTAAACGCCGGTCTCGGCGCCCGCGGTGTAGCCGACGCCGGCCCATTGCCCCGTGGGGATGAGCCAGTCCCGCTCGGCCAGGGCGAGCTTGGGGTGTAGCCGCCCGCCTTCGATGAATGCCGGCATCGCCGCGGCGAGTGCGGCCTGGGCGGTTTCGAGGTCGCCGTGCACGTCGTAGAGGGCAAGGTAGTTGGCGCCGTAGGCAGGCCGCGTCACGAGCTTCCAGCGCGTCGCCCCGGCGAAGCCGTCGAGCGCCAGCACGTCGGGGATGTGGACGTCGTCGTACCACGCGTTCCACTCATCTTCGAAGGCGCGGTCGGCGCAGAAGCTCAGGACGTAGCGGCGGGCGGTGAGGTCGGGCGAAGGGTCGGCGAGGCCCGTCCACCGTCCCACGGGCTCGAAGAGCTTGAGGTCCATGAGGGCGTGGTCGGAGAAGTGCCGCCCTTGGGCCCGCCACCCCGGCGCGGACGCCGACGCCTTCTTCTGGTTCGCGGCGATGTCGGGGCCCTCGATCTCATAGATGTTCGCGTTCGTCCAGCCGTCGGCCCCGGCGCCCTGCCGCCGCCAGCGGGTGGCGCGCCATGCCGAGCCGCAGCCGACGATGTCGGGCAGGTGGACGGTGTCGTACCACTCCTCCCACTCGGCGGCTCGCTCGGGGTTGAGCAGGCGCGAGTAGGTGAGGTAGATGCCTTGCGTTCGGCCCATGCTAGGAACCGGCGGTGTAGCCGACGCCGGCGTACTTCCCCATGGGAAGGAGCCAGACCATTTCGGCTAGGGCGTTCTGCGGGTGCATGTGGCCGCTCTTGAAGAGACCGGGGACTGCGGCGGCGAGGTTCCCCTGCGCCGCTTCGACGTCGCCGTGCACGTCGTAGATCGCCAGGAAGTTCGAGCCGAAGGGCGTCGGGGTGACCAGCTTCCACCGCGTCGCCGCGGCAAAGCCGTCGATCCCCAGGATGTCGGGAATGTGGACGTCGTCGTACCACTGGCTCCACTCGTCCTCGCGGGCGCGGTCGCCGCAGAGGGTGCGCACGTAGAGGCGGGCGGTGAGGTCGGGGGAGGGGTCGGCGATGCCCGTCCACTTGCCGTGGGGCTCGAAGAAGTCGAGGCCCATGAGGGCGTAGTCGAGGAAGTGGCGGCCCTCGGCGCGCCACCTCGGCGCGTGCGCCGACGCCTTCTTCTGGTTCGCCACGATGTCGGGCCCCTCGACCTCATACATGTTGACGTTCGTCCAACCTGAGTGCCCGGCGTCCTGCCGCTGCCAGCGGGTGGCGCGCCAGGCGGAGCCGGAGCCGACGATGTCGGGGAGGTGAATGGTGTCGTACCACTCGTCCCATTCCGCCGCCTTCTTCGGATTGAGCAAGCGCGAGTGGGTGAGATAGATGCCTTCCGTCCTGGACATTCCTGCTTCTCCTTATGGAAAGTAATGGGCCTCCCCAATTGGGGAGGCCCTCTGTGGTCGCGTTCTCGGGCTTCCGCTACACCAGGCCGTAGAGCTCCGCCGCGTTGTCGCAGACGATGCGGCGCTTCTCCGCCTCGGGGACGTTGACGAAGTGTTGCTCGATGGTCTGGCGCGAGTACGGGTAGTCGTTGCCGTGGTGGGGGAAGTCGGTCGACCACGACATGTTCTTCAGGCCGACGGCGTGGCGCATCTCAACGCCGATGCGGTCGACGATGAAGGTCGCGAGCCAGTTGTCCTTGACGTACTCGCTGGGGAGCTTCTTCAGGCCCCACTTGGCGTGGCCGCGGTTCCGCCAGTACCGGTCGTCCATCATCTCGGCGGCGTGGGGAATCCAGCCGACGCCGACCTCCACGCCGACCATCTTCAGGTCGGGGAAGCGGTCGAAGACGCCGTCGAAGATGAGGTCGACCATCAGCACCGGGAAGTCGGCGATGCCGGCCACCGCGCCCGTCGCCAGCGCGCCGCCCTTGGAGGCGATGTGGCCAGCGCCCTGTGAGGCGAGCCGGAAGTGGATCGAGATCGGCATTTCCAGCTCTTCCGCCGCGGCCCAGAACGGGTCGTCCTCGCCGGTGAGCTGCTGGTTGCCGGTGGGCCACATGCCGATGACGGCGCCGCGATAGCCCATGTCCTTGGCTTTCTTGAGCTCGGCGACGGCGGTCTCCACGCCCAGATTGGGGATCTGGTAGACGCCGAAGAGGCGGTCGGGGTCGGCGGCGCAGAAGCCCTCGCTGAGCCAGCGGTTGTAGGCGTCGAGGCCGGCGAGGTGAATCTCGGAGTCGGGGTTCTTCATGAAGCAGCCGACGGCGCGCTGCGGCGGATAGAGGAACTCGGCGTCGACGCCGTCGGTGTCGAGCACCTCAAGGCGCGCCTTGCCGTCATAGACGGAGGGGTGGACGTTGTCGCCGTAGCTGAGGCCCGTCCACCTCATGTCCTCCTTGTCGATGCCGACACAGGCGACCAGTCCGAGCGGCGCGGGCGCCATCCCTTCCTGGTAGACCCACGCGTCGCCGCCGTCATCGTCTTTGACGAGCTTGGGGGCGTAGTCGAGGTATTTCTTGGGCAGCCAGTCCTCCCACAGGTTGGGGGGTTCCACCACGTGGGAATCGGCCGAGATGACTTCGTAGCTTCGTCCGGTCGGGGCCATGAGCAACTCCTTGGCCGGCGTCGGAGCGCTCCGCGCGCGGCCGATAAATCTGTCTGCAACTGTAGTGGCGCCCCTTGGGGCTGTCAATCGAAAACGGTCGGCTTAGGCGGCGGCGGTGACTCCCGGCGTGGGGGTGATGTCGGCCTCGGGGTCGAGGCCGAAGAACTCGCAAGGGTTTTCGAGGAGGATGCGGCGCTTCACCGCCTCGCTTTCACCCGCGAAGATCTGGTCGATCCACTCCTGCGAGTTGGGGAAGGAGCCCACGGAGTGCGGGAAGTCGGAGCCCCACATCAGGATGTCGACGGGCACGAAGTCGCGCAGCTTCAGCGCGAGCGGGTCGCGGATGAAGCTGAAGCGGCAGTGCTTGAAGATGTACTCGCTCGGCTTCATGGCGAGCGGGCCGTACCAGTGCTTGAAGATGCGGTAGTTGTCATCCATGAACCAGACCAGGCTCGACAGCCAGCTCGCGTTCGTCTCCGCGAAGTAGAAGCGGATGTCGGGGAAGCGGTCGAAGACGCCGGAGGCGATCAACTGCGCGATGCAGTAGAGGGGGCGGAACCCGCCGGTGCGCTGCGTGAGCGAAACGGCGTAGGCCAGCGACCCCGTCCCCGCGCCGCCGCCGTACTCGGGAGGAGCGGGATAGCCGAAGTTGCCGTGCGGCGAGATCCGCATGCCGATGTCGAGGGCCGTCTCCCAGAACTCGTCATCCTCCGGCTCGGGCGCCCCGCCGCCGTTGGGGAACTGCTGGAGCGAGACGCTCTTGATCCCGATCTCGCCGCAGCGCTTCAGCTCGAGCACCGCCTGATCGAAGCCCTTCACCGGCACGACGCCGTTGCCGATGAGCCGGTCGGGGGCCACGGCGCAGTAGTCCTCGGCCAAAAAGGTGTTGTAGGCCTGCACCATCGAGAGGTAGGCGTCGCGGTCGGCGACGCCGGTGAGGAACCTGCTCGCGAAGACCGGCGGAAAGAGCACCTCGCAGTCGATGCCGTCCCGGTCCTGCTCGCGCAGGCGCTGCTCGGCGGGACCGGCGCCGGTGGCCGGACTCCCGTCTTCGGCGAAGTAGGTGTCGTTGCGGAACTTGATCGGTTTGCCCGCGGTGATGTTCTGCCCGTTGTGCAGCAGCGGCATCCCCTCGATGACCCAGCCCTCGCCGCCCTCGGAGAGCGGCAGGAGGCGCGGAGCCCGGTCGCGCCACCGCTCCGGCACGTATTTCACGAACGTGTCGGGCGGCGTCTCGACGTGCCCGTCGGCCGAAATCACTCGATACTTGCGGCCCATCCCGGCCTCCTCCGCCTAGCTCGGCGTCGCGGTGATCGGCTTGGTCAGGTCGAGGTCGAAGAACTCGGCGGGAACTTCGAGCAGGATCTTGCGCCGCAGGTCGTCGGAGACGTCGGCCATCGCGGTGTCGAAGAACTCGGCGCTCTTGGGGAACGAGCCGACGGAGTGGGGGAAGTCGGAGCCCCACATGATGCGGTCCCACGGGATCAGGTGCTGCATCTGGAAGATGATCGGGTCGCGGACGATGCCGAAGTAGAAGTGCTTTCTCACGTACTCGCTCGGCTTCATCTGCAGCGTGACGCCGAACCAGTCCTTGAACAGCTGGTAGTTGTCGTCCATGAAGAAGAGGCTGAAGGGCAGCCAGCTCGCGTTGGTCTCGGCGAAGTACATCTCGAGGCCGGGGTAGCGGTCGAGGACGCCGGCGGCGATGAGCTGCGACATGCAGTAGACCGGGGCGTGCGACCCCGCCCGCTGGCAGAGGGCGCTGGCGAAGGGCTGGCTCCCCGTGCCGCGGCCCGCGCCGCCCATCGGCGCGCGGATGTCGCCGAAGCCGAAGTGCGGCGACAGCTTCATGTCGATGTCCAGCGCCGTCTCCCAAAACTCGTCGTCCTCGTCGGCCGGCGAGCCGGTGCCGTTGGGGAACTGGTAGAAGGCGACCGACCGGATGCCGAGCTCCTTCACCCGCTTCAGCTCCGCCACGGCATGCTTGATGCCCGAGACGGGTATCACCGCGTTGCCGATGAGCCGGTCGGGAGCCACGGCGTTGAAGTCCTGGGCGAGGAAGGTGTTGTACGCCTGGATCATCGAGAGGTAGACCTCGGGGTCGGCGATACCCTCGAGGAAGCGCGAGGCGAAGACGGGCGGGAAGAGCACCTCGGCGTCGATCCCGTCCTGGTCCTGCTCGCGGAGGCGCTGCTCGGCGGAGCCCGCGCCGGTGGCGGCGGAGCCGTCCTCGTTGTAATAGGACATGCCGCGGAACCGGATCGGCTTGCCGGCGATGATGTTCTGGCCGTTATGAAGGAGGGGCTGCCCTCGACGACCCATCCCTCGCCGCCGTCGGGGAGATGGATCAGGCGCGGCGCGCGGTCGCGCCACTTCTCCGGCACATACTTGACCCACGTTTCGGGCGGCGTCTCCACATGCCCGTCCCCGGAAATGACCTTGTAGAATCGGTCCGCCATCGGCTCCTCCTGCGCGGCCGGCGGGCCCCGCGGGCCCGTCCACCCGGTGCGTTGACTTCAAGAACGGCCTATTGTGAGCCGTTGCGTCTTCGAGTGTCAACGAACCATGCCCCGCGGTTGACACCGCGTCGAGGCCACACCTAGCATGGCGGCGGCCCGGAAGGGCCAAGGAGGGCGCGTGGGCGAGACCCTGAAGGGGAAGGTCGCGGTGGTCACCGGTTCCGGAGGCGGGATCGGGCGCGCCGTGGCCCTGCTCATGGCCGCCGAGGGCGCGAAGGTCGTGGTCAACGACCTCGGCGCGCCGCCGAGCGGCGAGGGCGGCAGCCCCGCCATGGCCGACGAGACCGTCGCGCTCATCCGCGGCGCCGGCGGCGAGGCCGTGGCCGTCTACGACAGCGTCGCCACGATGGAGGGCGCCCGCAACATCGTCGGGGCCGCCATCGACTCCTTCGGCCGCATCGACTGCCTGGTCAACAACGCGGGGAACACCCGCGTCAACATGGTCTGGGACATGCCGGAGGAGGACTTCGACGCCGTCGTCCAGACCCACCTGAAGGGGACGTTCTGCACCGTCAAGGCCGCCGCGCCGCACATGATCGAGCAGCGGAGCGGGAGCATCATCAACGTCGCCTCCGGCATGGCGATTGAGGGCGGCGCGGGCGTCTCGAACTACACCGCCGCGAAGGGCGGCATCATCGGCTTCAGCAACACCCTCTGCCTCGAGCTCGGCGTCTACGGCATCCGCGTGAACGTCCTCTGCCCCTCGGCGACGTCTCGGATGCGCGAGGCCGGGGTCGATTGGCTGAAGAAGTACCGCATCAAGCTGCCGCCGCGCCTGCGGGGCGCGCTCCGCGGCTCGCGCGACCCCAGCGAGGTCGCGCCGATCGTCGCCTATCTCGCAAGCGACGCCGCCCACGACGTCAACGGCCAGGTCTTCTCCGCCGGCGCTGGCACGATCGGCGTCTATCAGCGGTGGAGCATGGGCGCGTCGGCCTACAAGGAAGGCGGGCAGTGGACGCAGGAGGAGCTTGGCGGTATCGTGCCGTCACAGCTCCTCACCGGCGTGGAGAACCCATCGCCGCTGCAGGAGGGGAAGATCGTATGGCCCTGGGTCCGGCCGTAGGGCCGCGCCGGGGGCAAGCGTCGTAGGGAGTCCGTTGTCATGGCGAAGCAGGCGACGCGCGTCGAAGTAGAAGGCGGCCCGGAGGCGGTCACCGCCTACCTGCGCCAGCGGCGGATGACCGACGGGCTGCCCGTCGTCCCACCGACGGAGGAGCGGGTCGCGGCGATGATCGACGCGAGCGGCTTCGACGCGGCGCACGTGGTCGGCGAGATGGCCCCGCTGAACGCTCCGGCCAGCGTCGAGAAGATCGCCATCAACGCCGTGATGGCGGGGTGCGAGCCGAGCTACATGCCGGCCCTCATCGCCACCGTCGACGCGTTCATGGACCCGAAGATGAACGCGCACGGCATCCAGACGACGACGAACCCTGTGGGGCCGATGATCCTGTTCAACGGCCCCATCCGCAACGAGATCGGCATCAACTACGACACCGGCTGCTTCGGGCCGGGCTCGCAGGCGAACGCGACCATCGGACGGGCGCTGCGGCTGGTGCTCATCAACGTCGGCGGGGCCACGCACGGCGACGTCGACAAGGCGCCGCTCGGCTGGCCGGGGAAGTTCACCTCGGCCTGCTTCGGCGAGCACGAGGAGGAGTCGCCCTGGCAGCCCTTCCACGTCGACCGCGGGTTCGAGCCGACGGACAGCACCGTGACCATCATCCCGATCAACGGGATGTGGCCGATCACCGAGATGAGCCCGGAGAGCGAGCAGGTGCTGCACCACGTCACGTTCGGCATGGCCGTCAGCGGCCACGCGGCGACCGAGCAGTTGCCCGAGGGCTTCGAGAACGTCCTCGTCATGAGTCCGGTCATCGCCAAGATGGTCGCGGAGGTGATTCCCGACAAGGAGGAGCTGCGGCGGTACATTCACCAGAATGCGCGGGTGCCGATGCACTTTCATCCGCCCTACCGCCGGGAGGCCGCCCGTCAACGCATGAACGAGATGGGGATCGAGTGGGACGGCGAGAACGTCCCGATTACCTTGAACGCGCGCCGCATCCTCATCATCTGCGCGGGAGGTCTCGGCGGCCTGCAATCGATCGGGGCGTCCTGCATGCTCGGCATGTCGGTCACGCGCAAGATACCGGGCTAGCCGCGGCACATTCATGTAGCTAAATCAGGCCATCTCTTGCAACGAATGAATCTCATTTGCGTGTGTCAAGTAACATTGACCACGGCTATCCAAACAAGTATTCTCGCACGCGTACGGATAGTCTCCACTCCAACACTTCAAGGGGGGCCGGAATGAGAACCAAGATCTATGCGTTAGGAGCACTGCTCATCCTCGCGCTGGCCGCCGTGGCACTAGCTGCGTGCAACGGTGGAGAGGAAGAGGAAACGGGCGGTAGGCTCCAAGAGGTACGGGACCGCGACAAGGTCATCTGCGCCAGCCGGAACGACGTCCCGGGCTACGGCTATCTGGACTCCGCCGGTAACAACGTGGGATTCGACATCGACCTCTGCCGGGCATTGGCCGCTGCCGTGCTGGGCGACCCCAACAAGATTGAGATCCGGCTGATCACCGCCGCCGAGCGCGGCCCGACGATCCAGTCCGGCGAAGTCGACATGCTCGTCCGGACCGTCACCTGGACGACGTCGAGGGACTCCCAGTGGGGCAACTACGCCCAGACGATGTTCTACGACGGCCAGGGCTTCATGGTGAACACGGTGCAGAACCCGGACGTGGCCAGCGCGCTTGACCTGGGCGGCACGACCGTCTGCGTCACGCAGGGCACGACGACGGAGTTGAACCTGCAGGACTTCTCCACGCAGAACGGCCTGGGCATCCAAGCACTCACCTTCGAGGACACCGACGCGGTGGTGGCGGCTTACGAAAGCGGCCAGTGCGACGCCTTCACCAACGACCGCTCGCAGTTAGCTGCGCTCGGCACCGCGCTCCAGAACCGCGCCGACCACACGATTCTGCCCGAGACGATCTCGGAAGAGCCGCTCGGCCCGGTGGTCCCGCACGGCGACGACCAGTGGTTCGACCTCGTCAAGACGGTGATGGCGATCCTCATCTACGGTGAGGCCTTCGATGTCTCCTCCGGCAACGTGGCCGCCTCCGCGACCGGAAACACCAAGGTTGACCGTCTCCTTGGTCACGTCGGCTCGTTCGGCCAAGAGACCCTCGGCCTCGACCAGAACGTGGCGCAGACCGTGATCCGCGCCGTGGGCAACTACGGCGAGATCTACGAACGGAACCTGGGCCCCGGCGGGATCGACCTTCCCAGAGAGAACGGTCGGAACGCCCTCTGGGCGGACGCGCCGTGCTCCGATTGCCCCAAGGGCGGACAGATTTACGCCGCACCGTTGCGGTAGTGTTGTTCCATGCTCACTTGAGGCAGGGAATCAAGAACGGATGAATAAAGGGGCGGCCGGCCAAGTGTCGGTCGCCCCTTTCATTCTGTAAGGCTCACATGGCGTCGATACCACGACAGCTTACGTATGAGGGCATTCCGGTCTGGCGGCACGCCAAGGTCCTCCGGGCGGCGCTGCAGATCGTGTCCGCCGTCTTGGTGGTGGGGCTGGTCATCTGGTTCTTCGCCAACATCGAACACGCCATTTCGGAACGGAACATCCCCTTTGGATTCGACTTCCTGGACCGTGAGTACCTCACGCCCATCGGCCAGGCCTTCCTCCCGTACGAACCGTCCGACTCCTTTGGCTACGCCATCGTCGTTGCGGCCACGAACACGGTCTTCGTCTCCATCATCGGCGTCATCCTGGCCAGCATCGTGGGCATCGCGGTGGGCGTCGCGCGCCTATCGGGGAACTGGCTCGTCTCGAGGATCGCCCTGAGCTACGTCGAGTTCTTCCGAAACGTACCGCTGCTGGTGCAGCTCTTCTTCTGGTTTTACATCATCCTGGCCCTGCCCCAAGTCCGGGACGGATACGTGATCGGGGACTGGCTGTACGTCAACAACGCGGGCATCTCGGCCCCCGGACCGTCGGCCTCCGATGGCGGCACGGCAGCCGCGTGGCTGGCAGTCGCTGCCGGCGGCCTTGTGCTGGGAGTGATTGCTCACCGCCTGCTGTCGCGTAGGGAAGACCTCACCGGCAAGCCGTCCTACCCGATAATCTCAGCCCTCGCCGCCATCGTGGGCGTCGGCGCGGTCGCCTGGGTAGTCATAGGTGCGATCGCGGGCGAGGCGCCGTTCGTAGTCTCGACTCCGGCGCCGCAGGGCGACTTCGGGCGGATCCAGGGCGGAATCAGCGCGCCGGGGGCGCTGTTGGCGCTGCTGGCGGGACTGGTGATCTACACGTCGGCCTTCATCGCCGAAATTGTGCGTGCGGGCATTCAATCGGTGCGCCGCGGACAGGTCGAGGCCGGCCGGGCCCTGGGGCTGACGCCTTCGAACTCGCTGCGGTTCGTGATTTTTCCGCAGGCGCTGCGCGTCATCGTGCCGCCCACGATCAGCCAGTACCTCAACCTCACCAAGAACAGCAGCCTCGCCGGGGCGATCGGCTACGCCGACCTGACCAACGTCGCCAAGACCATGACGCAGACCGCCCCGGCGATCTCCATCTTCATCCTGATCATGATCATCTACCTTGCGATCAGTCTGACCTATTCGCTTGTTGGCAATCTCTACAACCAATACATCGCCTTCACGCAGAAGTAGTACGCCGCAAGAACACCGCACCAAGCCATGACAACCGCACCACAGCCAACACCGGCGCCGGTCCTCCCGCCGCCCCGCACCGAGGTGGGGATACTGGGATGGGTCCTCGCGAACCTGTTCAGCAACCGGTTCAATTCGGCGCTGACCATCATCTCCGCCGCGGTGATGGTGCTGGCCCTCTGGTTCGGGCTGCGCTGGATATTCGTGGACGCCGATTGGAGGGTCATATCGACGCTGGGCGGGCTGATGTTCATGGGCCCGTACAACACCGATGCGGCCTGCCCCGGCAACGACTGCTTCTGGAGGCCGCAGGTCTCCCTTCTGTTGGTCAGCATGCTGCTGGGGATGGCGTGGGGCATCGCCGGGTCGCCCACGGCCAAGCGCCTCGCCCTGCTGGCGTCGGGAGTCCTCCTGCTGCTGGCCTTCCTCCCCTACAGCTTCGAGCGCATGGGCATGGACGTGCGCCTGCTCCTGGCGGCGAACCTGCCGGCGGTGGGCGTGGGGTGGGCCATCTCCAAATCGCCCACGGCCATGCGCGGCGCTCTGATGGTGGCGGGGACCTTTGTGCTGCTGGCCTTCTTCATCTATAGCTACGAGTACCTGGGCCTGGACGTCACCACCCTGTTGGCGGCGGTCCTGCTGGCGGCCAGCCTCCTCGCGCTAGGCGTGTGGTGGACCGCCGAATTGCCCAGCACCAAGGGCGTCGCTCTGACGGCGGCGGGTGTCTTTGTGGTGCTGGCCTTCTTCCTTTACAGCTTCGGGCGCTTGGACCGCATAGTCATAGACGTGCGCCTGCTGCTGGACGCGTGCCTCCTCGTGGTAGGCGTGTGGTGTTGGGCCCTCGCCAGAAGCAAGCCGCCCGGGATGATCCCTTGGATCAGCACCTTGACCGTGGCGATCTTCGTGATCACCGTGATCCTGCTGCTGGGCATCGAGGAGATACCCGGATTCCAACCCGTCGCGGTCGCCAACTGGGGCGGGCTGTCGCTGAATCTGCTGCTTGCGGTTGCCGGCATCGCGCTCAGCCTGCCCATCGGCATCGCGCTCGCGCTGGGGCGCCGGAGCAACCTGCCGGTCGTCAAGCTGCTGTGCGTGGTCTTCATCGAGATCTTCCGAGGCGTCCCGCTGATCACGCTCCTGTTCATGTCGCAGGTGCTGGTGCCGTTGGCCTTCCCACACGACGCCGTGCCGGACGCGCTGATCCGGGCGGCCATCGTGATCATCTTGTTCAGCTCGGCATACATGGCCGAGAACGTACGCGGCGGGCTCCAAGCCCTGCACGCGGGCCAGGCAGAGGCGGCGCGCGCGCTGGGCCTCCCCGCCTGGCAGACGATGTTGAATATCTCGCTGCCCCAGGCGATTCGCAATGTCATCCCCGCCATCGTGGGGCAGTTCATCTCGCTGTTCAAAGACACCAGTCTGATCTACATCATCGGTATGCTCGACGTGGTGGAAATCAGCCGGGCCTTCATCCAGGGCAACACGGAGTTCCTGGCCAGCGCGCAGGAGCTGTTCATTTTCCTCGCGCTGCTGTTCTGGATCTTCACCTACACCATGTCGTACGTGAGCAGACGCGTCGAGCGGCATCTCGGAGTCGGTGTGCGCTAGCACCACAGTTAGGGGGCCGGCATGGCCACGAACGAAGCAACGGTAGAGAACAAACCGACGGTAGGCGCGGACGACATGATCGTCTGCCGCGACGTCCACAAGTGGTTCGGCGAGTTCCATGTCCTACGAGGCATCACGACCACCATCAAGCGCGGCGAGGTCGTCGTCGTCTTCGGCCCGTCCGGGTCGGGCAAGTCGACGTTCATCCGCACCATCAACCGGTTGGAGGAACACCAGCGCGGCGACATCATCGTCGACGGCATCGAGATGACGCAGGACATCCGCAACGTCGACGCCATCCGCCGCGACGTGGGCATGGTCTTCCAGTCGTTCAACCTCTTCCCCCATCTGTCGGTGCTGCAAAACATCACCCTGGCGCCGATGAAGGTGCGGCACCTGCCGGCCCAAGAGGCGAGGAACGTCGCCATGGAGCTCCTGGAGCGGGTCGGTATTCCTGAGCAGGCCGATAAGTACCCCGCCGAGATTTCCGGCGGGCAGCAGCAACGGGTGGCGATCGCCCGCGCCCTCGCCATGCAGCCGAACATCATGCTCTTCGACGAGCCGACCTCCGCGCTCGACCCCGAAATGATCAAGGAGGTCCTCGACGTGATGCGCGAGCTGGCCGCCTCCGGCATGACCATGATCGTGGTCTCCCACGAGCTCGGCTTCGCCAGGGAAGTGGCCGACCGCATGATGATGTTCGACGAGGGCATCATCGTCGAGGACGGCCCGCCCAACGACATCTTCAACAACCCCAAGAGCGACCGCACCAAGCTGTTCCTGTCGCAGATTCTGTAGCCGGCGCGGCCCGAGCGGGAGGTTCGCCGGCGCGGAACAGCGGCGTCCCAACGCCGTTGACAGGCGTTTCAAGCGCCCCATATCATGGAAAGGCTCCTTGGAGCACACCCTCACCGGGGCGCACGCGCCCCATTCGCCCCGCAGCTTTCCTTTACGCCGAGGTGGTGGAATAGGTAGACACGCTATCTTGAGGGGGTAGTGGGCTTCACGCCCGTGCGCGTTCGAGTCGCGCCCTCGGCACCACCTTCCGCCGCCCGCATCTTCGGGCCGGATCGCCTCCTTACTCGCCCTGACCCCACCTTGCCCTCAGAGGCGGCGCGGGTAAGATAGGCGCAAACAAGCCGCCCGCCCGCCGCTCGTCAGAGTCAAGGAGACCTTCATGCTGCAACTCAGCGACCTGCTGCACGGCTTCGACGTCAAGCCGCTCGGCGACAACCGGTTCGAAGCCCCGCTCATCAACCACTACGGCCAGTCCGCGCCCGACCAAGAGAACCCCGCCAACGCCATCATCGGCGGCGGGCAGCTATTGGGCCAAGCGATCGTCGCGGCCACGCGCAGCCAGCCCGAGAAGGAGGTCAAGACCGTCCACATGGTCTTCTCCCGCGCCGGTTGGGGCGCCGACCCCCTCTACCTCATCCTCGACACCGTCCACGCCGGCGGCAGCTACGGCACCGTCGGGATCACCTTCGAGCAGAAGGGCCGCCCCATCTCCAAGGGCGTCGTGATGTTGACGGTCCCCGACCCCGACCTCATCCGGCACGCGCGGGAGATGCCGGTGATGGACGGCCCGGACCACGCCGACACCAAGCTCGACGTGAAGGGCGCGTGGGACCTCGGCACCGTCGCCGGAGCCGACCCGTTCGCCCCCGGCGACAAGGGCCCGCCCGAGTACCCGATGTGGGTGCGCTTCTCCGGCGCCCCCGACGACAACGCCATCAACCAGGCGTTGGTGGCCTATGTGACGAACTTCCACCTCATCAGCGCCGCCATGCGGCCCCACGACCTCCGGCCCGAGCAGGCCCACACCGAGATTTCTACCGGGGTGAACAGCCACACGGTCACCTTCCACGATCCCGTTCCGGCGGGGGCTTGGTTCCTGCTCGACCAAGGAGCGCCCTACGCGGGGCGGGGCCGCGTCTACGGCCGCGGCGACGTCTTCACCGAGGACGGCACGCTCGTCGCCTCCTACGTCCAGGACGCCATGGTCCGCGCCTTCGCCAAGGGCCGCTCCCCCGGCCAGACCGGCTCCGTGCTGTAGGACGGTGGGTCTGAACATCAAGAACGAAGAGACGCGCCGGCTGGCAGGTGAACTAGCGAGCCTTACCGGCGAGACCCTGACCGGCGCGGTCACGCTCGCGCTTCAGGAGCGCCTGGAGCGCGAGCGGCGCCGACGGGGCGCAGAGGCCCGCCTGGAGAAGATGCGCGCTATCGCGGACCGCTGCGCCAAACTGCTACGTGACGGGCCGGCGGCCGTCGATCATGGCGATCTGCTCTACGATGGGCGCGGTTTGCCGCACTGAGGGCAACCGGAGCACCGCCCCCTACGGCGCGAAGCCCAGCCGCGACTTCTGTTTCACGGCGGGGTTGGCGATGTTGAGGGGCCACTCACCGCCGAGGGCGCGGAGGACCTCTTCCGCGATCTGGGTGCGGGCGCGGATCGTCGCCAGCGGCGAGTAGTGCGCCGCGTGCGGCGTCAGGATCGTGTTCGGCATCGTGCAGAGCGGGTTGTCGGGGCCGATCGGCTCCGTCTCGAAGACGTCGAGCGCCGCCCCGGCGATATCTCCGGCCTCAAGGGCCGCGATCAGCGCAGCCTCGTCGACGATGGGGCCGCGCGAGACGTTGATCAGGAAGGCCGTCTCCTTCATCGCCCGGAGCGCGTCGCGGCCGATGAGATGGCGCGTCTCCTCCGTCAGCGGCGTGTGGACGGAGACGTAGTCGCTCTCCGCGAGCACCCGGTCGAGGCCGGCCGGTGTGAGACCTTCCGCGGTCAGCCTTTGCTCGTCGATGTACGGGTCGTAGACCAGCACCTCCATCGACAGGGCCTTGGCCTTGCGCGCCGCCGCGAGCCCGATGCGGCCCGCGCCGATCACGCCCAGCGTCTGCTGGTGCACCGACTGCACCTTGTCCATCGGCCAGCGCTTCTGTTCAGCCCACTGGCCGCTGCGGACGCACTGGTCGAGCGGGGCAAGCTGTTTCGCCCAAGCAAGGAGGAAGGTGATCACGTGGTTCGACACCTCTTCGACGCAGTAGTCGGGCACGTTGACGACCGTGATGCCTTCATCCGTAGCCGCGTCGAGGTCGACGTTGTCCACGCCGACGCCGTAGCGCACCACGACCTTGCAGTTAGAAAGGGACGACAGCACCCGGCGGGTGATCGGGCCCATCCCATCGAGGAGGACGTCGGCCTCCGCCGCGACGCGGATGACATCCTCCTCGGTCACGCACCGCTCGCCGCGCAGCTCGACGCCGGCGTCGCGGAGCAGCGTCGCGTCCGGCGTCGTCGCCTTCGCGGCGTCGATGAAGTCCATGGCGGCTATCGGTCTATCCGGCATGACGTACCTCTTCCAGGAATCGGCGGTCCCGTGCGGGCGGCCGCCTAGCCGGTCACGGTGTTGCGGAGCACGCCGACGTCGGTGACCTCGACTTCGACGACGTCGCCCGGGTGAAGCTGCGGCGGGATGCCCGGCGTGCCGCTGTAGATCACGTCGCCTGGATCCAGCGTGACCGCCTGGCTGATGAAGCTGATGATGGTGGGTATGTCGAACAGCAGGAGGCTCACGCTCGACGCCTGTTGCTCCTCGCCGTTCACCCGCGTGCGCACCTCGAGCTTGGTGGGGTCGAGGCCGGTGGTGATGAAGGGACCGAGCGGCGCGAAGGTGTCGCTGCCCTTGCCTCGCCACCACTGGATGTCGTTGCCCTGCCAGGGCCGCGCGCTCACGTCGTTGCCGCAGGTGTAGCCGAGCACGTAGTCGAGCGCCTCCTCTTTGGAGACCGCCTTGGCCCGCCGGCCCATGACGACGACAAGCTCGCCCTCGGCGTCGACCTTGCCCGAATCGGGCGGGAGCACGATGGCGTCGTCGGGCCCGATGACCGACGTCGGGTTCTTGAAGAACGGCTCCGGCTGCGTGGGCCGCGTCCAGTTGGCGAGGTGCGACTCGTAGTTGAGCGCGATCGCCATCACCTTGCGGGGCTCGTGGGGCGCGAGCAGCTTCACTTGGTCGAGGGTGTGCTCGTGGTCGGTGATCTCGTAGTCGTCGAACGGAGTCGTCGTGATTTGGCGAACGCGGTCGCCCTCCACGACGCCGTAGGCAGTCTCACCGTGGGCAAAGTACCGTGCAAACTTCATGCAAGCCTCCATGACGCCGCCAACGCGGCGCGCAGCATTATCGCAGATTCCCTAAGGGTACGGGCGGCGGTCAGCCCAGCTTGAAGAGGCGGGCCGCGTTCTCCCAGAGCACGGCCTGCTTCTGCTCGTCGGTCAGGAGCGGGTCATTGACCACGGTGTCGAGCTCGTTGGGGAAGAGTCCGGCAAGCTCGGGGCGGGGATACTGGCTGCCCCACAGAATCGTGCCCACGCCGGTCTCCTCGATCACCTCGGGCAGCGTCCGCTCCCAGGGATCGGCGGCGCCGAAGCCTTGGGTTTTGAACAGCAGGCTTGGCGCCTGCGTGCTGGGCGCGTCGACGCCGAAGAAGCCGCCCCAGTGCTCGTCGACCCGGTCGAGCCAATACGGGATCCAGCCCACGCCCGCGCCGAGGTAGCCGATGTTGAGGTCGGGGAAACGCTCCAAGAGGTTGTGTCCCATGAACGACATGAAGACCAGCATCATCTCGTAGGGGTCGAGCACGGCCTCGCGGCTGAAGAAGCCGTCGAAGCGGTCGGTGCCCATTTGGTGGAGGACCGAGCCGCCCATCTCGCACAGCACCAGCGGGACGCCCAGCTTCGCCGCTTCGGCGTAGAGGGGGTCGTAGACCGGATCGTGGACGCGGTGCCCCACGAGCTCGTTGGGGCGCATGAAGCCGGCGACGGAGCCTTGGTCAACGGCGCGCCGAAGCTCGGACGCGGCGGCTTCAGGGTCCTGTTGGGGGAGCAGCGCCACCGCCTTCAGCCGGTTGCGGTCGGTGCCGCAGTAGTCATGGAGCCAGTCGTTGTAGGCACGGCACATCGCCGTCGAGAGGCCGGCGTCGACGTGGTCCGCCCAGATCGCGTACATGCCGAAGGTGGGCAGGAGCAGCGCCGCGTCGATGCCCTCCCGGTCCATGTCGGCCAAGTTCGACTCGGCGCTGAAGTCGGCGGCGATGGCGTCGCGGTAGGCCTCCCGGTAGTGGGGATGCGCCATGACGTCGGGCCGCTCCGCCGTCACCGGACGTCCCGACACCGTGACCGACCCGCCGTCGCGCTGCACCTCGACCGCGCCCGCGTAGGCCGGGTCGATGCGGCTCTCCCACAGGTCGGCGGGCTCGACGACGTGCCGCACCGCATCGAAAATCTTGAACTGTCCCTTCAACACCGGCCTCCCTGCGCCGCGGGCCCGGGCCGCGGCCGTACTCGACGGACTCAGCAGCGTGCAACGGTAGAGGGGCGGCGATGCCGGGTCAAGTGCCCGCCGAGCGGCAGGGCGCCGCTTTCGCCGCATCGCCGCGTTGGGTACCATGGCCCGGCGCGGCCCATCGAGGGCGAGGAGGCACCCATGGATACCGGCCGGTTCAGCGGATTCACCGCCGAGATCGAGCGCGAGAACATCCTGCTCATCACGTTCGATGAGCCCGAGCGGATGAACAGCATGACCCATTCGCTGAAGCGCGACCTCGTGGAGACGCTGATGCAGGCCCAGATGGAGGACGCGGTGCGCGTGGTGCTGTTCACCGGCACGGGGCGCGCCTTCTCGGCGGGCGACGACATCTCCGACAAGCCGCGCAAGCACGATAGCGGGCGGCTGCCCCAGCTCGCGCACGGCCACCGCGGCCCGTTGAGCACCTACGACTCGCTGCGGACCTTTTCGCAGCCGGTGCAGCTCGTGGTGCGGCAGTTGGACAAGATCAGCGTCGCCGCGATCAACGGCTTCGCCATCCAGACCGGACTCTCGCTCGCGCTCGCCTGCGACTTCCGCGTCGCCGCCGCCGACGCCATGCTCGGCAGCGCCACCCTCCGCTTCGGCTACCAGCCCGACGAGGGGGGCCACTACCTCCTCGTCCAGCACCTCGGCGTGGGACGGGCGATGGACTTCATGCTCCGCAATCGGATCGTCCCCGCCGACGAGGCGCTGCGCCTGGGCCTCATCCACGAGGTCGCCCCCCGCGACGAGCTCATGGACCGGGCCTACGCGATGGCGGAGGAGCTGGCCAAAGGCCCGCAGGTGGCCATGCGCCTGATGAAGCGGGCGATCTACAACGCCGCCGAGTACACCTTCCACCAAGCCATGGACGACATCGCAACCAAGACCGCCATCTCCGACCACCACGCCGACGCCCAGGAGGGCCGGGCCTCCTTCATCGAGCACCGGAAACCCACCTTCAACCAAGACACGCCGTAGGGCGCACCTTAAGCCTCTCCCCCTCTGGGGGAGACTGAGAGAGGGCGCGCGCCGTCAGGCGCGCGAGCGCCCGCAGGGTGCTGCTCTCCCCCCTCTCCCGCTGGAGACCCTTGCACAACCCCCCGACGCCGGGAGGCGACCCTGTAGGGGCAACCCTCGTGGTTGCCCAGGGGTGCGGGTAGGGTCTTCTCCCCTCCCTTCCGGCCTCTCCCCCTCTGGGGGAGATTTGAGAGAGGGCGCGCGCCGCTAGGCGCGCGAGCGCCCGCAGGCGCTGCTCCGCCCCCTCTCCCGCTGGAGACCCTTGCACAACCCCCCGACGCCGGGAGGCGACGATCCTGTAGGGGCAACCCTCGTGGTTGCCCAGGGGTGCGCGTAGGGTCTTCTCCCCCCTCCGGCCTCTCCCCCTCTGGGGGAGATTAGAGAGAGGGCCGGGGTGGGGCGGCGCGCCCCGTCGGACTGCCCTCCCTCAAACCCTCCCCCTGGGAGAAACCGAGAGCCATCAGGGCGTGCCGGTCGGGTGTGGCGGACGTCTGTGACACGCCCCCTTTGACAGCCCCCGTCGGCGCTGCTAATCGAACCCTATCGAACGTCTGTTCTTTATGCCTAGCTGTGGCCGGCGGCCGCCGGCCCGCCCTTAGAGGGGGCGGAGGCACTGCCTCTAACAGTGTGTGGGGCGACGCGAAAGAACGTCGGACCGGCCCCCGGGTCGTCTTGCTCGGAGTGCGCCCGAGCGAGCGGCCCAACCAAGGGTGGCCGTGGCGCAACCGCCGGCGGGGCTTGGCGGGCGAGTTGTGCGGTGGGCTAGTCGATGACGCCGAGCTTGCGGGCGAAGTCGAGGCCCTGGCGGGCGGTGTGGATGTGGGCCTCGTCGACCATGCCGTCCTCGAAGCGGACGGCGCCGCGCCCCTCGGCCCACGCCGCCTCCATCGTCTCCAGGGTCCTCCGCCAGCTATCGATTTCTTCCTCGCTAGGAGTGAAGACCTCGTTGATGACGGGGACGTGCGTGGGGTGTATGCAGCTCATCCCGACGTAGCCCAGGTCGCGGGTCTGGTTGGCGAAGGCCCGCAGACCCTCGAGGTTGCCGATCTGGCTCCACTGGCCGCTCATGGGGTAGGGAACGCCGGCGGCCCGGACGTCGAGCAGCACCTTCGAGCGGAAGTACAGCGACTCAAGGCCCTGTTCCGTCCACCGGTAGCCGATCGAGCGGACGATGTCGCCGCGGCGGGAGACGCCCGATCCCATGTAGGCGATGCGCGGCGACACGGTCGCGATCTCATAGGACTGGCGGATCGCGCCGGCGGACTCCAGCAGCGGCGTGATGACGATGCGGCCCTCCGGGAGCCCCCGCTCACGCTCCAGCTCGGTGAGCACCGCGTCGACCGCGGCGATGTCGTCGGGCCCCCGCGTCTGGGGCACCATGACCCCGTCGAGGCCGGCGCAGACGATGGCTTCAAGGTCGGCGCGGTTCTTCTCCGAGGCCGCGCCCGACACGCGCACGATCCGCTGCGGGCCGCTGCCGCCGGTCTCATCGAGCACGCGGCGGATGATCTCGCGCCCCTCCGCGATCTGGTCGGGCGGCAAAGCGCCCTCCATGTCGAAGATCAGCCCGTCGGAGCCGTACTTGGGAGCATCCCGCATCCAGTCCTCACGGTTGCCGGGAACGAAGAGCAGGCTGCGAATGGGCTTGGGGTCGATCGGCATGGCGGCCTCCTTGAGTCGGCGGGCTGTCGGGTGAACCTTACTCGCATCGGCGGCGTTTGCGTAGGGGTCGGTCCGCCCCTCTGGCAGAGAGAGGGCACGCGCCCGCAGGGCGCGCCGGTGGGGCCGGGCCGATTGCCCGTCGCACCATTTGCACTACAATGCGAGGCGGCGGGAAGTCCCGCGGCGGAGGTTGCCCAATGACGACGGCGCTCGAAGGCATGCGGGTGTTGGAGTTGAGCGTGAGTATGTCCGGCTCGATGGCCGGCATGTTCCTGACGGAGAACGGCGCGGAGGTCATCAAGGTCGAGCCGCCCGGCGGAGACCCCACCCGGGGAAGCGCCGGCTTCCTGGTGCGCAACCGCGGCAAGAAGAGCATCGTCATCGACCTGAAGACGGCGGACGGCGTGGAGCAGCTCAAGCAGCTCGCCGCCACCGCCGACGGCGTGATCGAGGACTTCGCGCCCGACGTCGCCGACCGCTTGGGCGTGGGCTACGACGCGCTCCGCGAGGTGAACCCCAGCCTCGTCTACGCCTCGATCACCGCCTTCGGCGAGCACGGCCCCTACCGCGACCTGCCGGGCTACGAGCCCATCGTGGCCGCCAAGACCGGCCGCATGATCTCGCAAGAGGGCTTCCGCGAAGGGCCGATCTACACGCCGACGCCGATCTCGTCCTACGGCTCCGCCGCCATCGCCGTCCAAGGACTGCTCGCCGCGCTCTACGCCCGCAAGACCACCGGCGTGGGCCAGCGCCTCGACGTCAGCCACCTCGCGGCGCTCACCGCCTACGACATGGGCGGCTTCCTCCACCGGATGCACTCCAACGCCGACGACGACGGCCCCGCCTTCGGCGTCATGCCCCTGGCCTTCATGACCGCCGAGTGCAGCGACGGGCGCTACATCCAGATGTGCAGCCGCCAGCCCCACCTCTTCCGCAACTGGATGCGCGTCCTGGGCCTCGAACATCTCTATGAAGACCCGGCCTTCCACCACATGCCCGACCAGTTCCCCTCGCGCCGCGACCTTGAAGCCATCCTGGAGATGGTCGAGATTCGCATGAAGGAGAAGACCTTCGACGAGTGGATGGAGATCTTCACCAACGACGACGTCGGCGGCGACCCCTTCCTCGGCGCGCAGGAGTACCTCGACCACGAGCAGACCATCGCCAACGGCCGCCGTCAGACCGTCGTCGAGCCGGGCCTGGGCGAGACGGTGCAGATCGGGCCGCTGGCGGTCCTTTCCGACACGCCATCCATCTTCGGCACGCCCGCGCCGGCGCTGGGACAGCACACCGACGAGGTCGTCACCGCTTTGACCACGGCCCCGCGGCGGATCACCGAGCCGACGGGCAAGTCCGTGCGGCGGCCGCTGGACGGGGTCACCGTCCTCGAATGCGCCTACTTCTACGCCGCGCCCTTCTCGATGACGCTGCTCGCCGAACTCGGCGCGCGCATCATCAAGGTCGAGCCCAACACGGGCGACCCGATGCGGCGCAACTGGTCGTCGACCTACAGCAAGTCGGCGGCGGGCAAAGAGAGCGTGATCCTTAACTTGAAAACGGAAGAGGGCCGGGAGATCGTCCACAAGATCGCCGCCAAGGCCGACCTCTTCCTGCACAACTTCCGCCCCACCGGCGTCGTCGAGAAGCTGCAGATCGACTACAAGACACTGAGCGCGATCAACCCGCGGCTGGTCTACGTCTACGGCTCGTGCTACGGGACCTACGGGCCGTGGAAGCACCGGCCCGGATTCCACTCGTCCCCGAACGCGATCGCGGGGTCGGGCATCATCGAGTCGGGGGTGGGCAACCCGCCCAAGGACCGCGTCTTCCCCGACCCCGCCGGCGCCTTGGGCGTCGCCACCGCGGCGATGATCGGTCTGCACGCCCGCGACCGCACCGGCAAAGGCCAGTACGTCGAGACGACGATGCTGAGCTCGCTGGCCTATGCGGTCTCGTCGTGGAGCCTGCAGTACGACGGCAAGCCCGCCGACCCGATTCCCGACCAGGGGCAGCACGGCTACAACGCCCTGCACTGGCTCTACGAGTGCGGCGACGGCTGGCTCTTCCTCATGTGCCCCAAGGAGGAGCACTGGACGGCGCTCGCCGAGGCGACCGGCCTTGCCTCCGACACCCGCTTCGCCACCGCGCAGTCGCGCATGGAGAACGACGAGGCGCTGCGCGACGCGCTGGCCGCGGCCTTCGCCCGGCGTCCGGCGGCGCAGTGGGAGGACATCCTGCTGCAGGCCGGCGTCCCCGCGGTGCGCGCCGACGGCACCGAGCACCACGAGTTCATGCTCAACGACCCGCAGATCCGGCTCAACGACCTCGCACGCGAGGACGAACTGCCCGAGCACGGCAAGTTCTGGCGCAGCGCGCCGGTCTACCACTTCTCCGAATACGAGACGCGCTTCGAGACGCCGCGTCCGCTGGGCTTCGCCACCGAGTCCGTCCTCCGCGAGTTCGGCTACTCCGACCGCCAAATCGACGAGCTCAACGCGAAGGGCGTGACGACGGCCGTCGGCCACGGCCTCCCCGCCGTCTAAGGAGCCTGGAATGCAAGCCAACGAGCCCCGTCCGCTGCGCACCATCCTGTTCGTGCCCGGCAACAAAGAGGAGTGGATGCGCAAGGCGGTCAAGTACGGCGCCGACGCGCTGGTCTTCGACCTCGAAGACGCGGTGCCCGAAGCGCACCGGCCGCAGGCCCGCGAGATGGTGCGGCGGGTCACCGAGGAGCTTGCCGCGCAGGGCCACACCATCTTCGTCCGCGTCAACGGCATCGACACCTACGAGGCCGGCGACGACCTTGAAGCGGCGGTCTGCGCCGGGCTGCACGGCATCTTCCTGCCCAAGACGCGCGGCCCGGAGGACATCATCGCCGCCGCGACGCTGCTCGACCACTTCGAGCACCGGGCCGGCCTCCCCATCGGCCGCGTGTTGATCAACCCGCTGCTGGAGACGGCGCAGTCGATCCGGCTGGCCTACGAGATCGGGACCGCGTCGCCGCGCGTCGCCTACATGGGCTACGGCTCGGCCAAGGACGGCGACGGCGCCCGCGCCATCGGCTACACCTGGACGCCGGAGGGCGGGGAGTCGCTGCACATCCGCGGCTCGGTGCTCGTGGACGCGCGGGCGGCCGAGGTCCCCTATCCCATCACCGGCCTCTGGCCGCACGTCGGCGAGCACGACGGCCTCCGCGCCATGGCGGTGGAGTCGAAGCAGCTCGGCTACGACGGCATGATGTGCATCCACCCCAGCCACGTCCCCATCATCAACGAGGTCTTCTCGCCCACGCCGGAGGAAATCGAGGAGTGGAAGGGCGTCATCGCCGCCCTCGCCGAGGCCGAGGCCGCCGGCACCACCGCCATCCAACGCGACGGCTTCCTCATCGACACCGCTATGGTCCGCGTCGCCCAAGAACGCCTGGAGCACGCCAAGCGCCTCGGGTTGGCGTAGCTAGAGCCCAGAGCCAGACTCGCAAGGCTTGCCGCGCCAGTACAGGGGCTCACCCGTTTCGGCATCGGCTGCTCCTAATAACTTGGGTGGATTACTTGGATCAGCACAGGCCTGATCCAACTGTGCCTGCGTCAGAATGGTTCGAGAAGGTTCTCGTGATTGGTCAACGCCTACAAGGCCAATCCCAGATAACGTGGCACCAGACAGATTTGCGTCCGTGAGCTGCGCACCCAAGAGGTTCACCCCTCCGAGTTCTGCGTTGGACAAATCCGCTCCCGTGAAATCCGCACCGGACAGATCCGATTCGAAGATTCGCGTGCCACATAGCTTCGAATTTGGTGTCAGATTCGCATTGGTGAGTTCCGCGTTCAGCACTACGGCTCCAGAGAGATTCGCCCCTTCCAGCAATACTCCCACCATCTTCGAATCGCCCAGATACGCGCCGACCAAATCTGCACCTTCAAGCCACATGTATCTCAGGTTAGCACCGCGCAAGTCCAGTCCAAACTCCGCTTCGCGCTCGAGTGCGATCCCCGACTTACCGCGGGTACGGATTATCTGGATAGCGGCTTCCGCGTCTCCGCGAGGAGACCCATCCTGCTTGACTTCAATGGTTGCATCCTCAGGCGGATGACGTAGAAAGGCGCAAAGCAAGTCCACAATCAGCAGGTGATACTGTTCTGGATGATCTTCGGCGAGACGTCCAAGCGCATAGATGCCGCCCAAGCGTACAGAGAGAACGCGGCTGCCGAGCATCTCTGCACCCTTTTGATACCGCTCGTTCAGCAGGCCCTGTTGTGCGGTGTCGGCCTGACGCTGCGCCGTGGCAGCTTGGCGTTCCGCGACTCTGCTACGCCAAAGGGCAAGCAATACGGCAATGACGCCGCCAATCACGAGACCGAGATTGCGAATCGTGGCAGTCAAGGCTTCCTGTTCAGTGTGTAGGTCGTCCCAAAAGCACCACGACAACAGAACGCTGATCGCCAGTACGGCGACGACCCCGGTCATCCACCAGAACCCGTCCCAGCCGGTGGCCCACTGTCGAAGGCGTCGCTGATGGCTCCAACAGGTGACAATGAGGTTGGTGATTCTCGGCAGCATGGGCATCTACCATACACCCACGGAGGCAGGTCGACCTGCCTCCGTGGGTTCAGCGTGGTCTAGGCCGTCCAGAAGGATGGGGAGACCGAGCGGGCACGCCGCTAATTCGGCTAATTCAAAGTCCAACTTTAAATTAGCCGACAGGAACCGCGCGTACGCCCGCCCTACACCAACCCCTCCGACGCCAACTCGGCCGCGTCCAAACCCAGCAGGTCCCCGTACGCCCAGGCGTTGTGTTCGCCGACGTGGGGCGGGGGGCCCTTGACGGTGGCGGGGGTGCGGGAGAGTTTGACCGGGAAGCCGGCGACGGTCATCGTGTCTTCGCCGTCGCGGCCGACCTCGACGAGCATGTTGCGGGCGTGGACCTGGGGGTGCTCGGCCATCTCGGGGACGGTGAGGACGCGCGAGCAGGGGACGCGGGCCCCGTCCATGGCGGCGACGACCTCGTCGACGGTGCGCTGCTCCACCCACGCCTGGACGATGGCGCCGAGCTCGTCGCGGTGCTCGAAGCGGCTGGGGTTGTCGCGGAGGCGGGGGTCGTCGAGCAGGTCGGCGCGGTCGACGGTGCGGGCGAGCCGCCGCCACTGCGACTCGATGGCGGGGCAGATCATCACCGTCCCGTCCAACGCCTCGAACGAATCGACGAAGGAATACCAACTCCCGTTGCCGATGCGCCGCCGGGCACGGCCGGTGTGGCGGAGCTCGGAGACCATGGCTTGAGAAATCACGGGGAAGACCGTGCTGTCGAACAGGCCCACGTCGACCATTTGGCCGCGACCGCTCGCGTTGCGCTCCCAGAGCGCCAGCATGACGCCGAATGCGGCGTTGTAGGCGGCGAGAAAGTCGCCGATAGCGACGCCGGAGCGCGTCGGTGGGCCGTCGGCCTGGCCGGTCAGGTCCATCATGCCTGCCGTCGCCTGGACGGTGACGTCGAAGCCGGTCTTCTCGGCGAACGGCCCCGTCTGCCCGTAGGCCGAGACGGCGGCCACGATGATCGAGGGGTTGAAGTCGGCGAGCGCGTCGTAGTGCAGGAGCGCCGCCTGCGGCGAGCCGGGAGCGTAGTTGTGGACGACCACGTCCGCCAGCCGCACGAGGTCGCCTAACAGGGGCGTTGCCGCCTCGTTGCGAAGGTCGAGGGTGATGGCCCGCTTGTGCCGCCCGGTGCAGGCGAACCACATGGGCTGCCCTTGGGGGCCCATCACGCCGATGCGGCGGTCCTCCTCGCCGCCGGGAGCCTCGACGCGCACCACCTCGGCGCCGGCGTCGGCGAGGAGTGCGCACGCGGTGGGGGCCGCGATGTAGCGGGAGAAGTCGAGGACGCGGATGCCGTCGAGGACCGGGCTCATGGGCGGGTTCCTTCGCCCCCCATCTTAAACTTGAGGGTTGAGGGCCGGGGGCGGAGGCAGTATACATAGGGGGCCGCCGCGCCGACCGATTCCCAAAGCGCCGCGCCAGAGGTCGCCAATGGCCGACGACACCGTCCGATCGCTTCAGGGTGTGCGCGTGCTCGCGCTCCCCGACCCCAAGCTCGCGCTCTGCTGCAAGCTGCTCGCCGACATGGGCGCCGACGTCGTCGCCGTCGAGCCGCCGGAGGGGTCCGCGCTCCGCTCCGCGCCGCCGCGCGCCGGCGGGGACGGCGAGAGCCTGCTCTTCTGGTACGGCTACTCCCGCGCCCGGTCGGTCGAGTGCGACCTCGCGCAGGCGGAGGGGCGGGACCGGTTCGTCGCGCTCGCCGTGAAGGCCGACGTGCTGCTCGACCCCCTGCCGCCGGGGCGGCTCGTCGAGCTCGGCGTGGCGCCGGAGGTGCTGGCGGCGGCCAATCCGGGCCTCATCCACCTCTCGGCCACCGACTTCGGGGGCAACGGCCCCTTCCGCGACTTCAAGGGCTCCGACATCGTCGCCTGGGCCATGGGCGGGCTGATGGGGCTCACCGGCGACCCCGCCCGCGAGCCGCTGACCGCGCCCGCGCTCCAGGCCTATCACTGCACCTCGGTGTGGGCGGCGATCTCCGTGCTCGGCGCGGTCTACCGCCGCCGCAAGACGGGCCAAGGCGCCCGCATCGACCTCTCGGCCCAGGAGACGTCGTTCGACATGTCGGAGACGGCGCACTCCTTCTATTTCTGCAACGGTGAAATCGTGAAGCGCATCAACGGCGACCATCCCCTCGCCACGCCGTTCAAGGTCTACCAGGCCAAGGACGGCCACGTCTTCGTGGGGCTGTCGTCGCAGCAGCAATGGCGCGCGATGATCGAGTGGATGAAGCTGGTGGGGTACGACCCCGGCCCGCTCGACGACGACGCCTTCTTCGAGCTGGTCAACCGCCGCCAACACCGCGACCTCATCAACGAGCGCGTGGGCGGGTTCGCCCGGCTGGTCACCGAGGAAGAACTCTTCATCGGCGGGGCGGAGCGGGGCATTCCCAACGCGCCGGTGCGCCCGCCCGGCCAGACGCTGGAGGACGACCAGCTCCAGTTCCGCGGCAGCTTCGACGCGCTCGCCGACCCCCGCCCCGGCCGCGAGGACGAGCGCCTCTCAATGCCATGCCTCCCCTTCCGCGGCGAGGCCGGCCTCCAACTCCCCGACCCAGGCACGCCGCCCCGGCCCGGCGAGCACACGGCGGAGGTCGAGGGCGACTGGTCGGAGCGGTCGGAATGGCCGGCCCCCACGGAGGATGAGCGGCGGATGCCGCTTGAAGGCGTGCGGGTGGTCGACTTCTGCTGGAACATCGCGGGACCGGTGATGGGGCGGGCGCTGGGCGACCTCGGCGCGGAGATCGTCAAGGTCGAGCCCCGCGAGATCGGCGACCCCTCGCGCATGCTCGTACCCTTCCGCGGCGGCGAGCCCACCCTCAACGGCAGCTACACCTTCCACGACATCAACCGCGACAAGCAGAGCCTCACGATCGACATGAAGAAGCCCAACGCCGCCGGCGTCGCCCTCGACGTGATCAAGCACGCCGACGTGGTTTTGGAAAACTTCACCGGCGGCACGATGGGCCGGCTCGGCGCGGACTACGGGGCCGTCTCCAAAGCGAACCCCCGCGCCATCATGGCCAGCCTCACCGGCTTCGGGCAGACCGGCCCCCGCGCCTCGTGGCCGAGCTACCACCCGACCTCGTCGGCGCTTAGCGGCCTCACCTGGCTCTTCGGCTACGAGGGCGGCGGCCCGCTCGGCTTCGGCCACTCCCACATGGACTACATGGCGGGCTACCTTGGGGCATTGGGCGTGCTCGACGGCCTCCTCCGCCGCGAGGCGACCGGCCAGGGCGACCACGTCGACGTGTCGCAGCTCGAATGCGGCGCGACGCTCGTCGGCCCCGAGGTCCTCCAATGGGCGGTGAACGGCGAGACGGCCCGCCCGGCGGGCAACCGCGCCGGGGCGCTCGGCGCGCCGCTGCAGGGCTGTTACCAATGCGCCGGCGACGACCAGTGGATCGTCGTGACGGCAAGCGACGCCGACATGCTGGCCAAGCTCGCCGCGCTCACCGGCGCCGCCGGCGGCTCGGTCGAAGCCGTCGAGCAAGCACTCGGCGCGTGGTGCGCCCCACTCGAGCCCTGGGATGCCTTCTACCGCCTGCAGCAGGCCGGCGTCGCCGCCGGCGTCGTGTCGCACGGCCCTGACCTCGAGCGCGACGAGCACCTCGCGGCGCGGGGCGCGGTCGCCAGGGTTCCCCACCCCGAACTCGGCGAGGCGCCCATCGTCCAATGCCCCGTCATCCTCGACGGCGAGCGGCTCGCGGTGCACCGCCCGTGCGCCATCCTCGGCGAGCACAACGAGCCCATTCTGCGCGGCGTCGTCGGCTTGAGCGAAGAGGACTATCTCGACCTCGTCGTACAGGAGATCATCTGAGTGAACGGAAACACGCAGCGGTGACGGCTCTCCCCGAGTTCTCCATCGAAGGCAAGAAGGCCATCGTAACCGGCGCGGGCCGCGGCATCGGCAAGGCGATCGCGCTGACGCTGGCCGAGGCCGGCGTCGACCTCTGCCTCGCAGCCCGCAGCCGCGACGAACTCGACGCCGTGGCGGACGAGATCCGCGGCATGGGCCGGCGCGCCGCCGCCATCCCCACCGACATCACCGGCGAAGCGAGCGTCGCGGCGATGGTCGAGGGGGCGCTGTCGGAGCTCGGCGAGATCGACGTCCTGGTCAACAACGCGGGGATCGCGGTGGTGAAGCCGCTGGTGCCGCTCCCTGGTCTGAAACCGGCGACGGCGGACAACTTCCCCGGCTTCTTCGAACCCTACACCCTCGAGGAGTGGGCGCAGGTGATGGACGTCAACCTGCGGGGCGCCTTCCTCTGCATGCGGGCCGTCGGGCCGCACATGCTGGAACGCGGGTCGGGCAAGGTCGTCAACATCTCGTCGATCAACGCCGACCGGGCGGGCCGCTACCGCTTCACCTACGACACGAGCAAGGCGGCCCTGAACCGCATGACCAAGTCGGTGGCCGTGGAGTGGGCCCGCCACGGTGTGCAAGTCAACGCGATCTGCGCCACCTACGTCGACACCGACCTCATCCGCGTGTCGATGGAAGACGAGCGGCTGCGGTCGAAGATACTCTCGGAGATCCCCATGCGGCGACTCGCGGAGGCCCGCGAGGTCGGCCTGCTCACCGCCTTCCTCTCATCGGCGGCGTCGGACTTCATGACCGGCGCCTGCGTCTACCTCGACGGCGGCAGCACTTCTTAGGGAGCGTCCCCGCGGCCGCGAAGGCCACGGAATACTTGACCTCTCAGGCGTTGATGTATCGTCCATACACACCGGCTTTTGGTGGAAACGCGACAATGGCCAGAGTGCAGCTGATCATCCCCGCCTTCGCCGGCGCGCGCCCCCGCCACCAGGCCTTCCGGCGCGGCGTCAAGGTCGTCGGGGCCACGGCCCACTACGCCACCGAAGGCCTCGACGAGGGCCCGATCATCGAGCAGGACGTCGTCCGCGTCGGCCACCGCGACTCCGTCGCCGACCTCATCCGCAAGGGCGCCGACTTGGAGAAGGTCGTCCTCGCCCGCGCCGTCGACCTCCACCTCCGCAACCGCGTCCTCACCTACGGCAACAAGACCGCCGTCTTCGCCTAGCCTCGCCTTAAGCCGCTCCTCCTCGGGAGACCTTTGCACAAATCCCGCCGCTGGTTGGAAATCGGGTGGATTGGGGTGGTCTTCCCTCTCCCCCTCTGGGGGAGATTTGAAAGAGGGCGCGCGCCGTCAGGCGCGCGAGCGCCCGCAGGGCGCTGCTCCCCCACTCGGCCCAAGGTTACGCAAAGGTCTCCCTCTGGGGGCGACCACCCTTAGACCTCGCTCCCCCTGGGAGAGCCCACGTTAAACCTCTCTCCCTCTGGGAGAGACTGAGAGAGGGCGGGGCGCGGAGGTCCCCTCCCCCTCTTCTCCCCCCGGGAGAAGATTGAGATGAGGGGCCCCGCGCCAACCGCCAACGGCCGTCAAAGCCCGCCGCGCTCCCTCTCCGGTTGCCGCCTGAAAAGCGCGCCGATATACTCCCTACGCTCCACGATTCACTTCGACAGGAGGCGCGCGCCCTCGGCGAAGGGCGGCGACCAACCATGTACACCCGCGCCCGCGACGTCCCGATTACCCGAACGCCCGACTACACCGTCGACACCAAGGACTACTACGCGCGGCACGTCGGCTCGGCGGAGGACGCCGTTCAGGTCGTCAAGTCGGGCGACCACGTCGCGATCTGCCGGGGGCGCGAGCCGGAGGCGCTCGGCCTTGCCCTCGCCGCCCGCAAGGACGAGCTTCAGAACGTCAAGCTCACCATCCCGCAGCCGGGCCGCGACAACGGCATGTTCGACGACGCCTCCTGGGGCGAGAGCTTCCAGGTGCAGGTGGGCATCGTCACCAACCTGGCCCGCCCCGGCGTCGAGGAAGGCTTCGTCGAGTACCGCGTGAACCTTGACATGGCCGAGAGCGCCCCCGGCCTCGGCCTCAACCCCAGCTACGGCGCCGACGTGTATATGGTCGAGGTCAGCCCGCCCGACGAGCACGGCTTCTGCAGCTTCGGCGCATCGGTCTGGGACAAGCCGATGGCGATCAAGACGGCCAAGAAGGTGCTCGCCGAGGTCAACCCCCGCCTCATCCGCACCTACGGCGAGAACTTCGTCCACGTCAGCGAGATCGACGCCTTCGTGGAGAACGAGGCCCCCACGGGCTGGACGATCTCCCGCACCCGCAAGACCGACATTCCCCCGCTGGCGAAGCGCTTCGCCGAGGTCATCAGCGGGCTAGTGCAGTCCGGCGACACCATCCAGCTCGGGCTGGGCCAGGTCACCGAGTGGCTGCCCCGCGCCGGCGCCTTCGACGACCACGTCGACCTCGGCCTCTATACCGAGATCACCCCCCGCGGCACGACGGCGCTCATCGAGGGCGGCGTCATCACCAACAAGCGCAAGACGCTGCACACCGGCAAGTGCATCGCCACCGCCGCCGGCGGCAGCCGCGACGACGTCGGCTTCATCGACCAGAACCCCCTCTTCGAGCTCTACAACGTCGAGTACGTCATCAACCCCCTGACCGTCGCCAAGAACGACAACTTCGTCGCCATCAACTCCGGCCTGATGATGGACCTCACCGGCCAGGGCACCGCCGAGTCCTTCGGCTCCTTCCAATGGTCGGGGCCCGGCGGGCAGCCGGTCATGGCCCTCGGCGCGCTGATGGCCCGCAACGGCCGCTCCATCATCTGCCTGCCGAGCACGTCGTCCGACGGCAAGCACTCACGGATCGTGCCGCTGCTGCCGGAGGGCACGGCGGTCACCGTCCCCCGCTACATGACCGACATCGTGGTGACCGAGTACGGCGTCGCCCACCTCCGTTGGAAGACCTTGCGCGAACGCTCGCAGGAGCTCATCAAGGTCGCCCACCCCGACTTCCGCGCCGAGCTCGAGCAAGCGGCGCGCTCCCGATTCTGGCCCCACTAAGCAACGATCACACGACCGAGGACACTACCATGACCACCATCGATCAGAACGTCGACAGCAAGCTCACCGACGAAGTCATCGCCAAGTACCGCGCCCGCATCGGCGAGGTCACCCCAATCACCAACGCCTGGAACTCCGAGGCGACCTACGACACCATTCGCCACTTCGCCAACGGCATCGGCGACGATAACCCGCTGTGGAATGACGAGGACTACGCCAAGGGCACCGGCTACGGCGACATGATCGCGCCGCCCAGCTTCCTCTTCACCTGCAACCAGGGTCCGCTCTCCCGCGGACGCACCTCCGGCGGCTTCCGCGGCTTCACCGGCGTCCACCGCTACTGGTCGTCCGACGCCTGGGAGTACTACCACCCCATCAAGCGCGGCGACCGCATCCACGGCGAGACCTACCTCACCGACTTCATCGAGCACAAGAGCGCCTATGCGGGCCGCACCATCGAGGACAGCGCCACCCAGACCTTCTACAACCAGCGCGGCGAGAAGATCGCCGTCCACCGGCTGAACTTCATCAACTTCGAGCGCTCCACCGCCGCCAGGGCGGGCAAGTACAAGGACATGGGCGAGCACGTCTGGACGCAGGATGAGCTCGAAAGCCTGTGGGCCGACATCGAGAAGGAAGAACGCCGCGGCGACGAACCCCGCTACTGGGAGGACGTCGAGGTCGGCGGCGAGATCCCCTGGGTGGTGAAGGGACCGCTCTCACAGTGCGAGGTCGTCGCTTGGCACGCCGGCTGGGGCGGACTCTTCCTCATGGCGTCGGAGATCGCGCAGCGCACCGTCCAGAAGCACCCCAAGGCCAATGTCCCCGACATCCACAACAAGGCCCCCGACTTCCCCATGCGCGCCCATTGGGACCGCGAGTGGGCCCGCATGGTCGGCGCGCGCTCGGCCTACGACTTCGGCGGCCAGCGCGTCGCCTGGCTCATCAACGCCCTGACCAACTGGGGCGGCGACGATTCCATGGTCCGCGGCATCGACGCCAAGTTCGTCAAGATGAACGTCCTCGGCGACGCCACCTGGTGCCACGCAAGGATCAAGGACAAGGAGATCGTCGACGGCGAACCCCTCGTCTTCTTCGAGTGCTGGGGCGTCAACCAAGAAGGCGACGTCACCGTCACCGCCGAGGCCAAGATGCGCCTCCTCAGCCGCGCCTAGCGTCGGCCCCCTCCTCTGTAGGGGCGCTTCGCGAAGCGCCCGTCCCCGGGGCGGGGCATGACCCTAACCCGCCCCCGCAGGGGGCCACCTTAAGCCTCTCCCCCTCTGGGGGAGACTGAGAGAGGGCCGGGGCGGGGCGCCGGGAGGTCTCCCCTCTTCTCCCAACGGGAGAAGATTGAGATGAGGGGCCCCCTCCCAACCGCCAGGGGCTCTCGGAGCCGGACCCCTGTTTGGGCCGGCCGTCAGCCTAGGCCAACCCAATCAGGCCCTACCCCGCAGGCTCGAAGCGATACACCGTGAGGCCGTCGTCGCGGTCTTCCCAGACCACCTTCACGGGCATGCCGATGTAGAGGTCCTCGTTCTTGCAGTTGATCACGTTGCTGGTCAGCTTGACCCCGCCGCAATCGTTGAGCTGCACGATGACCGCGTTGTACGGCGTCGTAGCCCGCACCGCCGGGTGCACCGCGTGGGGCACGAGGATGAACGACCAGACCTCGCCGACGCCGGCCGACTCAACATAAGAGTGCTTGAACGAAAGACACTGCGAGCAGACCGGCGTCGGCGTGAAGCGGTAGGCCCCGCACTGGCCGCAGCGCTGGATGAGCAGCTTGTGCTCCTTGCAGCCATCCCAGAATTCCTGGGTGTCCCGCTCGAACGCCGGGAGCGGCATGCCCTCTTCGAAGTATTTGCCCATGGAATGCTCCTGCGGCCGGCTAGTTGCGGAGAATCAGCGCGCTCGACGGCGGCGCCGCCGGTCCCGCCACCACCAGGCACGTCTCCGCGCCCTCGACCTGCGACGTCGACTCCCCGCGCATCTGCCGCACGCCCTCCACCACCATCTCCAGGCCGTGGATGTAGGCCTCCGCGAGGTTGCCCCCGCTGGTGTTGATCGGCAGCGAGCCGCTGGGGTAGTCGATGTTGCCGTCCTCGATAAACGGGCCGCCCTCGCCCTTCTTGCAGAAGCCGAAGTCCTCGATCGCCATCAGCACCTGGCCGGTGAAGTTCTCGTAGAACTGGCCCACGTCGATGTCGCTCGGCCCCATGCCCGCCCGCTCGTAGCAGTCGCGGGCCGTCTCCACCAGCCCCGACGACGTCCACGTGCTCGCGGTGCGGGAGTGCTCGTCGCCCCCGTCGCGGTAACCCGCACCGTGGGCGGCGCCGGCGATGTAGACCGGCTTGCGCTTCAGCGACTTCGCCCGCTCCGCGCTCACCACCACCACGGCGCAGGCGCCGTCGTTCTCCTGGCAGCAGTCGTAGAGGTGGTAGGGGTCGGCGATCATGCGGGAGTTCTGGTGGTCTTCAAGGGTGATGGGGCGGCCGTTCATGACGGCGCGCGGGTTGCGCTGCGCGTTGGCGTAGGAGTTGACCGAGATGCGGCCGAACTGCTCGCTGGTCGTTCCAAACTCGTGCATGTGGCGGCGGGCCTGAAGTGCGTAGCGGTGGACTGCCGCGATCACGCCGAACGGCATGGTGAAGGCGTTGTTGCCCCCGTAGCGCCGCGCTCCCGTCCGCGCCGCGCCCTGCCCGAAGCGCCCGAACTGACCCTGGCAGAGCGAGCGGTAGCAGACGACGGCGTCGGCGCTGCCGCTGTAGATCGCCATCGCCGCGTGGTGGACCACGCCGCAGGTCGAGTTGCCGCCGCCGGGATAGAGGCTGGCGTAGCGAAGCTGCTTCACGCCGAGGGTCTGCGCCAGCGTCATGGGGTTGTTGCGGTCGACGCTGTAGGTGACGAAGCCGTCGATGTCCTGCATCCGGAGTCCGGAGTCGTCCACCGCCTTGGTGATCGCCTCGCAGCAGAGTTGGAACTCGCTGCGCTCGATCTGGCCCCAACGGGTGTATTCGGTCTCGCCGATGCCGACGATCGCGGTCTGATTTCGCATTGGCCAGGGCATAGCGCCTCCAAAGGTCAACAGAATCGGGGCACGAGCATTGTAAGCGGGGCCGGATGCCTGTCAAGAAACGCCAACCAGGCCCCGCAGGGGGCCACCTTAGGCCTCCCTCCCTTTGGGAGGGATTGAGGGCGGGCAGTGGCGGGGCGCGGAGGTCCCCTCCCTCCTCTTCTCCCCCCGGGAGAAGATTGAGATGAGGGGCCCCGCGCCAACCACCGGAGGCCCTCGACGCCTGCCGTCGCCGCGACCTCGCCGCCTCCCCTGTAGGGGCGATTCGCGAATCGCCCGTCCCCTTCGCCTCTGGGAGACCTTTGCACAACTCCGCCGCTGGTTGGAAAACGGGTGGATTGGGGTGGTCTTCCCTCTCCCCCTCTGGGGGAGATGTGAGAGAGGGCGCGCGCCGCTAGGCGCGCGAGCGCCCGCAGGGCGCTGCTCCCCCCGGAATAAGATTGAGATGAGGGGCCCCGCTCCCACCGCCAACGGCCATCGAAGCCCGGCAGCTTCCCGGTCAGTCACCCAAAGGCCGGCTTACGGCTTGGGCGCGGGTCCGAGCACCTTGTACTTTCGGTCCTCGGTCCGCTCGTCTACCGGCAGCACCTCGACGACTACCCTGGACAGCCCCACGACTTCGCCGTCGGAGTCGAAGCTGTAGTCGTCGCCGATGGCGCCGCTCCACGTGATCTCGTACATGCAGTCGCGGAAGCCGTCCGCGTCCTGGTCGTCCTTGGTCTGCTTGAGACATTCGGCGGCGATGTACACGTCGTCGTAGGCGGAACCCAGGTGCCACGGCAGCGTGACGTAGTTGTAGCGCGCCCGGAAGTTCGCCAGCACTTCCTGCGCCTTCTCGTTGTCCGGGTCGAGGTCCGCGGTGATGGCCTTCATTCCCGTCGCCGCGTCGCCCGCGATCGCCAGCGCGGTCGTCCCGACCGAGACCGTCTCCGCGTAGATGGGGCCTTGGTAACCCAGCTCCCGGGCCTGCTTGATGATGGTGCCCGCCGAGAACTCCGACTGCGGCGCAAGGTGCAGCGCGTCGGGATTCGCCGCGATCAGCTTCGTCAGCTGCGACCTGAAGTCGGTGACCTCCGGCAGGTACCGCTCGGCGGCTACAACCTCGCCGCCGCGCTCCTCGAATTGCGCCACGGACGTGCGCCTGACGCCCTCCGCGTAGTCGGTCGACTCTGTGATGGTCGCCAGCGTGCGGACCCCGTCGGCCCACAGGGTATTCCCGGTGGCGATCCCCACCTGGATGTCGCTGATCTGGGTGCGGAAGATGTAGTCCCCGGCCTTGGCGATGTCCGGGTTGCTCGCCAACCCGGAGAACAGGATGGTCCCGTCGGCCTCCGCAAGCGGGGCGACTCCCAGCATGGCGCCGCTGCACGACGTGCCCAGGATGATCTTCAGCCCTTCGACTTGGGTCAGCTTCTTGTACGCGGCGATGGCGTCCTGGGCGCCGCACTTCGAGTCCTCGACCACGAGCTCCAACGTACGCCCGTCGACCCCGCCCGCGGCGTTGATCTCGTCGACGGCCATCTGCTTGGCCTGACTCGCCACCGTGCCGTAGGTCTCGCCGGGCCCCGTCAGGGACTCCATGACGCCGATCCTATATGGGCCGTCATCTCCGCCGCCGGAACACGCCACCGCCGCCAGCGCCAACAGCGGCGCCACCCCGAAGACAAGGAGCCTCTTGTTCCAGAGCCTCGCCATGGTGTGCTCAGTGCCGCCCCGGATGGCGGCAAACCTATGGGCCGTCTCCCCCGGCGTTAGTTTCGGCGCCTAATATACCAGTCCCGTATCAGGTCGATGTTAGAAGATGCCTTCCTGGTGGGGCCACCTTAGCCTCCCTCCCTCTGGGAGGGATTGAGGGCGGGCCGGGGCGGGGCGCGGAGGCCCCCCTCTTCTCCCCCCGGGAGAAGATTGAGATGAGGGGTCCCGCGCCAACCGCCAGAGGCCCTCGACGCCTGCCGTCGCCGCGACCTCGCCGCCTCCCCTGTAGGGGCGATTCGCGAATCGCCCGTCCCCTCCGGCTTTGGAGACCTTCGCACAACTCCCGCCGATGGTTAACAAGCGGGCGGAGCGGGGCGGAGCGGTTCTTCCCTCTCCCCCTCTGGGGGAGATTTGAGAGAGGGCGCGCGCCGTCAGGCGCGCGAGCGCCCGCAAGGCGCTGCTCTGTACTCGGCCCACAGTTACGCAAGGTTTCCTCTGGGAGAGTCTAGGAGAGGGCCGGGGTGCGGGGCTGCGGAGGTTCTCTTCTGACAGCTCGATGAGACCTTGCATAATGGTAACGCTAGCGTTACCATGCGAGCGTGATTGAAATCAGACAATATCATGCCGCTCACCCGTGACTTCAAAGAGACCGTGCAGGCCCGCGCCGAGCGCGATTCGGCATTTCGAGAGGGGTTGCTGAAGGAAGGCGTCGAGTGCCTGCTTGCGGGAGACGTGGATACGGGCAAGATCGTGCTGCGCGACTACATCAACGCCACCATCGGATTCGAGGAGCTAGGCTCGCTGACGAACAAACCGCCCAAGAGTCTGATGCGCATGTTCGGACCGTCCGGCAATCCCCACGCCCGCAACCTGTTCGAGATAATCAGCTGCATCCAGCAGCACGAAGGCGTGCACCTCGAAGTCAAGGCCGTTCGATAGCCGGGGATGTCTTCAGCCTTTCCCCTCTGGCGCAGCGGAGCGTGCGGGCGGGGCATCCCGCCCCCTCCCCTCCTGTAGTACACTCATGCCCAACCGCCGCGGGCACCCAGATCATGCTCGACCTCGTCATCAAGAACGGCACCGTCATCGACGGGAGCGGCCTTCCCCGCTACCGCGCCGACGTCGGCGTCCGCGATGGGCGGATCGTCGCCAAGGGCCGCCTCGACGAGCCCGCGGGCCGCGTCATCGACGCCGAGGGCGCCATCGTCGCCCCCGGGTTCGTCGACATCCACACCCACTACGACGCCCAGATCATGTGGGACGGCCTCCTCACCAGCTCCCCCTGGCACGGCGCGACCACCGTCGTCATGGGCAACTGCGGCTACACCCTGGCCCCCTGCAAGCCCGAGGACCGCGAGTTCCTCATGGGCATGTTCGCCCGCGTTGAGGCCGTCGACCTCGAAGTGCTCCACACCGTCCTCGATTGGGAGTGGCACAGCTTCCCCGACTTCCTCGACCGCGTCGAGCGGGAGGCGCTGGGGATCAACGTCGCGGCGCAGATCGGACATAGCGCCGTCCGCCGCTACGTGCTCGGCCCCGAGTCCGCCGAGCGCGCCGCCACCGGCGACGAGACGGCGCGGCAGCGCGCCATCGTCCGCGAGGCCATCGCCGCCGGGGCGTTCGGCTTCAGCACCGCCCAGAGCCGCGGCCACGTCGCCGGCGACGGCACACCCGTGCCCAGCCGCCAGGCCGCCAAAGAGGAAATCATCGAAATCGGGAGCGCCCTCGCCGAGTTCGGCCTTGGCAGCACCGAGATCGTCCCCGCCTCGCTCCGCGACCCCGACGGCTTCGACGACAACGACCGCAGCCTGATGACCGAGCTCGCCCTCGCGAGCGGCCGCCCGGTCAACTGGAACGAGCTCTCCCAGGTCTGGGAGCTGCCCGGCCAGTGGCGGAAGCAGGTCGACTTCATGGAGGAGGCCGCCGCCAAGGGGGTGGCCATCTACGGCGTGGCCCGCTGCCAGCGGCTCGACGTCCCCTGGAGCTTCGCCGACGAGCACGTCAACTACCGCAGCATCCCAACGCTGGGACGCATCCTCTCCACGCCGGTCGCTGGACGGGAGGCCCTGCTCAGGACCGCCGACGTCCGCGACGCCATGAAGCGCGAGCTTGAGTCCGATACCGAGACGATGCCCTACCGGCGGCTGCCCCACCTCATCGTGGCCCGCGCCAAGAGCGCCGCCAATGCCTCCCTCAACGGCAAGACGCTCGAAGACGTCGCCGCCGAACGCGGCGTGCATGTCGTCGACGCGATGCTGGACATCGCCTGTGAGGAGGGCCTTGCCACCGAGTTCGCCGTCGTCGGCGCGCGCAACGGCGACGCCGAGGCCGTCGGCGCCATGCTCAACAGCCCCCACGCCGTCGCCGGCATCTCCGACGCGGGCGCGCACATCAACTTCATGAGCGGGGCCATCTATTCGACGACACTGCTGCGCTGGGCCTCCGACACGGGCCTGATCACCCTCGAAGAAGCTGTGCGCCGCCTCACCTTCCTGCCCGCTTCCGTCTACGGCATCCGCGACCGCGGCCTCCTCCGCGAGGGGCTCGCCGCCGACGTAGTCATTTTCGAAGAGGACGAGGTCGGGCCCCTCGAGGCGGAGCGCCTTCGCGACATCCCCGGCGGCGGCACCCGCCTGGCCAACCGCGCCGCCGGCGTGCGGAACGTCATCGTCGGCGGGGAGAGCCTGGTCGAAGGCGGCGCGGACACCGGAGCACGCCCTGGCCGCCTCCTCCGCAGCAGCCGCTATCACGGGAAGACGGCGTAGCCGGAGGTTGGCGTGGAGCTTGGACGAATCTTGAAGGAAGGCGCGCTCTCCGGTCTGCGAGTCGTCGACTTCACCTGGGTGCGCGCCGGCCCGCAGACCACCCGCATCCTCTCCATGTTCGGCGCCGAGGTCATCCGCGTCGAGTGGCCCGACAGCCCCGACACGATCCGGTTCGCCGCCTCTCCCCCCGATGTCCCCCCCAGCCTCGACTCTGGCACCGACTTCAACAACTTCGGCTGCAACAAGCTGAGCGCCACGCTGAACGTCAGAAGCTCCAAGGGCATGGACCTCGTCAAGGAGCTCATCTCGGTCTCCGACGTCGTGATCGAAAACTTCAGCTCGCGGATACTGGAGAAGTGGGGTCTCGGCTACGAGCAGCTGAAAGAGGTCAACCCCACCATCGTCTACGTCAGCATGGCCGGCTTCGGCCACCGCGGACGGCACCGCGACTACGACACCTGGGGCCCCGCGGTGCAGGCCGTGTCGGGCCTCACCTTCATCTCCGGAGCGCCGGGCAAGCCGCCCGCGGGCTGGGGCTACTCCTACATGGACCACACCGGCGGCTACTACGGCGCGATGGCGGTGCTCGCCGCGCTCCACTACCGCCACGAGAGCGGGCGCGGCCAGTACGTCGACCTCGCCCAGGTCGACGTGGGCTGCACCCTCACCGGCGCCGCCTTCCTCGACTACACCGTCAACGGGCGCAAGTCCGACCGCGAGGGCATGCCGCCCGGCAACCGCACCCACTGGCCCGGCGCGTCGCTGGCCAACACCTACCGCGGCCCCCACGCCGCGCCGCACAACTCCTACAAGTGCAAGGGGAGCGATGCCCACGCCTGGTGCGTCATCGTCTGCTACACCGACGACGAGTGGCGCGCCTTGATCAAGGCGATGGGCGACCCCGACTGGGCCCACGACCCCAAGTACGACACCCTCCTCGGCCGGCTCGAACACCAGGAGGAGATGGACCTCAAGATCGAGGGCTGGACCAAGGAGCGCAACAAGTACGAGGTCATGGCCAAGCTTCAGGCCGCTGGCGTTCCATCGGCGCCGGTGCAGAGCATGGTCGACCGCGTCGAGAACGACCCGCAGTTGCAGCACCGCGGCACCTTCGCCGCCACCGCCTCCCATCCCCTGCTCGGCGAGAAGATCTACGAAGGCATGCCGATGCAGCTCCGCAACGCGCCGTGGGAGCTCTGGCGTCACGGCCCCCTGATGGGCGAAGACAACGACTACGTCTTCGACGACCTGCTCGGCATGGAGCCTGGCGAGCGCGACGCCCTCGAAGGCGAGAACGTCTTCTGGCCCAAGGGGATGCAGCGGAAGGCGGCGTCGTGAGCGGCGAGAGCCCGCAGGCCCTCGCCGGCCTCCGTGTCCTGGAGGTGGGCGACGAGAAGAGCCAGCTTACCGGCAAGCTCCTTGCCGACATGGGCGCCGACGTCGTCCTCATCGAGCCCCGCGAAGGCTCGCGCTGCCGCCGCGTCGGCCCCTTCTACAGCGACGTGCCCGACCTCAACCGCAGCCTCTATTTCTGGACGTATAACACCAACAAGCGCAGCCTCACCCTCGACCTCGGCACCCCCGACGGACGCGGCCTCTTCAAACACCTCGCCAAGTCCGCCGACGTCGTCATCGAGTCCGCCGACCCCGGCGTCATGCCCGCCCTCGGCCTCGGCTACGACGACCTCGCCGGCAACGGCGCCGGGCCGCTGGTCTACTGCTCCATCACGCCCTTCGGACAGACGGGCCCGTGGCGCGGCATGAAGGCCACCGACCTCACCCTCATGGCCTCCGGCGGCCAGATGGGCGTCTGCGGCTACGACCTCGTCGACGACCCCTTTAACACCCCTATCGCTCCCGGCGGCGGCAACGCCTGGCACCTGGGCGCGAACTACGCCTTTATCGCCGTCCTCATCGCCCTCATCAACCGCGGCCGCCGCGGCGCGGGCGAGTACATCGACCTCGCCGTCCACGAGGCCATCGCCCTCTGCACCGAGGGCGCCTTCCCCGACTACGTCAACACCGGCACGAACCGCATTCGCCAGACCGGCCGCCACGCCTCCCTCAACGGCTCCCCGAACGTCCAAAACCTGTGCGGCGACGGGCGCTACGCCAACTGCTTCATGCCCCGCGTCAAGCTGGAAGAGTTCATGGTCTTGCGCGACTGGCTCAACGAGCACGGCCTCGCCGGCGACCTCATGGAAGACAAGTACCTCGACCCCGACAACCTCGCCACCGTCATGCCCCAGCTGCTCGAAGCCGTGCGCGCCCTCTCCAAGAAGCTGACGTCCAACGACATCTACCACGGCGGGCAGCAGCGCGGCCTGCAGTGGACGCCGGTGCGCGCCCCGTCCGACCTGCTGGAAGACGAGCACCTGCAAGACCGCGGCTTCTTCGTCGACGTCGAGCACCCCGAGCTCGGCGAGACCTTCACCTACGTCGGCGCGCCCTACATCTTCCACGAGACCCCGTGGCGCATCCGGCGCCGGGCCCCGCTTCTCGGCGAGGACAACGTCGCGATCTACCATAACGAGCTGGGGTTGTCCCTCGAACGGCTCAGCGCCCTCTCCGATCTGGGCGTCATCTAGGAGGAACAAGATGAGCGAGCAGGCGACCGTCCAACGGCTCACCGTCTTCGGCGCCGATTGGTGAAGCTTCTGCAGGATGCTCGAGAGGTCACTCGAGCAAGCGTCGATCCCCTACGACAAAAGGGACATCGACAGCGACCCCGCCGCCCGCGCCGAGGTCGAACGCCTCCAGGAAGGCGGCCGGACCATCCCCACCGTCGTCTACCCCGACGGCGGCTTCGAGGTCAATCCGCCGCTGCCCAACATCCTCAGCCGCCTCGGCCTCCGCTAACCTTGCTAGCCCCTCCCCTCTGGGGGAGGCCACCTCAAGCCTCTCTCCCGTCGGAGACCTTTGCACAACCTCCGACGCCGGCGGATCAGCCCTGTAGGGGCAACCCTCGTGGTTGCCCAGGGGTGCGGGAGGGGTCTTCTCCCCTCCCCTCCGGCCTCTCCCCCTCTGGGGGAGATTGAGAGAGGGCGGGGCGCGGAGGTCCCCCCCGGCCTCTTCTCCCCACGGAGACCCTTGCACAACCTCCGACGCCGGCGGATCACCCATGTAGGGGCAACCCTCGTGGTTGCCCAGGGGTGCGGGCGGGGTCTTCTCCCCTCCCTGAAGGACCGGGCACATGGGTGACGGTTAGACCGGGGACATAGGTAACACCTTGACGGGGGTCTTGGCGATGCGTTTGGTGTGGTCGTCGAGGAGGCCGATGAGGAGGGGGCCGAAGCGGACGGCCCAGCTGCGGTCGTCCTGCCGGACGAGGCCGACGGGCTCGCCTTTGAGGGTCTCGCTCACGTAGACCAGGTCCCCCTTCCACTTGATCTCGCCGTTGCCGCGTACCCGGCGTACCGTGACTTCGGCCTCGTAGTCCGGCGAGCCGACGCTGGCAGGATAGGGGCGAAACGAGGGCGTGTACAGGAAGGCCGGGGGGCGCTGTCCCAAGGCCTCGTGAGGGCGCTCGGTGTTGTAGCTGCGTCGGAAGCGGTCGAAGGCCTGCTGCTGACGGCGGCCGTTGGCCCTGGGCGGCGAGGCGGTTTCCGCCTTCAGGGTGCGGTGGAGGCGCTCGAGGCGTCCGTTCTGTTCGGGATGGCCCGGGGCGATGCGCTCGGGGAGGATGCCCAGCTTGACCCACCAGACGGCCAGGGAGGAGAGGCTGCCCAAGCTGGTGCCGGCGAAGGGCGGACCGTTGTCGGTGCGGATGACCCTGGGCAGGCCGTACTCACGGAAGGCGCGCGCTAACGCGCGCCGCGTCTCCGGGCCGGTGGGGCGCTCCAGCCCGCGGCAGGCGATCAGGTAGCGGGAGGCCGCGTCCTGGACGGTGAGGGGGTCGACGCGGGCCCCGTCGCCGGTGCGGAACCAGCCCTTGAAGTCGATGGACCAGACGTCGTTGGCGTTGATGGCGTAAGCGAAGGGCTCGCTCCAAGGGGAGGTACGGCGGCGACGCTGTCGGCGCCGTACCAGGCCGGCCCGGTCGAGGATGGCGCCGGCGGTGCTGGGGGCGGGCCAGGGCACGTCGGGCTCGGTGTCGTGGAGCCAGGCGATGAGCTTCTTGGGGCCCCACAAGGGGTGGGCTCGCTTCGCCGCGATGATGCGCTCCTGCACCTCACGGCGTGTGGCGTTGGGATGATGGTGGGGGGCGCGGCTCCGGTCGCGCAGGCCCTCCTCGCCGTACGCCTCGTACCGGCCGATCAGCTTGGAGGCAGTCTTGCGGCTGATCCCGAACTGCCGGCACAACTCGGCGATGGGTTCCTCCCCCGCCGTCCTGCGCTCAATGAACCGCAACCGTTCCGCTTCGACACTCGTCTCTTGCCAGGGCAACACAACTCCTCCTTCATGGATCGCTTCCTGCAATCCTCCAGAGTGTTACCCATGTGCCCGGTTTATCTGTTACCTATCTTCCCGGTCTGTACCCCCTTCCGGCCTCTCCCCCTCTGGGGGAGATTGAGAGAGGGCGGGGCGCGGAGGTCCCCTCCGGCCTCTTCTCCCCACGGGAGAAGATTGAGATGAGGGGCCCCCTCACAACCACCGTCGGTAATCGAAGCCCGGCGCCTCGGTCTACGACTTCCCCCCAAGCCGCGCCCCCAGGAACTCCAGCGTCAGCTCCCACGCTTGCTCCGCCACAGCCTCGCGGTAGAACTCGGGGTTCGTGTAGTTCATGAAGGCGTGGCCCGCGTCGGGAAAGTCGCGGAAATCGTGCTCCTTCCCCAGGCGGGTCAGCTCCGCGTCGAGGCGCCGCATCATCTCCGGCGAGGGGTTGCCGTCCAGCCCGCCGAAGAAGCCCAGGATTGGGCAGCCGATGCCCGGCAGGCGGTCGATCACCGTGGGACCGCCCCCCCACGCCATGTCCATGTGGCCGCCGTAGAAGGGGACGGCGGCCCGGAAGGCGGGGATCGCCGTCGCCGCCAGGAAGGTGATGCGCCCGCCCATGCAGAAGCCGATGATGCCGACGTCGTCGGTCACGTCGCTCCGCCCCTGGAAATGCTCGACGCACACGCCGATGTCGGCGATGACCTCGTCGTCGTGGAGCTTGGCCATGCGCTCCAGTCCTGTCTCGTCCGTCGTCAGGTCCTGCCGATGATAGAGCTGCGGCGCGATGGCGGCGTAGCCCTCACCCGCCAGCCGCCGCGCCATCTCCTCGGTGAAGGCGTCGAGCCCCGGCGCGTGCATGATGACCACGACGCCGGGGTGCGGCCCCGCGCCGTCGGGGTCGGCCGCGAAGGCGTCCATCGCCAGCCCCGCCACGTCCAGTGTCACTCTCCGCTCAGGCATTGTGCGCCTCCTTGACTCTGCCCCGCGCCTAGTTGACCCGGTTGCAGAACTCCTCGTGGGGCGGGACGTCGCAGCCGACCACGTAGAGGAAGAAGTAGCTCCCGATGTCGCCCATGTACTTGAAGTTCTTCTTCACGCTCGCCAGCGTCGATTCGAAGTCGCCGTGACTCTTCAGATAGTTCTCGAACGAGCCGTGCTCCTGCTCGAGCTCCAGCATCCGGTTCGCGTTGGTCACGATGGCCTCGATCTTGCGCCGGTTTCGGATGATGCGGGTGTCCTGCGCCAGGGCATCGACCTCGTCGGGGCTCATGTTCGCCACCCAGTCGATGTCGAAGCCGCGGAAGGCGGCGTGCGTCCCCGGCCACTTCCGCTCGATCATCTTCCACGACATGCCGCTCTGGAAGATGGCCTGACTCATCACGTCCAGGTAGTCGCCCAGCTTGGGCTGTGCCGTGTCGTCGCGGGCCATCGCGCCCTCCTTTGGAACTTTCCGGTTACGCCCCGGCGGGCAGCACCTTGCCCGGACGCGCCCCGGTGTGCTCGCCTTCCTCGATCAGCGCCTCGCCGTTGACGAAGACCGCCTTGACGCCCACGGGCCGCTGCACGATCCGCCGCCCGCCGCCGGGCACGTCGTCCAGCCACTCGCGGGGCTTGGCTTGAATGGTATCCGGGTCGAAGAGCACCAGGTCGGCCGCCATGCCCTCGGCGACCAGGCCGCGGTCGCGGTAGCCGAGGATGGCCGCGGGCATCGACGTCAGCCGCCGGACGCCCTCCTCGATGGACATGATCTCCCGCTCGCGGACCCAGTGCCCCAGGAAGCGGCCGGTGAAGTCGACGCCGCAGTCCATGTCGAGATGCGCGCCGGCGTCGGAGACCCCCGGCAGGCAGTACGGCCCCTTCAGGATCTCGCTCACCGCGTCCATGTCGCCGTTCATCAGGCCGTAGTAGACGAACCGCGTCGACAGGTCTTCGGCGAGCGCGAGGTCGAGCATGAAGTCGACCAGGTTCTCGCCGCGCTCGGCGGCGACGTCGGCGAGGCGCCGGTCGACGTAGGCCTCGTGCTCCGGCAGCCGCACCTCGCGCACGTGCACGATCTTCGAGCGGTTCACCATCGACCCCGCACCCTCGGCGGGCAGGTTGAGATACTCGTCGCGCAGCGTCTCGCGCACTGAGGGGTCGGCGAAGAGGCGCAGCTTCTCCTCGTGCGGCTTCTTGATGATGGCGTCCCAGGTCGGGAACCAGTTGAACATCGTCGTGCTGCGGAGGTCGAACTCGAGGTCGAGCCGCTGGCACTTGGCCACCGAGTAGACCCTGGCGTCCCGCTCCGCCGCCGTCTCCATGAAGGCGAGCAGCTCCTTCCACTTGTCGGGCATGTCCCACCGGTGCTGGAAGGCGTTCCAGACCATGGGGCGGCCGGAGTCGCGGCTGAGCTCGATGAGGAAGTCCTGGAACTCGGGGCTGATGTCGGCGGCGCCGGGATGGGGCGAGATGGTCATGACGCCGCGTCCGAGCTCGCCGAGGGCCATGCCGAGGGCGCGCAGCTCGTCGAGGGTGGCGCACTGGCTGGGGACGGGCCCGCCGTCGGGGCCCCGCTCGAAGTCGGCCTTCAGCGTCGAGAAGCCCGCCGCCCCCTGGCGCACTGACTCCTTGAGCACCTCGGCCATCGCCGCGATCTCGTCGGGCTTGGCCTCCCGCTCGTGCGATTCCTGGCCCATGACGTAGTGCCGGAGCGCGGAGTGGCCCACCTGCGTCGCGACGTTGACGCCCGGCGGCGGGAGCTTTTCGAGAAACTCGCCGAAGCTCTCCCACTCCCAGCTGACGACGCGCTCGAAGATGTCGAGGGGGATGCCCTCGACGCGGCAGAAGAGCTGCTTGGTGTACTCGCGGTCGCGGGCCGCGGCGGGCGCGATGCTGAACCCGCAGTTGCCGGTGAGCACGGTCGTCACGCCGTGCCAGCACGACGAGGTGCACAGCGGGTCCCAGAGCAGTTGCGCGTCGTAGTGGGTGTGCATGTCGAAGAAGCCGGGCGCGGCGGCGAGGCCGCCGGCGTCGATGACCCTCCGCGCCTCCCGCCAGACGTCGCCGGTGCCCACGATGCGGCCGCCGTCGACGGCGACGCTCCCCGCGTACGAGGGCGCGCCGGAGCCGTCGATGATGCGCGCGTTCTTGATGATGAGGTCGATCATGGCTGCGAGCGCTTCGCCTTCTTCTTACGGGGCTTGCGTTCCTTCGGCGGCAGGCTGGAGGCGTAGGCCAGCGACTTGGTGATCCAGTCTTGGAGCCGGGGATGGTCGTCGAGCATCGCCTCGGGCGCGACCACGTACTCCCGCATCGTGCGCCCCGCCATCGGCTCGAAGGGCCGTCCGCCCTCGGCGAGCAGCGCCTCGCGGTCGCCTTCCGGCAGCCGCAGGATCATATCCGACTGGTGCAGCCCGCCCATCAAGTTCCCGTTCACGAAGCAGGTGGGGTAACCGAACATCTTCCGCCGCTCCACCTCCGGCGGCCCCGGCATCACCGCCTCGAACGTATCGATCAGCGACTGGGGCGCCTTCCGCCACTTCGACTCAGCCATGCGCTCCTTCCCTAACTCTCCCCCGTCTAGGGGAGCCGCCTCAAACCTCTTCCCCCTGGAGACCCTTGCACAACCCGCGACGCCGGCAAGGGATCATCCCTGTAGGGGCAACCCTTGTGGTTGCCCATTTCCTCATCCGCCGCCGCTGGTCATCAAGGTCCGCCGCCCCTCCCCTGTAGGGGCGATTCACGAATCGCCCGTTCCTATCCCCCGAACGGCCTCGCGGGCCTTGGTCAAGGTACGCAAACGTCTCCTCTGGGGAAGCCGCCCCCATGCCTCCCTCCCTTTGGGAGGGGCTGAGGGAGGGCCGGGCCGGGAGGTCTTGCCTCTTCTCCCCCCGGGAGAAGATTGAGATGAGGGGCCCCCTGACAACCGCCACTGGCCGTCGAACCCCGCCACTTTCGCCGTCAGTCATCCAGCTACCCATAGGACCCTCTACGGGGGTGAGCCCCTTACCTCTCCCCCTCTGGGGGAGACTGAGAGAGGGCGCGCGCCGCAAGGCGCGCGGGCGCCCGAAGGGCGCCGCTCCCCAGCCGCGCTAGAGCCTACCACACCGTCAGCCCCACACCGCCCCGCCCGCTACTCCCAGTCGCGGACGTCGACGAAGCGGCCCGCGATTGCGGCTGCCGCGGCCATGGCCGGGCTGACGAGGTGGGTGCGCCCGCCGCGCCCCTGGCGGCCCTCGAAGTTGCGGTTGGTGGTCGAGGCGCAGCGCTCGCCAGGCGCCAGCATGTCGCCGTTCATCGCCACGCACATCGAGCAGCCGGCGTTGCGCCACTCGAAGCCGGCCTCGATGAAGACCCGGTCGAGCCCTTCCGCCTCCGCCTGCTGCTTCACCATCGTCGAGCCGGGGACGACCATCGCGCGGACCGACGGCGCGACGCGGCGTCCCCGCGCCACCTCGGCGGCGGCCCGCAGGTCTTCAATGCGGCCGTTGGTGCAGGAGCCGACGAAGGCCCGGTCGATGGCGATCTCTTGGATGGCCTCGCCGCCTTCGAGGCCCATGTAGTCCAGCGCGGCCCGCGCCGCCTTGCGCTCGGCCTCAGACGGCAGGCGGTCGGGATCGGGCACGTTGCCGGTAACCTGCGTCGTCATGCCGGGGTTCGTGCCCCACGTGACATAAGGCGCGAGGGCCGAGGCGTCGATCTCTACCGTGCGGTCGAAGGGAGCGCCCTCGTCGCTGGGCAGCTCGCGCCAGCGCTCGACGGCGTCGGCGAAGTCGCGGCCTTGGGGGGCGCGCGGCTTCCCTTCCAGATAGGCGAAGGTCGTATCGTCGGGGGCGATCATGCCGGCGCGCGCGCCCGCCTCGATCGACATGTTGCACACCGTCATGCGGCCCTCCATGGAGAGGCCGCGTATGGCCGAGCCGGTGTACTCGATCACGTGGCCCGTCGCGCCGTCGATGCCGATCTCGCCGATGATGGCGAGGATGAGGTCTTTCGGCGTGACGCCGCGTCCCAGCCCTCCCTCCACGCGAATCTCCATCACCGGCGACGGCGTCTGCGGGATGCACTGCAGCGCCAGGACGTGCTCCACCTGCGACGAGCCGATGCCGAAGGCGAGCGCGCCGAATGCCCCGTGCGTCGAGGTGTGGCTGTCGCCGCAGACGATCACCATGCCGGGCTGCGTGTAGCCCTGCTCGGGGCCGATGACGTGGACGATCCCCTGGCCGGGGTCGTTGAGGCCGTGGAACTCGACGCCGAACTCGGCGGAGTTGCGCTCCATCGCGTCGATCTGGGCCCGCGCCATCTCGTCGGCGATGGGGAGCGAGCGGTCGGCGGTGGGGACGTTGTGGTCCACCGTCGCCACGGTGAGGTCGGGACGCCGCACCCGCCGCCCCGCCTCGCGGAGGGCGTCGAACTCGTGGGGATGCAGCTCGTGGATGAGGTGCAGGTCGACGTAGAGAAGGTCGGGCTTGCCCGGCTCGGCATGCGCCACGTGCGCATCCCAGATCTTTCGATACATGGTACGTGGGCGGTACATGGTGCGAGGGCCGGACATAGCGGCCCCGCTCAGGAGTAGTGCGCGTCGCGGGCGAGCATCTCGCTCATCCCCACGAGCTCGAAGGCGTCGTGCAGCGTCACCATGCGGCCGTCGGCCTTGTGCGTCGCGCCGGTGGACTTCAGCTCGTCCAGCGTGATCTCGATGGCCTTGATCGCGCTGAGCATGCCCGAGGCGGGGAAGATGACGATCTTGTAGCCGATCTCCTCCAGCTCCGAGGCCGTCAGCAGCGGCGACTTGCCCGACTCGACGTAGTTGTAGAGCAGGGGCGCGTTGAAGCTGGCCGCGGCGCGTTCGACGTCCTCCCGCGAGCGCAGCGCCTCGACGAAGAGCACGTCGGCGCCGGCCTCGACGAAGGCCTGGCCCCGCTCGATGGTGTCCTCCCAACCGGTGACCCCGAGGGCGTCCGTCCGCGCGATGATGGTGAAGTCGGGGTCGGTGCGCGCGTCGACGGCGGCGCGGATCTTCCGCGCCATGTCCTCCGTCGAGACGACTTCCTTGTTGTCGAGGTGTCCGCAGCGCTTCGGCGAGACCTGGTCTTCCAGGTGGATCGCCGCCGCGCCGACCCGCTCATACTCGCGGATGACGCGCTGGATGTTGAGCACGCCGCCGTAGCCGGTGTCGGCGTCGGAGATCAGGGGGATGTCGACCGCGCCGGCGATGGCCCCGGCGTTCCGCGTCATGTCGTCCGCCGTCGCCAGGCCCAGGTCGGGCGCGCCCAGCCGCGCGATGGAGGTGCCCGCGCCAGTCATGTAGACCGCCTCGAAGCCCGCCCGCTCGATCAGCGCCGCGCTCAGGCAGTCGTAAGCGCCCGGCGCGACGATGATGCCGGGCCGCTCCAGCAGTTGTCGGAAGCGTGTCGTCGCCCGCATGGCGCCTCTACTGGATGCGCTTCTCGTGCCCCGCCCACTCGCGGTCGCGAAGGACGAACTTCTGGATCTTGCCCGTCGCCGTCTTGGGAAGCTCGCCGATCTCGACGTACTTCGGCGCCTTGAACCGGGCGATCCGGTCCTTGCAGAAGTCGATCAGCTCGTCCTCGCCGACCGTGCCGCCGGGCCGGGTCGTGATGAATGCCTTGGGGACCTCGCCCCACCGCTCGTCGGGCACCCCGACCACGCAGACCTCCAGCACCCCGGGGTGTTCCATAATCACCTTCTCGACCTCCTGGGTCGAGATGTTCTCGCCGCCGGAGATGATCACGTCCTTGGCGCGGTCCTTCAGCTCGATGTAGCCGTCGGGATGCCAGACGGCCAGGTCGCCGGAGTGGAACCAGCCGCCCTCGAACGCCTTCTTCGTGGCCTCGGGGTCGTTGTAGTAGCCGGTCATCACGTTGTTGCCGCGCATGATGACCTCGCCCATCGTCTGGCCGTCCTTGGGGATGTCCTGCATGTGCGAGTCAACCACGCGCATGCCCGGCTCCGTCATGGCGAAGGAGACCCCCTGCCGCGCCTTCACCACCGCCCGCTCGTCGATGGAGAGGTCGGCCCACTCCTCCTGCTCGGGGCAGATGGTGTGGGGCCCGTAGGTCTCGGTGAGTCCGTAGACGTGGTTCAGCCCCGCGCCCATCCCCTCGATCGTCTTGATGTGCAGCGGCGACGGCGGCGCCCCCGCCGTTGTGATGGTCACGCCGGTCAGATCCTGGCCTTGGGCGGCGGGCGACGAGTAGAGCATGGTGAGAACGGTGGGGGCGCAACAGAAGTGCGTGACGTTCTCCGCCTTGATCAAACGGAAGACCTCGGGCGGGTCGATGCTCCGCAGGCAGACGTGCTTCCCGCCGACCGCGGTGACGCCCCAGGTGTGGCACCAGCCGTTGCAATGGAACATCGGCAGCGTCCACAGGTAGGAGCTCCGGTGGTTGACCCCCGACTCGAGGATCTCGCCCAGCGCGTTCAGATAGGCCCCGCGCGAGTGGTACTCGACGCCCTTGGGCAGCCCCGTCGTGCCCGACGTGTAGTTGATGGCGATGGTGTCGAACTCGGAGTCGAGGTGGACGCGCTCGGTGTCCGCCGAGCCGCCGTCGACGAACGCCTCGTAGTCGACGCTCTCGATGTCGTCGGCCCGGGGCGCTTCGTCGACGACCTGCACCACGGTCTCGATCCCCTTGGCCTGCGGGAGCGCCTCGCGGACGACGGGCGCGAACTCGGAATCGAAGATGAGCGCCTTCGAGTTGGAGTGGTCGAGGATGTAGCCCACCTCGCGCGGAGAGAGCCGGATGTTGATCGCCACGATGGCCGCGCCGATGTACATCGGGCCGAAGTGCGCTTCCAGCATCGGCGGGATGTTGGGCAGGAAGGCGGCGACCTTGTCGCCCTTCTTGATGCCGGCGTTCTGCAGCGCCCCGGCGAGCTTCCTGGCGCGCTCGTAGAACTGCGCGTAGGTCAGCGTCTTGTCCTTGTACGTCACCGCCGTCTTGTTGGGATACGCGATCGCGCTCCGCTGGATGAACGAGACGGGGCAAAGGTGCTCATACGATACGCCGTTCTGCATGATGACTCCTCGAACGTGGTCTGTTCCGGCGGCCCCTAGTCCGCCGGTCCGTGTACTAGCTTAATCGCGCCCGCAAGCGCCCCACGCCCGTCTGGACACCGAAGGCTGAGGCATCGGTGGGCCGGGAGGTCTTACCCCTTCTCCCCCCGGAGACCTTTGCACAACTCCCGCCGATGGTTGAGAAACGGGCGGATTGGGGTGGTTCTTCCCTCTCCCCCTCTGGGGGAGCCACCTTAAACCTCTCTCCCTTTGGGAGAGACTGAGAGAGGGCAGGGGCGGGGTGCGGCGGTCCCTTCCGGCCTCTTCTCCCCCCGGGAGAAGATTGAGATGAGGGGGCCCCTTACAGCCGCCGCGGGTTACCAAAGTACGCCTCCCTCGCGCGCCCGGTCCGGTTACGCAAAGGTCTCCGTCTGCTGCTAGAACTCCCTGAACAATCGCCCGCAGCCGTAGATCTTGTCCTCGATGCCGTTGTCGCGCAGCGCCATCCACCACGTGGCGGCGTTGATCGCGATCACCGGCTTGTGCAGCCACCGCTCCGCCTCGTCGGCAAGCTCGACCATGCTCAGGTTCGTGCCCACCTGCACCAGCGCGTCCACCCGGTCGGAGTTCACCTCCAGCAGCGCCTGCCGGAGCGTCTCCTCCTGCACCTCGGCGATCGCGACCGCCGTCGGGCAGCGCAGCCCCTTGACGGCCTCGACCTCGAAGCCGAGCTCGTTGAAGAAGCGGACGACGTTCTTGTCGCCGACGGGCTGGTACGGCGTCACCACCCCGATGCGCTTGACGTTGAAGTTGCCCAGGATGCGCTCGCAGGCCTCCGCGCCGGTCGCGACGTCGCGCCCGCTCAGGTCCTCGATCTGCTTCTTGAACCGGCGGTTGCCCTCGACGCCTTCCCAGAACGTCTCCGCGCTCATCCCCATGACCATGTAGTCGGGCTCCAACGTCACGGCGCGCTCGACGGCAAAGCCGATCTCCTGCCGGATGCCCTCCAACAGACGCTCGAAGGCGTCGTCGGAGTCGAGCGACATGTCGCGGATGTGGATGCGGGAGCAGTGCGCCGTCACGCCGGGCACGGTCATACGGTAGAAGTCGGGCTCGACGATCGTGTTGGTGCTGGGAATGAGGACGGCGAACTTGCCCCGCCACCCCAGCGCGTCGCGGTCCGCCATACCTACCCTCCGGCCGCTCCCCGCTGGAGCGGCACGTCAAAGCCTCTCCCCCTTCTGGGGGAGTTCCTTAAGCCTCTCTCCCTTTGGGAGAGACTGAGAGAGGGCGAGCGGAGGGCGCTCCTCCCTACCGCAGCGCCGCCTCGCGGGACGCCTGCGCCCGGCGCAGGATGTGCTCGGGGAAGACCGGGTCGGCGGGAGGCTCGAGGCCGGTCTCCGCCTTGCAGCGCGCCTTCAGCTCGGCGATCGAGTCGAAGCCGCGGTTGAACATCGCCGGCTCGCCGCGCTCCCTGGAGAGCTTCTCGCGCAGCTTCTCGGTCGCCCGCTGATCGACCGTCAGGTCGTTGTTCAGCACCACGCCGTAGCGCTTCGCGCCTTCCTTGGAGACGAGCCCGCGCCGCACGTCGGTCTCGATCTTCTCCACCTCGCGCGTGAAGGGGTCGCCCCAGCCGCCGCCGCCCCAGGTGTTGAAGAAGAGCATGTCGCCCTCCTTCACCTGGACGTGGTCGCACTTGGAGGGCAGGACTTCCTCGCTGCCGTCGGCGTGTCTGAGGATCTTCGTGCCGCGCCCGCCGGGCTCGCCGCCGTTGACCCCGTAGGGGTAGGTGAGCCAGCGGTCGTCGTGGATCGAGATTTCGCCGGGTTCGAGGAAGCGGTACCCCAGCCGGATGCCGTTGCCGCCCCGGAAGTAGCCCGCGCCGCCGCTGTCGATGATGGTCTCGTTGACCTCCATGCGCAGCGGGAAGTAGCTCTCGAGGAACTCGTTCGGGACGTTGGTGAAGGACGGCCACAGCGAGTGCGCGTCGGGCCCGTCGCCGAAGGGCTTGCCGGGAATGCCGCCGAAGCCAATCTGGTAGAGCTGGAACCACTCGCCCTTCTTGTCGTAGCCGGAATACATGAGGTGGGGGCTGTCGGAGAAGCCGGCCGCGATCAGGAAGTCCGGCGCCCGCTGCCCCAGCGTGGCCCCGATCACGTCGAAGATCCGGCCCAGTCCGTGCGTCCGGCAGGAGACCGCCGCCGGCTTGATCGGCTTCAGCAGCGTCCCCTCCGGAATGTTGACCTCGACGAGGTCGTAGAAGCCGTCGTTGAACAGGATCTGCGGGTCGAAGACCATGATCATGTAGACGCCGACGAACATCTTGAACATCGCTTCGCTGAGGTAGAAGTTGATCGACCCCTCGGACTGCGGGTCGGTCCCCTCGAAGTCGAAGATGGCCTTGTCTCCCTCGCGCCGCAGGGAGCAGGCGATCTTGTACGGGCCCATGCCCATGCCGTCGTCGCAGACGTAGTCCTCGAAGTACAGGGTCTCCTCGGAGACGGTCTCGCGGATGAGCTTCGCCATCGCCTGGCGGTTGCGTTCGAGCAGCATGCCGAGCGCCGTGATGTAGGTGTCGGGGCCGAAGCGGTCGCACATCTCGAGGATGCGGCGCTCCGCCGTGCGGACGGCGGCGATGATGGCGTTGAGGTCGCTCCGGTTCCAGTCGGGCATCCGCACCTGGTGGAGGATCAGCTTGAGCAGGTCGTCCTGGCGCTCGCCCTTCTTGTAGATCTTGACGATGGGAACGACGATGCCCTCTTCGTAGATCGAGGTGGCGTCGGTGGGCAAGCTGCCCGGCACCTTGCCGCCCACGTCGGTCATGTGGCCGAACATCGCCGCCCAGGAGACGAGCCTGCCGTCGTGGTAGACCGGCTTCATCACCAGCCAGTCGTTGGCGTGGCTGATGGCGCCCCCGCAGGAGTACGGGTCGGAGGTCAGGAAGATGTCCCCTTCCTCGACCTCGCCGTCATAGGCGTCGAGGAAGCCCATGATGAAGGAGCCGAACTGGCCGACGACCATCTTGCCGTCGTTGTTGGCGATCATGGGGAACTCGTCGTGCTGCTCGCGGATGCCGGGCGACATCGCCGTGCGGAAGAGCACCGCGTCCATCTCCCAGCGGGCGTTCCGCAGGGCGCTCTCGATGATGTCGAGGGTGATGGGGTCGATCTCGACTTCGTTGAAGCGGGTCTTGTTGGTCTCGTTAATTGTCGCGGGCATTTGGTTACCTCTCTCCTAACGATGGCCGGCGATGCGCCGGAGCCGTCGGACGGAATGCGTTACGCGGGGTTGATGATGATGTTGCCGAACTGGTCCACCTCGCCGACGTGGTCGGGGAGTACGAGTGTCGTCGAGTCCATCTCGGTCACGATGGCGGGGCCGACGATGCGGTTGCCCGCCTTCAGCCGGGCACGGTCGTAGACGTTGGCGGAGCGGTCCGCGCCGTCGACGAAGACCGTCGTCGATTCCACCTTCGCGGACGAGGGGTCGCTGCCGCCCCGCTCGATGGAGGCCGCCCTTGCCAGGGTCGCCTTGCCTTGGGCCACGGCGCGGAGGTTCACGATCTCGTGCTCGACGTCGAGCGCGAAGGTGAAGAGCTGGGTGTGCGTCGTGTCGAAGGTGGCGCCGACGGTCGCGAGGCCGCCGTCCTTGAAGATGTTCGCGTCGATCGGCACGGGGAGTGTGAGGCCCTGCCCGTGGTAGCGGACGTCCACCTCGAACTGCGTCGACTGGTCGGACCGCGACACGCCCTCGCTGTCGAGGACCGAGGCGGCGTTCTCGGCGAGCTCGTTGAGCACGCTCTCGATCTCGTTGTTCGACGTCTCCGAGAAGCGGCGGATGAAGGTCCGCGACGCCTCGTTGCGGAGCTTGGTGGTGGCGTCGCCGTAGGCGCAGAGCACGCCGGGCGACGGCGGGATGATGACCGGCCACGAGCTCATCAGCTTGCCGAGCGCGTTGGCGTGGAGCGGGCCCGCGCCGCCGAAGGCGATCAGGGCGAAGTCGCGAGGGTCGTACCCCTGCTCGACGGAGACGAGGCGGAGCGCGCCGTACATGTTCTCGTTCACGATGTCGATGATGCCGGAAGCCGCTTCCTTGAGGCCGAGGCCGAGCGCGTCGGCGACGGGCTGGATCGCCCGCTCGGCGGCGGCGCGGTCGAGGACCATGTCGCCGGCGAGCCGGGTGGGAAGCCTGCCGAGGGCGAGGTTGGCGTCGGTGACGGCGGGGCTTTCCCCGCCTTTGCCGTAGGCCGCGGGGCCGGGGTCGGCGCCGGCGCTCTCGGGGCCGACGCGCAGCGCGCCGGTAAGCTCCGGCACGTGGGCGACGGAGCCGCCGCCCGCGCCGACGCTCCGCACGTCGAGCGAGGAGGCCTTCACCGTGACGTCGCCGACGGTCGTCTCGCGCCGCACGCGGGGCACGCCGTTCTCGACCAGGGCCACGTCGGTGGACGTGCCGCCCATGTCGAACGTCAGGAGGTTCCGGTAGCCGGCCTGCTCGGCGATCCACAAGGCGCCGCTGACGCCGCCGGCGGGACCGCTCATGAGGAGGGTCACCGGCGCGCTCTTGGCTACCTCCGCGGTGGCGAGGCCGCCGTCGGAGCGCAGGATGTGCAGGTTCGCGTCCACACCCTGCTTGTCGAGCTCGGTGTTGAGGTTGCCCACGTAGTTCGAGACCACCGGGGCCACGTAGGAGTTGGCCACCGTGGTGAGGGTGCGCTCGTACTCCTGCATCTCGGGCATGATCTCCGAGGAGATGGAGACGGGCACGCCGGGCATGATCTGCGCCGCGAGGTCGCGGATGCGGCGCTCGTGCTCGCCGTTGGCGAAGGCGTTGATGAGGGAGACGGTCAGCGCCTCGACGCCCTGCGACTTGAGTTGCTGGAGCGCCTGCCGCGCCGAGCTTTCGTTCAGCCGGTCGATCACTTCGCCCCGCGCGTCGACGCGCTCGTCGACCTCGACGGTCATGTCGAGGGGCGCCAGCGGATCGGGCATGTTCCACACGATGAAGGCGGCGAGACCGCCGGGTACGAAGGAGCGCCCGATCTGGAGCAGCTGGCGGTAACCCTTGGTCGTCACCAGGCCGATCTTGGCGCCCTTGCCTTCCAGGATGGCGTTCGTCGCCACCGTGGTGCCGTGCATCACCTGGCCGATGTTCCGGGGATCGACTCCCGCGTCGGAACACACCTTCGAGATGCCGTTCAGCACGCCGATCGAGGAGTCGGCGGGCGTCGAGGGCACCTTGGCCCTGAACGTGTCCCCGCTCTCCTCATCGATGAGTAGCAGGTCGGTGAACGTGCCGCCGACGTCTACGCCCAGACGATACATAGAGTCGCTCCTTCCAGACTGAACTGAGGCGGTGCGTTGGAGCGCCGTCCCGTTCCCTTGTGCGCCGTTCGCGCCGCGCGCCGCGCCGCGGCTCATGGCCCCGCCGCCGCTCGAAGAGCCGCTGCTCATCGAGCCGCCGGGCCGGGTGATATTTTTCCAATTGGCCTCGCGTTCCTCCCAGTCGGGGAGGCTGTGGCCGGCGATGGCCGTGTGGTGGCCCGCCGCCATCGCGACTTCCACGCCGGTGCCCGCGAGCCACACGCGGTTCATCATCTCCCGCTGCATCGCCATGATGTCCGGCGGGACCTCGGCCAGCTTCTCGGCGGTCTCCCAGGCCTCGGCAAGAAGCTGGTCTTTAGGGACGACCCGGCTGACGAGGCCGATGCGCTCCGCGGTTTGGGCGTCGACCTGCCGCGCGCCGAGGATCATGTCTTTGGCCCAGGCCACGGAGACGAACTGGTAGAGGAGCGCCCCGATGCCGGGCAGGCTGGGATAGCCGAATGCGAGCTGCGGGTTGTAGAAGTTGGCGTCCTCGGACGCGATGATGATGTCGCAGCAGAGGGCGAAGCCCAGGCCGCCGGCGGCGCACCAGCCGTTCACGGCGGCCACTACCGGCTTGCGGGAGTGCAGCAGCGCGTTGCAGACGTCTGCGAACTTCTTGCCGCGCGCGTTGCGGCCTAGGCGGAAATCGGGGGGCTCGGGGGGCTCGCCCATGTCATGGCCGGTGCAGAAGCCGCGTCCCTGCCCCGTGAAGATGACGGCGTGGATGCTGTCGTCGTTCTCGATGTCGTCGAGCGCCTCCAGCATCTCGAAGTTGGTGTGATCACGAAACGCGCCCAGTTTCTCGGGACGGTTAACCGTGATCGTGGCAATGTGGTCTTTCTTCTCGAGAAGGAGATCTACGAGATGCATCTGGCGACTCCTCACCATAGTCACACTCCTGTTCCGAAAATCCGCCTAGCCGCGGTTCCCGGAGCACTGCGCCCCAATCCTAGCCTGGTGGGCGCAACCCCGCTATCTTATCCGCTTCCGCTTTCGCGGTGTCAAACGCCGCATCGAGCGTGTTCTCACCCACGCAGGATGCAAAGCTGCAACCCATGATACCTGATTCGTGCAAATAGACACCCCTTGTTGACATATCAGCCCTCGGCTAGGGCGGCGGGCGTCTCGCTAATCACGATGTAATTCTGTTCCAGGTGACGCAGCCGGTCGTTGGAATAGCCCAGTAATTCGCTCAAGACATAACCATTGTGCTCGGCGAGCAGCGGGGCCGCCGATTCGACGGGCGGCGGCGTGGCGTTTCGCATCTTGAAAACCGAGCCCGGCAGCGTCAGCGCGCCGTGGAGCGGGTGCTCCACCTCTGGGAGCATCTTCCGGTGCGCGATGTGCTCGTCCTCGAAGATGTCGTCGAGCATGTTCACCGGCCCGCATATTTGGTCCGCCTCATGCAGCTTCTTGATCGCCTCTTTGACGGTTAAGGTCTCCGTCCAAGCGTTCACCTCACGGTCGAGCTCATCGTGGAGTTCCCAGCGGTCGTCGACCGTGGCGTAACGCGGGTCTTCGAACAGGTCGGGCCGCCCCATCAGGTCGGTGAGTTGCTTCCAGCGAATATCGCCCCCCGGCGCGATGGCGACGTAGCCGTCCTTGCAGCGGTAGGCGCCGGCGATCCCGCTCCCCGCGACGCGGTTCCCGATGCGGCCGTAGCGGATGTCGGCGAACTTGTAGCGAATGGGGTGGTAGTTGAGCTGATAGACCATGGCGTCGAGCATCGCCATGTCGATGTACTCGCCGGCGCCGGTGACGGCGCGGCGGTAGAGCGCGCCGGCCACGCTCAGCGCGCCGAAGATGCCGCCGCTGTAATCGGCCATCTCGGCGCCGTACTTTGTCGGCGGGCCGCCGGGCTCGCCGTTGATTTCCATCAGCCCGCTCATCGCCTGCGCCACCATGTCCACGGCGGGCCACGTCGAGTACGGCCCCGTCTGCCCGAAGCCGGAAATCGACGCCATCACCACCGACGGGTTGATCTTGACCACGTCTTCGTAGCCGAACCCCAGCCGCGCGATCGACCCCGGCCGGAAGTTCTCGACGACCACGTCCGAGACGCGGATCAGGTCGCGCACCACGTCCCTGCCGTCCTCGTTTCGGAGATCGACGGTCATCGACTTCTTGCCGCGGCTGTGGACCTGAAAAGTCAGCGACTCGCCGAAGGGTGTGGGCCTCGCGCCGCCCCACCGGCCGGGCTCGCCGTCGAGCGGCTCGACCTTGATCACCTCCGCGCCGAGGTCGCGCAGCATCAACGTACACACCGGCCCCGCCTGGTAATGGGTGAAATCGGTGACGCGGACTCCATCGAGCGGTGCGGGCATGCGGCTACTCCTTCGTGCTATCGCCGGGGCACAGTCCGGCGCGGCTGCAAAATTGGCCCGTGAAGGATAACACCGGCGCCTGACCTGATTCGTTGACCGCCTAGGGGGCGTGTGCTTGAATGACTCCGGCCCCTGGCCTGGCACGGAGGCGCAATGAAGTTCGCCATCTTCTTCGAGCTCGAAGTCAACGAGGGCTACACCGAGCGCGACATCTGGCGCAACGCCCTCGACCAAATCGAGTTCGCCGAGAAGATGGGCTTCGACTCCGTCTACGCCGTCGAGCACCACTTCAACCCCGGCTACTCCCACTCGCCCTGCCCCGAGATACTCTTCGCGGCCGCCTCGCAGCGCACCACGACGATGCGCATGGGCACGGCGGTGCAGCTGCTACCCATCGCCCACCCCGTCCGGCTGGCCGAGCGCATCGCCGCCGTCGACATCCTGACCGACGGCCGCTACGACTTCGGCATCGGCCGCGGCGCCTACACCCCCGAGTTCGTCACCTTCGACAAGCCCCACGCCATGGGCGCGACCAAGGAGCTCAACCGCGAGTTGTGGAACGAGTGTCTGGAGATCATCCAGAAGTGCTGGACGCTCGACTCGTTTACCCACGAGGGCAAGTTCTACAACTTCCCCGACCCCATCAGCGTCGTCCCCAAGCCGGTGCAGAAGCCGCACCCCCCGATCTTCGCCGCCACCGGCAGCGTCGAGTCCTACGAGCTCTACCCCAAGATGGGCTATCACATCATGCCCACCACCGCCGTCCAGCCCATCGACCGGCTCGCCCCGCACTTGGCGACCGCTCACCGCGCCTGGAAGGACGCCGGCCACGAGGCCGACATGGGCCCGCTCCAGGTCAACTGCCTCGTCCCCGTCCACACCGCCGCCACGAGCGAAGCCGCCGCCGAACGCCTCAAACCCTACGAGCTCTGGTACTACGAAAAGCTCGTCGAGTTCTTCTCTCCCAAGACCGACGCCGACCACCAGCGCCACGCCGAGATGGAGACCCGCTGGTGGGAGAACACCAACTGGGACTACATCCAGTCGGAGCGCCTCGTCGTCTGCGGCGAGCCGAAGGAATGCGTCGAGATCGTCCAGGAGTTCGAGGAGATCGGCGTCACCCGCCTCATGTGCCAATTCCAGGTCGGCGGCATGCCCCACGACATGGTGATGGAGTCCCTGAAGATGTGGGGCGAAGAAGTCATCCCCGCCTGCTCGTGACCGGGGCGATGGCCGGCTACTCGAAACGCCCCTCGTCGAGAAGCTCGGCATACGGCCGGGAGCCCGCGTCGCCATCGCCGGCGCGCCCGACGGCTACCACGCAGCCCTCGGCCCGCTCCCGGAGGGAGTCGAGCACGCCCTCGACCCGCCCCTCGACTTCGTCCACGTCTTCGCCTTCGACCGCGCCGCGCTGGAGCGTGCCTTCCGCGACATGAAACCCAAGCTCGCACCCGACGGCATGCTCTGGGCCTCCTGGCCCAAGAAGGCGGCGAAGCTCCCCACCGACCTCGACGAGAACGTCGTCCGCCGCATCGGACTCGACCAGGGCTTGGTCGACGTCAAAGTGGCGGCCGTCGACGAGGTCTGGTCCGGCCTCAAGTTCGTCTACCGCCTGAAGGACCGGCCCGGTGTCTAACGTCTACTGGATACTCTTCGTCTTCGTCGCCTATTTTGCCGTCCTCATAGGCATCGCCATCTCCCGGTCGCGGCAGATGGCCGACATGTCCGACTACGTGCTGGGCGGCCGCAAGATCGGGGCCTTCACCTCGGCCATCAGCGCCGCCTCCTCGACGACCAGCGGCTGGACGATGCTCGTCTTTCCCGCCCTGGCCTTTGCCGCGGGCTTGATGCACCTGTGGACGGTCGTCTCCCTCGTCCTCGGCGCCTGGTTTGCCTGGACGCTCATGGCGCGCCGGCTGCGCCGCTACACGATGGCCACCGACAATTCCCTCACCGTGCCGGAGTTCTTGGAGAAGCGCTTCGGCGACACCAGCGGGGCGCTGCGAACCCTGACCGCGGGCATCAGCCTCTACTTCATCACCTTGTACGTCTGCTCCGGCCTCGTCGCCGGGGCCAAGCTGCTAGAGGTCGTCTTCGACCTCGACCACACCGGGTCGGGCCACGACCTCGCCGTCCTCATCTCGCTGGCCGCCGTCGTCTCCTACACCTTCATCGGCGGCTTTCTCGCCGTCTCCCGCACCGACGTCTTCCAGGCCATGATCATGCTCGGCGGATTCCTCATCATTTCCGTGACCCTGCTGGTAACGGTCAACGACCCGCTTCACGGGCTGGAAGACACCGCGGCCGGCTTCTGGAATCCCTTCACCGACGAGAACAACCAGGGTCTGGGCCCCCTCTTCTTCCTCTCTTCCCTGGGCTGGGGACTGGGAGCGTTCGGGGCCTTCAGAATCCACTCCAGGTTCATGGCGGTGGACCGGGAGGCGAACATCAACCGCAGCCGGAACATCGGCTTCATCTGGCTCGTATTCATCTTCGGCCTCGCCCTCCTCGTAGGACTCGTGGCCGCTCCGGCGCTTCTGGACCGGGGCGTACCGCTGCCCGACGCCGAAAAGCTCTACCTCATCGTGGCGGAGACCTTCTTCCATCCCGCGATTGCCGGCCTGCTCCTCACCGGCGTCGTTGCCGCGGTGATGAGCACCGCCGACTCCCAGCTGCTCCTGGCCTCGGCGATCGCGACCGACGACGTGCCCATCATGAAGCGGATCGCCTACTCGATGAAGACACAGGCCCGTGTCTGGATGGGGCGGGGGATGCTGCTCCTGATAGGTGTCGTCGCCGCCGTGATCTCCATCGTGTCGCCGGAGTCCGTCTACGCCCTGGTGTCCCTGGCCTGGGGCGGCATGGGCGCCGCCTTCGGCCCGGCGCTGGTCCTGGCCCTCTATTGGAAGCGCTTCAACCGATGGGGAGCCCTGGCCGCCGTCTTGGCCGGCACGATCGTCTCGACTTGGTGGTGGGCGATGGGCCTGGGTTACGGCGCGGCGGAAACACTGGCCGACCTGCTGGGGTTCAGTGCGACCATCGAGCTCATGGAAGACGTGGGACTCTGGCAGATCAATCCGGCCGGCCCCGGCGCCATCGCTGCGACCTTATTTGCCGTCGCCGTCACCCTGCTCACCTCCCCGCCGCCCCGCGACGTCGAGGACATGTTCGACCACGTCAACGGCCCAACGTGGACCGAGGACGAAGCGGGCGCCGCAAAGGCCGAACGCCCTCCCCTGTAGGGGCGCGTCGCGACGCGCCCGTCCCCTCTCCACCCCCTCTCCCGCTGGAGACCTTTGCGTAACCGGCCACGCTGGCAGCGGACCATCCGTGTAGGGGCAACCCTCGTGGTTGCCCAGGGGTGCGGGCGGGGTCTTCTCCCCTGTAGGGGCGCGTCGCGACGCGCCCGTCCCCATCCCCCAACGGCCTCGTGGAGCTTGGCCAAGGTCAAGCAAAGGTCTCCGCCGAAAGAAGAGGCAAAACCTCCCCGCTAGGTCTTGGGCACCAGCGTCGGCGGCGGGAGATCGTCCGGCGGGACGTCGGCGATGACCTTCTCCGCGTAGAGCCGCTCCAACGCTTCGCCGTCCAAGCCCAGCATGCGGCCGTAGGCGAGCCGGTTGTGCTCGCCGAAGCCCGGCGAACCCCGGCGCATCGACCCCGGCGTCGCCGAGAGCTTCCACGGCATGCCGGGATAGGGGAAGACGCCGATGTCGGCGTGGGCGACGGGGACGTAGAAGCCGCGCTCGTGGGCGTGGAGGCTGCTCACCATCTCCCAGTTCGCCAGCACCGGCGCGGCGGGAACGCCCGCCGCCTGGAGCAATGCCGTCGCTTCCATGTGGTCGTAGCCGCCGGTCCACTCGGAGAGCAGGCCGTCGATCTCGTCGTGGTGCGCGCGGCGCCCCGCCTCGGTCGCGAACCGCCCGTCGCCCAGACGCGGGTCGCCGACCACCTCACAGAGCCGCCGCCAGTCGTCGTCGTTCCGCACCGTGAGGACGGTCCACATGTCTTCACCCAGGCTCGGATAGCAGCCCTGCGGGGCGTAGCTGGCGTGGCGGTTTCCCCGGCGGGGCTGCACCGCGCCGGTGAAGACGTAGTCGAGGAGCGCGTCGGCGAAGAAGACCGCCCCGCTCTCTAGCAGCGAGAGATCGATGTGCTGGCCCTTGCCGGTGCGCCGCCGGTAGTGGAGCGCCGCTTGAATGGCCAGCGCGGCGTGCGCGCCGGTGACGGGGTCGGCGTAGAACAGCGACGTCGTCTGGGGTGTCCGCTCGTCGGGATAGCCCATGAGGGCGGCAAGCCCGGATGCCCCCTCGATGTTGGCCCCGTAGGCGATGTAGTCGCGCATCGGGCCGGTCTGCCCGAAGGCGGAGATCGAGGCCATGATCAGGCGCGGGTTCTCTTGCCGCAGCCGGTCGTAGGTCAGGTCGAAGTTGCGCAGCACCCGCGGCGCGTTGTTTTCGATCAGGACGTCGGTCTCCTTCACCAGTTCGCGCACGAGCTCCTGACCGCGCCCCTTGCTGAAGTCCAGCGTGCCCGCGTACTTGTTCCGGTTCATCTGGTTGAAGTAGTAGGAGCGGTTGTAGTGGTGCTTGAAGACCTGCCGGCCGGGGTAGCGCGTGCCGCGCGTCACCAGACGGTCGGCGGGCTCGAACTTGATGACCTCGGCCCCCAGGTCGGCGAGGTAGCGCCCCGCCAGCGGCGCGACCCAGTGCCCCGCCAGCTCGATGACGCGGATGCCTGCCAACGGCCCGCTGGCCGCAGGGGCCTCCGGCTCCAGCGGCTCGCGGTCGGCGGTGCGCAGCGGCGGCGGAGGGGCTTCCCGCTCAGGCCACTCCTCCGCATCGTCGTCGAGCCGGGGCGGCGGCAGCCGCAGCGTGGGCGGCGACTCGCTCAGCTTGTAGGGGTAGCCGGGCAACTCGACGCCGCTCGCCGACCACGGCGGCCCGATGAACCAGCCGCGGGCGCGCAGTTGCTCCTGTTCGAGGAGCGCCGGCGCCTCGTAGACCGGCGAGCAGGCGATGCGCAGCTCCTGCGCCCGCTCGAAGACCTCGGCGGCGGTGTGCTCGATGCACCAGCCGCGGGCCACGTCGAGAAGCTCCTGTTGGTGATCGGCCCATGCCTGGCGGTCGGCGAAGCGGGGGTCGTCGCGGAGGTCGGGGCGCTCGAACAGGACGAAGTTGTCGGGGTTCCAGAGGTTGGGCATGAAGATGGCCCAGCCGTCTTTGCACTCGATGGCCCAGGTGCCGGCGCGGCGCAGGACGGAGCCTTCGTGGGTCCAGGCCGTCGTCGTCCAGCAGTGCGCCGTCCACAGCGATTCGAGCCGCGACACGTCGACGTGCTGACCTTCGCCGGTCTCCCTCGCCCACCAGAGGGCGGCGAGCGCGGCGATGGCCCCCTGCAGCCCGGCGTGCAGCTGCCCCTGGTGCCCGGGCGCCATCAGCGGCTCGCGCTCCGCGTCGCCGCCGAAGTACATGTAGCCGCCCAGCGCCCACTCGACGATCTCCTCGGTCTCCCAATCGCGCCAGGGACCGGTCAGCCCGAACGGCGTGATCGAGACGACGACGAGGGCGGGGTTGTCCCGCCGCAGGTCGTCCGGCGAGAGGCCGAGCGCGGCGGCGCGTCCCGGCGGGAAGTTCTCGACGACGAGGTCGGCCTCCGCGGTCAGGGCGCGGACGCGTTCGGGCTCGGCCTGCGCGTCGAGGGGAAGGCGCTGCTTATTGGCGCAGAGGTGAATGAACCGGCCGCTGCCGTTGGGGTCGGGCGTTCCGCCTTGGAACGGCCCCGCGCGGCGCAGCGGGTGGCCCTCCGGCCCCTCGGCGAGGAGCACGTCGGCGCCGAGGTCGGCGAGCAGCTTGGTGCAATAGGCCCCGGCGGCGTCATCGCTCAGGTCGAGGACGCGAAGGCCGGAGAGGGCCGGGCCGGTCATGGAAGTATGCCGCGGGCGGGCCGCCTACGGCATGAAGTTGCCGCCGTTGATGTTGAGGATCGCGCCGTTGATCCCCGAAGCCGCGTCCGACGAGAGGAAGACGACGCCCTGGGCGATCTCCTCGGGTTCGAGCCAGCGCTTCGAGACGAGGTCCTGCGCCATCTCGTTCAACGTCTCCGCCGTGTTGTAAGTCAGGATGGTCTCCGACGCCGTATGGCCCGGCGCGACCGTGTTCACCCTCACCCCATGCGGCGCGCCCTCGAGCGCGAGCACCCGGCTCATGCCCAGGAGTCCCGCCTTGGCGGTGCAGTAAGCCACCATGTTCTCCAGCGGACGGAAGGCGGCGCCCGAAGCGATATTGACGATGGCCCCGCCCTTCTGCTCGGTCATGACCTTCATCGCCGCCTGCGAGGTGAAGAAGACGCCGCGCACGTTGAGGTCCATGACCTTGTCCCAATGTTCCTCGGTGGCGTCGAGGACGCTGGCGCGGGGATAGATAGCGGCGACGTTGGCCAGCGCGTCGACCCGCCCGAAGTGTGCGGCGATGTCCGCGATGACCCGGTGGGCGTCGTCCCGCTTGGACAGGTCGGCGGCGAACGCCTTCGCCTCGCCCCCGCTGTCCTCGATCTGCCGGGCGACCTGCTCGGCCCCCTCCGCGTTGATGTCGATGAGGACCACCTTGGCGCCGTGCTCCGCGTACAGGAGCGCCGCCCGCTTGCCGATGCCGCTCGCCGCGCCGGTAACGGCGGCGATCTTGCCGGTCATGTCCATGGAGGGGCCTCCCGCCGCGCTGCGCCGCACGGTCAAGCGCGCCAATTACAGCATGGCCCCCCTGCCCGGTCAACCGAAGCCGCCACCCTCCCCTGTAGGGGCGATTCACGAATCGCCCGTCCCAATCCCCCGAACGGCCTCGCTGGCGTAGCCCGCGCCGCCGCAGGGGCCGCCCCTGTAGGGGCAACCCTCGTGGTTGCCCAGGGATGCGGGCGGGGTCTTCTCCCCTCCCGCCTCTCCCCCTGGGGGAGATTTGAGAGAGGGCCGGGGCGGTCCCCCCTCTTCTCCCCCCTGGAGAAGATTGAGATGAGGGGCCCCGCGCCAACCGCCACAGGTTGTCGAAATCCACCCTCCCCTGTAGGGGCGCGTCGCGACGCGCCCGCTCCTATCCCCCGAACGGCCTCGCCGGCGCAACCCGCGACGCCGCAGGGGCCGTCCCCGTAGGGGCAACCCTCGTGGTTGCCCAGGGGTGCGGGCGGGGTCTTCTCCCCTCCGGCCTCTCCCCCCTCTGGGGGAGCCTGAGAGAGGGCGGGGCGGTCCGGCCTCTTCTCCCCCCGGGAGAAGATTGAGATGAGGGGCCCCGCTCCAACCGCCACCGGTTAGCGAAGCCCGCCACGCCTCCCCTGTAGGGGCGATTCACGAATCGCCCGTTCCAATCCCCCGAACGGCCTCGCTGGGGTAGCCCGCGACGCCCCACGGGCCGTCCGTGTAGGGGCAACCCTCGTGGTTGCCCAGGGGTGCGGGCGGGGTCTTCTCCCCTCCGGCCTCTCCCCCTCTGGGGGGAGACTGAGAGAGGGCCGGGGCCGGGGCGGTCCGGCCTCTTCTTCCCCCGGGAGAAGATTGAGATGAGGGGCCCCGTGCCAACCGCTACAGGTTGTCGAAATCCCGCCCCTCCCCTGTAGGGGCGCGTCGCGACGCGCCCGTCCCAATCCCCCGAACGGCCTCGCTGTGGCAGCCCGCGACGCCGCAGGGGCCGTCCCTGTAGGGGCAACCCTCGTGGTTGCCCAGGGGTGGGGACGGGGTCTTCTCCGGCCTCTCCCCCTCTGGGGGAGATTTGAGAGAGGGCCGGGGCGGTCCCCCTCTTCTCCCCCCGGGAGAAGATTGAGATGAGGGGCCCCCGCCCATCCGTTGACACCCCCCAGCCGCCCGCTATGATGGGGCGCGCCCCACCCCCTCTTTCGGAGCGGCTCCATGCGACTCGCGGTCATCGGTCAGGCCCCCTTCGGGGAGGCCGTCTTCAAGCGCCTGCTCGACGACGGCGAGGAGATCGTCGCCGTCTCCGCCCCGGCGACGCCCGAGGGCGGCCGGCCCGACCCGCTGCGCGCCGCCGCCGAGGAGCGGGGAATCCCCGTCTTCGGCACCCGCGACTTCAAACGCGACGAGGTCTTCGAGGCCTACCAAGCCCTCGCGCCCGACCTCAACGTGATGGCCTTCGTCACCGATATCCTCGCCGAGCGCGTCCTCTTCGCGCCGCCGCTGCAGACGGTCCAGTACCACCCCTCGCTGCTGCCGAAGCACCGCGGCGCCAGCGCGATGAACTGGGCGATCATCCAGGGCGAGACCAAGACGGGCCTCACCATCTTCTGGCCCGACAAGGGCATCGACACCGGCCCCATCCTCCTCCAGCAGGAGGTCGAGATCGAGCCCGACGACACCCTGGGCTCACTCTACTTCGGCAAGCTGTTCGACATGGGGGTCGACGCGTTGGCCGAGTCGGTGCGGCTGGTGAAGGCGGGCGAGGCCCCCCGCATCGAGCAGGACCACTCCCAGGCGACCTACGAGGGCCTCTGCCAAGAAGCCGAGGGGGCGATCGACTGGTCGAAGCCGGCCCAGCGGGTCTACGACCTCATCCGCGGCTGCAACCCCCAGCCCGGCGCGCACACAACCTTCCGGGGCGCCCCGATCCAGATCTTCGACTGCCGGCTCGGCGGGGTCGACGGCGCCGCGCCGCCCGGCACGGTCGTGTCGGTCACGTCCGACGAGGTCACCGTCGCCCTGAACGGCGGCTCGCTACGGGTCCACCGCGTCCGGCCCAAGGGCGCTGCGAAGCAGAAGGCCGCGGAGTTCGTCGCCGAGTCGGGGATTCAGGCCGGCGAACGGTTCGGCGCCTAGGAACGAGGGCGCCGCCGTGGCGATCAGCCGCAAGAAGGCGCTGGAACGGGGCCGCGAGTCCATCGAGCGACCCAAGGGCGCGATGGACCTCGTGCTCTATCACGGCAAAGGCGGCCTCACCGTCCGCTACCAGGGCAAGGTGATCGCGCGCACCCACGCGTCGGCGGTCGGAAGGCAGCTCGCCCCCTACCTCGCGGAGTCGCTCGGCGCGTCGCTGCCCCCGGTCGGCGAGTCGGTCGAGGCCACGGTCAGCTCCGGCGTCATGTACCGCGCCCTCTCCATCTCCTCCCTCGACCTGCGCGTCCCCGAGGCCCGCCTGCTGCTCGACTACCTGCTGGAGGAGGCCCGCGCCATGCGCGCCTTCACCACCCAGCAGCTCGTCTGACCGGACCTGCGCCGGCGTGGACAAAGCGCGGGACTCCTGACCCTGGAGTCCTTAACGTAACCCGTCGGTAGGCCGAAAGACGGGTGGCGCGGGGTGGTCTCCCCCCTCTCCCGCCGGAGACCTTTGCACAACTCCCGCCGATGGCTCGAAAGCCGGTGGAGTGGGGTGGTCTTCCCTCTCCCCCTCTGGGGGAGATTTGAGAGAGGGCGCGCGCCGTCAGGCGCGCGAGCGCCCGCGGGGCGCTGCTCCCCCACTCGGTCCAAGGTTACGCAAGGGTCTCCACTGGGGGAGACTGAGGGAGGGGCCAGGTGACACAAGTCTCTTGGACGTCGTGGTTGCGGCGTGTATTGTTTCGTAAGAAGGCCATCGACGCGCGACTCCATCGCGCGGTCCCGCCAATGACCCAAGCCTGCGGAGGGCCAGCTCGTGCGCGCGTTTCTTGCCCTGCTCTTGGCGGTGGCGCTCATCCCGCTGCTGGTCGGATGCCGGGGAACAGACACGGTGGTGATAGCCACCGGAGGCGACTATCACCCCTTCGACTTCATCAACGACGAGGGTGAAATAGACGGCCTTGAGCGCGAGCTTGGAGACGAGCTGTGCCGGCGCGCCGATTTGGAGTGTGAGTGGGTCCTGAATGATTGGGAAACGATGATCCCCGATCTCGTGGCCGAGCAGTTCGATGCGATTTTCGCCGGCATGAGCATCACCGCCAAACGCGAGGAGCTGATCGACTTCACGGAAGCCTACTACCCACCGACCCCTTCCGTGTACGTGGCAAGGGTCGGCGCGGGCGACGAAGCCGCCCAAGGCGAAATCGGCGTAACGGCAAACACCATCTACTCCGACTATTTCACGGCGCTGGGCAGGCCGTTCGTATCCCTTGAAGGCTCGGTCGACGCGGTCGATGCGGTGCTGAACGGCGAAGTGGATGCCGTCATGGTGGACCACGGCTATGCGGTGGAAAAGCTCTCGGAGCATGAGGGCCGGCTGGCGATCGTGGGCCCGTCCGTGCTGCTCGACCGAGGTCTCGGCATTGGCGTCCGCAAGGGCGGCGACTTGAAAGGCAAGCTCGACGAAGCCTTGGCGTCGATGAAGGCTGATGGCACGCTCAACACCCTCATCCTCAAATGGATCGGCGAGGATGCGTCGACCTTCTAACCGCCGCGCCCTCTCCATCCCCTCCCGCGACCAGCGCATTCCCGAGGCCCGGATGCCCGCTTCACTACAAAGCAGCTTGTGTGAGCAGACCGCGGCCCGCGCGCGGTCAAAGTGCGGTCAAGACGTGGTCAAAGTACGGTCAAGACGTGGTCAAAGTGCGCCGAAACGTGGTCAACGTGCGTTGAAACGTGGTCAACGTGCGCCGATGACCGGCGAGGGCGCCGCGCCCAACGGAAGAGCCTCGGCTCTTCAACGCTCACCGCGCTCGCCAAACGTTCACGACGCGCGCCACGCCAACACTGACGAAACGCTCACGGCGCTCACGAGCGTTCACCAACGCTCACGAACGTTCACATCCCGCTCGCCAACTACCCCGCGGCCGGGACGGCGTCGAGCATCTCCACCACGGCGGCGGTGAAGTCGTCGGTCGAGGCCTTGCCGCCGAGGTCGTCGGTCTTGACCTTGCCTTGGCGCAGGACCTCGTGCACCGCCGCCTCGATGCGGCGGGCGGCTCCCCGCTCGCCGATGTGCTGGAGCATCATCGCGGAGGTGAGGATCATGGCAGTGGGGTTGGCGATGTTCTTCCCCGCGGCCTCGGGCCAGCTCCCGTGGACGGCCTCGAAGACGGCGTAGTCCGTGCCGACGTTCGCTCCGGGCACCACGCCGATCCCGCCGACCAGACCCGCGGCAAGGTCGGAGATGATGTCGCCGTACAGGTTCGAGGTGAGGATGACGTCGAACTGGTGCGGGTTCATCACGAGCTGCAGGCAGGCGTTGTCCACGATCAGCTCGGTGTACTCGATGGTGGGGTACTGCTTGGCCACCTCGCGCGTCGACTCCAGAAAGAGGCCGTCCGACAGCTTCATGATGTTGGCCTTGTGGACGGCGGTGACCTTGGAGCGCCCGTTGGCGATGGCGTACCGGAAGGCGAACTCGGCGATGCGCGTCGAGGCCGCCTCGGTGATGATCTTCAGGCTCTCGATGACGCCCCGCACCACCTCGTGCTCCTTGCCCGCGTAGAGGTCCTCGGTGTTCTCGCGCACGACCACGAGGTCGACGTTGTCGTAGCGGGCGGGGACGCCGGGGATCGTCTTGACGGGCCGGACGCAGGCATAGAGGTCGAGGGCCTGACGTATGCCCACGTTGACGCTGGGAAACCCCTCACCGACGGGAGTGGTGATTGGGGCCTTCAATCCGACGCCGTGCTGCCGGATCGATTCGAGCGTCTCCTCGGGAAGGAGCGCCCCAAGGCTGTCGCGGGCGATCGCGCCGACGAGCCGCCGGTCCCATTCGACCTCGACTCCCGCTGCCTCCAGCACCCGCAGCGTCGCGGCGGCCACCTCCGGCCCGATGCCGTCCCCCTCCATCAGCGTCGCCTTGTGGCTCGTAATCAAGCGGTCTCCTCTCCGAGTGCGTCGGCCTAAGCCGTCTGCCTATGGGCGTTGGTCTATTCTATGCCGATTCGGGCACGGACGAGATGCAATGACGGCAACCATAGTAGTACACGGCGGCGCCGGCGCCCCGGCGTCACTCAACGACGGCTGCGAGGCCGCGGCTGCAGTAGCCGCCGCCAAGCTGCGTGACGGCGCGGATGCCCTCGATGCGGCGGTCGAGGCCGTCGTCGTCATGGAGAACGACGGGCGCTTCAATGCCGGCCGCGGCGCCGTCCTGCGCGTCGATGGCGAGACCATTGAGTTGGACGCGGGGATCATGGACTCGAAGGGTCGCTTGGGGGCGGTCGCCGCGGTGCGGCGCGTGCGGAACCCGGTACTCGTGGCGCGCCGCGTCGCCGACACCCCGCACACTCTCCTTGCCGGCGAGGGCGCTACCGCCTTCGCAAAGGCAGTGGGACTCGAGGCCGAGCTCGTACCCAGCGAGCGGGCGCGGGAGCGCCACCGCCGTCTGGTGGAACATCTGGCTTCCGGTGCGACGGAGAGTGGATGGAGCGCGGACGACCTGGCAAGCGCGTGGAACTTCCCAGCCCCTTACGACCGCAACTTCCCAGGCGAGCTTGGCGGCCCGGAGCCCTGCGACACCGTCGGCGCCGTCGTGCGGGGGCCGGACGGCACCTTCGCCGTCGCCGGCTCGACCGGCGGCAGCGTACCGATGCTGCTCGGCCGGGTGGGCGATACGCCCCTTGTCGGCTCCGGCTTCTACGCGGGCGAGCATGGGGCGGTCGCCTGCACCGGCATCGGCGAGGAGATTGCGCGGCGCGTGCTGGCCCGCGAGGTCTACGAGCTGCTGCGGACCGGTATGCCGCCGCAGGCGGCCTGCGAGGCCGGGGTCGGCTTGCTTCCCGCCGAGGTCTCGGTCGGCGTGATCGCGGTCGGCGTCGACGGCGTTGGCGCGGCCTCCAACCGTGAGATGGCCCACGCCTTCGCGTGAGGGTCGCGGCTTACCCGCCTCGCGCAGTCCAGTCGCCCATGTTGAAGAGCGTGCTGTCGTCCTCGACATGAGGCAGGCGCGCGACGGTGGTGGGGGCGAAGTAGGGGAAGTCGAACGTCACGAGATCGCCGGAGCGCTTGCCGCGTATCGGCATGAGGCGGACGGTGAGCGGCTTGCGGAGCCGCACGGAGAGCGCGCAGACATCGAGGTAGACCCGCCCCGCCTGCTCGGCGGTGACGTCGCCGGGCACGGGGACGGTGTCGAGGCCCGTCCCGCACACTGCCGAGTACGTCAGCAGGTCGCCGATGGTGTAGCTGCCCTCGCGGTGGCGCTCGGCAAGGACGGAGTCTTCCAGGATTGGGAGCATGAGGCCCGAGAACCCGCATTGCCGCACGCGGGCGGAGCGGAGCGCGTCGGCGACCATGGCCGAGGCGAAGAGGGTCCCGCCCGCGCCGTAGCGGCCCACGCCGATCCGCTCGATGGCGCCCGCGATGCTGCGGGCGGCGTCGGGGAAGGGCGCGAGCGAGATGTCCATGCCGTGGAAAACGGCCCCATGTTTCTCGCCGACCGCTGCCACGGCGGTCTCGATCCGTTCGCCATGCTCCTCGATAGCGGCGGTCAGCCGGTCGAGGGCTTCGTCGAACGAGGATGCGCCCGTGAAGGCGTCCACGGCGAGGTTGGCGGCTTCGAGGGCGAGGGAGAAGCCGGGCCGGCCGCCGTCGTGGTAGCCGGTGGGGAAGAACGGGCCGTTCGGCGGCACGTTCGCGGCGATGGCGAAACGGCGGGCTGCGGCTCCCTGATCGTCCAACTGCCCGATTTCTACCAGCGCCTCGGCTGCCATCCGCGCCGCCCGCGTGTTCACGCCGTCGAGGTTGGCGGGCGCCACCGAGACGAAGAGGCCCTCGGTGGCCGCCAGGATGCGAGGGACGGCCTCGATGAGTGCCGGGGCCTCCCGCCGCGGCGGTGCGACGATGGGTCCGATGGAGCAGTAGCCGACGTCCAGGCCGCGGGCGGCGGTTTCAAGTGCCCGGGCGAATGCAATCGCCTCCTCGCTGTCGCCGGTAATCTCGCTGATCGGCTGCGTGGCGAGGCGCAGGGTCTGCACCGGGTAGCCGGCCTGTTCCAGCCGTCCCCGCGCATCGTCCGCCAAGCGGCATGCCGCCTCGACGGCTTTCGGGTCGAGGTCGGCGACCTGGCGGTGTCCGGCGGTGACGGCGCGAATCTCCACGAGTCGGCTCCTTTGGCTAGAGGCAAGGGCCCGGCGGGCCCGGTCTAGTATAGGATGGGCGCCGACGCCGATGTCCGCCTCGCTGTTCACCCCCGAGCAGGCCCGATTCCTGACGTCGCGCCGCGTCGGACGACTGGCCACCGCCACCGCCGACGGACGGCCGCACGTCGTCCCGGTCTGCTACGCCTTCGACGGCGTCCTTCTCTATACGCCGATCGACGAGAAGCCCAAGCGCGTGGGGGCGGACGAGCTTCGACGCATCATGAATCTGCGGGAGAACCCGCGGGTCTCGTTCGTGGTCGACGACTACGACGAGGACTGGTCGAAGCTCGCCTTTGTCATCGTCCAGGGCCGCGTAGAGATCGTGGAGCGCGGTGATGAGAGGGGGGAGGCTCTGGCCCTGCTGCGGAAGAAGTACCCGCAGTACCGGGCGATGGCGCTGGAGGAGCGCCCGCTGCTGGTGATTGAGCCGGACTCCGTCGCCGCGTGGGGCCGGGTCGGCTAAGCGGGGTCGTCTTCGGCAGGCAGGACGGGTTCGATCTGCATTCCCTCACACTTGAGGCGGAGGGAGCGCACCCAACTTTCCAGGACCGCTTGGAGCGAGGCTTGGAAGCGGCCCCGGAAGAGGCGGGGCAACCAGCCGCGCAGTGTCTGTTCGGAGACGACCAGGCATTCCTCGCCGTGGGCCTCGATGGACCAGGCGTGGTGGAGGCGGGCGCCGGTGGTCTTCCCGCTCCAGGCGACCCGCTCGCGCGGCATCACGGTCTCGAACCGAGAGCGCACCTTGAAGCCGCCGGAGCGCCAGACGAAACGCGTCCCCGGCTCGACCGGTCCCTTGACCGAGACGTCGATGACGCCGTCGTGCCAGTTGGGCCAGCCCTCGACGTCGGTGAGCACCTGCCACACCGTCTGCGGCGGCGCGGCGATGCGCTGCTCGACGCGGACGGCGACGGGTGCGCCGCCCTTCGTCACGTCATTCTCATGAGGGCGAGACTTGTTCTCGGCAGACTGGGTCACGGTGGAGTCCGGCGACGATACGCGCTACTTGTAGCGAAGTTTGAGGTACACGATCGAGGCCACCATGCTCCCCGTTAGGAAGTTGGCAACGATGAGAGGGATCGATCCGATAAGGGCGCCGTAGAGGAGCCAGAGGAAGTTGCCGAGGGTAAGGATGGAGAAGGTGGGGAGGTTGATGTCGCCGGTGGAGCGCGTGCGCCAGCTTTGACGGACTTGGGGGAACATGGACATGACGGCGACGACACCGGCGCAGTAACCAAGCGCGTCTATGGGTTCCAAATCGACTCCTAACGGCTGCCTCGGCGGGGCCGCCCCAACCCTCAAAGTATACTCCCCGACGGTGCCGGTAGCCTCTCCCTGCCGGAGGCATGAGGCAGGGACTCCGTCGCCCTGCGAGGCGGCGCGGTATAATCGAGTCCACGGCGCCTTCGCGCACAGCCAAACACTGCAGGGGAGCTTTCATGACCACCGTCTCCGAGCCGCCGAAAAGCGATTTCCGGGTTGTCGGCACACGGCCGATCCGGCACGACGGACTGGACAAGGTCACCGGTCGGGCCCGCTACGGCGCCGACATCGACATGCCGGGGCTGATCCACGGCAAGGTGCTCCGCAGCCCGCACCCGCACGCCCGGATCCGCGGCATCGACACGAGCAAAGCGGAGGCCCTTCCGGGGGTCCGCGCGGTCGTCACCGCCGCCGACTTTCCTATCCTCGAAGACCAGCCCATCAACTTCGCCGAGATCCGCGGCAGCGCGCGCATGCTCGCCGAGAACGTCATGGCGCGGAAGAAGGCCCTCTACGCGGGCCACGCTGTTGCCGCCGTGGCCGCCGACAGCGCGCACGAGGCCGAGGATGCGCTGGCGCACATCGAGGTCGACTACGAAGTGCTGCCCACGGTCCTGACCCTGGACGATGCGCTCAAGGACGATGCACCGCTCCTCCATGAGGACATGACGACGCGCTCGATCTCGGCCTTTCTGGCCAAGGACGGCGACACGGGCAAGCCGAGCAATGTGTCGTTCCACATTCAGTTCAAGGACGGCGACCTCGACGCCGGGTTCGCCGAAGCCGACACCCTGATCGAGCGGGAGTACACGACGCAGTCGGTGCACCAGGGCTACATCGAGCCGCACGCCTCGACGGTGTGGTGGGCTCCCGACGGCCAGATCACGGTGTGGACGTCGACGCAGGGGCCGTTCTCCATTCGGTCCGAGACGGCGCTGATCCTTGGACTGTCTGAGAGCCAGGTGAAGGTCATCCCGATGGAGATCGGCGGCGGCTTCGGCGGGAAGCTCGACACCTACCTCGACCCCGTCGCCGCGGCATTGTCCCGCAAGAGCGGGCGGCCGGTGAAGATCGTGATGTCGCGCCGAGAGGTGTTCGAGGGCTCCGGGCCCACGTCGGCGGCGAAGGTGCGGGTGAAGCTCGGTGCGAAGGCGTCGGGGAAGATCACCGGAGCCCACGTACAGCAGTACTACGAGGCGGGCGCATTCCCCGGCTCGCCTGTCGGCGAGGGCGCGATGACCGGCCTCGCTCCCTACGCCATCGAGAACATGACGGTCGACGGCTACGATGTCGTCTGCAACAAGCAGAAGGTGGCAGCCTACCGCGCCCCCGGCGCGCCTATCGCGGCCTTCGGTATCGAGTCGGCGATGGACGAGCTCGCCTTGGAGCTGGGCCTCGACCCCCTCGTTCTTCGCGAGAAGAACCTCGCCCAGCCCGGCGACCGGATGCCCAGCGGCAAGCCGCACGAGAACTTCGCCGGCGACGAGCTGCTCGCGGCGATGAAGGGGCACCCCGCTTACACCGCGCCGTTAGGCCCCAACCAAGGCCGCGGCGTTGCCGTCGGCTATTGGTTTAACGCGACGATCCAGTCGTCGGTGACCATCAACGTCAACAGCGACGGCACGATCAGCCTCCTGAGCGGGTCGGTGGACATCGGCGGCACACGGGCCGCGGTGGCCATGCAGGCCGCCGAGGTGCTTGGCCTCGAGGCCGGAGACGTCCGGCCGATGGTGGTGGACACCGATTCCATCGGCTGGACAGGGGTGACCGGCGGCAGCCGCACCGCGGTGGACACCGGCCGGGCCGCCATCCAGGCCGCTGAGATGGCGAAGGGAGAATTGGCATCCCGTGCCGCCACGATGTGGGAGGTCTCCCCCGGCGACGTGGTCTTCGACGACGGCGTCTTCATCAACACCAAGTCGGACGAGCGCATCGGCTTCAAGGACCTCGCGGCGCAGCAGATGGCGCTGGGTGGGACGATCACGGTCTCGGCGACGACGACGGGGCGCAAGGTCGCTCCGGCCTTCGCCGGCCACATCGCCGACGTCGAAGTCGACCCGGAGACGGGCAAAGTGCAGCTCCTGCGCTACACGGCGTTCCAGGACGCGGGACGGGCGGTGCACCCGAGCTACGTCGAAGGGCAGATGCAGGGCGGCGCGGTGCAGGGCATCGGCTGGGCGCTGAACGAGGAATACTACTTTTCGAAGGACGGCCGGCTGGCCAACTCTAGCTTCCTCGACTACCGGATGCCGACGGCCCTCGACGTGCCGCGCATCGACACGGTGATGCTCGAGGTTCCCGGCGACGCCCACCCCTTCGGTATGCGCGGCGCCGGCGAAGTGCCCATCGTGCCGCCCATGGCCACCGTGGCGAATGCGGTGAGCGCCGCAGCCGGCGTCCGCATGGCGGACCTGCCCATCACGCCCGGCTCGATCGTCAAGGCGCTCGGGAACGGGCAGGCCGAGTAGCCGGCGCCAGTGGGCTCGTTCACGAAGGATGACCCGCTCGGATGGCTGGCGAAGCCCAACAGCATCAGACCGTAGGTGAGCGTGCCAAGCAGTCGCAGGCGCGGATTGTAGCGGAGAGCTCCTGGCCCTACGGCATCTTCGGGCATAGCCCGGCGTGCGTCTCGATGACAAATGGAATGGTCCAGGTCGCGGGACGCTCTGGAAACACGCTGGCGGAGATCCCTATTGGGTCTATCGACGATATTTCGGTACGGCGCTCTTGGTTCTGGAGCCGCCTGACGATCCGTGAAGCCAGCGGAACCAAGCGTTCAGTCGGTGGCCTGAGCAAGCGCGAGGCCTGGCAAGTTGAGAGTGCGGTGCGTGGGGAGGCTGTCAAGAGCGCCTCCCAAATAGGCCCCCACCTGCAACGGGTCGACGAACAGTTGCGACAACTCCTGAGTGGCAACAGCTACGCCCGGTATTCCGACGTCGACGAGCTTCACGCCCGCCTCAGACCCTTATTGAAACGGTGCGGCAGTCTCGTCCGAGAGAATCTTGAACAAGGACCGGGTGAGGCGCTTGATCGGCTTGCACCGTTCGATTCCGTTGAGACACTAGAGGCGGCGCGGGACCGTGCGAACAAGACCTTCGTCGCCGATTGCAACTCCGCCGTGCTGAACGGGGTGCGCGAAGCACTGTCCGTCTCTCTCACGGACGAACAAGCCGAGGCTATTGCCACGGATGAAGACACGACTCTGGTGCTGGCTGGTGCGGGAACCGGCAAGACCGCTGTGATCGTCGGGAAGGTCGTGCATCTCGTTCGCAATCAGGGCGTCTCGCCGCGCGACATCCTCGTTCTGGCATTCAACCGGAAGGCGGCGGAAGAGATTCGCAACCGTCTCCCGCACGACTGCTCAGCGGCAACGGTCTCAACCTTTCATGCCTTGGGTCTCCGCACGATTGCAAGGGGGGAAGGGCGGGCGCCGACCATCTCGAAGCTCGCGGAGGACGAGCGCGCGCTCGAGTCCGCGATTGAGACCATCCTTCGCGGACTTCTGGCCGACCCCCTCCAATCGGAGCGCGTAAGTGAATTCATCGCATACAACTTTGCACCCTACTTTTCGCCCTTCGACTTCGAGAGCCTGAGTGACTACATGGTGCACGTTCGCCGCGTCGAGCTGCGAGCGCTGAGCGGAGACAAGGTCAAGAGCTTTGAAGAGTTGGCAATCGCGAATTACCTGACGCAGCACGGTGTCAAATTCCAGTACGAATCCCCGTACGAGATTCCGACCGCGACACCGCAACGCCGCCAGTATGCGCCAGACTTCTTCCTTCCCGACTATGACATCTACATTGAACACTTTGCGCTGGATGAGCAAGGGAACCCTCCGCCAAGTTGGAAGGGGTATGCCGAAGGGGTCACATGGAAGAGGCGAGTCCATGAGCGAAACGGCACAAAGCTGATCGAGACATATAGTTGGCAGTATCGGCAGGGGCAGGGGCCCCTGCTTCCTTCACTGCGACAACGGCTTAAAGAAGAGGGGGTGAGGTTCGAGCGCGTCTCAGTCGCAGAACTCATTCTGCGGCTGGCCAAATTTGTTATTTCATGGCTAGCCAGATTGTTGGCGACATTCATTAACCATTTCAAGACCAGCAGATTGACGGCAGACGAGCTGCGTGCTCGCGCGCTTGACCGGCGGCGTGACGAGTCCTTCCTAGATGTCTTCGAACAGGTGTATGGCCACTACGAGAGTCTGCTTGAGAAGGAACAGGCGCTGGACTTCCATGACCTGATCAACCTCGCTACACGCTACATTGAGGAGGGTAGATCGAGAACACCGTACCGATATGTATTAGTCGACGAGTTCCAGGACATATCCGCCGGTCGGATGGCGCTACTCCAATCCCTGTCATTTCAAGGCGTGGCGTACTTCCTAGTGGGTGACGACTGGCAGTCCATCTACCGCTTCGCGGGCAGCGACGTGGGTCTTGTACGGAACTGCGGCCTCCATCTTGGCCACGTACAGGGGCGAGAGCTGACCCAGACCTTCCGCTTCGGAGACGGTATCCTCGATCCGTCCACCGCGTTCGTGCGGCGTAACCCGGAGCAGAGCCAGCGGACACTGCGGTCAACGAACGCTGTCAATGATAAAGGCATCACCATCGTCTACGATCCCGACTTTGACGACTATCCCCAGAACTACGATCCCGCGAAAGGGTTGCAGCGCGCGCTGCAAGATATCAAGACGACCACGGAGGACAAGCCGCGCTCCGTCCTTGTGCTAGGGCGCTATCGCTCTAGCCGGGACTTCCTTCCGCAGGGAAAACAGAGCAAACTGCTGAAGTTGGAGTTCAGTACCGTCCATGCGGCAAAGGGCCGGGAAGCGGACTATGTCGTTGTGCTTGATCTGACGGATGATCGGCGTGGATTTCCTTCGCGAGTCGAAGACGAACCGCTACTCGATCTCGTATTACCGCCGGTCTCGGACAAATCATATCCCTTCGCGGAGGAACGTCGTCTGTTTTACGTGGCGATGACGCGCGCGCGAATCGGGGCCTACCTCGTGACAGACTCAGTGCAGCCATCCACGTTCGTTAGGGAGTTGGACCGGTTGGCGGGTGGGTTGCGGCAACTCGGCAGGCTCGCTCCGGAGTGCCTACATTGTTCGAGTGGTCGCCTGCTGCCATCACAGAGCCGCAAGAACTTACGTTGCTCGAATTACCCGGATTGCGAATACCTCGCGCCCCTCTGCCCAAACTGTGAGAATGGCTACGCCGTGATAGTGAAGGGAACGGCGACGTGCATGTGTACAAACCCATCCTGCGACGATGCACCGCTTGTTTGTCCCTCCTGTGGCATGGGCGTCCTCGTCGAAAAGGAAGGCCGTTACGGTTCGTTCCTAGGATGTACCGAGTATCGGTCCGAACCGTCCTGCCGGTACACGGAAGACGCAGCCCCCGTTAGCTAAGCGGGAGCGGCGAGTTGGGCTAGTCTTGAGGAAGGGACGCCCTTCGGACGCCGACGCGCCTGCGGCGCGTGCTCTGTCTCAGTCTCCCCTACAGGGGGAGAGACTTGTGGTGGTCGCTCTCGCGAGGCGTTCCCGGCCGGAGGGCCAGTTGCTAGCGGGCCATGTCGTAGCTGCGGAGCAGCTTGCCGGGCAGGGCGTTGGTGCACTCGTTCTCGACGAAGGTGACGCCGCCGTTGACGAGGATGAAGCGGATGCCCTTGGGCTTCTGGATGAGCCTGCGCTCGCCGCCGGGGAAGTCGTTGGAGTAGATCGGCGGGTCGTGGAGCAGGCCGAGCTCGTCGAGGTTGTAGACCATGATGTCGGCGGCCTTGCCGGTGGTGAGCTGGCCGCGGTCGGTGTAGCCGGCGATCCACGCGGGGTAGGCGCTCATCTTGACGTGGGCCTGCTCCAAGGTCATCAGCTCGCGGTCGCGGATCCAGTAGGCGAGGAAGTCGACGGGCCAGCGGGCGTTGGCCTGGAAGCGGGTGTGCGCCCCGCCGTCGGACGTTGAGATGTGTGTGTAGGGGTCGAGCAGGCCCTTGTCGACGGTCGACTCGCCGGCCTTGCTGAACTCGCGGGTGGCGAACTCGGTCTTGAGGTCCTCGTCGATGGCGAGGTCGAGGAAGGCGTCGACGGGGTGCTTGCCCATCATCTCGGCCACTGTCTCGATGGTCTTGCCTTCGTACTGGTGGTTGCGCTCGTGGACGACCTCGAGGACGCGGGCGGTGCTCCACTCGGTGCGGCCGAGGTAGGTCGGCACCTCGGCGTCGCGCTTCATGGCCTCGCGCGTGGCTGGGTCGGAGAGCTTGCGCTTCCGCTCCTCGGCGGTACCGACCAGGGGGTCGACCCAACTGGGCATGTAGTCGAAGAGGTTGAACTCGGCGAGGGTGAAGCGGCTCTCGGGGAACATCGGCGTCTTCTGGGGCGCCACGGGTAGCCCCTCGGCGCGGGCCCGTTCGACCCATTCGGGGCCGTCCGGGTTGTGCCCGAGGACGACGTGAAGGGGACGGCCGCTGAGGCGCAGCATGCGGGTCAGCAGGTCCTGCTGTCTTTCGGGGTTGGTCGAGACGCCGATGGTCCAGCCCATCCAGCCGACGCCGAACTCGCCGAGGATCTCGGCGAGCGCAAGGTATTCTTCATCGGAGGCGACGTGGCTCGGAATCGCCGAGCCGTCTTCGCTGCGGTCCTCTTCGTTGCGGTCGGCGGCGAAGCCGAAGGAACCCGCCTTCATGCCCTCGTAGAAGAGCTCCTTCATGTGATTGAGCTCTTTCTCGGTCACCGAGGTCCGGTTGCGGGCCTCGATCATGCCGAGGACGTAACCCCGTAGCGGAGAGAAGGGTAAGAGGGAGCCGACGTTGATGCCGAGACCCTGGCGGTCGAGACTGTCGAGGTACTCGGGGTACGACTCCCAGTCCCACCGCATGCCTGCGCGCATGGACTCGAGGGGGATGGCCTCGATGCGGTTCATCATCCGCATGTTGAGGTCGCGGTCTTCGGGGCGGGTGGGCGCGAAGCCGAAGCCGCACTGGCCGATGCTGACGGTCGTCTGGCCGAACCAACCGTCAAGGGTCGCGTAGGGGTCCCAATTGAGCTGCGCGTCGTAGTGGGTGTGCAGGTTTATGGCGCCGGGGGCGACGATGCAGCCGGCGGCGTCGATCTCCTGGGCAGCGCCCGCGGGAATGCGGCCGCTGATCTTGGCGATCTTGCCGTCCTTGATGCCGACGTCGGCGGCGTAGCGGGGAATACCCGACGCCTCGACGACCGTCCCGCCTCGAATCACCACGTCATACTCAGCCAACTCGGGGACCTCCCTTCGTCTCTGCCCTCAGCCCGTCTCGCGCGTTCGCGGCTAGTTGGGCTGCTCGATGTTGAAGAATCTGGCCGCGTTGGTCACCGTCATCTGGTGGAGCTCCTCGTCGGTGACGTCGCTGAAGACCTCGCGGATAATGCGGTGCGAATCGGGCCAGGTGCCCTCGGTGTGGGGGTAGTCGGAGCCCCACATGAGGTTGCCCACACCGATGGCCTGGCGCACCCGAACAGCGACCCAATCTTCCTGGAATCCGATGGCGCAGTTGCGGTGGAAGAAGTCGCTGGGCTTCATGTCGTCCTTGAAGCGCGGCCACATCATGCCCCGGTCTCGGTGGAGCAGGTCCATCTTGTAGAGCCACTGGCCGGCCCAGCCCGCCTCGTTCTCGACGCTGGCGACCTTGAGGTTGGGGAACCGCTCGAAGACACCCGACCAGATTATCGAGGTCAGGCTGCGGCGGATCCAGTAGTCGTTGGTCGAATAGACGACGCCCGGGGGCTGGTTGGGGTCGGCCTTGGTGAAGAGGTTCATGGGCAGAACTTCGCGGTCGGAGCCCGAATGCAGCGAGATGGGCATGTTCAGGCGCTGTGCCGCGTCCCAGAACTGGTCGTACTCGGGGTTGTGGTACTGGTGGTTGTGTTTCGGATAGACGGTGATGAAGCAGGAGTTGAGCCCCAGCCCCTTGCACCGTTCGAGTTCCTCGACCGCCTCGGGGATGTTGTCCACGTTGATCATGGCGGCGCCCTTCAGCCGGTCGGGGTAGGGCTTGCAGAACTCGGCGATCCAGTCGTTGTAGGCCCGGCAGATGGCGGAGAGGAGCTCCGAGTCCTCGGTACGCCACACGCCGCCGACGCACAGGGTGGGGAAGATGACGCCGCCGAAGACGCCGTCGAGGTCCATGTCCTTGATGGCCTCGTGGGGGTCGTAGGCGCCGGGGAGGACGCTCTCCCAGCGGCCCTCGGCCGGTATCTCGTGGGGCTTGTCGGTGCGGAACCGCGCGCCGGCGTTGGTGGTGTTGCCCATCGAGCCGAGGCACTGGTCACCCTCGACGTACCACCAATCGTGATCGTCGCCCTGCACGACATAGGGCGCCCGGTCGCGGAATTTCTTCTCAATGCGGCTGGTCCACAGGTCGGGGGGCTCCACGATGTGGTTGTCCGCCGACATCAACATGACCTTGGTCTGCGTGGCCATCGATTCAGTCCTCTCCTTCGGGGGCTCTCTTCGTTCGTGCTCCGTCTTTTGGAAGCAGCCTTAGTTGAACGAAATGTCGTAGATGCGGGCCGCGTTCCCGGCGACGATCTTCTCTTTCTCCTCTTCCGAGCAGACGGCGAGGATGTCGTCGAGGATTTCCCGCGACTTGGGGAAGGTCGATTCGACGTGGGGGTAGTCGGAACCCCACATCAGGTTGTCGACGCCGATAATGTCGCGTTGCTGGATGCCGAGGCCGTCCTCCTGGAAGCTGTGGAAGACCTGCCGGCGCATGAGGTCGCGCGGCGTCGCGCCGTCCTTGAATCGGTAGGGGGTGAGCTGCGGCCGCTCGCGATAGCACCACTCCATGCGGTCGATGAAGAAGGGAATCCAGGAGAGCTCGTGCTCAAGCTGGACGAACCGTAGCTTCGGGAAGCGGTCGAGCACGCCGGCATAGATGAGGTTGCACAGCGACATCCGCACCCAGTACTCGATGTTGGTACGGAGCGCACCGGTGGCGGCGATCTTGATCATCTTGTTGTCGCCGATGGCGCCCTCTGCGGCGCGGCTGGTGCCGATGTGGAGACTGAGGGGAAGGCCGATCTCCTCGGCGGCGGCCCAGAACGGGTCGTACATCGGACTGGTGTACTCCTCGCCGGCGCGGGGGTAGACGCTGATCATGGCGCCGCCCATGTTCGACTTCGCCGCCTGAGTGAGGTCGCGGATGCCGGCTTCGACGTCGCCGTCGATGAGGATTTGGGCCACCCCTTTGAGCCGGTCCGGGTTCTCGGAGCAGAACTCGCCGAGCCATTCGTTGTAGGCGACGAAGATCCCCCGCAGGAGCTCGGAGTCTGCCACACCGCTCCAGAAGTTGAGGATGATCGACGGATAGAGGAGGTCGGAGTAGATGCCGTCGAAGTCCATGTCGGCAAGGCGGGGCCCTGACTTCCAGGCCCCGGCGCGGACCTCGTCGATGCCGCCTTCGAGGCGGATACCCTCAGGGTCCTCGAACCGGGAGCCCGCGTCGGTCAGGCTGCGGATGAGGACGCCGATGGGGCGGTTGTCGACGTAGAAGTCGTCCGCGCCGGCCTCCTCGCCCTTCCCGAGCCGGGGGACGCGGTCGCCGAAGGACTTCGGCATCCGTTCCTGCCAGAGGTCGGGGGGTTCAATAACGTGGGAGTCGGACGAGATTATCTTCGTCGCGCTCATGCGGCGGCCTCCACGTGCGTTGGGCACAGGGTCGAGCTTGCCCGTCATTATACATATCTGTACCGCTCCCTTTAACCTCCCCTTTACTTGTTTATCCAACCCGGCCTCTATTGCGCGGCTGGCGGCGCGGGGATGCGGCGCTATAATCGGCCCGTCTTTGGCATGCCGCGAATTGCCCAGCAGCGAGGCGAGCCAGGCGAGGAGGGCGTCGATGGAGCTTGAGTCCACGATGGTGCGGACGGAAAAGACCGCCCGCGAACTTTTCGAAGACGTGATCGCCAATCCGGCGCGGGCGCGCTTCGGCTTCGGGGAGAAGCTGGCGGTGGTGAACGTCGACCCGCAGAAGACGTACACCCGGCCCGACCTCTATCCCAATACCGGGTACGTCGCCGACCCCAAGCAGATGGACTACATGCGCGAGCTCTCCAACGCGGCCCGCGCCAAGGGGCTGCCCGTCGTCTGGACGCACGTGGCTTACATGCCCGATGGCAGCGATGCCGGCGTGTGGGGGACCCGCTCCGACACTCCGGACAGCCTGCAGAACATCAAGTACGGCTCGGACCGGCACCGCTTCGACGAGCGGCTTGACATCGACGAGGAGGTCGACGCGGTCTACACGAAGCGGATGCCCTCGGCCTTCTTCGAGACGCCCCTGTCCAGCTTCCTCACCTGGCACAGGGTCGATACCATCGTCGTGACCGGGGGGTCGACCTCGGGCTGCGTGCGCGCCACCGCCGTCGACTCGCTCTCCCACGGCTACCGCACGATCGTCCCCATGGAGTGCGTCGCCGACAAGCACGAGAGCTACCACTACGCCAACCTCACCGACCTGGCGCTGAAGTACGCCGACGTCATAGGAATCGACGAGGTCATGGCGTGGGTCGAGGCCTATGAGGGGACGGCATGATCGCCGGCGACCCCAATCTGTACGACTACTGGCCCTACCGCGACCGGCCCAAGATCGTGTGGCCGGACGGGAAGAAGCTGGCGTTCTGGGTCGCGCCGAACATCGAGTACTACGAGTTCAACCCGCCGCGCAATCCCAAGCGCCCCGGCTGGCCGCGGCCGTCGCCGGACGTGGTGGGTTACTCGCAGCGCGACTACGGGAACCGGGTCGGACACTGGCGGCTCATGGAGCTGATGGACGAGTACGGCGTCCGTGGCTCCATCAGCCTGAACGTGGCGATGTGCGACCACTGCCCCGAGATCATCGAGGCCTGCAACGCGCGCGACTGGGAGTTCTTCTCCCATGGCATCTACAACACGCGCTACTCGTACGAGATGGACGAGGCGCAGGAGCGGGCGGTGCTCGAAGACTCGATCCGCACCGTCGAGGCGGCGACGGGGCAGCGCATACGGGGCTATCTCGCTCCCGCGCTCACGCACACCGAGCGCACCCTCGACCTCATCGCGGAGTACGACTTCTGGTACACCTGCGACCTGTTCCAGGACGATCAGCCGCAGCCGATCAAGACGAAGTCGGGCAAGCTGATCTCCATGCCCTACTCGCTGGAGGTGAACGACGTCATCACCTATGGCGCGCTCGCCATGGACCCGTGGCGTTACGCCGACGCGCTGAAGCGCCAACTTGATCAGCTACTCGAGGAAGGCGAGGAGTCGGGCACGGTGATGTGCATTCCTCTGCACGCCTATCTCGTGGCGCAGCCCCACCGGTTGCGGGCGTTCGAGGAGGCGCTTAGGCACGCCGACGCCAACCGCGACGACGTGTGGATCACGACGGCGGTGGAGATCGCCGCCTACTACCGCGAACACTACTGGGACCAGACGCTCGCCGACGTCGCCGCGCGGGGGGTCGCGACGGGCGGCACCGGGTTCGCGCCGGAGGCGGCGGCATGAGCCTTCCCCAAGAGCATCTCGAATACCCGCTGCGCCGCCACGGCCAGGACATCGACCGCTACGACTGGCGGCTCGCCAAAGACCGGGCGCCTGTCCACCGCGACGACGGGGTAGAACTCTCAGTGATGATCGTGGTCGCCTGCGAGTTTCACCCCATCAACCCGAAAAAGGACCCCTTCAACCACCCCCACGGGATGGTGACGCCCTACCCCGACCTGCGGCACTTCACGACGCGGGACTACGGGAACCGGGTCGGCGTCTTCCGCATCCTGCGGGCGATGGAGGCGCATGGGCTGCGTGGGACGTTCGTCCTCAGCGCCGACCTCCTCGCCCGCGCCGCCCCCTGGCGGCGGCGATCGCCGAGGACGGCCATGAGATTGCCGCCGCCGGACTGAATGGCGACGCGATCCACCACGGGACGCTCGACGAGGACGAGGAGCGCCGCCGCATCGAAGCGGTCCGCGCCTCCTTCGACGCTGCCGGCCTTGCGCCGCGTGCCTGGCTGAGTCCGGCGCGCCAGCAGAGCTTCAATACGCCCGACCTGCTGGTTGAGCACGGCTTCGACATCTGCCTCGATTGGGAGATCGACCAGGTGCCGGTGGCGATGCGCACGCGCTCGGGGCCGCTCACCTGCCTGCCGCTGCACAACGAGCTCGACGACTACAAGCTCATCATCGAGCGCACGCAGGAAGAGGCGGTGTGGGCGCGGCAGATCGCCGAGTCCCGCGAGGCTCTGCTTGACGAAGCCGGCGAGCGCGGCGCACAGGTCTTCGGCTTCAGCCTCACGCCCTTCGTCTCCGGCCAGCCCTTCCGCTACCCGGCGCTGGACGGGATCCTGGGCGGCATCGCCGCCGATTCGCGCTGCCGGACGGAGACGGCGCGGGAGATCGCCGCCGCGTTCCCTGGGTAGGAGCCGGCGGGGCGCCCTGCGGCCGCCCGCGCGCCCGTGGCGCGCGCCCTCTCTCAGTCCTCCCACAGAGGGGGAGAGTTTCGAGCGGCTAGAGCGCGGCCGCCTCTTCGCCGACCTTGGGGGGCGCCGTGATCTGGGGCTCGGCTTCCCCGGCGGCGGAACGCACCTGCTTCTCGATGGCGAGGGACACGTCGGCGTTCTCCGCAAGGAAGCTCTTCGCGGTCTCCCTGCCCTGGCCGAGCTTGGTCTCGCCGAAGGTGAAGTGGGCGCCGCTCTTCCGCACCACGTCGTGCTTGACGCCGAGGTCGAGGATGTCGCCCTCCTTGCTGATGCCGTGGGCGAACATGATGTCGAACTCGGCGACCCGGAAGGGCGGGGCCACTTTGTTCTTGACCACCTTGGCGCGCACGCGGTTGCCGATGGCGTCGGTGCCACGCTTGATGGTCTCCAGCCGGCGCAGGTCGACGCGCACCGACGAGTAGAACTTGAGGGCCTTGCCGCCGGGCGTGGTCTCGGGGTTGCCGAAGACGACGCCGACCTTCTCGCGCAGCTGGTTTATGAAGATCACGCAGGTCTTCGACCGGTTGATGGATGCGGTCAGCTTGCGGAGCGCCTGGGACATGAGGCGGGCCTGCAGGCCCATTTGGGGGTCGCCCATGTCGCCCTCGAGCTCGGCCCGCGGGACCAGTGCCGCCACGCTGTCGACGACCACGATGTCGATGGCGCCGGAGCGTACCAGCGCCTCGGTGATCTCCAGCGCTTGCTCGGCGAAGTCGGGCTGCGAGATGTACAGCTCCTGGATGTCTACGCCGCACTTGGCGGCGTAGCTGGGGTCGAGGGCGTGCTCGGCGTCGATGTAGGCCGCCTTGCCGCCGAGCTTCTGCGCCTCTGCGATGACGTGCTGCGCGAGCGTCGACTTGCCCGACGACTCCGCGCCGAAGATGTCGATCACGCGGCCGCGGGGCAGGCCGCCCACGCCGAGGGCCAGGTCGAGCGATAGCGACCCCGTGGGGATGCTTGCGATGCTCAGTTTCGAGGAGACCTCGCCGAGTTTCATCAGCGAGCCCCGCCCGAACTGCTTCTCTATCTGTGCTACCGCGATGTCGAGCGCTTTGTCTTTTTCGGTGTCCATGGTCTTTTCGGTGTTCAACGCTTGCTCCTTAAGCTCTCGCCTTCGTTCTGCCGCACTGCGGTACTCGATTTCGCGAGATGATAGAACGTGCGTTCGTCTTCCGCAATAGCCGCGTGTCACACGTCATAATACGCCGTTTTCTGTGGCCCCGCGCCTCGAATTCAGAGCGCCAACGAAAGCTGCCGCGGCTGCTGCGGCGGGCGGACCGCGTCGCGGGCGGTTCGCTCCCCGACGTGGTAGAGGCGGCCCAGGCCGTCGACATAACCGACGGTGGCCGAGGCGTAGTCACGGTTGGCGTTGGCGCCGGGGAAGAGCCGGCTGTACTCGGCGAGCAGGTTGGGGTATTCCCTGCGCATGAAGCCGAGGAAGTGGTCCTTAACGGAGCCCTGGAGGGCGAGGACACGCGATCCGACGAACCGCGCCTCGTGGTCGGCGGCGGCTCTCACCAGCTCGCGCAGGTGGCCCGACGTGTCGGTGATGCCGGGCACGATGGGCGCGATGAGCACGCCGGCCTCGACGCCCGTCTCGGCGAGCTTCCGCACAGCCCGAAGGCGCTGCCACGGCGGGGCCGTGCCCGGTTCCAGCCTGCGCCAGGTGTCGCGATCCAGGGTGGAGATCGACATGGCGACCGAGGCTCCGGCGCGGCGGGCAAGATCGGTGAGCACGTCGAGGTCGCGCACGATCATCGTGCCCTTGGTGACGATGCTGACCGGTGTGCGGTAGTCGCGCAGGGCCTCCAGGATGCCGCGGGTGATGCGATAGCGGCCCTCGATGGGCTGGTAGGGGTCGGTTGCGGTGCCCAGGGCCACGGTCTCGCGCTTCCACGAGCGGCGGGCGAGCTCGCCGCGCAGCACCTCCGGCGCGTTGGTGCGGACGAGAATCATGCCGGTGAAGTCCTCGCCGGCGTTCAGGTCGATGGAGGCGTGGTAACGGCGGGCATAGCAGTAGTGGCAGCCGTGGACGCAACCCTTGTAGGGGTTGATCGACCACTTGAAGGACATGCCCTTCACGCGGTTGATGACGGTCTTGCACTCGACCTCTTCGTAGCGGACGCCACGGGCCGCGCTCGCACGGCCGATGTCCGCTCCTGTCTCGTCGACCGTCAACATTGTTGGAGCGTAAGACAGAACGCATGTGCTGTCGAGGGGCGGATGTCAGTATCCGGCGCCGCCTATAATGGCCGCGCCCGCCGGACGGGCAAGGGCCAGGGGAGGCGCGCATGGCGACGGTTGACAACGAGATGCGGGGACGGATCACCGAGGACGGGGTGCAGCGCTACCGCAACCGCATCGGCGTCCTGATACCGCAGCCGCCGCCGTTCAACACCGAGGCCCACGCGGACACCATCCGCCACTTCGCCACGGCGTACGGAGACGACAACCCGCTGTACACGGATCCCGAATATGCCAAAGCGACGCGCTGGGGGACGACGCCTGCGCCGCCGATGTTCCCGAGCACGATGGGGACCACCGACGTCCCGCCCATCCCGAAGCACGTGCGCGACGCCGGGGCGGGCGCCCTCCGCGGCGTGCCGTGGTACCAGTCGGGCAGCGACTGGCAGTGGTTCCGCCCGGTGCTGCCCGGCGACCGTCTCAGCGTCAATTACTTCATCGAGGACGTCGAGGAGAAGCGGAGCCAGTTCGGCGGCGGCAAGGCGGCGGTGGTCTATCACCGCAAGGAATTCCTGAACCAGCGGGGCGAGCTCGCGGCGGTCTACCGCTACTACTTCTGGTTCGCCGAGCGTGAGGCGTCGGAGAAGACCGGCAAGTACATGGGGGTCGAGCCCAAGACGTACACGCAGGAGGAACTCGACGAGATCGACGCGGCGTATGAGAACGAGTTCCGCCGCGGCGCCGACACGCTCTACTGGGAGGACGTCTCCGAGTCGGACGAGATGCCCACTATGGTCAAGGGGCCGCTTTCGACTGTCGAGATCATCGGCTGGCACCAGGGCTGGGGCTGGGGCGTCTTCCAGGTCGCCCCGCTGCGGCTGGGCTACCTCAACCGCCGGCGGATTCCCACCTTCTATCCCAAGAACGACTACGGCTACTACGATGTCGCCCAACGCGTCCACTGGGAGGACAAGCGCGCTAACAAGGTCGGCGCCCCGAGGTCGTACGACTACGGGATGATGCGCACATCGTGGATCATCCACTACTGCACGAACTGGATGGGCGACGACGGTTTTCTGTGGAAGCAGTCGGACCAGACGCGCAAGTTCAACTTCCACGGCGACACGCAGTGGGTCCGGGGCAAGGTCGCCGGAAAGCGCCGCGAGGGTGATCTAAACGTCGTCGAGCTCGAGGTCTGGTGCGAGAACCAGCGCGGCGAGGTGTGCACGCCGGGGACGGCGTCGGTGCTGCTCCCCTCCCGCGAGCGCGGCCCCGTTCAACTTCCCGTCCCCGGCGGCGAGCCGACGCCGATGAAGACGGAGTTCGCAGTGGATACGCCGGGCTGCGTCTGGTAGCGCCGGACGGCGGCGCACGTCATGGACTTCGCGTTCTCGAAGGAAGAAGAGGAATACCAGCGGCAGGTCAGGCGCTTCATGGAAGCGGCCCTGACCCCCGAGCGCCGGCGGCGCAGCCGCGATCTCAAGGACCAGCAGTGGTCGGACCGCGACCTCGAACGCGAGTTCAAACGTGATCTGTCCGAGGCCGGGCTGACCGGCTACTCGTTGCCCGTCGAGCATGGCGGCCGAGGGCTGCCCGGCGCCTACAACGCCATCCTCTCCTACGAGGCGGCCTACGCCCGCGCGCCGGGGGTCTACCACAGCGTCTACATCATCGGCCCGTCGCTGAGCGCCTTCGGCAGCGAGGCGCAGCGCCGCTTCTTCCTGCCGAAGATCGCCCGCGGCGAGGTCGAGTTCCTGCTCGGCTACTCCGAGCCGGGCGCGGGCAGCGACCTCGCCGGCGTCGAGACCAGCGCTGTCGCCGACGGCGACGAATACGTCATTAACGGGCAGAAGTCGTTCAGCACGCACGCGCAGCGCGCCGAGTACGCCTGGATGATCGCCCGCACCAACCCCGACGTCCCCGGCACCGCGGGCTCAGCCTCTTCGTCGTCCCGATGACGACGGAGGGGATCACGGTGCGGCCTATCCCTACGGTCGCGGGCTGGGACCACGCGGAGGTCTTCTTCGAGAACGTGCGCGTGCCCAAGACGGCGCTGGTCGGCGAAAAGGACCGGGGCTGGTACCACCTCATGACGGCGATCGACTTCGAGCGGAGCGGCTTCCTCTATTACGGCGAGGCGCAGCGTCTCTTCGACGAGCTCCTGGAATTCTGCCGCTCGACGCGCAGGAACGGCGCGCCGCTGACGAAGGAGCCGCTGGTGCGGCGCGAGCTCGCGCGAATGCGGACGGAGATCGACGCGGGGCTGCGTCTGATGAAGCGCATCGTCTGGCTGCAGCAGTCGGGGCAGGCGCCCAACACCGAGGCCAGCATCAACAAGGTGTGGGCCACGGAGATGATCCGTCGCATCTGCCGTGTGGGAACCCAGATCATGGGTCACTACGGGACGCTGCTGCCGATGAGCCCACACTTGCCTGGCCTCGGCCAGCCCGCCTACGGCCACCTCGAAACGATCCGCAGCCCCGTCTCCATCGGCGCCAACGAGGTCCAGCGCAACATCATCGCGCAGCGCGGCCTGGGCATGCCGCGAGGGTGAGGGCTAGGTTGCCCTGCCCGATAAGAGGCCGCTGCGCTTCCCTCGATAGCTCAGTCGAGGAGCCGTGCGGCCCCCGAGTTATTCAAGCGAGAAGGGCGGATAGCGGTCGGTGACGAGCAGGAAGGCGTAGGCGCCGACGCGAGTGCCCCATCGCAGGACGCCGACCACGAAGTCGAACATGCCTCGGGGATATCGGCCGGTAAGCAGGATTATCAGCCAGGCCAGTATCGTGGCCACGACGGCCAGGACTCCAAGAACGATGAGAGCGATGTAGTGGGGAATGGCCAACAGCCATTTGAAGATGGGCAGGACGCGGTTCAAGTCGGTCTCGGCGTTCGGATACTCGATCTGGAGATGCACCGACTGCTCTTCGTCCGTGGAGGGATACTCGTCGCGGAGGAGCAGCACATACGCCTCAACCCTGGCGGTGAACCGGCTCAACTCTAGGTTCCAATCGAACCACCACTTGGGGTACTTCTTGCGGAAAAGGATCATCAACAGGGGGGCGATGAACAGGAAGCCCCCGGCATAGAGGGGCGCCAGGTCTTGGTTCAGTTCCGGGCTTCCCGTGTCGATGTACCCGCCTATAAAGGCACCCACGACGAGGATGGGTATCGCCAGGATTATGCGCACCAACACCGACAGCCGGTTGCTCGACTCCTGGTAGTCGACGGAAAACTGGACTGGGTAGTCGGAGTTCCCGCCTTCGATCTGCGATTCACTCTGCGCCATGAGAACCTCCTGCAAGGGATGCACTCGCCGGGCCTTCAGGACCGCGGCGCGCAGCATAACATAACGTTGCGACCCCGCTCCGACACTGCGCCAACGGTCCGACGGCCTGCCTTGGAAGGAGGGGCGGCTACCAGCCGGTGGCTTTGCGGACGGCGAAGTCGATGACGCAGTCGGGGAGGAGGCGCATCGCGATGGCGCCGAGGAATGCGTCGTAGCCGACCGTGTAGCGAGCGCGGGGGTGGCGCGCCTCGATGACCTGCCGGATGCGGCGGGCCACACGGTCCGGTCCCGGCCAGGGGATAAGGCCGCCGGGCAGCGGCTCCTCGCGCCGCAACGGCTCGTAGGGCGTCGTGTCGCGGTCCATGGCCTCGGCCATGATTTGCGAGGGGACGAAGTCGGTCTTGAAGATGCCCGGCTCCAGCAGCACGACGCGGATGCCGAAGCGCCCCACTTCGAGCCGCATGCTCCGGCTCATCGTGTTCATGGCGAACTTTGTCGCGGCGTAGGCGCCGCCGGCGGGACTGCTCGCCTGCCCCGCCATCGACCCTACGTGGATGATGGTGCCGAAGCCCTGCTCGCGCATGCCGGGGATAACGAGCCGGGCGAGGCGCATCGCCCCGATGAAATTCGTCTCGAAGACGGTGCGGACCTCGTCGTCCGAGACGTGCTCCCAAGGGCCCCAGAGTCCGTAGCCGGCGTTGTTCACAAGGGCGTCGATGCGGCCGTGGCGCTCGACGGTCCCCGACGTCCATGCCTCGCAGGCCGCGGCGTTGCTCACGTCGAGGCGCGACGTTTCGATGGCGAGGCCGGCGGCGTCGGCCTCTTGCTGGAGCGATTCGAGGCGCTCGACGTCGCGGCCGGTGGCGAGGACGGCGTGGCCGCGCCGCGCCACCTGGAGCGCCGCCTCCCGCCCGATTCCCCGGGTGGCGCCGGTGATGAGTACGACTTGGCGTTTCGGCGGCTTGCTCATGACCAGTACTCGTCCCAGCGGCGTTCGAGGAGCGCCGCGGTGTCCGGGTCGACTTCCAGTGGGTCGGGATAGCGCCGCTTCCATGTCGCGTCGATGACGAGGGGGCCTTCGTAGACTGGGGCGGCCCCCTCCATGCGCATCGTGGGGAAGACGACGTCGCGGGCGGGGTCGAAGCGGGTGAAGATGCCCCAGAGGGCGCTGGTGCGGTCGTCGAGGTCGACGTCTGCGCTGACGACGGCGGCCATCTTCACGTCGGCGAGCCGGGGGTCGGCGGCCAGGCGCTCGGCGAGGGGGCGGCCCTCGCCTTCGGTCTTGACCATCAGCATGCAGTCCTCCCACAGCCGCGCGTCTGCGACTCCGGGCCCCAGGGCGTCGAGGTCGAGGGGACGCGCCGGGCCCGGCGGCTCGCGGCCGCGCTTGGGCGTGGCGTCGATCGCCATCTTACTCCCCTCGTGCATGCGGAAGCTGGTGAAGTCGAGGGTGTCGAAGGGGACGCGAGGCAGCAGCAAGAAGTCGGAGCGGGGGTCGAAGTTGGCGCGAATCTCGCGGAGGACGGCGTCGAAGTCGGCGGGGTCGACGCCGGGGCCGACGAGGACGACGCACTTGGTAAGGGAAAGCTGGCCGGTACCGAAGAGTCCGAGCGCGACCTTGAGCGGCTCCTTGTGGTAGCGCGACTTGACCGACGCCGCGGCGAGGTTCACGAAGCCGGTCTCTCCGTAGGCGTGCAGGTCTTCGATCTCGGGGTGCAGCAGCTTGAGGAAAGGATTGAGGAAGTCTTGGATGGCATACCCGAGGATGGTGTCCTCGGCGGGAGGCTTGCCGACGACGGCGGCGGGGAAGACCGGGCTCCGCCGCCGCGTGGTGACGTTGACCCGGAAAACGGGGAAGTCGGCGGCGTGGGAATAGTGGCCGAAGTGGTCGCCGAATGGGCCTTCTAAGCGCCGTAAGTTGGGCTCGACGGTGCCTTCGAGGATGAACTCCGCGTTGGCGGGCACGCGCATGGCGAGCGTCCTGGCAGGGACCATTGGGGTCGGCGCGCCGCGGAGGATGGTGGCGAAGAGGAGCTCTTCCATGCTCTCGGGCAGAGGCAGCACCGCAGAGATGAAGAGGGCGGGGTCGCCGCCCAGGACGGCGGCGACTTCCAGCGGGCGCCCCAGGGCTTCGGCCTCGGCGTAGTGGAAGCCGCCGCCCTTCTGAATCTGCCAGTGCATCCCCGCTTCGTCGGGGCCGTAGACGTGCATGCGGTAGACGCCGAGGTTGCTCCGGCCCGTCGATGGGCTCAGCGTCCGCACCAGCGGGAGGGTGAGGAAGCGCCCGCCGTCCTGGGGCCAGCACTTGATGGCGGGGAGGCCGTGGAGGTCGGACGGCTCGACGACCTCCTGGACGGGTGCGGTGCTGACGTTCTTTGGGCGGGAGGCCCGCCCCAACTTCCAGAGCAGTCCCCGCGAGCGCCAAAGCTCCTTCAGCGAGGGTGGGTTCAGCCGCTCGACGAGGCCGATTAGTTCTTCGCCGACCTGCTTGGGGTGGCGGCCGAGGGCGAGCTCGATGCGGCGCTCGCCGGCGAGCTGGTTGATAAGGAGCGGGTACGGCGAACCCTTGGGCCGCTCGAAGAGCAGGGCAGGGCCGCCCTCGCGGACGAGCCGCGTCGCAATGGCGGGAATCTCAAGCTCGGGGTCGGCCTCGACCTTGACCCGCCGGAGCTCGCCCTCCCGCTCCAAGACGGCGATGAAGGCTTGGAGGTCGCGGTGGGGCACGCCCTAGCCGCCCTCGGCGTCGGGGCCGTCAATGGCGGCGATCTCGGCGAGCGGGTCGCCCTGCCACCGGCGGAGCAGCCCGGTCTCGACACCGAGCCGGTCGAGCACGCGGCCGGCGACGGTGTCGACGAGGTCTTGGATGGTCGCCGGCTGGTGGTAGAAGGCGGGCATGGCGGGGAGTATCTCAGCGCCGGCGTCCGCCAGCTCGAGCATGTTGCGCAGGTGGATGCGGTTGAAGGGGGTCTCGCGGGGCACGATTACCAGGCGGCGGCGCTCCTTGAGGGCGACGTCGGCGGCGCGTTCGATGAGGTTCGAGGAGACACCGCCCGCGATCCGTCCCACGGTGCCCATCGAGCACGGCACGATGGCCATGCCCTCGAAGACGAAAGAGCCGCTGGCGATCGAGGCGGAGAAGTCGCGGTGGGGGAGCAGTTCGAGTCCTCCGCCCTCGACGCCGAGGAGCTCGCGCCACTGCTCGAGGCGCGCCGCCCGGACGCCGCTGAAGCGCACGCCCGACTCGATGGCGAGGACGCGCTCGCCGGCCGGCGACACCACGAGCTTGACGTGGTGGCCTGCCTCGAGCAGACCCTGCAGCACGCGGACCGCGTAGGGCGCGCCCGACGCGCCGGTGACGCCGACGACGTAGACGCTCATGCCCGCACCAACACGTCGGCCATGACGAAGATGAAGAAGACGACGCTGATGATGCCGTTCATGTTAAAGAAGGCCACGCCGGCCCGAGAGGTGTCCTTGGGGGAGACCAGGCCGTGTTCGGCGGCGAGCAAGAGGAAGAAGGCCGCCGCGCCGGCGTAGTAGAGCGGGCCCACGCCGAGGGCAACGCCGGCCCCGACCACGAAGGCCACCGTCGACAGATGGAGGACCTTGGCCGTCCGGAGCGCTGTGGCGACGCCAAACCGCGCCGGTATCGAGCGCACGCCGTTGGCGCGGTCGAAGGCGATGTCCTGGAGGGCGTAGATGACGTCGAAGCCCGCCACCCACATGCCGGCGCCGAGGCCGAGCAGCATCGCGCCGACGGGGAGGTCGCCCGCGACGGCGAGCCAGACCGCGGGCGGCACGATGAGGTAGACCGTGCTCAGTCCGAAGTGGCAGAGCCAGGTGAACCGCTTCAAGTAAGGGTAGAAGATGAGCGGCGCCAGGGCCGCGGGCCAGAGGCGCTGCGCCCAGTCGCTGAGGTTGTAGACCGCGAGCAGGAAGAGCGCCAGCGCGACGACGATGAAGAAGACCATCTCGCCGCGCTTGAGCGTTCCCATGGGGATGGCGCGGCCCGCGGTGCGGGGGTTTCGGGCGTCGATTTCGGCGTCGATGAGGCGGTTCGCCGCCATTGCCACCGTCCGGCCGCCGAACATTGCCAGGGTGATCCAACCGAACGCGGCGGCGTCGGGCCAGCCCTCGGACAGCAGGAACAAGGTGAGGTACGCGAAGGGCAGCGCGAAGATGCTGTGCTCGATCTTGATCGACTCGGCGAAGACGGCCGCCTTGCGCAGCGGCAGGCCGAGCGGGTTGCGCGCGGCGGCTCGGGATGCGTCCGCGGTGTCGGTGCTCATGCGGCGGCGACCTCGGCGCGAGGGGTCTCCCCTTCCGTTTTCCGCACTCAGTCTAGGGACGGGTCCGCGCTACCGTCAAACGCCGCAAAGAGGCGGCATAGCGGCGTGCTAGACTTGCCGAGCACCCGCTTCCGGGTGCTCTTCTCCTATGGCCAAGCGACCGTCGTCACCCGTCTCCGCGGCCCGGGCCGGAACCCGCCAGAGACGCAGGCGGCAGTCCCGGTTGAGCGGGACCTTCCAATCGCTCAGCGTCCAGCAGTACCGGCGCTACATGGTCTCGTTCGTGGGCAGCGGCATTGGGTTCCAGAGCATGCTGGTGGCCACGAGCTGGCTCACCTGGCGCCTGACGGAATCCGAGTTCATGCTGACCGCGGTGCTGCTCATGAGCGGCGTCGCACAGGTGGTCATGGCGCCGGTGGGCGGTGTCGTGGCCGACCGTTTCGCCCACAAGCCGATCATGGTCTGGATGCAAGTCGTGATCATGGTCAACGGCGCGGTGCTGGGCGTGCTCGTGGCGGCGGATCTGGTCGAGGTCTGGCACCTGTTCGTGAGCGCCGGGCTGTTCGGCGCGGCGAATAGCTTCCACATGCCGTCGCGGCAGTCGTTCGTCTTCAACCTGGTGGGGAAGCAGCACCTGCAGAACGCGCTTGCACTGAACGCCGGAGCGATGAGCTCGATGCGGCTGATCGGCCCGGCCGTCGGCGGCGTGCTCATCGGCTGGTTGGGCGAGCAGGCCGTCTATTTCACCGTCACGGGGGGCTACGTCGTCTCCATCACGATCCTGACGCTCTTCATCAAGGCGGACGGCGCGCCTGGGCGGGTGAGTGAAGAGTCGCCAATCGCCGCCTTCAAGGGTGGGGTCGGGTACCTGCTGGGCCACCCGGTATTGAAGTGGCTGATCATCGGCCTGATGGGGGCGACGCTCATCGGACTGCCGTTCCGGGACCTGCTCCCTGCGGTCGCCGACGTGCTCGGCCAGGGCGCGGAGGGGTTTGGGCTGCTGCTGAGCATGACCGGGCTCGGCGCGCTGGTTGGCAGTCTCGTGATCGCGTCATGGCCGAACATGCGGGCCAAGGGGAAGATTTACATTGGCACCGGCGTGGCGTGGGGAGCGGCGGTGGTGCTGCTCGCGGTGTCGCCCAACCTGGCCTCGGCCATCGTTGTGATGATCGTTCTCGGCGCCATCAGCACCAACTACAACACGATCAACAACATCCTGGTGCAGACGAACGTCGACGACGCCTACCGCGGGCGCGTGCTCAGCTTCCTTATGATCATGTTCGGACTGCACCTCGTCGGCGCGGTGATCATCGGCTCGATCGCCGAGTTCACCGGCATCCGCTGGGCCCTGGCCGGATCCGGCGCCGTGATGGTGCTGTTCGCCCTCTATCTCGGCATTGTCAGGTCTGAGATCCGCCGCCTCGACTAGGCCGACGGCGCGCGGGCTCTTCCGCAACCCAGGCTCGACGCTCCCCTCCCGCTTAGCTCAGCAGCCCGTGGCGCTGCCGATTTGGCCCGGTTTTAGCAATCCACGGTGGAATCCCTTGACATGGATAGGTAGAGATTGGTATAAACTGGCGCTAATTGGTGGAAGCCGGGGTCTCAATGGTGAAAGCCGGTCCGCTATTGGTGGAGGGGTTGGCCGCTTGCTTCTAGGGACGTTCGAGGGTCGAGTCGACGCGCAGGGGCGCATCGTCGTGCCGCAGAAGTTCCGCGACACGGTGCAGAGCGGCATGGTCCTCGCGCGCGGCCCGGACGGCTGCATCGTCGCCTACCCACCGGTCGAGTGGCAGGAAGTCGCCGATAGCGTATCGGGCTTCTCCCGGTACGACCCGAACGCGCGGAAGCTGCAGCGGTTTACCTTTTCCGGTGCGTTCGAGGCGGCGCCGGACCGGCAGGGGCGTGTGGTCGTCCCTGCGAATCTCCGAAGCTTCGCTGGGATCGACGTCAACCAGCCCGTCGTGATCGCCGGACAGAACTCCTATTTCGAGATCTGGTCGGTCGAGGGCTGGGGCGAGCAAATGGCCGAGCAGGGCAACCTCTCGGACATCGCTGAGAAGCTGGAGCGGGGCCATGGCGAGTCTACATAAGACCGGGCATGAGCCGGTGCTCGCGGCCGAGCTTGTCACGGGACTGGCGGTACGGCCCGGGGGCCGGTACGTGGACTGCACGCTGGGCGCGGGCGGACATGCCGCGGCGGTGCTTCAGGCGAGTTGCCCTGAGGGACGTTTGCTGGGCATTGACGCGGACGAAGACGCCCTCGCGCTTGCGCGCGAACGGCTCACTCCCTACAACCCGTCCCCGACCTTCGCGCAAGGCAACTTCCGCGACCTTCATGACCTCTGCTCCAACCATGGCTTCCTAGATGCCGACGGCGTCTATTTCGATCTTGGCCTCTCGTCAATGCAACTCGAGGCCGCGCACCGAGGATTCAGCTTCCTTAAAGAGGGTCCCTTGGACATGCGTTTCTCCAAGGAGGGGCCGGTCTCCGGCAAGGACGTGGTGAACACGTATGCCGTGGACGAGCTCGCCGGCGTGCTCCGACAGTACGGGCAGGAGCGCAAGAGCCGGCTCATCGCCCGCCGCATCGCCGCCCAGCGTCCGATTGAAACGACAACCGAGCTGGCGAGCATCGTCGCGGGCGCCTACCCGCCCGGCCGGCATCGCATCCATCCAGCGACGCGGACCTTCCAAGCGCTGCGGATATGCGTCAACGACGAGCTCACGGGTATCCAACAGGCCCTGGAAGGCACGGTCGACGTGCTGAAGCCTGAGGGGCGCGTCGCTGTTATCAGCTATCACTCGTTGGAAGACCGCATCGTCAAGAACTTCTTCCGCGATCGGTCCGCCGACTTTGCACACGTGCCGGGAGCGCCCGGCGGCGGCCATCCGCTCACTCCGTCGCTGGAGGTGCTCACGCGGCGGGCCATCGTTCCGAGCGCCGCTGAGAGGGGGCGCAATCCGCGCAGCCGCAGCGCCAAGCTCCGCGTCGCACGGAAGTTGGCATCTCGTGGAGGCCGCTGTGGCTAGGGACTTACGCCGGGACGGCCCAGAGGTGGTGGTGGCCATCGACATGGGCACTTCGATGGTGCGCGTGATCGGCGCGGCAATGGCCGCCGACGGCGGCGCCGAGATCTTCTCATTCGGCCGGGCTACGTCGATGGGGATGAAGCGGGGCATGGTCGAGGACGTCGACGAAGCCGGTGCCGCGATCCGGACAGCGTTGGCGTCCGCCGGCTTGGAACGGAAGGTCCGAGACGCCCTGGTCGTCGCCGGCATTTCCGGCGTGCACGTCCGGTCGTTCAACGCCGTCGGTGAAGTTGCCGTGAACCGGACCGACAGCGTGATCACCGAGCGGGACGTGGCGGAGGCGCGCGCCGCGGCGCAAGCGCAGGCCACGGGCCGCGACGGCGTTTTGCTCCATGCGGCTCCCGGAGGGATCCGTGTTGACGGCTATCTCTGCCGACGCAGCCCGGTGGGGATGCGTGGCGCGTTGGTCCAAGCCGAGATGCGAGTCGTCACCGCCGGCGAGGAAGCCGTCGAGCGGCTCCGGCAGGCCGCCCGGATGGCGGGCGTCGAGATCGACGAGGTCCTATCAAGCGTCGTGGCGGCGGGCCGCGCCGCCGTACAGGGGGCCGAGGCCGAGGCCGGCGTCGTCCATATGGATATCGGAGCGGGCACGACCGGAGCGGCTACCTATTTGAACAGCATGCTGCTGCAAACGGCGGCAGCTCCTGTCGGCGGCCATCATCTTTCCAACGACATTGCGACGGCGCTCAATACGTCGTTCTCGGTGGGCGAGGGAGTTCTCCACGATCACGGGGCGGCGTCCTTGGAGGGCCCGACCTTGCAGGAAGAGGTCACCATCCCCTGCTACGGGGTCAGCGGCTACCGGCGCTTCCGCCGGGGCTATCTGCTCGAAGTCATACGGCTCCGCCTAACGGAGCTGCTGCAACTCGGCTGGGCGGCGGCGATGGGTGCGCGGCGATGGAAGCACCCGGCCAGCCTCGTGCTCACGGGCGGCGTCGCCGGGCTTCCCAGCATCGCCGACCTTGCCCGGGAGGTGCTCGGCGTCCCCGCCCGCGTGGGCGAGGCGTCCGGCGGCGTCATCTACCGAGAGGGCGGCGCGGTGAGTGATCTAAGAGGGCCGGCGCATGCGTCGCTGCTCGGCTTGCTCCGGACGTACCGGGATCCGGTCTTGGGTCCAGTTCGGCAAGAAGCGGAGCGGCCGAAGGGCTTCCGCCTGGTCGGGCAGGTCGAAGGGCTACGGGCCTGATTGGCCGGACGCGGGGTGATGGGGAAGGCGGCCTAAGGAAACGACAACGACGAACGGCCCGACTCACGGGCAGCGGAATCGCCGGATGCAAGAGCCGGCGGAAGCAAACACAGAGGGAGAGGCACCAATGGGCGGACAGAGCGAATTCAAAGGGATGGCGGACGTAAAAGTCATTGGCGTGGGCGGCGGAGGTTGTAACGCCGTCGCCCGGATGCTCAAGGAGCAGGTCAACGGGGTCAGCTTTGTGTGCGTCAACACCGACGCGCAGGCGCTGATGCGCGCCGAAGCCCCGCTCCGCATCCGTATCGGAGACCAGGTCAGCCGCGGCCTCGGCGTCGGCGGCGACCCCGAGAAGGGTCGCCAAGCGGCGGAGGAGAGCCGCGACGATCTCGTCGAGACCATCGGCGAGAGCGACATGGTCTTCCTGACCGCGGGGATGGGCGGCGGCACCGGCACGGGCGCCGTGCCCGTCATCGCCGAGGTGGCACGGTCCAGCGGCGCGCTCACCGTGGCCGTCGTAACGCGGCCGTTCGAGTGGGAAGGCGCGCACCGGCGCGCCCGCGCCGAGGAAGGGATCAACCGGCTGCGAGAGAAGGTTGACACCTTGCTGGTGATTCCCAACGACGCGTTGGTGGCGGTGTGCGACCGCAAGGTCACTATCGGCGATGCCTTCAAGCTCGCCGACGAGGTGCTGCGGCGCGCCATCCAAGCGATCTCCGATCTGATCACCGTGCCCGGCGACATCAACCTCGACTTCGCCGACGTGCGCGCCGTGATGAGCGACGCGGGCTCGGCGATGATGGGCGTGGGCTACGGCAAGGGCGACAACAGGGCGACGGATGCGGCCCGCGCCGCGATCTCGAACCCGCTGCTCGACGTCTCAATCGAGGGCGCCAAGGGCGTGCTCTTCAACATCACCGGCGGTCCCGACCTCACGCTCACCGAGGTCCATGCCGCTTCCGAGATCATCAGCAAGGCCGTGGATCCGGCCGCCGACATCTTCTTCGGTATGTCGACGGACACGCGGATGGAGAGCGACGTCAAGATCACGCTCATCGCGACGGGATTCCCGTCGGAGCAAAGCACGGCGTTCGCCAGCCCGGACACGATCCAGCGCCTCATGAATGGGGGCAACGGGGCCGACGATCCGGACCTGGACGTCCCGCCATTCCTGCGCAAGCGGTCGCCGGCAGAGGCGGAGCCGATCAAGACCCACTCCAAGCTGCCGATCGAGTTCTAACGACGCCCCCCTCCTCCGGGCCCGCCCTGGGACGTCACCCCCTCCAGGGCGGGCCCGCCTTCTTCCTCACCGGGGCGGCGGAGGGGTGTGCGTGAGACGTGCGTTTGGTGTGAAAAAGGTCGAAGAACTGTGCGCGGTTTCTCGAGAATGTGCATGGCTTGTCGACAAGGCTATCTAGTAGTGAAGCCCGCATTGAGGTACAATGGATTGTGGGAAAGGGCTTGACATTCGCCCTCGTCGTGAGTACCCTCTTACGACCTTTTCGGTGAAACATTCCTGAGTGACCATTCCCGAAACACGTTTCACTGAAGAGAGCCGTCGTTTCGGATCCTAGGGTGGCACTTTTGGCGGCGGCGAGGTAGCGAGATCAGCGGAGTGTTACAGCGTGAGGTGCCCGTATTGCGCCCACGAGGACAGCAAAGTCACCGACTCGCGGGCAGCCGAGAATGGCATACGCCGGCGCAGGGAGTGCCTGATCTGCAATCGGCGCTTCACGACCTACGAACGCGTCCAATCGGCGGCGGTGCAGGTCGTCAAGCGGGACGAGCGGCGCGAGGAGTTCAACCGCGAGAAACTGGCCGCGAGCATTCGCAAGGCCAGCGGCAAGCGGCCGCTTCCGGTCAACGCCATCGACAAGTTGACCGCCGACGTGGAGGCCGAGGTGCAGCATCTCGGCCGCGCCGAGATATCATCCTCGTTGATCGGCGAGATGGTGATGGACCGGCTCAAGGCGCTCGACCGGGTGGCCTACATCCGGTTCGCCTCGGTCTACCGGGATTTTGCGGACATCGACAACTTCCGGGACGAGATCGAGTCGCTGATGGCGGCGCGGGAGAGCCGGCCGAACTCCGCGCAACTTCCCCTGCTGCCGGGCGAGAAGCCGATGCCGCGCGCGGCGCGGCGGCGGCCGCGGCGGCCTCGAGGAGCGCGGATGCTCGCGGCCGACGAGGCGCCGCCGGACGAGGACTCCGATGCCGTGCCGTCCGACGGCCCAGAGGCTGCGGAGGACGGGTAAGCGGCCCGGCCTCCCTTTCCTAAGCCGCGGGCCCGCATCCCCTATGTGACAAGGCCCCCTTGCGAGGCATTGGACTTAACACAACAATCAGAGGCTTCATGAAAAGCGAGCTCCGGAGAACCCGGGGCATAGAGATGGAGAAAAGCAATGTCTTCTAGTCCAGCCGGTGACCCTATTGAGGACGTACTGCGGGCGGCGACGTCGGGCTTGAACGGCTACGCCCACGACGTACTCCAAGAACACCCCCCGTTGCGGGGAGAGGCGCTTCACGCTCCTATCGTCGAAGTTGAGTCCGAGATCCCCGGTCTCGAGATCACCGCAAACTCTCTCGAGGTCCTGCGGCGCCGCTATCTGGCGAAGGACCGGAAGGGGGAGATTGTCGAGACGCCCGACGAGATGTTCCGCCGCGTGGCGCGGAACCTAGCCGAGGGGGACCGGGTCGAGGAACCCGGCCACGACATCGCGCCTATCGAGGAAGAGTTCTACCAGATGCTGGCGCGTCTGGAGTTCCTTCCCAACTCGCCTACGTTGATGAATGCGGGCCGTGAGCTTCAACAGCTTTCGGCCTGCTTCGTGCTGCCCGTCCCCGACAACATGGAGGGTATCTTCGAGTCGGCGACGCACACAGCGCTCATTCACAAGAGCGGCGGCGGCACCGGGTTCGGCTTCTCTCAGCTTCGGCCCGAGAACGACGTCGTCGGTTCCACCGGCGGCGTGGCGTCGGGCCCGGTCTCGTTCATCAAGATCTTCGACACGGCGACGGACGTGGTGAAGCAGGGCGGCACGCGGCGGGGCGCCAATATGGGCATCCTGAACGTCGAGCACCCCGACATCCTCAAGTTCATCCACGTCAAGGACGACGACAAGTCGCTTCAGAACTTCAATATCTCGGTCGCCCTCACCGAGCGGTTCATGGAGAAGGCGCGTTCCGGCGAAGAGTATGAGCTGTTCAACCCGCGGACCGGCCGCGTGGCGGGCTCCCTGAATGCCGCCCAGGTCTACGAGCAACTCGTCAACAGCGCGTGGAAGACGGGCGATCCCGGTATCGTCTTCATCGATCGGATCAACGCCGATCATCCCACGCCACACGAGGGCCTCATCGAGGCGACGAACCCCTGCGGCGAGCAGCCCTTGATGGCCTACGAGTCCTGCAATCTCGGTTCGATCAACCTCGCCAAGATGGTCAAGGAGAGCGGCCGCGAGGACCCGGTCGAGGTCGATTGGGAACGCCTGGAGCGGACCGTCTTCACGTCGGTCCGATTCCTGGACAACGTGGTGACGATGAACCGCTATCCCGTGTCCAAGATCGAGGAGGTCACCAAGCGGACGCGCAAGATCGGGCTCGGCGTGATGGGATGGGCCGACCTGCTGCTCATGCTCGGCGTGCCCTACGATTCGAACCAGGCGGTCGAGATCGCCGAAAACGTGATGGGCTTCATCCAGAAGAAGGCCGACGAGGCCTCCATCGCGTTGGCGGAAGAGCGAGGCGTCTTCCCGGCGTGGAAGGGGAGCGTCTACGAGGACAACGGCGGGCCGCGCTTCCGCAACTCCACGCGCACGACCATCGCGCCCACCGGCACCATCAGCATCATCGCCGGTTGCTCCAGCGGCTGCGAGCCCCTGTTCGCGCTCAGTTACGTGCGCACCGTGATGGACGGCACACGACTCGTCGAGGTCAACCCCCACTTCGAGGCGGTGGCCCGGCGTGAAGGCTTCTACAGCAATGAGTTGATGGAAGAGTTGGCGGCGCGCGGCTCGGTGCGCGGCATGCCCGGCGTCCCCGAGTGGGTGCAACGGGTTTTCGTCACGTCGCACGACATCTCGCCGGAATGGCACGTCAGGATGCAAGCTGCTTTCCAGCGGTACACGGACAATGCGGTCTCCAAGACGGTCAACTTCAGCCACGACGCCGGCGTCGAAGACGTGCGCATGGTCTACGACCTCGCCTACGACCTCGGCTGTAAGGGCGTGACGATCTACCGCGACGGCTCGAAGAGCATGCAGGTGCTCAGCACGGGGCAGACGGAGAAGGCCCGCAGCGGCGAGACGGCGGACGCCCCCGAGGACTCGCCGGTAGTGCTGCAAGAGGCCGAGGAGATTGCGTCCGGCCCCGTGCCTCGCCGCCCCCGCGAACGTCCGCGCGCCATGGTGGGCATGACCCACAAGGTGCGGACCGGCAACGGCACGATGTACGTCACGGTGAACGTCGATGGGACGCGCAAGCCGTTCGAGGTCTTCTCGCAGTTGGGCAAGGCAGGGACGACGGACGCGGCGCACCTCGAGGCGATCTCGCGGCTGATCTCACTCTGCCTGCGCGCCGGCGTCGATCTCGAAGCGATCATTCATCACATGAAGGGCATTACGAGCAATCCGATCTGGGACGATGGGGTGTTGGTCGCCTCGCCGCCCGACGCCGTGGCGCTCGTCCTTGCCAAGTACTTGCCCGGCGAGGACGGCACGCCCGCCGAGATGTGGGACGAGCCTACGATGCAGGGCGCGCAGCTCGGTCTGTTCAACCCCGGCAAGGCCGAGGAGAACGCCGAGACCGCACAGAGCGCCAAGCTCGAGGCCTGGAAGGAGCCGGAGTCGGCGGTCACCTGCCCCGACTGCTCAGGCGTGCTCGCATATCAAGAGGGCTGCCTCATGTGCCACGCCTGTGGCTTCAACAAGTGCGGATAGGCGGCAAAGCGGTTGTGGAAGCCTGCCGCAAGGGAGCGAATATCGAACCATGAAGTAACACCTTCGGCTCTGCCCTAGCCAAGGGTCGAAGGCGACCTGCGCCCACCGCCTCCAGGGCGCTTTACATGAGCCCGTTCTCCTCCAGGACGGGTGTCCCACCGGCGTCCTCTGCCCTCACCCAGAGGACGCCGCCTTTTGGGGCCCAACAGGTCGACGCTCTCATAACCCTTCGCTCCTCCCCAATTTTGAGTAGAATCACGGGGCCGCCGTGCGGCGGGGAGGGTTCCCATGCAGATTGGAGTCTCTGTTCCGGGCGTGACGCTTCAGCCGAACGCTGCCGAGTCGTGGGCCGCTGAGGCGACACCCGACGACATGTTGCGTGTGGCGCGGAAGGCCGACGAACTCGGCTTCGACTTCCTCGGCGTTCCTGAGCACGCGATCATGCTCGAGAAGATGGTCCCCGTCATGGGGCCCCGGTGGCCGCACCCGCTGGTGACCCTGGGCGTCTTCGCCGGAGCGACGCAACGGATCCGGTTGGTCAACACCGTCATCGTGCTTGGCTATCACCACCCGGTCGAGCTGGCGAAGATGGTGTCGACGCTGGACTGGCTTTCCGGCGGCCGCGCCATCGTCGGGATCGGTGTCGGCTACCTGCGCCGCGAGTTCGCCATCATGGGCGGAGACCACACCAACCGAGGCGAAATCGCTAACGAGATGATCGAGGCGATGATCGAGCTCTGGTCCAGCGACGAGCCCGCCTACCAGGGCAAGCACTTTCAATTCGACCGCATCGCCTTCGACCCCAGGCCGGTGCAAAAACCTTACCCGCCCATTTGGATCGGCGGCCATTCGGCCCCTTCGATGCGCCGCACCGCGGCCTACGGCGACGGCTGGCAGCCGTGGCAGGTCACCCGCGAGCAGCTTCCCGAGAAGCTCGCATACATCCACGAGCGGCGGGACCGGGACGACGCACGGCCCTTCGACGTCATCATGCCGCTGTTCGAGGCCAAGATGGACATGCGGCACACCGTCCTCGAACCCCCCAAGCTGACCACGGACAAGGACGAGATCCTGGGGGAGATCGACGCACTCAAACAGGCCGGCGCAACCGGCACGACGTTCGCGACGACGCCGACAAGCAGCGTGGACGAGTATATCGAGCGCCTCGAGGCCTTCGCCTTGGACGTCTTTCCGGCAATCGGAAAGTAGCCGGCATCAGGCGGGGCCGAACGCTAGTGTTCGGCCTCGTGGGGTGCCGGGGATGGCGTTTCTTCTCCGTCGGGAGGAGCCTCGTCTCCGTCTTCCGGTCCGGGCCTGCGCAGGCCTGATCCGCCGCTAGTGAAGAGTGGCTTCAGGGCGATGGGCGCGATGATCGTGGTCACGATGGTCATCATGATCGCGATATCGAAGAGGTTCTGCTGGATGATGCCGTTGGAAAGGCCGATGCCGGCCACGATGAGGGCGACCTCCCCGCGCGGCAGCATCCCGAACCCGATTCTCGACGCCCCTCGTATGTTGAAGCCGACACCCAGGGCCGGCACACCGGAACCGAAGACCTTACCGATGATGGCCAACACTGTGATCACCGCGCCGACGCCGATGGCGTTCACCAGCGACGTAACGTCGACGAGCATCCCCATCGTGCAGAAGAAGATCGGCACGATGGCGTTGGCGAGGGTGCCCATCTTCTCCTCGACGGCGTGGCGTAGACGGCTCTCGGAGAGGGCCAGCCCGATGGCGTAGGCGCCGATGATCATGGCCAGGCCGAAGGTCTCCGCCAGGCCGGAGGCGAGAAGCGCCAGGAACAACGCAAGTCCGATGGCGGCGCCGTTGGTGCGGAACGAGAGGATGGTCTTCGAGATAAGGCGCTGGCCCAGGAACCCGACTGCTAGTAGGGCGGCGAGGAAGATGACCGCCTTCGCCCCGATCCAAACGATCTCGCCGACACTGACCGAACCGCTCGCGTGGATGCCGATGACTACGGTGAGCACCAGGATGCCGAGGACGTCGTCGAGGACCGCCGCGGCAAGTACGGTGACGCCCTCCGGACTGTCGAGCTTGCGTTGCTCCTCGAGTACTCTGGCGGTGATGCCTACCGAGGTGGCGACCATGACCGCGCCCATGAACAGGGCCTCGGTGTCGCCGAAGCCGATGTCGTCCTCGAAGAAGGCGATGGCGCCCGCCCCGAAGACGAAGGGGAGAATCACGCCGCCGGCGGCCACCGGGATGCTAGGCCCCGCGTAGCGGAAGAAGAGCTTTGAGTTCGTTTCCAGGCCGGCGAGGAAGAGCAGCACGATCGCCGCGACTTGGCCGATGGACCAGAGCTCGATGGACAGGGGCAGCGTCGGGCCGCCCTCCATGCCGTAGCCGAGGGGCAGCGGGAACAGCGGCCCGAAGTCGGCGGGTAGCGCGAACTGGCCGAGGGCGAAGGGGCCGATGGCGACGCCGGCGAGCAGCTCGCCGATGACGGAGGGGACCTTCAGATAGCGGTCGCAGATTTCGCCGAAGACCTTTGCGGCGAGCAGGATTGCGGCAAGCTGGAAGGCCAGCCGCATGAGCGTCTCGACGACGTCCGATTCTGCGGGAAAAATCGCGAGGGGCACGGTCTATCGAAGGCGCGCGAACATGAGGTGCGTGTACAAGGTGAAATGCAAAGCGAGAGAGCCTAGCCTTGGCGATTATAGCATTGGCAGGCCTCCTCTCCCGTCCGGGCTCCCTATAATGTCCCCGGCATGCCTACAGACCTGCTCTTTATCCGACACGGCGAGGCCCGTTACGGCTCGAACGACGGCCTGACCTCCCTCGGCGCCCGTCAGGCGTCCGCCCTGGCTCGCCGTTTGGACGAAGAGGGGATCGATCAACTCTTTTCGAGCACGCTGCCCCGGGCGCGCGATACGGCGGAGGCCGTCGCCCAGGCCACGGGCCGTGAGCCACGCTTCGATGCGCGGCTTCGCGAAATCGACGTCGGTGAGTTCTCCCGCCTGCCCGATCGCGAGATCAAGCGCCGCTCGGAGGACTACTTCCGGCCCGACGTTCTTCCGGTGCTGGACTTCAGCGACCGCAACGGCGAGGGTCCCACCGAGCTGCACGTCCGCGCGGCCGGGGTTCTTGGCGATCTGTTCCTCGATGGCGCGCCGGACCTCGGCAAGGTTGCCGTCGTCTCCCACGGCGGCTTCATCAACGCCGCGCTCTGCATTCTGCTTGGGATGGAATTCTCCGGTCCGCTCCGCTTCCGTCTGGCGAATACCTCGATCACGACGGCTCGTATCGTTGGCGGCGGCGCGGTGTTGCTCGCGGTCAACGACACCAGACACCTCCAGTCGCTCGCGGACTGATGCCCGCCGGCGATCTCTTCCCTGTGGTCAGCCCGCCACCCGATTCCGGCGTGCGGAAGGCCGATCTCGTCCTGCACAACGCCCGGCTTTTCCTCCCCCGCAAGGCGGGACCAGAGGTGACGCTGGTCAGCGCGGTGGGCGAACGACTGCAGTGGGTTGGCGGCGAGGGCGACCTTGACACGGTGCGTGGCCCAGGGACCCGGGTAATCGACTGTGAGGGACGGCGCGTCGTCCCAGGCTTCATCGATGCCCATACGCACCTCTTCGCCTACGCCGCAAACCTGGGTGCGGTCGATTGCAGCCCCCGGGCGGTGTCGTCCATCGCCGAGATCCAGTGCGCCATTCGGGAACGATCCGCTGATGCAAGGGAAGGCGAATGGCTACGTGCCTGGGGCTACGACGAGTTCCACCTCACGGAAGGGCGCGCGCCGACACGGTGGGAGCTCGACGAGGCCGCGCCGAGCCATCCCGTCAAACTGACGCATCGCTCCGGCCACGCCTCCGTGCTGAACAGCGCGGCGTTGCGCGCGCTCGGCATCGGCAATGAGACACCGGAGCCGATCGGCGCGACCATCGAGCGCGATGCATCGGGCGAACTAACCGGCTATCTCCAGGAAATGGAGGCCGAGCTTGGTGCGCGGGGTGTTCCGTCCCTGGTTGCCGGCGAGATCGAAGGGCTCCTTGACCAGGCATTTCGTCGGTTACTTGCTCTTGGCGTGACGTCGTTGCAAGACGCAACTCCCGAGGGCGCCCTCGGCCAGTGGGACGTCCTTGACGATCTGCGTAGGCGAGACCGGCTGCCCCTGCGCGTGTCTAAGATGGTCGGGGCCGGCGACATTGACGCGCTTGCCGAGCGGGAGCTCGGCTACGGCGGCGGCGACGCATGGCTAAGCGTCGGCCCGGTCAAGATCATGTTGAACGAGACCGGTGAGCGGACGCTGCCCGAAGTAGCGGAGCTGCTTGAAATGGCGTGGCCCGCGCATGCCGCCGGCTACCAAGTCGCCTTCCACGCCGTCGAGGAAGGGGGGCTTGCCGCCGTGGCGGAGACGGTCGAGGGACTTCTCCGGCTAACCCTGGAGCGCACCGCGGACGTTGCAGGCGGCGGCCTGCGCCTCCATGATCACCGGCATCGCGTCGAACATTGCGGCGTCTGTCCGCCGGAGCTGGCGCGGCGGCTTCGGGCCGCGGGTATCGTCGTCGTCGCGCAACCGGGGTTCCTCCACGAGCACGGCGATCGCTACTTGCAGCAAGTGGACGGGGATCGGCATCCCCGGCTCCACCCACTCAGGTCGCTGGTGGAGGACGGGCTGCGCGTCGCCCTGGGCTCCGACATGCCCGTGGCCCCTCCCGGCCCTATTGACGCCATCGCCGCAGCAGTGACTCGCGCCTCGCGGCGCGGCGCGGAGGTCAACCCCACTGAGGCGGTGGACGTATCGACGGCGCTCCGCCTGCACACCGAGGGCGGGGCCTACGCCGCAGCCGACGAGCATCTGAAGGGGAGCATTGCCCCTGGGCAGCTCGCCGACCTCGTAGTGCTGGACGGGGACCCGCTCACGGTTGAGCCCGCGGCACTGGGCAAAATCGGCGTCGCGATGACGATCGTCGGCGGCCGCGTGGCCTACGAGGTCTAGCGGTTACGCCCAGCGGTCGGTCTGGGCGATGATATTCCGGCCTTCCAGATCGGCGATCTCCTCGGCGGAGTAGCCGACTTCGGCCATGATGGCGCGGGTATGCTCGCCGATGAACGACGGCGGTCCGGTCCGTGTCTCCATGTCCGAGAAGGAGACGGTGGGGCCGTGCCGGTGGTAGTCGCCGCCGAAGACGGGCGAGTTGGCCTGCACGCGGAAGCCGTTCTCGGCCATCTGCGGGTCGCTGATGTAGAAGCGGCCCCAGGTCGTGTCGTCGGCGCGGACGCAGGCCACGTCGCGGGCGAGCAGCAGGGCCTCGACCTCCTGGGAGGCGCGCGACCCCATCTCCGCGGCCAGCTCCGCAGCGAGGGCGACGTCGTGCTCCCCGCGGCCCTTCGCCGAGGCGAAGCGGTCGTCTTCGATCAGGTCGCCCCGGTTGAGGGCGTGGCAGAGCTCTTGCCACTCGGGCTGGGTCGGGCAGTCGAGCATCACCCAGCCGTCGCTGGTCTGGTAGAGGCGCTGGAGGGCGTGATAGCCGCGCTGGTCGGCGTCGGGCATCGGCTCCTCGGGCATGCCTTCGTACTCCATGAACCAGTCGGAGGTGCCGTAGCTGCCGCTGGCGATCATCCGCGACTCAATGTATTGGCCCTTGCCGGTGCGCTCCCGAGCCTGGAGGCCGAGGAGCAGCGCCGTGGCGGCGCAGATTGCGGCGTCGGGGTCGCCCTGCATCGAGTCCATGGGCGGGTTGCCCTTGCCGGACATGCGGACGCCGGCCCCGGCGATGGCACTGACGGTGGGATGGAAAGCCGGCATGGTGCCCTGTGGGCCCTTGCTCCCATAGGAGGCGGCGAAGAGGTAGACGAGGCGTGGGTTCACCTTCTGCACGTCTGCATACTCGAGGCCCAGGTTCTTCCAAGTGTTGCGGCGGAAGTTCTGCATCAGCGCGTCGGCCTTGGCGATGATGCGGTACAGAATCTCGCGACCCTCCGGCGTCTTCAGGTCGAGCGCGATGCTCTCCTTGTTCTGGATGGCCTTGTGGGAGACCTCGTGGATGCGGCGCATGGTGTCGCCGAAGACGGGCTCGATCTTGATGACACGGGCGCCCATTTCGGATAGCAGCGTCGTAGAGAAGGGACCGGCGTAGTACGAGGCCATCTCCAGAACGGTGTAGCCTTCGAGCGGCAGGCGGGGTTTGGGGCCGGCGGGCGTTGCCGATTCAGGGTCGGTCCGCCACGGCCCGGCCTGGTGTAGGGAGGCGAGGACGGCGTCGGTGTGCTCGCCAAGTTCGGGCGCCGGGCCCTGGACGCGCGACGGCGTGGCCGTCATCTCGGCGATGGGGCCGACTTGCCGCATGGGGCCGACGCGCGGGTCTTCGACCTCGAAGTAGAGGTGGTTGGCCTCGACCTGGGGATGGTGGACGAAGTCCTTGGTCGTGATGTAGGGCTCGGCCCCGATGTTGCCGTTCTCGATGAAGATCTGCATCCACTCGTCCGAGGTCTTCTCGCGCATCTTCTCGCGGATCAGACCGTGGACGCGCTTGCGGTCGTCCTCACTGGGGAAGACGTAGGGCATGTCGCGGTAGGCGGGGTCGTCGTAGAGGTAGTCGAGCCCGAGGAGGTCCATGAAGAAGCGGAAGATCTTCACGCTGGTGGAGGCCATCTGAATCCAGACGCCGTCCTTGCATTGGACGATTTGGTAGCCGGTGGGCATCTGGGTGTGCGGGTTGTCTCCCGTCCGCCGCGCCCCGAGGCGCTCGGCGGCCTCCTCCTCCGCGCCCACGGGAACGGCCCACTGGCCCATGGCGTGGGCGGTGACAACCTGCAGGAGCGAGGTCTGGACGTGCTGCCCGCGGCCCGTCTTGTCGCGGGCGAGCAGCGCGGCGAGGATGCCCTGGACCGCGAACTGGCCGGAGCCGTAGGTCATGCGGGGCAGCGACTCGAACACGGGGCCTTCCCGCTCCCAGGGCGGCACCCAGTTCATGCGGCCCGACTTGGCGGCCACGATCGAGTCGTAGCCCTTGATGTCCCGGTAGGGGCCCTTGGGTCCGAAGCCGGTGATCGAGCAGTAGACCAGGCGTGGGTTCTCTTTGGACAACTCCTCGTAGCCGATACCCATCCGGTCGGCGACGCCGGGGCGGAAGTTCTCGAGCACCACGTCCGCGGTCGCCGCGAGCTTGCGGGCGGCGTCGACGCCCTCGCCGATCTTGAGGTCGAGCACGACGCTGCGCTTGCCGCGGCCCCACTGGAGGAAGGCGGGCTGTTGACGCTCCGGCGCCCCGCCGGGGGGCTCGACCTTGATAACGTCCGCGCCGTTGTCCGCCAGCATCATGGTGGCGATGGCGCCCCCCATCCCCCGGCTGAAGTCGAGGACTCGGATCCCGTCGCAGGCTTGCGCTGACATGGCTGCTCCCCGCCGGCATTCCTCCGGCGGCGATACTCTAGCCTTGCCCCGCCGAACGGGTCAAACGAGGTGCGGCTCGCCGGGGCCTGCGTCTGCCGACCAGTGCTAAGATGGCGCCACCTGCACGAAGGGGTGGAGCATGGGCGCCGACATTCTCATCAAGGACGGGCTGATCGTCGACGGTACCGGCGCGCCGGCGTACCGGGGCAACGTGGCGGTGAAGGACGGGAAGATCGCCTCCGTGGGCAACGGGACGGAGACCGCCGACCGCGTGATCGACGCCGACGGCCTCGCCGTCGCGCCCGGCTTCTGGGACATGCACACGCACTACGACGCGCAGCTCTTGTGGGACCCCATCGCCACCTCGACGTGCTGGCACGGCGTCACCACCGTGATCATGGGCAACTGCGGCTTCACCATCGCGCCCTGCAAGCCGGAGGACCAGGACTGGATGGCGCGCATGCTGGCGCGTGTCGAGGGGATGGACATCGGTGTCCTCAAGCGTACGCTCCCCTGGCCGTGGGAGTCGTTCGGCGAGTATCTCGACACGCTGGACAACCAGGGCATCGGCGTCAACGCGATCGCTCAGGTGGGGCATAGCGCGGTCCGGCGCTACGTCATGGGCCCCGACGCCTCAGAGCGCGAGGCCACCGACGACGAGATGGAACGAATGAAGGCGGCGCTCGCGGCGGCGCACGCCGAGGGCGGTGTCGGCCTGACGACGTCGCGGGGGTTCTCGCATTGGGACGGCGACGGCCGTCGCGTCCCGAGCCGGGCCGCCGCGCTCGAAGAGATCATGGAGTTGGCCGCCGTCCTGAAGGGGCAAAAGGTCGGCTACGTGGAGATGGCCGCCGGCTCCGAGTTCACCTATGCCCGCGCCGAGGGGCGGGCCCGCATGAAACAGCTTTTCGAAATCAGCGGCCGGCCCGTTACCTGGAATGGTCTGGCCGCCACGCTGGACGCGCCGGACGCGTGGAAGGCGCGCCTCGCCGACTTCAAGGCCCTGCGGGCCGAGGGCTTCCCCTTCTTCGCTCTGGCCTCCACGCAACCGGACGACTTCGAGTTCAACTTCCGCTTCACGAACGTCTTCGACCGCTTCCCTTCCTGGCAAAAGGTGCTGATGCTGGACCGCGAGGAGAAGCTGCGGGCGATGCGCGATCCGGCGACCCGCGACGTCCTGCGCGAGGAGATGAAGTCCGACCCGCTGCCCGCGCTGCCCGCCCGCTGGGACCGCATCGTTCTCGTCAAGGCGGCTACGCCCAAGTACGAACGGTTCAACATGATGAAGGTCAGCGACATCGCCGCCGAGCTTGGCAAAGACCCCCTCGACACGGCGTTCGACATCGCCCTCGATGAGGACCTTGGTACGCAGATGCGACTGCTCGATTCGCGGAACCCCGACGAGAACGTGATTCCGGCGCTGCTCAACACGCCCCACGTCGTGGCGGGATTCACCGACGCCGGGGCCCACCTCATCACCGAGGTCAACACCGGCTTCTGCACCCGAATGCTCGGCTACTGGGTGCGCGAGAAACAGGCGATGACGCTGGAGCATGCGGTGCGGGTGATCACCGGCGTTCCCGCCGAGGAGTCGAGCATCACCGACCGGGGCTATCTCAGAGAGGGCCTCGCCGCCGACATCACCATCTTCGACCCGCAGACGGTCGATGCCAGCGACCGCGAGTTCGTCGACGACATGCCCGGCGGCGCGACGCGGCTCGTACAGCACGCCACCGGGATCGAGTACACCTTGGTCAACGGCCGGGTGCTAATCGAGGGCGGCAAGCACTCCGGCGACCTGCCCGGCCGCACCCTCCGCAGCACCTATTACAACTAGGCGGGAACATTTGATTCGCCCACTCCTCTAGAGGCCTATGCCCGGCGGATGTGGGGGAGCGGGCGATTCGGGAATCGCCCCTAGAGGGACGATGCTCCGCCGGCGGAGGCGCACTGGGGCTAAGGGGTGCGATCTCATCAAAGAGTGAGAAGGAGCGGCCGACGCGCCGGAGAGGGCGGCCGGCCCCACGGGCCCGGCGGGATCAGAAGGCCGAGCTTGCTCTCCCAGTCTCTCTTTCCAACTCCTGCTGCCACATGGTGAGGACTTCGGCGGGTGCAGGGGGCTTTGGCAGCCCGCCATAGTTGTCGCCGAGCTCGGCGCGCAGCTTGAAGCGCAGCGCCGCGGCGTTGCCCTCTTCCATGATCCGGTGGGTACGGAGTTCTTCAAGGCGGTCGGTGAAGACCAGTTTCGCCTCGGACAAGCGCCGACGGAGTTTCTCGTCGTTGAACCAGTTGAGCATCTCGCTGCAGGAGACTCCCGCGGCCCGACGACCGGCGCTCAGTGTGCCTACGCGTTTGAATTCCCGGAGGAAGCGGTGCTTCCGCCGGCTCGGCGGGAGGTTCCGCCTTTTCTTGCGCGCGCCCATGGCCATCCGGGGACGGCCGGCACCGCTGGGCTGGGTGTGCATGGGGACATGGTAGGGGGCAAGGGCAGGGATGGGGAAGGGGCGGATGGCACAGCGGGGGCGGGGAGGCGTTTCACGGGACAGAAGTTGGAGGAAGGGGCCGCGGGCTCCGGCGAGGTCGCGCGGCCCCCGCCTCCCTCCGCCCTCACCCAGCGGGAGAGAGGGACGCCCCACTCGCCCCTCCGGCGCGCCTAGCGGCGGGTGCCCTCTCTCAGTCTCTCCCAGAGAGAGAGGCTTTGGGGTGGTCCCTCCCAGAGGGAGGAGGGAGGACCGCTCAACCATCGGCGAGGTTACGCAAAAGGTCTCCGGCCCCCCAGACCACCCCTGGGCAACCACAAGGGTTGCCCCTACAGGGATGATCCGTGCGGGCGTCGCGGGTGCGTAAGGGTCTTCCCTCCCCACTCCGCGCCTCCGGCGCGCCTGGCGGCGCGTGCCCCCTCTCAGTCTCTCCCAGCGGGAGAGAGGGTTAAGGTGGCCGCCCGACCCGCCGATTCGCCGGCGATCTTGCCGAAGACGGCGCCGGCCATGAGCCCGGAGCCGCCGGGGTAGTTGTTGTAGAAGAGACCGCCCACGAGCTCGCCGGCGGCGAAGAGCCCGGGCATGGGGCGGTCTTCCGTGTCGAGCACCTGGGCGTTCCGGTCGATGCGCAGCCCGCCGAAGGTGAAGGTGATGCCGCAGGTGACCGCGAAGCCGGTGTAGGGCGGTGTGTCCAAGGGCAGCGCCCAGTTCGACTTGGGCGGATCGATGCCCTCGGTGCGCTTGCCGTCGAGGGCGGCGGGGACGAACTCCCCCGGCTGCACCGCAGCGTTGAACCGCTCGACGGTGCGAACGAGCCCTTCGACGTCGACGCCGAGCCCGTCCGCGAGGCCCGCGATGCTGTCCGACTCGATCTTGGAGACCTGGGCGATGCGGTACTCGTCGCGCAGCAGGTCGGCCACCTTGGCGTCGAAGATCTGGAAGGCGGCCCGGCGCGGCTGCTTCAGGATCTCGCGGCCGTACTTGGCGTAGGTGTAGTTGCGGAAGTCGGCCCCTTCGTCGACGAACCGCTCTCCATCGACGTTGACGATGATGCCCAGCGGGTAGGAGTGCTTCTGGAACAGGTCGGCGACGTTGCGGTCGCCGAAGGCCGGGGCGTTCAGGTCCCAGGCCACCGCGTGGCAGCCGCTCCAATGGCCGAAGGGCTGCGCACCCGCGTCGAGCGCCATGCGGATGCCGTCGCCGGTGTTGAAGCGGACGCCGCGTACCTTGGCCAGGTCCCAGCCGGGGCCGAGATAGCGCGTGCGCATCTCGGGGTTCGCCTCGAAGCCCCCGCTCGCCAGCACCACCGCGCGGGCCGAGATGGTCCGGCGCCCGTCATCGTCCTGCACCGCGACTCCCTGGACAGCGCCGTCGCCGGCCACGTCCAGGGCGACGGCCTTGGCGTCGTAGACGACCTCGACGCCGGCGCGCTCCGCCAGCTCGAAGAGGCGGTCGGAGAGGCCCTTGCCGCCGCCGACGGCCTCGACGGTGAGGCCGCCCCAGAACTTCATCACCCCGTTCTCGCGAAAGGCCTGCCGTCCGTAGGCCAAGACCCAGTGGGCGCCGAGGTCCTTCATCCATTTCATGGTGGGGAACGACTGCGAGACGAGGAGGTCGGTGAGCTCGGAGTCGGCCAGCCCTTCGGTCACCCGCATCACGTCGTCGTAGAAGGCGGCGACGGGATACGAGCCGACGTCGACGGTGGCCCACTCCTGCTCAGATGTGTCGGGGATGAGCTGCGCGATCTCGTCCCAGCCGTCGTAGGCAAAGCGGAAGAGCCCGCCGGTGAAGTAGGTGTTGCCGCCTCGCAGGTGTTGCGGCGCCTTTTCGAGAATGAGCACGGACGCGCCTGCCTCCCGAGCCGCCAGGGCGGCGGCGAGGCCGGCGTTGCCGCCGCCCACGACGACGACGTCGGCGGCGAGGACGGGAGCGCGGGTCGTCATGCGCACATCATACGCCAAGCGGCGACGTCGCCGGTGGCGCTTCGAGGCGCGGCACCGTATCATCTGGGGCGCTCGCGTTCGCGGGCGGGAGGCACTGATGATCGAGGGTCCTATCGGAGTGATTGGCGCGGGCCAGATGGGCGGCGGCATCGCCCAAGTGATCGCCCAGGCGGGGCTTCCTGCCGTGCTGACCGACGAGCGGCCGGGCCAGGCCGAGCAGGCCGTCGTTGACGCCCGCAAGCGGCTCATGCGCCGCGTGAAGGACGGGCGCATGGACGAGGCGACAGTCGAGGATATCTGCGAGCGGATCACGCCGGTCGACTCCTATGACGCCTTCGGCTCGTGTGAGATGGTCATCGAGGCGGTCTACGAGGATGCCGGCGTCAAGGCCGAAGTCCTCGGCGCCGTCGAGAAGCACCTCTCCGAGAACACCGTGATCGCGTCGAACACCTCGACCATCCCCATCACCGGCATGGCGGGCGTTCTCGAACGGCCCTGGAACTTCTGCGGCATCCACTTCTTCAACCCGGCTCCGGTGATGAAGCTCGTCGAGGTCGTGCGCGCCCTGCTTACCTCCGACGAGACGATCGCCCGGGCCGTCGAGTTCACCGAGCGCGTCGGCAAGACGAAGGTCACCGTCAAGGACTCGCCGGGCTTCGTGGCGAACCGGCTTCTCGGTCCGATGATCAACGAGGCCGTCTTCCTCTATTCCGAGGGCATCGCGTCGAAGGAAGACATCGATACCGTGATGAAACTGGGGACGAACCACCCCATGGGGCCGCTCGAGCTCGCCGACCTTATCGGGCTCGACATCTGCCTCGCCGTGATCGAAGTCCTGCACCGCGACTTGGCCGACTCGAAGTACCGGCCCGCGCCCCTGCTCCGCCAGATGGTGCAGTCGGGCCTGCTGGGACAGAAGACGGGACGAGGCTTCTACGACTACGGCGGCTAGGGCGCGGCGTCCGATGGGCCCCGCCGTTCCGTCCTGTTCCCTCTCCACACGACATAACGTTCGACAACGCGAAAGGAGCGTAAGCATGAACCCGATGGATAGATTTCAGGTCGGCGCCAAGGGCACCATCACCAAGACGATCACCCAGGAGACGGTGACGACGTTCGCCCACCTCACCGGCGACACCCAACCGCTGCACCTCGACCCCAGCTACGGCGCGAAGACCCGCTTCGGGAAGCAGGTCGCCCACGGCGTCATCTCAACGGGCCTGATCTCCGCCATCCTCGGCGTCGAGATGGCGGGCCCCGACGTCACCGTCATCTTCTTGGGCATGAACATCCGGTTCGTGGCGCCCGTCTTCCCCGGCGACACCGTCACCGCGGAGTGTGTCGTCACCCGCGTCCGCGACGACAAGCCCATCGTCACCCTCGACGCGAAGTGCGTGAACCAGGACGGCGCCGAAGTCCTCACCGGCGAGGCCACCATCATGGTCGACCCCTACCCGCGGGGGTAGGAGACGTCCGCGCCGTAGAATAGAAGCGTGAAGACGACACGCTACTTCGACGAACAGGTGCGGCGCAAGCGTCCCGACATTGATCCGGCGTGGTGCATGAAGGTGATTGCTGATCCATTGCGGCGGGAAACACAGCCGAGTGGCCGTATTCGCTTTTGGGGAGAAGTTACTCGCTCGGGGGAGACCGGCCCGCGCATCCTGCGCGTCGTCACGCTTGAAGACGGAGAGACCGTCCACAATGCCTTCTTTGACCGCGGCTTTCGAAAGGGTGACGCATGAAGCTCCACTACTACCCCGAGACAGACAGCCTGTATATCGAACTCAAGGACGAAACAAGCGCTGAAACGCGCGAGGTTTCCAGCGGCGTCAACGTGGACCTCGACGCTGCCGGGGGGTTGGTTGGTTTCGACATCGATCATGCCTCCGAGCGCCTCGACCTCTCGACGCTGGAGATGGTTGCATTGCCGGTGCACTCGGCGCGGCTTGCCTGACCTCCGCTCTACCAACCCATAGGGCGGGGCGGCTTGCTCCAGGGACTGCTGTGCGCGTGGGAGGATTCGTGGAAGACAAGGACCTGCTCTACGAGAAGGACGGCCACGTCGCGACCGTTACCTTCAACCGCCCCGAGCGGCTCAACGCCCTGTCGTGGGAGATGGTCCGGTCCACTGCCGCCCTCTGCGAGGAGATCAATGCGGACGACGACGTGCGGGTCGTCGTCTTCACCGGGGCCGGCCGCGCTTTCTGCGCCGGCCTCGACCTGAAGACGAACTCTCTGGCGAACGAGCGGATGCGCCGCCTGGAGGTCAAGGCGCAGTACGGCGACGTCAATAAGATCCTCGACTGCGACAAGCCGACGATCGGTGCGATCAATGGGGCCGCGCTGGGAGGGGGCTTCGTCATGGCGCTGCAATGCGACATCCGCATTGCCTCCGACCGTGCCCGCATGTCGCCCATCAATGCGAAAGTCGGCATGCCCGTCGTGGACACCGTCGGGGAACTGCTTCCCCGCGCCGTCGGCCTCTCCAGGGCCCTCGAATGGCTCTACACCGCCGACATCCTCGACGCCGAGGAGTGCGAACGGATTGGCCTGGTCAGCCGCGTCGTCCCGCATGACCGGCTCATGGACGACGTGTACGCCTTGGCGAAGAAGATCGCCATGCGGCCACCCGTCGCGGTGCGGCTGACCAAGAACGTGGTCATGGCCGAGGTGCGGCAGAGCTACGCGGACTCGATGCCGCTGCACGCCTTCGCCGCAGCCATGAACCACAAGGTGGCCAAGCGCGACATCGAGGAGGGGATGCGCGCCTTCCGTGAGAAGCGCGCCCCCGTGTTCAAGGGTCTGCTGAAGGGCGAGGGCCCGCCCCGTCCGTAGTCGGCTTCGCCTCTTTTCCCCTACGGTGTAGGGTTGTGTAGGGTTCAGCGGGTTGGTAGACCGATGGGCGTTGTAAGCAGCGCGCCGCGGATGTTGAGGGGTGGGGCATGCTGAACGGACCGCTTTCGAACCGGCCGCTGTTGCTGGCGCTGCTTCTTGTCGCGCTCGCGGTGGGCGGAATGGCGGCCTGCACGTTCGGCGATGCGCCGCCTACGGCGACGCCCACTCCCACTGCGGCGCCGACGGCCACGCCGACTCCGGCGCCAACGGCCACGCCGACCGCGGCTCCGACGGCTACGCCGACCCCGGCTCCGACGGCCACACCGACCCCGGCACCGACGGCTACGCCGACCCCGGCACCGACGGCTACGCCGACCCCGGCACCGACGGCCACGCCGACCCGGCACCGACGGCCACACCGACCGCGGCGCCCACGGCCACGCCGACCGCGGCGCCCACGGCCACGCCGACCGCGGAAGCCGATGAGCAAAGCGCGTTGGACAGGCTGGAAGAAGACAGGCCCGCGTTGGCGTCGGCGATTACGTCCTTAACCTGGGTCGCCGACGGCGTCGAAGGAATTGAACGACAGGCACTGCAGACACTAGTGGACCTCGAAGCCCTGTACGGGACAGACGCGGACCCGGTCCTCGTAAGCAGGGCCTGGCTCTCGGATGGCGTGGATGAGGGAGAAGTGTTGGTCCTGATGTGGCTCCTGGACTTCGTCAGCTACGGCGAGGCTGAGGCGGGCAGGCTCGTCCGGATGCCGTTCTTGGGCAATCTGGAAGAGGTTGCTACCGACACGCTCCAGGCGCTAGACGACTTGGGCAAACCGGTGAACCGGCGGTGGCTCTACAGCGCAGTGCTAGCCGAGCCCTGGGTCGAGGACGGCCTCGACCAGTCTGAGATTGCCGTCATCAATGTGCTTCAAGGACTCGGCCCCGGAGCTCTGGCGACGGCGCTCTTGGAGAAGCCGTGGGTCGAGGACGGCCTGCAGGAGTTCGAGGTTGCAATCGTAGAGGCGCTTGCAGAGATCGGCGAAGGAGCTGCGATAGGGATTCTGGGCCTGCGCTTCCTAGAGACTCCCAATCCCCTTGACTTCGAAGCGGTAGTCGCCTTGGGAGGCTTGGCGGCTGCTCCGGAAGTCCTCGGCGTCCTGTTGGAGAAACCGTGGGTAGGCGACGGCCTCGACGAGTCCGAAGCTCAGGTGACGGAGCGCCTCCGAAGGATTGCGCAATGGGACGAAAACATCGCCTTGCGCATTGTCGCCGCGCCTTTCCTGCAGACCATCGAAGGCGCCGATGTCGCCGCGGTAGACACTCTGTGGGGCCTGGGTGGCAATAGCCGGCAAGCGCTCCGTGCCGTGGTTGAGAGGCGATGGGTCGAAGACGGCCTCGACGAGTCGGAGACCGCCTTCGTCGAGGAGTTGGGACGTTGGGCGAACAGGGCTGCGGTTGCCGCGGTGCAGATAGCCGAGAAGCTGGAAACTCCCGATACCGACGCCTTGGAACCCTTGGCTGGTTTGGCCTACCGTCATCACGACCTTCTGCGCGCCACCATGGAGAGGCCGTGGGCCCAGGACGGCCTCGACGAGGATGAGACCGAGATCGTGAAGTACCTCAACTGGACCGCGCTGGGCGGCCAGGATGTCGCCCTATGGTTGGCGGCGTTCGTTCATACAGTCGATTCCGATGAAGTCGACAGTATGGCAGCGCTCTGGGCCTTGGGTGCCTGGAGCCAAGATGCCCTTCGCGCTGTCTTGGCGAAGTCATGGGGCGAGGATGGCATCGACGAGGCCGAGACCGTGGTCGTGCGCAATATCGGATGGCTTGCAAATAAGAATGAAGCGGGAGCTTTACAGGTTCTCGAGATGCCCTTCTTGCAAACAATCGAGCCCGCGGATGGCGATGCCGTAGTGGCTCTGCAGATTCTGGGAGGTCGCAGTCATGAGGGGCTTCTCGCCGTCATGGGACTGCCCTGGGTAGAAGACGGCCTCGATGAAGACGAGGCGGAGTTCGTCGGGGCGCTAGGGTGGTTCGCGGAACAGGATGAGGAATCGGCGCTGCGAGTCCTTGAGAGCTTCTCCACGAAACCGCCGCGGGCTGCCGATGCCGCAGCCGTGAGCGTACTAAGGAGATTGGCCGCGAACCATCCGGAGCTTTTCCGTGCCGTCCTGGCCAAGCCGTGGGTGGAGGACGGCCTCGACGAGTCGGAGACGGCGATAGCGCAACAGCTCTCGTGGCTCGCCGGGAGAGACGAACCGGCAGCGTTGCAAGTTCTTGCAATGCCCTTCCTCCAGTCGATCGAGCCGGCGGACGGCGCTGCCGTGGTAGCGCTGCGGCACATGGGGTCGTTCAAGCCGGAGAACTTCCAGCGGGTGATGGCCCACCCGAGCTTGAGCGGCGGCGTTTCAGACGAGTGGGCAAAGGTCGTCACGGTGGTGGCGGCTTCGAGTGACCTTGACCCCGACCTCATCGACATCCTGCTCGACCCCCGGCGCGTGAGCGTCGAAGAGCGCACCATCGACTTGCCCTTGGCCGGCGAAGTGACGATGTCCATCATTCGTACCCGCCCGGGGGCGGAAGGCGTCATGATGGACTACTTGGAGCACAGCCTGCGCAGCTCCGAGGCGTTCATGGGCGCTCCCCTGCCAACCTCGCAGGTCACCCTGCACTTTGACGAGGTCTACGGAGCCCTCGGCGCAGGCGTTCACTTCGGCACGCACATCGGCATGCTCTCCAGATACGACGTGGACGACGGCAGCGCCGTCGCGAGAGACGCCGCGCCGATCATCGCGCACGAGGTCGGTCATTATTACTGGAGAAACGGAAAGCCATGGGTGGTCGAGGGCGGCGCGAGCTTCTTGGAGGCGGTTTCGGAGCACGAGCGCACCGGCCAATCGGTGGACGCCGGCGGTCATCCCTGTACCCACGCCGGCGATATCGCCCAATTGGAGGGCCAGGGGGCGGAGGGAGAGTTCGGTTGCTACTACGCGTTCGGCGAGCGCTTGCTCTTGGACCTCTATCGCAACCTCGGCGAGGAGACGTTCCGCCGTGGATTCCTCGACCTCTACCTGAGGGCAAGAGCCGGGCCGGTGGAGATCGAGGACTATAGGGCTGTGTTCACCGCCGTCGCACCCGACCGCGCCGCCGACATCGACCAAATCGCGGCGCGTTGGTATGAGGGAGCGGAAACGCCCGGCGCCTTTGAGGCCGACGAGAGCCCCGTCGATCCCAAGCTGCCCGGCTTCTCCGGGCGCATTGCCGACGCCTATATCACCACGATCGGAGGGCTGCGGCTGGTCGGCTTCTCGACGCGCCACATCTACGACATCTGGCTTGAAATGCGCTTCATCGTCAATCCTGAGGACGAGCGGCGCGAGTTGCGGCTGTCGATCGAGGGGTACTTCGAGGACGGCTTCGCGTTCTGGCTGCGCCAAATGACGATACCGGTGCTCGCGGGCCAGACTTCCGGCAACATCGAGGTCTTCCGCGGCGCGGCAAGAACGTACCAGTGGGCCCCGGGCCGGTATGTCGTCTACGTCTACAGCGAGGGGCAGAAGGTGGCCGAGGTGCAGTTCGAGGTCGTCCCCTAGCCGGGCGGACGCCCGCTGCACCGGCCAAAGACCTCGGTTGAAGGCTCCCTCTTCCCGGCGGTAGACTGCCGCCACGCGACTGCGGGAGGCCCCCATGACCTTGTCCAGCCCCACCGGCGCCCTTCGCGGCGCGCGGGTCGTCGAGTTCGGACGGTACATTCCCGGCCCCTTGCTGGGGATGCTGCTTGCCGACCAGGGGGCCGACGTCGTCAAGGTCGAGCCGCCCGGGGGCGACCCCGCCCGCGCCCATCCCGCCTTTGCCACTTGGAACCGGGGCAAGCGCTCGGTCGCGCTCGACCTCAAGTCGAACGGCGGCCTCGATCGGGCGCGAGAGCTGGTCCGGGACGCCGACGTGCTGATCGAGAACTACCGACCGGGGGTCGCCGACCGCCTCGGCATCGGCTACGGCGCCCTTTCTGGGGTCAACCCCGGGCTCGTGTACGTGTCGCTGCCCGGCTACGGCGAGGGTCATCCCAAGCGCGATGCGCAGGGGTGGGACGGCGCCATCGGCGCGGAGACGGGGTTCTTTACCCCGCCCGATGACGTCGAGGGGCCGGTGTTCAGTCCCCTCCCAATGCCGAGCAACTTCGCGGCTCTCCTCGGCGCGATGGGCGTCGGGCTGGCGCTCCTGGCGCGGGAGCGAACGGGGCGGGGACAGCACATCGAAGCGCCGCTGCACGCGGCGATGTTCAGCGCGATCGGTGTGCGGCTCGTCCGGCTGCATGGCAGCGACATCACCAGGGGCACCGGCTTCGTCAACATCGGATCGGTGATGTCGCGGCAGTACCGATGCGCCGACGGCCGGTGGGTGCACAACCACGGCATGTACGAACGCTTCGTCCACCAGTTCCTGCAGGCCGCGGGCCGCGAGGAGTGGGCCGACGACATGATCGCCTACGTCCGGGGGCCGGACGACGCGGAGGGTCAGGCGGCGTGGCGGCGTCGGTTCGAGGAGGTATTTCTCGAGCGCAGCGCGTGGGACTGGGAGCGCGACATCAACGCGGCCGGTGGTGCCTGCTCGGTGTGCAAGACGGTCGACGAATGGCTCGTGCTCGATCACCCCAACACGGCGGGCATGGTGATCGAGGTGGACGACGCCGAGCGCGGGCCGATGAAGCAGCCCGGCGTGTCGGTGAATCTGCGAGGCTCGCCCGGCGGCGTCCGCGGCGGCGCGCCGAAGCTGGATGAGCACGCTTCGCGGCCCTGGGACGTACCGGCGTCGGAAGCGCCGCGTTCGTCCTCGCCGCCGCAGTCGCGACCGGTCACGGACGTCCTTAAAGGAGTGCGCATCCTCGACCTGTGCATCGTGCTCGCTGGGCCTACCTGCGGCCGGGCGCTCGGCGAGTTCGGCGCCGACGTCATCACCATCGACGACCCCCGCCGCCCCACCCAGCCGATGTGGACGGTTGACGTCAACCGCGGCAAGCGCAGCATCATGCTCGACCTCAAGACACCGCAGGGCTTAGAGGTGTTCGGGGACCTCGTCGCCACCGCCGACGTCATCGTGCAGAGTCATCGGGCGGGCGCCTTGGCCCGCCTCGGCATCGGCTACGAGGCCATGAAGCGGCGAAATCCGGGGATCATCTACACGTCCGTCAACGCCTACGGCTTCGGCGGCCCGTGGGAGGACCGCCCCGGCTGGGAGCAGATCGCCCAGGCCACCAGCGGCATGCAGGTGCGCCATGGGGGACGGGACGCCGCGCCAAAGCTGGTCACGTACCCGGTCAACGACTATGGGACGGGCCTGCTCGCGGCCTACGGCGTGGCGCTGGCCCTGCTCGAACGTGAGCGTACCGGCGAAGGGCAGCAGGTCGATGTGGGCCTCTCGTTGACGGCCGGGCTGCTCCAATCGCCCTACTTCCTCGACTACGAGGGCTACGAACGGAACGACCCCGAGGGCCTGGACTTGCGAGGGTTCGGCGCACTGTCGCGGCTCTACGAGTCCTCCGACGGCTGGCTCTACCTGCACTGCGCCGATGAGGCGTCGTGGCGGGCGCTCGCCGGGGCCGATGGGTTCGGGGCGGTCGCCGCCGACCCCCGGTTCGCCGACGCCGAAGGCCGCGTGAAGAACGACGAGGCGCTGACCGACACTCTCGCGCGCGTCTTCGCTACCCGACGCCGGGAGGCGTGGGACTCCGCCTTATCGGCGGCGGGCGTCAGCGTCTCGCTCGTCAGCGCCGTCCCTGACTACTACGGGGAGCAGTTCCTGCGCGACGCGGGCTTGGTGGTGACGCGCGATAACCCTGGAATCGGCGTCGTGGACCACGTCGGGCCGCCGCCGCTGCTCTCGGCGACGCCGGCACGGCTCGGCGCGCCCGCGCCGGAGCGCGGCAGCGATACGAGGGCCATCCTCGCCGAGTTGGGCTACGTCGCCGACCGCATCGCCGCGCTCGAACGGGGCGGGGTGGTTACGCAGTCCTAGCCGCTACCCCACCCCGCCGGCGCGCCCTGCGAGCGCGTGCCCTCTCTCAGTCTCCCTCGCAGGGGAGAGGTTGTCCGGGACGGGCGATTCGCGAATCGCCCCTACAGGGGAGGGGGAAGGCCGACGTCGGTGGCCAGTGGTAGTAATCAGGGGGCCCCTCATCTCAATCTTCTCCCCAGGGGAGAAGAGGAAAGACCTCCCCACCCCGCCGGCGCGCCCTGCAGGCGCGTGCCCTCTGAAGGACCGGGCACATGGGTGACGGTTAGACCGGGGACATAGGTAACACCTTGACGGGGGTCTTGGCGATGCGTTTGGTGTGGTCGTCGAGGAGGCCGATGAGGAGGGGGCCGAAGCGGACGGCCCAGCTGCGGTCGTCCTGCCGGACGAGGCCGACGGGCTCGCCTTTGAGGGTCTCGCTCACGTAGACCAGGTCCCCCTTCCACTTGATCTCGCCGTTGCCGCGCACCCGGCGTACCGTGACTTCGGCCTCGTAGTCCGGCGAGCCGACGCTGGCAGGATAGGGGCGAAACGAGGGCGTGTACAGGAAGGCCGGCGGACGCTGTCCCAGCGCCTCGTGGGGGCGCTCGGTGTTGTAGCTGCGCCGGAAGTGATCGAAGGCCTGCTGCTGACGGCGGCCGTTGGCCCTGGGCGGCGAGGCGGTTTCCGCCTTCAGGGTGCGGTGGAGGCGCTCGAGGCGTCCGTTCTGTTCGGGATGGCCCGGGGCGATGCGCTCGGGGAGGATGCCCAGCTTGACCCACCAGACGGCCAGGGAGGAGAGGCTGCCCAAGCTGGTGCCGGCGAAGGGCGGACCGTTGTCGGTGCGGATGACCCTGGGCAGGCCGTACTCCCGGAAGGCGCGCGCTAACGCGCGCCGCGTCTCCGGGCCGGTGGGGCGCTCCAGCCCACGGCAGGCGATCAGGTAGCGGGAGGCCGCGTCCTGGACGGTGAGGGGGTCGACGCGGGCCCCGTCGCCGGTGCGGAACCAGCCCTTGAAGTCGATGGACCAGACGTCGTTGGCGTTGATGGCGTAAGCGAAGGGCTCGCTCCAAGGGGAGGTACGGCGGCGACGCTGTCGGCGCCGTACCAGGCCGGCCCGGTCGAGGATGGCGCCGGCGGTGCTGGGGGCGGGCCAGGGCACGTCGGGCTCGGTGTCGTGGAGCCAGGCGATGAGCTTCTTGGGGCCCCACAAGGGGTGGGCTCGCTTCGCCGCGATGATGCGCTCCTGCACCTCACGGCGTGTGGCGTTGGGATGATGGTGGGGGGCGCGGCTCCGGTCGCGCAGGCCCTCCTCGCCGTACGCCTCGTACCGGCCGATCAGCTTGGAGGCAGTCTTGCGGCTGATCCCGAACTGCCGGCACAACTCGGCGATGGGTTCCTCCCCCGCCGTCCTGCGCTCAATGAACCGCAACCGTTCCGCTTCGACACTCGTCTCTTGCCAGGGCAACACAACTCCTCCTTCATGGATCGCTTCCTGCAATCCTCCAGAGTGTTACCCATGTGCCCGGTTTATCTGTTACCTATCTCCCCGGCCTGTACCCTCTCTCAGTCTCCCCCAGAGGGGGAGAGGCTTAAGGCGTCCCCAGAGGGGGAGAGGTCTAAGGCGCCCCCAGAGGGGAAGAGGTGTAGCGGCCTGCGCTAGGGCATGACCGTACCGGCGTTGACGTGGAGGGTCATGCCGGTGACTTGGTCGGTGTTGGGGCCGCAGAAGTAGAGGAGCGCTTGGGCGATTTCGTCCTCGGTCGCGAGCCGGTGTGGCTGGATGACGGAGCCCGCCCGGACCTGCTCCTCGACCTGGTCGTCCATGCTGCCGTAGGCGTCGCGGGTCATGGGGCTGAGCACCATGCCGGGGGCGACGTTGTTGACGGTGACGCCGAACTCGCCGAACTCGGCGGCCATCACCCGCGCCATGCCCGTCATCGCCGCCTTCGCGGCCCCGTAAGCCGCCGTGCCGGGGCGTCCGCGCCAGCCGGCTCTGGAGGTGATGTTGACGATGCGCCCGTAGCGCTGCTCGATCATCTTGGGCAGCACCGCCTGCGAGGCGAACATCATGCTCTTCAGGTGCGAGGCGACGACTTGGTCGAGCAGGTCGCCGGTGTGCTCCAGGAACGGGGCGCCGTTGGCGAGACCGGCCGCGTTGATCAGGATGTCGATCTTGCCGAAGCGGTCGTTGGCGGCAGCGACGATGCGGTCGACCTGCGCCTTGTCGGTGGTGTCGGTCTCCATGGCGAGGGCCTCGCGCCCCAACGCCTCGACCTCGGCGGCCACCTTGCCCGCGTTGTCGGCGTTGATGTCGGCGGAGACGATGCTTGCGCCTTCCCTCGCCGCCATCAGGCTCGTCGCCCGGCCGATGCCGCCCCCACCGCCGGTCACCATCATGATGCGCCCTTCGAACAACATACGCAGACCTCCTACAGGGCAGGGGGAAGCCCGACCCGCGGAGAGAATAGCACGGGCGCCGGGGAGGTCAGCGGTGCCGGATCACGCGGAACTTGAAGCCCTTGTTGGGCCTCGGCGTCGGCGCGGAGGTGGTGCGGAGCTCCCAGTCGGGCGGGTCGAGCTCCATGTCGACGTAATGGACGATCGCCGCCATCGTGATCGCGATCTGGAACTCGGCGAAGCCGAAGCCCAGGCAGCGGTGCGTGCCGAGGCTGAACGGGGCATACCTGCCCGGCTGCATGTGCTCCTTGCGATCGCCGGTGTACCGGTCGATGTCGAACTGCTCGGGGTCGGGGAAGTACTCGGGCAGGTAGTGCGGCACGGTGGTGCCGATGATGACCTTGCTCCCCGCCGGAATGGTGTGGCCGCCGAAGTCGAAGGAGTCGATCGTGGTGCGGAAGACCGCGGGCGCGATGGGGTACATGCGCAGGGTCTCCATCGCGACGCGGTGCGTGACGTCGAGCGCGCGCACCTTTTCGATCGTGGGGGTCCCGCCGCTGAAAAGCTCGTCGGCTTCCGCTCGCATCTTCTCCAACACGTCGGGGCGCTTCAGCAGCGCGTAGAGCATGAAGGCGCAACTGGCCGCCGCCGTATCCAGGCCGGCGATGAACGGCCCCATCATGTGGACCTTCATGTCGCGCTCGGAGAAGAACCTGGGGTCGCGCCGGTGCAGGTCGAGGAGGTCGTCGATCAGGTCGGCAGGCTGGCCCTCGCGCTTCTCCGGGGTGTGTCCCGCCCGTACCTCCTGGTACAAGCGCTCGACTCGCTTGGCGGCGCGTTGGATGTGCGGCAGCTTCAGATACACCCTCGGGCGCTGGTGGAGGACGTGGGTGAGGAGCATCGACTCCACGAAGACGATGAGGTCGTCGAGGTAGTGCCGGGGCGACGTCGAGGCGGCGAGGACGCCGAGCTGCTCGGTGATGATCCGTTGGAGAGCGTAGTGGCCGCGGATCGGCTCGGCGATGGGCCAGGTCTCGATCTCGCGCCGGGCGATGTTGGCGGCCTCCTCAAGGTGCCCTTCGGCGTAGCGCCGCGAGTAGGCCCGCTTCTGTTCCCGACGGTGTCTCAGGTGGTCGGGGCCATCGAGGGCGAGCATGGCCCGCTCCGCCCCCATTTCCTCAACGAAGTCCTGCCACGTCTCACGGTTGCGGAAGTAGCCCTTCCCGGAGCCCGCGAAGAAGCGGTTCGCTTCAGCGCCCGCTATCACGACGTATTGACGGTGGAATGCCGAGACTCGGAAGACAGGGCCGAGTTTGAGGTATTGCTCGGTGAGAAAGGCGCGCAGGTCGCCCGCGAGGTCGAAGGCGTTGCCGATGATCGGTGGGCCGGGGACCCGCGGCATCGCGGCCAAGGCACGGCGCGCCTCGTCCGCCGCGGACCGACCGTAGTTGGTCGGCGGACTCGGCCACAGTCGCCACCGAAAGCGCCGAAGTGCGGTTGGGCGAGCCTGCATGGCAGTCCTACCTCTCTCTCCTAATGATACTACCGGCGGGACTCTCGCGTCTAATCATACGGCTGCGCGTTGCCAGCGGATTTCCCGGAATGGTAAAGGTGCTTCCGGTTATGCCTCCAGGAGCCAGGCGGCGACGTCGCGCCAGGCGCGTTCGTCCTGCCACATGAAGATGTGGCCGCCCTCGTAGAGCCGGAGTTGGGCGTTGGGGATGCGTGCGGCGAGCGCCTCGAGGTTCTTGACGGGGGCGATGACGTCGTAGCGCCCGCCGCAGACCAGGACCGGCATCTTCAGCCGGCTGAGACGGTCGTAGGTGTCGTGCTTGGAGCGGGCCTCGAGCTGCCGGTGCGCGCCGACGGGTTTCGCCGGATCGTCCGAGCCGAGGTCGCGGTTCTGGGCGGCGCGGTCGACGATGGCGGCGAAGCTCGCGGGCCATTCCTCGCGGGGTATGCCGCCGAAGCGCGAGTCGTAGAGGCCGATGCGCTTTTCCAAGGCATCTTCGGGCGAGAGGTCTTCCAGTGTGTGGAGCGGGTACGAGCTGCCGCCCTCGCCGCCGCTTGACGTGCAGGCGAGGACGAGCCGCTCGATGCGCTGCGGGTGGCGGAGGGCGAGCTCCTGGCAGACCATGCCGCCGAAGGAGACGCCGATGACGCGGGCACGGTCCCACGCGACGTGGTCGAGGAGCGCCGCCGCGTCGTCGGCGTAGTCGGCCATGCTGTAGGGAACATCGGGCTTGTCGGTCTGGCCGAGGCCGCGCTGGTCGTAGGCGAGCATGTCGAACGATGCCGCCAAGGGGCCTTCGAAGACGCGCCCAGCCCGCAGGTCGCCGCCCGTGCCGCTGATGTAGAGCAGCGAGGGCCCCGACCCGCGCCGCTCGTAGTACATGCGGATGTCGCGTATCTGCGCGAAGGGCATGGCCGCCTCCCTGCGCCGCGCGGCGCCTACGAATACCTGCCCAGATTGTGGTAGACGCGCTCCGCGATCACCACAATGCCCCGGCGCTGCTGCTCCGCCATCGCACGGTCGTAGTCGTCCCAGTCGGGGTGCTCCTTGCGGGCCGCCGCGCGGTAGATGTCGCGCAGCGCCATGCGCAGGACCTCTGAGTCGGTGACGCCCGGCCCGTAGACCTCGGCGTGCCCCTCGATGGTGACGTACGAGCGCCCGTTGGGGCTCATCACGAGGTAGGAGCAGCGGGGGTCGCGTTCCAGGTTGCGCACCTTCACCAGGCCGCCGGCGGAGGTGAAGGCAGGAGCGCCTTGGTAGAGGCCGTGGGTGACCACGGTCATCTGCGCCGCGCCGCCCTTCCCGAACGTGGCGATGATGCCGTTCCTGTGCTCGGTTATGAACTGCTGGACTTCCTCCGATAGCGCGACGCTCATAGCAGCCCCTTCTCCTTGACCAAGTCCGCCGCCACGACGACTTGGCCGGTGTACGACATCGGATCGTGGGTGATGACGTAGATGGTCGCCAGCGCGGGCACCTCCATGGGGTGGGCGTCCTTGGCGTCCATGCCGATGCCGGAAGCGGCGATCTCCGCGATCTCCGTGCGCGTGAACCCAGGGTCGAGGGCGATCACGGGGATGTTCGCGTCACGGTAGTCGTGGGCCATACCCATCGTCATTCGGTTGAGCGCCGCCTTCGAGACCCCGTAACCAAGCCCCGACACGACGGTGGTGGCGGACCCCGACGTGACATTGACGATGATGCCGCCGCCGCGCTCCTTCATACCCGGCGCGAAGGTCTGGCAGAGCAGGAACGGCGCGGTCACGTTGAGCTCCATCTGGAGGTCCCAGCTCTTCGCCGAGAGTTCCCAACTCGAATGGTAGGCGGCCTTCCCGAAGAAGGCCGCGTTGTTGACCAGGATGTCGCAGCGTCCGAAGTCGTCCCCGACGCGTTGGACGAGCGCCTCGACACTGTCGCGGCGGGTGAGGTCGGCCTGCACCGCCACGGCCCGCCGGCCCAGCGACTCGATCTCGGCCACCGTGGCGCCGATCGTGCCGGGAATCCATTCCTTCTCTTCCACCGTGCGGGCGGTGACGACCACGTCCGCGCCGAGCTTGGCGAGCTCGACCGCGACGACCTTGCCGATGCCGCGGCTGCTCCCCGTGACCACCGCGACCTTGCCTTCCAGGCTCCTCGAATCGGACATGGGCCGCCTCCCTTCGCCATTCGGCCGCACTGTACCCGCAACCTTGCGGCACGGGCAAACGACGCGGGTTAGATGACGCCGCGGGCCTTCCAGTCGTCCAGTTGCTCCTGGCTGTAGCCCATCCCGGTCAAATACTCCAGTGTGTGCTCGCCGAGGGCGGGGGCGTGGCGGTAGACGCGGTACTGCTCGCCTGGGACCTTGATGGGGTGTCCCGAGACGAGCACCGGGCCCGCCGTGGGGTGGTCCTGCGTGACGATGGCCTCGCGGTGCTGCAGGTGAGGGTCGCCGGGGAGGTCGGCCGCGAGGTTGGCCGGCGAGATCACGCAGTCGTGGTCGCGAGCGATTTCCATCCACTCGGCCAGCGTCCGCTCGCTGAAGATGCGCTGCAGCTCGCCGCGCAACTCCTTCGGCCCCCAGTCCACCGGCGCGTCGACGTTGTGATAGCCGATGCCCTGCTCGAGGAGGTCGGGCCGGTCGATGGCGCGGCAGAAGTTCTCCCAGAAGTGCTTCTCGATGAGGGCGACAAGGAGGAACTTCTTGTCCTTGGTGTAGTAGAAGTTGTACTTGCTGCTGCCGTCGGCCGTGCCCGCCATCCCTCCGCCGACACGGTCTTCGGGCTCGATCCGCTCCTTGTTCAGCTCCCGCACCGTGGCGTACCAGGCGTGCGAGACGATGGCGTCGCTGCAACCGACGTCGAGGTAGGCGCCCTCGCCGGTCTTTTCGCGGCGGTAGAGTGCGGCGGCGACGGCGTAGGCCAGATAGAGTGGCCCAACGACAACCCCGCTCGCGCTCGCGCCCAGCCCGCCCTGGTTGACGCGCATGGCGCGACCGCGCTCGTCGATGGCGCAGGGCTCGGTGCCGCCCAGGGCGTTCATCGACTGGCCGTGCGTGGGGACCGTCGCGTAGGGCCCCGTTGCGCCCAGGCCGGTGACGTGGGCGTAGATGATGTCGGGCTTGACGGCGGCTTGGGCCTCGTAGCCGACGCCGAGCCGCTCGAGCGCGCCGGGTGTGTTGCCGTCGACGAAGACGTCCGCCTCGGCGAGCATCCGCCAGAAGACCGCTTTCCCCTCCTCCGTCTTGAGGTTGAGGGTGACGCTGCGCTTGTTGCGGTTCACCGAGATGTGGGCCGGGCTGTGCCCCTTCTTGTGCGGCCTGATCTGCCCCAGGAAGTCCCGCAGGTAGTCGCCCTTGAACGGGCTCTCGACCTTGACGACGTCCGCCTCTTCGTCGGCGAGCAGCTGCCCGGTGAAGTCGCCGGTCATCAGCATCGCCGACTCGATCACCTTCACGCCCCTGAGCAGTCCGGCCATGGCGTCCTCCCTGTCGTCTCGCGGTTGACTCGGGCGCCCGCATCTTAGTGTGCGGCGCGGCGAAACGTGAACCCCGACCCCGCCGTGGTAGGCTTGCCGCGCAGCGGGCCCACGACAAGGAGACGGCATGTACACCGAGAAGTTCGGCCTCGCAGGGAAGAACGTGCTGTTGACGGGCGGCACGGGCAATCTTGGGTCGCATCTGGCCCGCGGCTTCGCCGAGGCGGGGGCCGGCGTCATCCTCGCCGGACGCTCGCGGGAGAGGATGGGCAAGCTCGCGGACGAGATACGGGCCGGCGGCGGCGCGTGCGACTACGTGTCGTGCGACCTCATGCGCCCGGAGACGGTCGGTCCGGTGTGCGACGAGGCCTGGGAGAAGCGGGGCGGCATCCACGTGATAGTCCACAACGCCGTCCCCGACAATTTGAGGACCGGCAACATCGTCACCACCACCTCCGAAGGATGGATGGCGCAGAACAACGTGATCTTCGAGGCGGCGCTCGCGATGTTCCGCGCACTGTGTCCCCGCATGGTCGAGGGCGAGGGCGGCAGCATCGTCTCGGTCGTTTCCACGACGGCGTTCACGCCTACGCGCGGCGACCGGCTCGCCTACGCCATCGCCAAGAGCTCCCTCCTGATTCTGACGAAGTATGCGGCGCAGGAGTTCGGCCCGAAGGTGCGGGCAAACTGCATCAATCCCGGGACGATCGAGACCCATCCGGGGATGCCGCAAACACCCGAGGGCAAGGCGATCATGCCCCGCATCGCGGCGGGCCGCCGCGGTACGAGCGAGGAGTGCGTCGGCGCGGCGCTTTTCCTCGCATCCGAGGCCGCCTCTTATATCTCTGGTCAGGTCATCAACATCGATGGTGGGCGGTTCTAGGCCGCTCCCGTCGCTTCTGATTCCCTTGACAGCCGGTGCGTAACGGGTATCGTACAGGGTTGAAAAGCAGCCGGCCGGCGGAGTCGAAAGCCGCGCCGGACGCCATCCCAGAGATGGAAAGAGACTGATGGCAAAGCCATACAAGATCTTGGTGGTCGACGATGAGCCGGACCTCGAGCCCCTGATGCTGCAGCGCATGCGGCGCCACATTAGGGGCGGGCGCTACGAGTTCGTCTTTGCCGGAAACGGCGTCGAGGCGCTCGAGAAGCTGAACGAGGACGAGACCATCGACATGGTGCTCTCGGACATCAACATGCCCCAGATGGACGGGCTGACGCTCCTCGACCAGATACCGAACGTCAGCCCCGACATACGTGCCGTCATCATCTCGGCGTACGGCGATATGCAGAACATTCGCACCGCGATGAACCGCGGGGCCTTCGACTTCGTCACCAAGCCGGTCGACTTCGAAGACCTACAAGTCACCATCGACCGGACGCTGCGGCATCTCGACGAGTGGCGGGAGGCTGTCTCATCCCGCGACAAGCTCGTCGCGCTGGAAAACGAGCTCGACATCGCCAGCAAGATCCAGCAGTCGATCCTCCCCGGACAGTTCCCCACGGTCCAAGATTTCCAGATTTACGCCAACATGGAGCCCGCGCGGGAAGTTGGCGGCGACTTCTACGACGTGATCCGCTTGGACCGCGGCCAGATGGGCCTTGCCATCGCCGACGTGTCCGGCAAGGGCGTTCCCGCGGCCCTCTTTATGATGTCCAGCCGCACCCTCCTGAAGGGGACGGCGATCGGCGGCGGCAGCCCGGCCGAGGTCGTTGCGCAGGTGAACGATCTGCTCTATGAGCAGAACGAGGCCGCGATGTTCGTCACCGTGCTCTACGCGGTCTACGACCCCGAGACCTCGAAGTTGACCTACGCCTGCGCCGGACACGACCCGCCCCTCGTCGTTCACCCCGACGGAAGCTCGACTTCGCTGCCCCTGACCGGCGGCTTGGCGCTCGGGGTCGTGCCCCAGTTCGACTTCGGGGAGAATACCGTTTCCGTCGCGCCGGGCGATACGGTAGTGCTGTATACCGATGGCGTGACCGAGGCCATGAATAGCAAAGACGAGCAATTCGGCTTGGACCGCCTGCGCGAGACCTATGCGTCCCACCCCCCTGCCAGCGTGAAGGATGCGATCTCCACGATTTTCGACGCCGTGAGCGACTTCGCCGGGGATACGCCGCAGTCCGACGACGTTACCTGCGTCGCCTTGCACCGAGGCGGGTCGGCAACGTGAGCGCGGAACTGTCCATGAAGGTCGAACCTCGCCGCGAGGAGCTGGAGCGCATCCATGCGGCCGTGGAGGACCTGGCAGAGCGGGAGGAGTGGTCGCCCGGGCTGGTCTTTCGCGTGAACCTCATCCTCGAAGAGCTCGTGATCAACATCATGGACTACGGCGATGATGAGGGCCGTCACAGGATCGAGGTCACGGTGACGTCGGACCCGGACGAAGTGGTGATGGACCTCGTGGACTCGGGCAAACCGTTCGACCCGACGCACGACGCTCCCGAGCCCGACATCGGAGCTTCTCTAGACGAACGGCGCGTGGGCGGGCTTGGTGTGTATCTGACGCGGACGATGGTGAAGGAGATGCGCTACCGGCGAGAGGCGGAGCATAACCATCTGACGCTGGTCATGAGCCGGGAAGAGTAGAACGATGAAGAGATCGCCCCGGCTGCCGGCCGTCTTTCCGGCCGCCCTGGCGATTGCCGCCGTCGTCGTCTTGGCCGCCTGCTCGGGCGACGGCCCTACGGAGAACGGGGACGGTACGCCGACGCCGACAGCGGACGTCATGGCGGCCACTCCCACGGCGACCTCTCAGGAGGGGACTCCCGGCGTCTTCGCCGACCGCATTCTCTTTGGCCAGTCCGCCGCGTTGAGCGGCCCCGCCCAAGAGCTCGGGCAGAACATGCGGCTGGGAATCGAGGCGGCATTCCGGGAAGTGAACGAGCAGGGCGGCGTTCACGGTCGGCGGTTGGAGCTCACGTCTGTTGACGATGGCTACGAGCCCGAGGCGGCGGCCCTCAATACGCGGCACTTGATCGAGGAGGAAGGCGTCTTCGCCCTCATCGGCGCCGTGGGCACACCGACCTCACGCTCCGCCGCTCCTGTCGCTCAGGAACGCGGCGTCCCCTACATCGGGCCGTTCACCGGCGCCGCCTTTCTCCGCGACGCCGAGACGCTGAGCAGCGTGATCAACCTGCGGGCCTCCTACAACCAGGAGACCGAGGAAATGGTGGCCCGGCTCACCGAAGACCTGGGGATCACCCGTATCGGCGTCATGTACCAGGACGACTCCTTCGGGCGGGCGGGCTACAACGGAGCCCAAGCCGCCCTCGAGCGCCGCGGTATGCAGCCGGCGGCCATCGGGATCTATCAACGGAACACAACCTCGGTGAAGTCGGGCCTGCTCGACCTGCGTGGGAGGGACCCGGAGGCGGTGATCATCGTGGGCGCCTATGAGCCGGTTGCGGCCCTGATCGCATGGTCGAAGCAGATCGGCTTCAATCCGGTGTTCATCACGATTTCCTTCGTGGGGAGCAATGCCTTGGCCAGGGAGCTCGGCACAGATGGCGCGGGGGTCTTTGTGACCCAAGTCGTGCCCTCCCCGACGGATGTTTCCAACCCCACGACCGCCGCCTATCTGTCCGCCCTTTTCGCCTATAGGCCCGAGGCCGTTCCAGGCTTCGTGTCGTTCGAAGGCTATCTTGCCGGTCGTATGACCATCGCCAGCCTCGAAGGCTGTGGCCGAGACGTTTCCCGGAGCTGTCTGGCCGAGAGCCTCCGCAGCGCCGGTGCGCTGGAATTGGACGGGTTCCAGCTTCGCTATGATGATGCCGGCGATAATCAGGGGTCGGACAGGGTGTTCCTGACCGTCATCGGGGAAGACGGGCGTTATCACGCGATCGATACGCTCAAGGATGCGGGGTTGTGAGGGAACGGCTGATACGCCTGCTTGAGATCCGCTACCGGATCTCGACGCAGCTTTATTTCGGCATTGGCGTCGCGGTTGCGCTGACGATCAGCGCGAGCTTGGTTGGCTGGTTCTCGTTCAACCAGGTTGGCGACGCCCAGAATCGGGTGAACGAAGGCAGCGTCCCCGAGCTGGCGGCGGCGTTCGGGGTCGCGCAGTTCAGCGGCGAGCTGGTTAACGCCGCTCCGAGCCTCGCCGCGGCCGAAACGCGGGAGAGTTTCACCGTCGTCGTCTCCGGCATCGACACGTCCCGTAGCGCATTTGAGCAAGAGCTGGCCGCCTTGCAGGGGAGTGATGCCGAACGCTTCGCTCGCATTGGCGCCAACGCCGAGACGCTGTTCGCCAACATTGAGGCCATTAAACAGGACCGGCTAACGCTCTTCGATTTGACCGACCGCAAGGATGTGCTCCGGGCCGAGATTGAGCACCTGACCTTCCAACTGAACGCCTACCTGGGCCCGGCCATCGACGATCAGCTGTTCTACACCGTCACCGGGTACCGCGAGCTCGGAGAGCCGCCCGACCCAAGCTCGGCCCACTTCTCTGAGGAACAGGTCGACCGCTACCGCCAACTCGCCGAGCTGCAGGTGGACGCCAACATCGCGACACAACTCCTCGCAGACGCCCTCAACCTTTCCGATGTCTCGCTGGTCGAGGCGTTACGCGAACGTTTCGAGTCCGCGGCCGGCCGCATCGAGCGCAATCTCGCGACGCAAAGCGCGACCTCCCTGCCCAATGATATCTTTCCGGTCTTCGTGCGGCTGTCCAACTTGGGCGGCTACCCGATCAGGATTCCCGAGCGCCGCCTCAACGTCGTCGCCGGTCTCAGCGTGGACACGCAGCAGAGCGGGTTCGATCTCGTCGCTGAAGATCTCAGACTGAGGGTCCGTCAGCAAGAGTTACTCGATAACAACCGCGGTCTGGCCGTAACCCTCCTGAGCGAAATAAATGGGCTGGTGAGCGCCGCCCAAGTAAGCGCGCAGGAAGCGACCGCCTCCTCAACGCAGGCGATCTCGACGGGTCGCACGCTGCTCCTGGTCATTAGCGGAATCAGCATCGCCGGCGCGGTGCTGATCATCTGGGTCCTTGTCGGCCGGGTGCTGCTGCGCCGGCTTGAAATGCTGTCTGACTGGATGCGCCGTATGGCCGGCGGCGACTTGGAGGCTCACGTCGAGATCGGCGGCCGCGACGAGGTCGCCGATATGGCGGCAGCGCTCGAGGTCTTCCGCCGCCACGCTTTGGAAGTACAGCGCCTCAACCTGGTGGAGAAGCTGGCCGAAGACCTGCAGTCCAAGAACGAGGAGCTGGAGGTCGTACTGGCCGATCTGGAGCGGGCGCAGGACCAGATCGTCGTGCGCGAGAAGCTGGCGGCGCTCGGTCAGCTCACCGCCGGCGTGGCCCACGAGATCAAGAACCCGCTCAACTTCGTGAAGAACTTCTCCGAGGTCTCCGAGGAGCTGATCAAGGAGCTCATCGAACTCATCGATGACTTAGCCGAGAGCCTCACCGAAGACCAACAGAGCTATCTCAAGGAAATCGCCCAAGACCTCACCGGGAACTTGGAGCGTATCCGCAACCACGGCGACCGCGCCAACCGCATCGTCCAGGACATGCTGATGATGGGCCGAGGCTCAGGCGGCTACCAGGCCACCGATATCAACCGCCTGCTCGACGAACACGCCAGACTTGCCTACCACAGCGCGAGGGCGACGGACCCGGACTTCAACCTCGACCTGAAGCAGGAGCTGGACGAAGCGTTGGGGGAGATCGAGGTCATTCCGCAAGACCTCGGACGCGTGTTCTTGAACCTGGTCGGCAACGCGTGCGACGCCACCGACGAGAAGCGGCGCGCTATCGAGTCGGGCGCCGGCGCGGAAGACGGCTACGAGACGGACGACGGAGGGCGCTACTTCCCGACGGTCTGGCTCACCACCAAGCGCGGCGAAGAGCACGTCGAAGTCCGCATACGCGACAACGGCAAGGGCATGCCCCCGGAAGTCATGGACAAGATTTTCAATCCGTTCTTCACCACGAAGCCCACCGACCGTGGCACGGGGCTCGGCCTCGCGATATCAAGCGACATTGTCCGCAAGCACGGCGGTGAGATTCGCGTTGAGTCCGAAGCCGGCCGCTACACTGAGATGCTTGTCGAGCTACCGCTGACCCCACCCCCCGGCGCGGCCGAGGCGGCGGCGGCGGAAGCGGCGGGGCCCCCGCAGGCCTAGCGGCGCGTCACCACACGACCGGCACGGGGTAGGCCTTGATCAACGGGTCGGCGGTCACGATCGTCAAGCCCTCGCGCCCCTTTTGGCTACCCAGACAGGTCGACCGAATCTTGGCAGCGACGTGGACCGCCCCGGCTCTTAGCCGTCCTTACCCTCGAAGAGGTCGAGCAACTTCCCTGGAAGAGGATCGAAGAACGACTCGGGAACTTCCGCAAGTCCCCTACCCAGACCTAGGGTCGGGGTTCGTCCTCCGGCTGAGGCAAAGGTGGGCTGGGTGGCGTAGCTGGCCCTCCGGGAGCCTCAGACTTCATTCCGAGGACTTCCTGCATCCGGGGTGTCATCAGGCGCCTCGCTCCCGCCGGCGCCCTCGTTCTGCTGCGCCTCTTCTTGCGGCGCGTTTTCCTGCGCTACCGGCTCCTCCGGTGCGGCTTCTTCAGCCATTGGCTCTTCCGCCGCAGAGGATGGTTCCTCGTCGTCGGGGGGCATGGGGCCCATTCGTATGCGGTCCCTGACGGCGCAGAAGATCGTGATCGTCGTCATGGCCAGCCGCAGGGCAAACTCCAGAGCGATCAGGGCGATCAGGTAGTAGAGGATGGTTTCCCGGTGGTCATTGGCCTGCTTCAGGACCTCCAGCGATTCGTCGATCTCGAAGAACGAGACGTCGATCAGGAAGATGCCCAAGACGGCGAACGGCAGAATCTTCGCCAAGTCCCGGGAGAGGTCTTCGTGGTAGTAGGAGGTAATGCGGATCGTGCCGACGGTCGCCAAGGCAACGAGCAGGACGTCCGCGAACGCTTGCTCCTTGGCAAGGAAGGCCAGGATGATGGTGAGAACCGCGAACCAGAAGAAGGCGAAGAACGGGAAGAGGATGAGGTACCGCAAGACGTAGAAGACAAAATGTAGGAGGGTCCGCACGAACTTGAATCGCGACTCTTCGTACTTGGAAAAGTCCAACTCGAACATGTCGCGCGATGCGACGAACCGGTAGAACTTGAAGATGAAGACGGCGTAGATTGCCATCCCCACCACGTAGACCGCGAGGGGCCTGAGGAGATCGAGGGCAACCTCGATATCCAACCCGTCGGGGAAAATGTCGTTGACTTCCATGGGCCCCGCCTTTCGTAGAACGCTTGGACCTGGACGCAGCTAGCCGTGCGGCAAGGAAAGCGGACGCGTCAGCGTGCCTCCGGTCCTCCGCGGACCGGTCAATGCGCGGCGGCGCGCTGGGCGCACGCGTCTGCCGTTCAGCATCGTCGCATCGGAGTATAGCGGACGCCTGGCCGTCAGACGACCGGCTCGCGTTCTACGCTTACCGTCACGATGTCGACGCCGTGATATTTCTGGTGTCGTATTGAAGAGGCGTAGTGGCGCAGCAGGCGGAACGACACCTCGCGCTCATCTGGTATGGGTGGCAGGTCGTTCAGGTAGGCGAGCCGGTCCTCGAGGTTTTCCCCCTCGACGGCGGTGACGAATTCCACCTCGGCGGAACGGCCCTCCATACGGGCTGCGATGGAGAGGCGCCGCTCCGCTCCCGCTGTGACTTCGTCATCCTCTTGCAACAGGATCGTCAGCGTTTCTTCGCCGGCCGAGGTCAGTCGATGGGAAGCCGACTCCTTCCATCCGGAGCTTGACGCGAATTTGTTGAGGAACGTGGTGATGCTTGGCAACGAATCGATGCTCAGAGCGACCTCCAAGCGCCTGCGGCGCGGGCCCGTCAGCTCCGTGAACACCATCATGATGATCGCAACCACAGCGCCCGCCGTCATCCCGTTCCCAAGCAACACCCCTAGGAACCCTTCTCCGAGGAGGTCGGGAAAGATCGCCTGGTTCTGGAAGCCCACGCCGACCCAGAACGCCACGCCCACGACGATGGCCTTCCGGTGGTCCACGCCGTCTTGGATGATGATCTTCATACCTTGGACGAAGAGCAGCCCCAAGAGAACGATCAGGTAGGCGGAGGCCACAGGGCCGGGGATGGCGATGAGCAGTGCCGAGATTTTTGGGAAGAACGCCACCGCCATGAAGATGACGCCGATCACGATGCCGACCCGCCGCGCGGCGACTCCCGTGACCTCGGCAAGCGAAATGCTGCTGGAATAGGTGGTGTTGGGCAGCGTGCCCAGGATGCCGGAGAGGAAATTGCCCACGCCGTCGGCGTTGAGGGCGCCCTGGACGACCCGGAAATCAGTGGCCCGCGGCTCGCGCCGCGAGACCTGCTGAATCGCGACACCGTCGCCGACGGTCTCGATCGCCCCGACGAGTGTGACGACCACGAAGGCCGGCAGCAGCGCCCAGAACTCCGCGTTCGGCGTCACGTCGAACCCCGGCCACGAGCCCACCGGGACACCGACCCAGGGCGCTTCCACTATCTGCTCTGTGTCGTACAGCCCGAACAGGGCAGCAACGAAGCATCCCACCACGATGCCAATGAACGGCGACCAGAGCCTCCATGCCGGCGGGCCTCGTAGGACAAGCGCCCCGACGACCACCAAGGTGGCCAGAGCCGTCACCGGCGCGGCGGCCTGGGCCGCATCATCCGGCACGTCTATCAGCGTGTCGAAGATGATCGGTATGACCGTGGCCGTGATCAACATGATCACCGTGCCCGAGACGACCGGCGTGAAGATGCGGCGCAGCAGCGAGAGCCGCGCCGCCATCGCGAATTGGAACAGCGCGGACACGACGATGAGACTCGCCATCGTGGACGGGCCGCCCTCCACCAGCGCCGTGACGCAGACCGCGATGAATGCCCCGGACGTGCCCATGATGAGCACGTGCCCGGCCCCGATCCGCCCCACCTTCGCCGTCTGGAGAACGGTCGTGGCCCCGCTGACGATCAGCGCTGCGAAGATCGCCCACGACATGTAGTCCGCGGACTGGTCGGCAATCCGGAGCACGATGACGACCGTGAGTACCACCGGCGCCACGATGACCATGGCCGCCTGGACGCCGGCGCCAACGGCCACGGCGGCCGGCGGCTGGTCTTCCGGTTCGTAGCGGACGTTCTCGTGAGGCTGCGATGCGGCCAACGGTCACACCTCAGCTATGGAGATTGAGCTCTCGGCGGTCTCGATTGGCCGCTCCTCACTCCGGCGGCGCCGGTCGAGGCACTTCGAATTCTCCGCTGCGCAGCCAGACCAGGACGGGCAGGTCGGGACCGAGCGGGACGTAGCGGATGTCGGGCGCGAACTCCTCCCCGGCCTCCGAGACGAAGCCGAGTTCGATGCGGCCGTCGGCCACCCGCCGAGCGCGGATTTGCCCGATGGAGCTTCCATCGACCCTGACGTCGCCGGTGACTAGCCACGTGTCGACGTCGGCGTTGGCCGGCACGAAGCGCAGCGAGGGGAGGATCCGCTCGCCGCCGGCAAGCTCCACGCCGACCTCGATCCGCGCGTCGACGGTGCGCTGGGCGATGATCCTTAGCTGCAGCGGCGGCGCCGGCGGAGCCGGTGGAGCCGGCGGCGGCTCGGGAGCCAGCAGCGCGCGGAGATCGGTGCTTCCCGCAATCGACAAGAGTTGTAGGAACCGGGAGTTCGCCGCATCAACGCCCTGCACCGCGCAGAGCGCCCCATCGTTCAACGGCCTGTAGAAGGGCACCACCGCGCGCAGCTCGTCGTCGAGGGCGAGCAACGCGTCGGTATTCTCCACGCCGGCGGCGTGGAGGGCGCCGCGCAGCGCTCCCGCTCCATTGCAGAAGACATCCAGGTTGGAGACCATTGCCAGGACGTCGGAATCTTCCCAGCCCATGCCGGCCTCTCGGGCCGCCTCGACCACCTCGCCGGCCCTCACCGCCGGCGCGATGATCCGTTCGGCATAGGCGAGCTCGGACTGGAGGGCGAACGCCTCCGTGAACGACAGTGCCTCGCCGCCGCCGATCCTCCCTTGGAGCGCCGTCCAAGAGGCGGCGATAGACGCGTACCGCGCCTTGGCCGTCTCGGCAGTGCCGAGGATCATGGCTTCGACCGCCACCGGGCTGAGAACGTCGCCCGCGGCCAAGGACTCGGCCAGCTCTGATGCGCCGTCAGTGTACTCACTTGCGAACGCCTTGAGCAGGGTGGTCGACGATGGGCTTGCCACGTCGAACTCCTCCGGCTCGGCCGTCGTCGGCAACTCGGCGATTGCTTCCCGGTCGAAGAGGCCGTCCAGCACTTGCGTGCGCACGCCGGCCGCGTAGATTGCCTTCGCCCGCACTGCGGCGTCGACGTCCGCGTCCGGGTCGGCCGCGGAGCTCACGGAGACGGTGACCAGCCCCTCCTCATCGGCCTCCGCGGAAACGCTGTAGTCCGCATCGTCGACCTTGACGACAACCGGATCGAACTTCCAGCCGCTGAGCACCATCAAGTTTCGCCAGAGTCCGTGGAAGGCAATTTCTTCGTCATCATCGTCAAAGGCGACGATCGCGGTGAACACCCACGAAGGGCCCGGTCTGCCGAAGGAGATCTCGAACGGGGTGACGTCGTCGCTCACCGTACTGGTCGCGCTCGCCGCCTCCTCGCCGGAGTGATAGGAGACTCCAGCCTCCCAGTCCCCTGACGAGGTGATGAGTCCGTTCTTCCGCTCGAACACACGGGGCCCCACCACATACGCAATGACGAAACCGTCGGCGCTGGCCAGATCGCCGCCGCCGAGGTTGCCGATGCGGTAGTGGACGGGGAAGGGCTCGCCCGCGACCACTTCGTCTGGCGTATGGGACGCCTCAACCTTGAGTTCGAAGCTGCTTTGCTCCGCTGCCTCATCCACGAGATGGATCGTGAGGCCGAAGTCGGCCATCAGGGGTTGAAGGTCGCGCTGGAGATACGTTGTCGCCTCAATGAGGTAGGTTCCCGCCGAAAGGAACCGCTCGATACGCGAGTTGCGGCGCCCCCCGCCGTCGTCGTTGGCGGATATCACGCCCTTCGTTGGTGAGACCAAGGAAAGGACGGGGTCGCCGTCTTCCGATACCAGGTCGATGAGGACGCGTCCGTCTTGTGGCAGGGTGAAGGAGTACGCGTAGGCGGGGTGTTCCACCACGAACCGTGAGCCGCAGGTGTCGAGGGTCCACGAACCGGTTGCGGTCAGATCGGTGCCGGCTACGAGGTTGCCGAGATGCACCGCATCGCAACCGGCGACACGGCTCACGGACAGTGTGAAGTCCGCCGCGCCGCGCCCGCGCCCGCCGAACGTGGTCGCTTCAGCGAGGTAGACGGCCGGCGCCAGGTCGCGCTCAACGCGTGCATCCAGGCGGGCGCCGCCGTCGTCGTTGTCGGTGATGCGATTGCCGTCCTCGTCGAGCAGGTAGAGGTAGGAGTCGGCCTCGGCGGACGTCAGGTCAATCCTGAACCTGCCGGCCTGGGTGATTTGGAATTGATAGGTGTGAGCGTCGCTCTCCGCACGGAAGCGAGAGTCGCAGTCTTCCGTCGTCCAGCGTCCGGTTGCCTCCAACGCGCCATCGGTGCCCAGCGTCCCCAGATCGGTGACCTCGCAATCGGCCTCCTGCGCCGACACGGCGTCGGAGCCGTGCAGGGCCAGCACTGCTGCGATCAGCGCAACGGCGGCGCAGGTCAACACAAGCAGGCGGATGCCGAAGCTGGTTGGAAGAGTGGGCATTCTGGTGGTCATTGGGAGCTCCTAAGGCGGATGGCGCGGCTCGCCACACGGTAAGTCTTGCTGCCTGGCATAGTCAATACTGAGTCTCAATAAATCCGGTAACTGGACGGGGTTGAACGGTCAGCTTCCAGCCCCGGTCCTCGCCGGGTTCTCGTAGAGGCGGCGAGGGTTCGCCATCATCATCTCGTCGATCATGGCGTCCGGCACGCGGGCCTCGCGGAGCCGGGGCAGGAATTCGCGGAGCAGGTAGCTGTGCCGGTGCTCGCGGATCATGTCCATCATGTACGCGACGCGCTCGTAGGGCGCGCCGATGATGCAGCACATGTGGTCCTGGGAGAGCAGCAGCCTATCCCCATAGCCGAGCGCGAGCAGGGCGCTGAGCATCGCCAGCCGGTTGTCGTCGGTCTGAATGTAGTTCATCCCGATCTGGTCGAAGCCCATGAAGCATCCCGTGTCCAGGATGCGCCGGAGGTAGGGCAGGTCCGTTGATTGGCAGCAGTGACCGATCATGAACTTTCCGGGCGAGAGACCCTCGCCGATGAACATCTCGGCCTGCTCGACGCCCATCGTGCCGTGCGTGGTGTGGGTTACGATCGGCGTATTCGTTTTCAGCGCCGCCCGCGCCGCCGCTCGGACGGCGCGCCCCTCGTTCTTGGTGATCGCACCCTCGCCGGTGGCCACCTTGATGATTCCGGCCTTGATGCCGGTGGAGCCGATGCCCTCGGTCAGGTCGTTCACGTAGGTATCGGCGATCTCGTCCGTCGTTCGCACCTTGAAGTAGGGCGGCATGGCGCGGAACTCGTGATCGACGCCCGTCGAGATGATGATCTGCATGCCCGAGGCGCGGGCTACCTCGGCGGAGAACTCAGGGTCCCGCCCCAGCCCCATGGGCAGCGGGTCGACAACCGTGGAGACGCCCAGCTCTCGCAGCTCCTTCATGTTGTTCACTGCGTCGTCTATCGCGGCGTCACGGTCGTAGGTGTTGAAGGGGTCCATCTCGAAACCCAGCAGTGCCACCTTGAGGTGCTCGTGGATCAGCGTGACGCCCAATTGATCGGAATCGATCGGGCCGAGGACCGTGTTGATCTGGACGGACATGGGGGTCTCCGAAGCGAGCGCGGCGCGGGGCATTATAGCGTCGCGGCGGGCGCCGGCGGGGCCGTTTGCCATAGACCAAGGTCTCCGTATAAGCTATGCGGCGCCTTTCCTGTGGGCGGCGGGCTCCCGCGGGACGGCCACCGTTACGGCTTGCGAGTTACACCGAAGAGGACCGCGTATGCCTTCTGACGACCTCACGGTCATCGACAACAGGACCGGTCGGGAGTACACCATCCCCGTCACCGATGGCTCGGTCCGGGCGATCGACCTCCGGCAGATCAAGGTGTCGGAAGATGATTTCGGCCTCCTGAGCTTCGACCCCGCATTCGAGAACACCGCCTCGTGCCGGAGCGGGATCACCTTTATCGACGGCGACAAGGGCATCCTCGAATATCGAGGCTACCCCATAGAGGAGCTTGCGGAGAAGAGCAGCTTCCTGGAAGTCGCCTACCTGCTGATCTACGGCGAGCTTCCCACAGAGGCCGAGCTCGAGCAGTGGACGACCGACATCACCTTGCACACGCTGGTGCACGAAAACATCCGCAAGACCATGGACGGCTTCCACTACGACGCCCACCCCATGGGGATGCTGTTGAGCGCGATCGCCGCGCTCTCCGCCTTCTACCCCGACGCCAAGGAAATACAGGACGAGGCGTCCCGGGAGCTGCAGATCCATCGGGCGATCGGCAAGATGCCAACCCTGGCGGCGTTCGCCTACCGCCACCGCCTCGGTCTCTACTACTCCTATCCCGACAACAACCTCTCCTACACCGGCAACTTCCTGAACATGCTCTTCAGGATGGGGGAGCCGACCTACACGCCCGACCCCGTGCTGGAGCGGGCGCTCGACATCCTGTTCATCCTCCATGCCGATCACGAGCAGAACTGCAGCACCAACGCCATGCGCTCCATCGGCAGCTCGAACGTCGATCCCTACTCGGCGCTGGCGGGCTCCATCGCCGCCCTCTACGGCCCCCTCCACGGCGGCGCCAACGAGGCCGCGCTGCGGATGCTCGAACGGATCGGCTCGAAGGACAAGGTCTACGACTTCATCAAGGGTGTGAAGGCGGGCGAAGAGCGGCTCATGGGTTTCGGCCACCGTGTCTACAAGAACTACGACCCGCGCGCCAAGATCATCCGCGAGACGGCGGAGCAGGTCTTTGAGATCACCGGCCGCAACCCTCTCATCGAGGTGGCCATCGAGCTCGAGCGCGTCGCCCTGCAGGACGACTACTTCGCCAAGCGCCGGCTCTACCCCAACGTCGACTTCTACTCCGGCATCATCTACCAGGCGATGGGCTTCCACGTGGACATGTACCCCGTCCTCTTCGCCATCCCCCGCACCGTTGGCTGGATGGCCCAGTGGAACGAAATGATCGCCGACCCATCCACCAGGATCGCGCGGCCGCGCCAGCTTTACTCCGGGGCCCCTGCACGCTCCTACGTCCCCGTCGGCGAACGCTAGACCGCCTAGCCCTCCCGCCGGCTCTCCGGCCGCTCACTCCCGCTCGGGACCTTTGTGTAGCCGACGCTGACGACCATGCGGACGTTGGCGCACCCCTCCCCAGTCTTCCCCAGAGAGGGAGAGGTTTGAGGTGGTGGTCCAGAGGAGGAGAATGCCGCCCGCCGTACCCCTAATACGGTACGTCTAGCGGGGCCTTTTCCGACGCCAGATGCTCGTGGACTGCCCCGTCGGAAGGGGCGGGCTCCGACTCGCCCCGTTGGGCCGCCAGCCGGATCGTCGCCGTGACGCCGCCGCCGTCGGGGCTTTCGAGCGCGATCGACCCGCCGTGGGCCTCGACCAGCGCCTTGGCGATGGAAAGGCCCAGCCCCGAGCCGCCGGGCTCCCGGCGGGCGGCGTCGACGCGATAGAACCGGTCGAAGACGTGGGGAAGATGCTCCGGCTGGATGCCCAGCCCGGTATCGGAGACCGCGATGGTCGCCGTGCCGTCTTCGAGTTGCAGGCGCAGGTCGATGCGGCCGCCGGGCGGCGTGTACTTGAGCGCGTTGTCCATCAACGCCAACAGCGCTTGGCGTAGCCGCTCCCGGTCGCCCCGCGCGGTCACCTCGAAGGGGGGCTCGGCGCATTCCAGCGTGAGCTCGCGCATCACCGCGAGGGGCTGCGTGTCGTTGCACACCTGCCGCACGAGGTCGGCGAGGTCGACGGGCTCCTCGCGCAAGGCCAGCCGGCCGCCGTCCGATTGCTCCAGGGTCAGGAGGGAGGTGACCATGTCGCTCAGGTATCCTGCCTCGTCGATGATGCCGTCGACGAGGTGCGCGTTTTCCTCAACGGTCTGGCCCCGGTGGCGACGGATCAGTTCGGCGTTGCCCCGGATCAGCGTGAGCGGGGTGCGGAGCTCGTGCGAGGCGTCGGCGACGAAGCGCCGCTGACGTTCGAACGCCCGTCGGGTAGGGATGAGCGCCCGGTTGGCGAGGAACCATCCGCCGACAAGCGCCAGGGCCAACGCGCCGAACTCCGACCCGGCGAGGATCCAGGCCAGCTCCGCCAGCGCCCGCTGCTGCGACTCAATCGACTGACCCACCTGCAGGACCCCGAGCGGCGCGCCGCTGGGCGTCAACACCGCCACGGAGAGAAGCCGCACCGTCTGGTCGTTGATCTCGACGTCGCTGTAGTACTCCTCCCCCTCCAGCGCGCGGAGCACGCCCTCGGGGTCGGGCGATGAATCGACCGCCAGGCGCTGGGGGTTCTGCGCCAGCTCGCCAGACGTGTCGACGCTGAGGTAAAAGACGTCGCTCGGGTAGCCGTGCTGCGGCAGAGTCATCGGAAAGCCGGGGGTCGTCGAGAAGTCCCGAAGCGCGTGGGCGGCTCCCTCCCGCAGGATGGCGTTGACCTCGCCGTTGAGGGTGCGCGCGGTCATGTAGTAGATGCCCGCCCCGAGGCCCACGAGCAGCGCGAAGAAGACGACGAAGTTCCAGGCCAGCAGCCGAAGACGTATAACGTTGAACATCGCGGCTCCCGCCGGCTAGGCGGCTTCCTTCAGGACGTAGCCCACGCCGCGTACGGTGCGAATGAGACCCTTGCCGCCGCCCGCCGCCAACTTGTTCCGCAAATAGTGAATGTATAAGTCCACCACGCTGAGTGTTACGTCGGAAGCGAGCCCCCAGACTCTATCGGCGATTCGCTCCCGGCTCTGCACCGCGCCCGCGTTCCGCATCAAGTGTTCGAGGAGGGCGAACTCCTTCGGCGTCAGATCGATCGAGGCCCCGTCGAAAACGACCTCCCTCGATTGCAGGTCGAGGGTCAGGCCGGCGGCCTCGATCTTCGTCGGGTCGCGGGGGTCGATCTTGCGGCGGCTCAGGGCGCGGATGCGGGCGAAGAGTTCCTCCAGCGCGAAGGGCTTGACGAGGTAGTCGTCGGCGCCGGCATCGAGCCCCTCGACGCGGTCGGCGATCTCGCCGCGGGCGGTCAACATCAAGATGGGCGTGTCGACTTTCTCCGTCCGAAGGGCACGGGCGACCTCAAGTCCGGGCATCTTCGGCAGCATGAGGTCGAGAATGATGACGTCGTAGGCGCCGCCACCCGCGAGGTCGTAGCCTTCCTCGCCGTCGCCAGCGATCTCGGCCACGTGCCCCTCTTCGTTCAGCGCCTGGGCGATCATGGTCGCCAGACGCGGCTCGTCCTCCACCACCAGAATGTGCATCCTAAGAGGAGGATACACGAACCGCCCGCGGCCGCTCTAACGTATTTCTAAGCGCCCGAGACGTACGATGGCCGCCAGGGCCACGAGCCGGAAGCGGCGGTCTATACTTGCCGAGACGGCCCGGCGGGCTGCGCGAGCAATAAGGCATGGACTACGACGACCGAGACGAACGAACCTATGGCGGGGACCCCGACGGCCCCGCCTCCGATCCCTTGCCGCCGGCGGAGACGCCGGAGCAGCAGTACGCCCAGCCCCGCTGGGCCGAGGCCCGGGCCGGCTCCGAAGTCCCTCGCCAAACGAGGCGGTCCGGCCGTTGGGTGTTTGCCGGAGCCATCGCCTTGGTCGCGCTTGCCGTAGGCGTCGCGGCGGGCGCGGTGTTGCCCGAGCGCGGCGACAACGCCTTCTCGCTTCCTGCCTCGGCCAAGATCGAAGCCTTCGATGAGGAGATCGTTCAAGCGGTCTACCAGCAGTCGGTCCCTGCCGTGGCTCAGATCGAGGTCTCGCAGCGCAGCGACGACATCTTTCCCTTCTTCCAACGCGAGCAAGGCTCCGCCTTCCTCATCGACGACGAGGGGCGCTTCATCACCAACAGCCACGTGGTGACCGGGGTGACGTCGGTGACCGTGATCCTCGATGACGGCACACGGCTTCGCGGCGAGGTCAGCGGCATGAACCTCTCCAACGACCTCGCCATCGTCCGCGTCGACTCCACCCGTCTTCGGAATGTCGAGCCGCTGCGGCTCGGCGACTCCGAACTGGTCGAGCCCGGCCAGCTTGCTATCGCCATCGGCAGCCCCTACGGGCTGCAGAGCTCGGTCACCGTCGGCGTCATCAGCGGCGTAGACCGTACCCTGCCCTCGGATATTCACCATCGCATCGACGGCATGATCCAGACCGACGCGGCGATCTTCCCCGGCAGCTCGGGCGGGCCGCTCTTGAACTCCCGGGGCGAGGTTATCGGCGTCAACACCGCCGTGGCCGAGAGCGGCGGCGACACCATCGCCTTCGCCGTGCCCAGCAACAGCGTTGTCGAACTGCTGGAGCGCATGGCCGGCGGCATCGAGACGCGACGCGCCTGGCTCGGCGTTACCTTGGTCACCCTCAACGAGGACACGGCGGGCGACCTCGACGTGGACGTGGAGGCCGGCGTCTACCTTACCGACGTGGTCGAAGACAGCCCCGCCGCCCTCGGCGGCCTGCGCGCCGGCGACGTCATCATCGCCGTCGGCGGCGACGCGGTCGCCAGGTCGGCCGACCTGGTAGACGTCCTGCAGGACAAGCGCCCCGGCGACGCGGTCACCGTCGAGGTCCACCGCGACGGGGGTGAAACGTCCGTCACCGTGACCCTCGGCGCCTGGCCCGACAGCCTTTCTTAGAACACCGCGCCCCGATGCTGGCCGACTCCCACACCCACCTCGACCTCTTCGCCGACGAAGAGCTTGACGCGATGATCCCCCGCGCCGAGGCCGCCGGCGTCGGCATGATCGTCTGCGTAGGCTCGACCATCGAGTCGTCTCGCCGCGCCGTCGATCTTGCCCGTCGCTTCGACTCGGTCTACGCCGGCGTGGGCATGCACCCCATGGACCTCAAGGCTCCCTTCACCGACGATGACTACGACACCCTGAAGGCGCTGGCCCATTCTTCGGACAAGGTGGTCTGCGTCAGCGAGACCGGCCTGGACTTCCTCGAGACGTCGCCCGACCGCGACTGGCAGATCGAGTCGCTCCGCGGGCACGTCCGCCTCGCGAAGGAGCTTGGGAAACCCCTCGACTTTCACGCCAGGGAGGCCTACGACGACATCCTTCCCTTGCTGAAGAGGGAAGGCGCGGTGGAGACGGGCGCGATCTGGCACTACTTCCTCGGCGACGCCGGCAAGGCCGCCGAAGCCATCGACCTCGGCTTCTACATCTCCCTGGCGAAGCCGCTCCTGCTGCGCCCCGAGCTTGCCGAGGCGGCCAAGGACATCCCCCTTGACCGCATCGTGCTAGAGACGGACTCCTACCCGCAGCCTTGGAAGAAGAACCCGGCGCGCCGCACCGAGCCGTCGCACCTGCCGCTGGTCGCCGAGAGGCTCGCCGAGATCAAGGGCGTCCCCGTCGCCGAAATCGAAGCGGCGACCACGGCCAACCTAAGGCGAGCCCTGCGGCTGGACTAACCGTCCTAGCCCGCGCCGGGCTGTTCCGCCTCCAGCGGCGTGTCGTCGAGGTTGGCCCACTCGCCCATCGACGCGTCGTAGACCGCGACCTCTTCGTAACCGAGGAGCCGCAGGACGAACGCTCCGTGCGCCGCACGGATGCCCGCTTGTCAGTAGGTAATCACGTCCTTGTTCGGCGTGACCCCGGCCGACCACAACAGGTCGCGCAGCTCGGAGGCCGGCTTCAGCACCTTGGTCACCGGATCGGCCAGGAAGTTGAGCCACTCCATGTGGACGGCGCTGGGCAGACGGCCCGCGCGTTTGTTGCCGCGGTGGTTCCGCCCCTCCCACTCGGCGTCGCTGCGCACGTCGAGCAGCACGACCTCATCGTCGTTGTCGTCTTCGATCACGTCGCGCACCTCGTCGAGCAGGGCGATGTGCTCGTCGCGGATGCGCGGCGTGAACGTCGCCGGAGGATACGACGGCGTCTCCATCGAGACCGCCCGCTTCTCCGCGATCCACTTGTTGATGCCGCCGTCGAGCACCTTGCACTGGGCATGGCCGTAGTAGGCCAGCAGCCACCAGAGGCGGGCCGCGGTGTGGCCGCCCTCCGAGTCGTAGGCCACCACCAGCGTGTCGGGACCGATGCCGAGGCTGCCGAGAAGCTCCGCCGCCTGCTCCGGCTGCATGACGTGGGCACGGTCGTCGGGATCTTTGACGTAGCCCGCCCGGTCGCCCCGGCCGATGCTCACCGCGCCTGGGATGTGGGCCCGCTCGTAGGCCTCGCGGGGGCCCATGTCCACGATCCGGATGTCGGGCCGGTTCAGCCGCTCGGCGAGCCACTGCGTCTCGGCGAGCATCTGCGGGTTGACGTAACCGCGGTCGTCGGGCACGAGGGCGCTCCTGGATATAATGTGGCCGCGTAACCGCGGCGCGCCCATTCTACACGCCGGCCGCCATCGAACGCCCCGCCCCCGGCGAGGGCTCTATCGCGCCTCAACGGAAGGAAGCCGCCATGCCCGGACCTCTGGAAGGCATCATCGTCCTCGACCTCGCCCGCGTCCTCGCCGGCCCCTTCTGCACCATGACGCTCGGCGACCTCGGGGCCGAGGTCATCAAGATCGAGCATCCCAACGGCGGCGATCCGGCGCGCGGCACCGGTCCCTTTATCGAGGACTACAGCTCCTACTTCCTCAGCATCAACCGCGGGAAGCGGAGCGTTACCCTCGATCTACACACCGGCCGGGGTGTCGAGCTCCTGCGGCGGCTCGCCGAAAAGGCCGACGTCCTCGTTGAGAACTTCAGGCCCGGTACCATGGACCGATTCGGCTTGGGCCCCGACGACCTGCTGCGGCGGGCGCCGCACCTCGTCTACTGCTCCATCTCCGGCTTCGGGCAGACGGGCCCCTACGCCAACCTCCCCGCACTCGACATCATCGTCCAAGGCATGGGCGGCATCATGAGCATCACCGGCGAGCCCGGCGGGCCCCCCATCAGGCCCGGCGCCTCCATCGGCGACATCGCCGGCGGGCTCTACGGCGCCGTTGGGGTGCTCTCCGCCCTGGTCGAGCGCGCGGTCAGCGGCAAGGGCCAGCACGTCGACATAAGCATGATGGACTGCCAGCTCGCCATACAGGAGAACGCGCTCTCCCGCTTCTTCGCCACCGGCGAGGTTCCCGGCCCCATCGGCACCCGGCATCCCGTCGCCACTCCCTTCCAGGCATTCGAGGCGGCCGACGGCTGGGTCGTCGTCGCCGTCTTCGGCGGGCTCAAAGACCGGTGGCCCCTCTTCTGCGCGGTCATCGACCGCGTCGACCTCATCGACGACCCCGACTACGAAAACGGCTGGAAGCGCACACAGCACTACGACCGGCTCGAGCCCGTCCTCAACGAGGCGCTGCGCGCCCGCACCGTCGACGACTGGATCGGCCGCTTCCGCGAGGTCGGCATCCCCTGCGGGCCGATCAACCGCATCGACCAGGTTGCCGCCGACCCGCAGGTCGCCGCCCGCGAGATGATCGTCGAGGCCGAAGGCCCCGGCGGCGTGAAGCTCAAGGTTGTCGCCAGTCCTGTGAAGCTCAGCCGCAGCGTCCTGCCGACTCCCACCGCCTCACCCGGGCTCGGCGACGATACCACGGAGGTGCTCGGCGGCCTGCTCGGCCTCGACGACGCCGAAATCGAAGCCCTTCGCGGCGAGGGTGTGGTCTAGCGCCTTCCAATGAAGAAGGGCCTCCAGATGGAGGCCCTTCGAAGTATCGGACGGGTCGCCCTAGAGCTGGAAGGAGTCCACCAGCTCTGCCGGGGTGCGCTCCTTGCCCTTGGACGCGTGGCTCTTCACCTGCTCGTGGAACGGCACCGAGTCGGCCCGCTCGTACAGGACGCCCAGCGGGACCCCTCCTTCGCGCGTGAGCGCGCGGGCCTGTTCGAGATCGGTGGAGTCGTGGTCGTCGCCGATGTCCCAGGTGAGCGGGCTGATGCCCTTGCGGGGGTTGCCGCGAAGCATCTCGTGCGTGTCGTTGTAGGTCGTGCAGGGTGACTGCACGTGCACCATCGAGAAGCCGCGGTGCTCCATGCCGCGCGTGATCAGGCCGGCGAGGTCTTTGACCTTGCTCGAGTAGGAGTTGGCAACGTAAGAGACCCCGAGCGTCAGGTAGTAGTCCAGCGGGTCCATCTTCGTTTCCACTTTACCGAAGGGGGTGGTCGACGTAACCGCCTCGAAGTCGGTCGTGGGCGAGCTCTGACCCTTGGTGAGGCCGTAGACGCCGTTGTCCATGATCACGGCGGTGACGTCGAGGTTGCGGGCGGCCTGCGGGCCGATGTGCTCGGCGCCGATGCTCAGGAAGTCGCCGTCGCCGGCCACGATCACCACGTTGAGCTCCGGCCGCCCCATCTTGATTCCCATCGCGATGGGGAGGGTGCGCCCGTGGACGCCGTGGATCCCGAAGGGATACTGGTCGGCTTCGAGCAGATGGACCATATTGCCCGAGCAGCCGATCCCAGCGACGATGACCGTCCGCTCCGCCGGCTCCTCGGTCTTGATCAGCCAGTCCCGAAGCGCGAACTCGAGCGCGCGCCGTACGCCGAAGTCCCCGCAGCCGGGGCACCACTCGAAGTCGTATTCGGGGTTTCGCTTACTCATACGGTCACGCCTTCTTTCTTGCCTGATTCCAGACGCGCTTTGATTTTGGCGGCGAGGTTCTGACGCCGGAACGGCAGCCCCGTGTACTGCGTGATGGACTCGGCTCGCACGCCCAGCCCCCGCAGCACGGAGGAGAACTGGCCGAGGTAGTTCAGTTCGGGGACGATCACCAGCTCCTTGCTCCGGAGATCGTCGAGGAGCGCCGGCGGGAGCGGGTTGAGGTACATCGTGTAGCGCCAGCCGATGTTGAAGCCCTGGCGCCGCAGCGCGTCGTACGACTCGCGGGCCGAGCCCTTCGACCCGCCCCACGGCATGACGACGATGGACGCGTTCTCGTCCTCCGACTCGTAGGTGCCGTCTTCCAGCAGCTTCAGCTTCGCGAACCGGCGTTCCGTCATTTCAACGTGGCGGCTCGGCATGTGCGTGGTGTCGCCCATTGGGTCGTGCTCGCTGGCGTTGGCCACGTAGGCGCCGGGCCCGCCGGGCAGGGGCATGTCGCTTACGCTCGTCCCGTCGTACCGCAGATAGCCGTTCTGTCCCTTGTAGACGCGGCGAGTCTCGACCTCGACCTTGCTCAGGTCGGGCTTGGGGATGTTCTGCCGCCGCTCGGCCAGCATCATCTCCGAGAGCAGCACAACGGGCCCCTGGTAGCGTTCCGCCCAGTTGACCGCGCTGACGGCGGCGTAGAAGCACTCCTCCACGGAGCCCGGCGCGATGACCGGGATGCGCACGTCGCCGTGCGAGGGATTCAGAGCGGCCAGCAGGTCGGACTGCTCCGTCTTCGTCGGGAGTCCCGTCGCCGGGCCGCCGCGCTGCACGTCGACCACCACGAGGGGGATCTCCGCCATCCAGGCAAGGCCCATCCCCTCGCTCATCAACGAGAAGCCCGGCCCCGCCGTCGACGTCATGGCCTTCTTGCCCGCATAGCCCGCGCCGACGATGGCGTTGATCGACTCGATCTCCGAGCTCGCCTGGTAGACGAACTTACCCTCGCCGACCAGGTTCTGCTCCATGAAGACGAGGATCGTCGTCGCCGGCGAGATGGGGTAGCCGACGAAGACGTCGAGCCCCGCGGCGACGGCGCCCAGGGAGATCGCATCGTTGCCGCGCACGTTGATCTGCGGCACGTTGGACGGCGTCGGCGGTTCGAGCTCGCCGAGGGAGAAGGTGGACTTCGCCGCCTCGTCGCGTCCCAACCCCAGCGCCTGGATGTTCGAGCTGATGATCTGCTCGTCGTCGTCGCGGCCGCGGCTGAAGCGCGCCTTTACGAAGTCCGCGAGGTAGTTCTCCGGCCAGGTCACCAGGTGGGCGAGAGCGCCGAGGACCACCATGTTGGCCGCGCGCAGGTTGCCCGTCGAGCGGCCGAGTTCGTCAAAGGGAATGCCCAGCACGGACGGGTCGTCGTCGATGGAGAAGGCCGCCGAGTCATAGACGACCACGCCTCCGTCTCGCACCTCGTCGCGGTGCGTCTCATAAGCACTCTCATTAAAGGCCACGAGCACATCGAGGGAGTCGCCGGAGGTGAGCACCGGCTCCGTAGAGATCCGGGCCTGGGCCCACGTGGGGCCGCCGACGATCTGGGACGGAAAGGTGACGAAGGTCATCGTGTGATAGCCCACCTGGGAGGCGGCCTGCGCCAAGGCCTCCGCGGCGGTGACCATTCCTTGTCCGCCCTCTCCGGCGAAGCGCACGACGAAGTCTCGGTGCTGTTCCATGGCCTCTCTCTTCAGAAGGGTTTGTCGGATTGCGGGGCGCCCTCAGGCATGCGCGGGCGTTCGCGTTCTTGGTTATTGGGGCGCGCGGCGCCGGACTCGGCTGGCTCTGGCATGGGGGGTTATGGGCGTTTGTGCCGCGGTTCACAAGCCGGTTTTACGGCCACAAAAAAAGGCCCCTCGGGGACCTGCGTGTGGCCAGACCTGATGCGCTTGACGGCTCCACGGGGGCTTTTCCGCCAGCGAGCCCGAAGGCTCACGTCAACTGACGCCGATCAGTATACCACATGTTATGGCATTTCGTACGCGGCCTTCATCCAAGGCGCCTTGGGCCGCTACGAGGCGCCCAGTGGCACGTTCCACGTCTCGGCGATGGCGTCCGATGTGGTGAGGAAGCCCAGGTTCCGCAGGCAGTAGCGGATGGCCTGCTCGGCGTACTCCGGCGGGTCGCCCGCCATGCAGTCGGTCGGGAACATCGCCACGTAGCCCCGGTTCACCGCCTCGATGGCCGAGCCGGTGATGTTCACGTTCACCGAGACGCCGCAGAAGATCACCGTTTTGATGCCCGTGTTGCGCAGGTAGTTGTCGAGCCCGCTTTGGTAGAACGACGTCATCCCATGGCCGCGGCAGACCTCGATGTCCCCTTCCTTCGGCGTAAGCTCGTCGACGATCCGCGCCGCCTCCGACCCCCGGCTCATCCCCGTTCCCTTGTCGATGTTCTTCACTCTGGCGATCCGGATGCGCAGCGGCGTGTTGTCCGCCGTGCCCCACCCGTCCGAATCGTTCGCGACCGTGCAGTGGTAGACCTTCACGCCCGCCGCGCGCGCCGCGTCGAGGAAGCGCGCGATGTTGTTCAGCTTCCCGCTGTCGCGGATCGAACGGACCAGGCCCTCCAGTGCCGCTCCCTCCCCGATCACGCCGTTCTGGCACTCGCTCACGAGCACGGCGGTCGTCGAGGGCTCCAGGAACTGTTTCAGGTCGAACGGCATGGCGGGCCTCCCGCGTCACGGAATGCTCGGAATCTAGGAGCCCCGCCGCTTCCTGTCAAGGCTTCGCGCCGTCGCGGGGAATCGTTGACAAACATAGGGGCCGCCTATACCCTTCGACAGCGCTTGCGCCTGAACGGGAGTGGCGGCAACTCCCACCCAAACGCTAACGTAACCGGCTTCGGCTCTCGCAGTCTAGGAAAACAACCCTACTATGCGCCAATACGCCGCTCGACGGGTGATCATCATGATCCCCGTCTTGATTCTTGTGACGTTGATCGCCGCGGGTCTTCTTCGCCTCGCCCCAGGCGACGCGGTCATCCAGTCGGCGGCCGAGGCTAACGCAACCCTGACCCAAGAGGAGTTGGAGGCGATCCGCGCCGAGCTCGGCCTCGACCGACCCTTCCACTGTCAGTACTTCGACTGGATTGGCATCAAAATCCCCGGTTGTGATGCGGAGTGGGGGGGTATCATCACGGGCGACCTGGGCCAATCGCTCACCCCGGGGCGCATTGAGGTGTCTGATATCCTTTGGAAGGCGGTGCCGGTCAGCGTCGAACTGGGGGCTATCGCGCTCGTCATCTCGCTGTTGGTCGCGTTGCCCATCGGGGTCTGGTCGGCAATCCGGCAGGACAGCCTCAGCGACTATCTAGGCCGCCTCTTCTCCATCGGCGGCCTTTCGATCCCCGACTTCATCATCGGCTCCATGGTGATCCTCTTTGGCGCCATCTGGCTCAATTGGACGCCGCCCCTCACCTATTCGGGGTTCTTCGAGAACCCCGGCGAGAACCTCAAGATCATGATGACGCCGGCGCTCATCGTCGGCGTCCGCCTCTCCTCCATCACCATGCGGATGCTGCGCTCGACAATGCTCGAGGTCCTGCGGCAGGACTACGTGCGCACCGCGTGGGCCAAGGGACTTCGTGAGCGGTCGGTGATCGTCCGCCACGTCCTCAAGAACGCCTTCATCCCCGTGATCACCGTCGTCGGCAGCCAGATGGGCTTCCTCTTCGGCGGCATCGTGATCATCGAGACTATCTTCAACCTGCCCGGACTCGGCCGAGCACTGATCCAAGCGATCAACGGGCGGGACCTGCCGATGGTGCAATCGGGGGTGCTCATCATCTCCGTCTTCGTCGTCGTCATCAATCTACTCGTCGACCTCTCCTATGGATGGTTCGACCCGCGCATCAGGTATGAATAGCCCGTGATCGACCGCGAAGAACAAGAAGAACAACCGATAACGCCCGGTTACCTCATCGTGCACTCCATTGGCGTTTTGGTTGCCGGCCTCGGTTGGTACTGGCGCTTCCTTAGGAACAAGCCGCTGGGCGGTCTTTCGGCCCTCATCATCCTCGCCCTGGTCGTCATCGCGATCTTCGGGCCACTGCTTATCGCTCCGTACGACCCCGACCAGCTCTTCCCTGTCAAGGATCCGCCGGCCCCGCAAACACAGGCGCCGAAGATTGCCTCGGCTTCCGTGACGTTGCAGTCGTTCACCACGGTCGAGTTCTGCAACGCGAATCCGGGAGCGTGCATCGAGCAGGACGGCGAGCTGCAGTTCTTCGAGGTTAGGAAGCGGAACCTGGCCACGAAGGAGTTCTGCGACGCGCTGCCGGGGTCGTGTCTGGTTGAAGAGTTCGCTGCCGGCGACGTGCAATACTCAGTGGCCAGCAACACTACTACCCTGGAGTTTTGCAGCGCGAATCCGGGGCAGTGCGTGACCTTCACCGAAGAGGAATGCGCGAGCAAGGAGGAACTCTGCCATATTGCGGCCGACGGCACCCGGTATGAGCTTATCGAGGTGAAGACCGAGGCGAACGAATCGCCGAACCTCAACCATTGGCTGGGTACCGACAACCTCGGACGCTCCGTCCTTTCCCGCGCCATCTACGGCGCGCGCATCTCGCTCTACGTCGGCATTCTCGCGGTGGCGATCTCGACGGGCACGGGCACGGTGATCGGTCTGGTCACCGGGTTCTTCGAAGGCCCCCTCGACTTCATCGTCCAGCGCTTCATCGATGCCCTCCAGGCCTTCCCGGCGCTCATCCTGGCCCTGGGCATCATCGCGATTAAGGGGCCCAGCATCCAGAATGCCCTCTTCGTCATCGCGGTGGTGCTGATACCGACGACGGCGCGCGTCGTGCGCGGCACCGTGCTCTCACTGAAACAGAACCCCTACGTGGAGGCGAGCCGCGCCCTCGGCGCATCCAACTACCGCGTCATGTTCCGCCATATCCTGCCCAACGCCATGGCCCCGGTGATCGTCCAGGCGTCGATCCTGCTCGGCGCGACGATCATCTTCGAGGCCTCGCTGAGCTTCCTCGGCGCCGGCGCCAAGCCCACCGACCCGTCGTGGGGCGCCATGATCAGCGGCAACGCGGGCTCCGGCGTCAACGCGATCCACGACTACGAACAGTTCCCCTGGCTGGCGATCACCCCCGCGATCCTGATCAGCCTTTCCGTCCTTTCCTTCAACCTGCTGGGCGACGCGGTGCGGGACGTGCTCGATCCCAGGCTCAGAGGCGGTGGAGGAAGACTCCGCTAGCTCGTCCCTCAGGGCGAGTGCATCCCCACGAGGAGGCCGACGCACCATGGAAACCAGCGGCATGAAAGAGTTCTTCATCGTGGCCTTTGGCTTCATCGCGCTCTGCCTCCTTATCACACTTCCGCTCGAGTACGCGTTCACCGGCAGGATATGGCTCGGGGGCTAAACGACGTCGAAACGCGAACGACCGGCCCACTGCGCGATAGGCCCCACGGGGTCCGCTAAGGGAGGATTGGAATGGAACAAGCCATTTGGGGCCTGGTATTCCTGGCCTGGTCGCTCGGCGCCCTCTTTATCTTTATCGCATTCGGCGCCGGATGGGCGGTCGTCGAGCTCACCGTCGGCACCGCGCTCATGTACATCGGCGGCTTCGTCCTAGCCGACCGGACCTAGCGCAGGCGCCGGCTGCCCCTCGCCCTAGGCCCTGAGCGCCTCGCGCAGCGCCGCGCCCAGATCGGCCACGGCAACCGATGCCATGTCGACCTGGCCGGTGAAGCCGAAGAAGCCGTGCACCATCCCCTCGTAGCAGACGTAGCGGGTGGGCACGCCGGCCCGCTCCAGCATGCCCGCGTAGGTCGCACCTTCGTCCCGTAGGGGGTCGTACTCGGCCGTCAGCACGTAAGCGGGCGGGAGCCCCGACACGTCCTTCGACTGCACCGGCGCGGCGTAGGGGTTGGAGGCCGTCTCCTCACGGTCGAGATAGTCGCGCCAGTTGCTCACCATCATGCGCCGCGTCAGCAGGTAGCCGTTGGCGTTCTCTTCATACGACGCCGTCTCGAAATTGCGGTCGAGCACCGGGTAGATGAGCGCCTGATAGGCGATGGCGGGCCCGCCCCGGTCGCGGGCGACCAAGCACACCGCGGCGGCCAGATTGCCGCCGGAGCTGTCCCCGCTCACCGCCAGCCGCGAGCCGTCGCCGCCGAACGAGGCGGCTTCCTCCGCGGCCCAGCGGGTGGCGGCATAGCAGTCCTCCAGCCCCATGGGGAATTTGTGCTCCGGGGCGAGCCGGTATTCGACCGACACCACGATGCAGCCGCTCGCCTCAGCGATGCTGCGAGCCAGCGCTTCACTTGAGTCGACGGTGCCGATCACCCAGCCGCCGCCGTGGAAGTACATGACCACCGGAAGGGGTCCCTCGCCGTGCGGCACGAGGACCCGGACCGGCACCTCGCCGTTCGGCCCTTTGACCGTCCGGTTCTCAACGAGCGCCATTTCCGGCCCCGACTGGCGCGGAGACGCGTCCACCATGGCGCGGCGCGCCTCGACGGTCGGCGCCGGGCCGGTCGCGGCCGCCACACGTTCCGCGAATGCGCGGGCGATGGCCTCGGCTTGGGGATGCAACGGCATGGTGCGCTCCTTTCGGGCTTTAGCCGAGCTTGGACCTGACCTCTTCGGAGAAGCGCCGCATACTCTCCAGCAGGACGGCGCGGTTGTCGCTGGGCAGGTTCACGCTCAGCCACGTCACGCCCATCTCCCGGAGCCGCCCTGCGTTGTCGAGGAACTCCTCGGGGCTGAATGTGGGATTGCGGAAGTCGCCGAGCCCGAAGGGGACAAAGACGATGTCGAGCGGAGCGGTGCGACCGGTGCTCTCCGCGTACTCGCGGGCGTAGTCGATGCGGCCCTGCAGGTCGTCGAGGTTTTCGATGGCCGGCGTCTTGCGCCGGGCCACCGTCGTCTTGAAGTTGGGAATGGGGATCCAGCCGTCGGCGAGGTCGATGGCCCGCCGTATCGCCCGCTTGCTGTTGCCCCCGATCCAGATCGGCGGATGCGGCTTCTGCCGCGGCTTCGGCAGCATGGAATGGCCCTGCACCGAAAAGTGCCGGCCTTGCATCGAGATGCCGTCCTCGGTCCATGCTCGCTTCATCGCGACGATCGCTTCGTCGGTCAACTCGTTGCGTTCGGCGTAATCGACGCCCAACGAGTCGAACTCCGGCTCCAGATAGCCCGCCGCCACGCCGACGATCACCCGCCCCCCGGAGAGCACGTCGAGGCTCACCACCGACTTCGCCGTCAGGAAGGGATTTCGGTACGGCAGCACCAGGATGTGCGTCTGCAGCCCAATGGTCTTAGTCGCCGCCGCCGCGAACGAGAGCGGCACCCACGGGTCGAGCGCGTGGTGCCCGCCCGAGGCCATCCAGGCGTCCTCCGGAAAGGGGTGATCGGTGACGTGGACGGCGTCGAAGCCGGCCTCCTCCGCAACGCGGGCCATCTCCATCACGCCCTCGCCGCTGTTGAACTCGTTGCCCAAATGCACCTTGTCCGTCGGCAGGCCAACCGAGATCTTCACCATCGCCTCTCCCTCGCGCGCCCCTTCCGGCGCGGTCTGCCGGTGATTATAACGAGAGACGTGCCCTGACATCGGCCCCTTCCGCCTCCCGGCGGCGCCGTGTTAGCCTGCCGCCCGTGTTAAAGTGGATGGTCGGCGAAGCCGCCGCCTACCAACGGCGCCGAAAGGACTGGACCCTCGCCCTCGATGACAAACGAACCGATGCTCCAGGTCGAAGACCTGGTGATGGTCTACCCCGGCGGCGTGCGAGCCGTCGACGGCATCTCCTTCTCCGTGGCGAAAGGCGAGTTCTTCGGCTTTCTCGGCCCCAACGGCGCCGGCAAGAGCACGACGCTCAAGGTGCTCGGCACCCTTCTCAAGAAGACCTCGGGAGGAGTGACCGTCGCCGGCCACGATATCGATCGCCACCCCGGGGCCATCCGCGAGAATATCGGCTTCGCTCTTCAGGAGGTCGGCCTCGACGACCTGGCATCGGGACGCGACTTCCTCCGGCTCCAAGGCCTGCTTTACAACCTTCCGCGCCGCCGCGCCGAGGAGCGCGCCGACGAGCTGCTGGCGCTGCTCGGCCTGGAGGATGCCGCCGACCGCAAGGTGGGGGCCTACTCCGGCGGAATGCGCCGGCGCGTCGATCTGTTGAGCGCCTTGGTGCACGAGCCGCCGCTCCTCTTCCTCGACGAGCCCACCACGGGCCTCGACCCCCAGAGCCGCCTCGCCATCTGGGACTACCTCAAGCAGCTCAACGATGAGGGCGTCACCATCGTGCTCACCACGCAGATCATGGAGGAGGCCGACCGCCTCTGCGAGCGTATCGCCATCATCGACGAGGGCAAGATCGTGGCGCGCGGCACCCCCGACTCGCTGAAGGACGAGGTCGGCGGCGATGTTGTTTCCTTGACCGTCGCGGCCGAGGATGGCGCCGACGCCCCCAGCGATCCCGATGGCGTCCAAGCCTTGGTCGCCGAGCAACCCTACGTGCACGACGCCTCGTGGACCGGCGACTGCTTGCAGATCACCGTCGACGACGGCGGCTCCGCGGCGGCCAACCTGATGCGGACGCTGAACGAGCGCGGCGTTCCCGTTGCCTCGGTCTCCGTCTCCGAGCCCACTCTCGACGACGTCTTTCTGAAATTCACTGGCCGCTCGATCCGCTCCGACGCGGGCTCCGGCAGCGGCGGCGACGCCCTATTCCGTCCCTTCCTCGGCCTCAAGAACCGCTGATGCTCCGACTAGCAGCCGAGACCTTCTACCTCTACCGGCGCAACATCCGCATCTGGATGCTGCAGCCGGTCATCATCATTCCGCCCCTCTTCATCACGGCCTTCTTCTTCGTGATCTTCAGCGCCGGCTTCGACGGCCTGATCTTCCTGCCGGAATTCCCCACCGACGATTACCAGGCCTTCCTGACTCCCATGATCGTCGTGCAGGCGATCCTCTTCACCTCCGCCGACGCCGGCCTCGCCCTTGTCACCGACATGCTGTCCGGCTACCTCGACAAGCTCCTCCTCGCGCCCATCAACCGCCTCTCGATCCTGGCGGGGGCGCTCCTCGTCGCGGCCACGCGCGGCCTGCTCCAGGGGCTCGTCGTCATCATCATCGCGTTCGCCTTCGGCGTCACCTTCGAGACCGGCGCCCTCGGCGTCATCGTGCTTCTGCTGGCCTCCTCGGTCTTCGGCCTCATCTGGTCGTGCCTTAGCATCCTCATCGCCCTGAAGACCAAGAGCGCCCAGGCCATGCAGGCCTCCTTCATCATCTTCTTCCCCTTCGTCTTCATCACCACCGCCTTCCTCCCCGTCGAGCTCCTCGGCGGCTGGTTCAAGGTCGCCGTCCAGCTCAACCCGGTCACCTACGTCATGGACGCCCTCCGCGCCCTCGTCATCGACGGCTGGGCCTGGAGCACCATCCTGCCCGGCCTCTGGGTCCTTGTCGGTGGGACCCTCATCTTCGTCACCTGGACCACCTGGATGTTCCGCAAGGAAACGGCCTAGGCCCGTCGTGACTCGGCCCCCGCCAGTCCTTCAACGTAGTACCATGTCGCCGACGCCCCGAGAGTGCGGCGTCGGCCCCACATCTCCCTACCAGAGGTGACCCCATGATCGAGAGGATGCTCGGCGCCGCCGGGTTGGACGCAGCTACCTACGAGGAGATCGAAGCCGACCGCAGTGCCACGGGACAAGCGCTGCTCGTGGTGCTCCTCGTAACTGTCGCAGGTATCGCCGGCGCGCTGTTGGCCGGCGACGACTTCGACCTTGTCGAGGCGCTCGTCGTCGGCATCGTTGGTGGCGTGGTGAGTTGGGCGTTGTGGGCCTTCTTTGCCATGATCATCGGGACCACGATTCTGAAGACCGAGCAGACCGAATCCAACTGGGGAGAACTGGCGCGCACCACGGGATTTGCTCAGACCCCGGGCATATTGAGCATCTTCCTGTTTATACCGGTGCTCGGACTGGTGATCTTTCTTGTGACCTTCATCTGGAGCATCCTGGCCATGGTGATTGCCGTGCGGCAGGCGTTGGACTACACCTCAACGTGGCGGGCAGTCCTTGTAGTCCTGCTCTCCGCCATCCCATCATTCGTCCTGACCGCCATCGTCGTCGGCTTGATTGAAGGAGCGGCGACATAGAGGCTATTCCCCAGGCCGGATCGGCAGAACACCAAGGAGTCACCATGCTGCTTGAAGACAAAGTGGCCATCGTGACCGGCGGCGCTCAGGGGATTGGACGCGAGTACTGCCTGCGCTTCGCCGGCGAGGGGGCCGCCGTCGTAGTGGCCGACCTTCGCACCGAGCAAGCCCAGGCGGTCGCCGTCGAGATCGAGTCCTCCGGCGGGCGGGCGATGGCCCTCGAGGCCGACGTCGCCGACGAGGCGAGCGCCGACCGCATGGCCCAACTCTCGGCCGACCGCTTCGGCGGCATCGACGTCCTCGTCAACAACGCCGCGATCTACTACGACCTCGACTTCCGCGACTACTCCGTCGAGTACCTGCGGAAGGTGCTCGACGTCAACCTCGTCGGCACTCTCATCTGCAGCCGCGCCGTGCTCCCTTTCATGCGGGAGCGGGGCGGCGGCTCCATCATCAACATCGCATCGGTGGCCGCCTACCCGTCGCAGGTCTCATTCCGGCCCGCCAAGACCTTCCCCAACTACGCCTACGGCCTCTCCAAGTCCGGCGTCGTCCACCTCACCAAGTCGATGGCGCGCACCGTGGGCGTCGACAACATCCGCGTCAACGCCATCGCCCCCGGCACGACCCTCACCGAGGCGACCCTGCGCGTGCTGCCAGAGAAGGCCATCGAGGCCAAGCGCCACTTCAAGGCCTTAGGCAAGACGCTCCAACCCTACGACCTCACCGGCACCGCCCTCTACCTCGCCTCCGACGACAGCGCCCTCATGACCGGCCAGACCCTCGTCGTCGACGCCGGCGACATCATGGAAAGCTAGCCGCCCAGCGCCTCGGCCATGCGCCGGGCGTTCTCCTCCGCCGATTGGCGGAGCGCGTCGAGACGCTCCTGCCAGTGACGCCGGCGCAGTTCAGGGTCGGCGCGCAGTTCGGCGCGGAGCGCGTCGGTTGCCGCGTCGTCGACGGCGAGCGACTCGTCATCGACGTCGACGGTGAGCACGACGCCGTAGTCGCGGCGGGCGCCCTCGACTGACACGTATTCGTCGAGCACGTCCTCGCGGACCGCCTCCGGGTCGCGGTCGAGCGGGTCGCCCCAGCCGCCGCCGCCGCCGAACTGGTAGATGATCGCCTCGCCCGGAGCGTGTGGCGTCTTGAACGCCGTGGACGTCACCTCGAAGGCATCGGGGCCGCCGCCGCGCATGATCAGATGGTTCGGGGCTCCCTCCCGTCCCCCGGCGATGCCGGGCACGGGGTGCTTGACCCCCATGATCCACGCGTTGACCACCACGTCGGAGAGCAGCTGCTTCACATAAAGACTGCCGGGATGGCCCCGCCACTGCCCCGGCCCGCCGGTGTCGGGCGTGATGTCGCGGGTGACGAAGCGGATGGGGTACGTCGACTCCTGCACCTCAGCCTGCGAACGCATGAGGTTGCCGGAGTTGCAGTTGCGCGCTCCCCAGCCGTCCTGCCCCTCGATGGCCCCGCAGTAGCCGGCGTAGGTGTCCGTTCCCTGATCGACGAAGAAGCGGCCCGTCCGCGGATGCTGCCCAAAGATGACCGTGGGGCTCGCCAGCTTGTAGACCTGTGGACAGGCCCGCTCCGGCACGGCCTGCGACAGCGCCACCGCGATTGCCTCGCCCACCTCGCTGCCGGGGTGATGCGTCCCCGCCGCCACCGTCTTGCCGTAGCGGGGGTTCACGCACGTCCCCTCCGGCGCGCGGATCTCGATGCTGTTGAAGAAGCCTTCGTTCTTCGGGATGCTCGGGTCCATCATCGCCGCGAGCTGCGAGACGACGTAGCCCCGCGTGTTCCCGAACGCGCTGTATGAGCCGAGGTTGTCGCGCCTGTCCGAGCCGTCGAAGTCCACCGTCAGCCGCCCGTCGTCGTGGACCGTCACCGCGCAGTGGACGTGGATGTCCTCATTGCCCTGCGGATCGCGGTCGGCGTAGATGTCGGCCTCGAAGACCCCTGTAGGCCAGTTGCGGACCTCGTCCCGGAACCTCTGCTCCGAGTGCCAGATCATGTAGTCAACGGACCGCTTGACCGTCGGTGTGCCGTAGCGCGCCAGCAACTCCTTCAGTTGGCGGACGCCGAGGCGGCACGCCCCGATCTGCGAACGGATATCGCCCATGTACGTCGGCAGGCGGTTGTTGGCCTGCAGCATGTACAGGACGTCGCGGCGCTCCCTCCCAGCCTCAATGATCTTCACCGCGGGGAAGCGGACGCCCTCCGCCCACACGTCGAGCGCGTCCATTGGGTAGCCGCCTGGCGCCGCCCCTCCGGTGTCGCCGTGGTGGCACTGGATCGAGACGACCAACGCAAGCTCCCCGTCGGCGTCGAACACGGGAGCGAAGACGTTGTAGTCGGGCAGGTGTCCGCCGCCGTGGTAGGGGTCGTTGGAGAGGATCACGTCGCCGTCGGCGAGCCCGTCCTTCCCGAAGAAGTCCAGGGCGAAGCGCACCGGCAGCGTCGAGCTCAGCATGAACTGGGGCACGCCCGCGCTCAGTGCCGCCAGCCGCCCCTGCCAGTCCATGATCGAGGCGTTGCGCTCGTTCGACTGGTTCAGGATCGGCGTCGTCGCCGTCAGGCTGACGTGCGTGGCCACCTCGACGCACGTCGTCTCCATCGCCCCGCGGATGACCTCGGCGGTCACCGGATCGACGTCAGCCGGCGGCCGGTCCTGCGGCTCCCGTCCCCGCGCCTCGGCCAGCTTGGCCAAGTCCAGCGGCTGCTGCATCGTCATGCGTGGGCCTCACCCGCCGCGCTGCGCGTGACCTCGCGGCGGGCTATTCTAACCCCAGCGCCTAGCGCCGCACCACCTCGACGTCGTCGCCCGGCGACAGCGCCACCCGCCGCACGTTGATCCCGAATTTCAGCAGCCAGTACCAGACCGTCCCCTTCGACACGCCCAACTCGGCGGCCATCGCCGGCAGCCCCTTCTCGTTGTACAGCTCGGGAAGCAGCTCCTCCAAGGGCCGGTCGTACCGGCTCTCGACTTGCTTCATGAGCTTGCTCTTACGGACCATCCTGCACCTCCACATGCGGGCCAATTCCTGCGACTTTCTTTATAAACGTTTCGAAACCGCATGCGAAAGTGGCCGATGTCACACCTTGCCAACATTGGCGGGCGCGACTATCTCCGCTAGGCTGAATCGACCATGCCCAAGAACTACCGCCTCTTCGCCGCCGTCTACGATCCGCTCCTCAGCCGGGCCGAGCGAACCTACTATCCCCAATACCGGGAACGCGCCGCGGGCGGAGCGCGGGGACGCGTCCTCGAAATCGGCGCGGGCTCCGGCGCCAACCTCTCCTACTATGCGGCCGACGTCGCATTGACCGTCGCCGACGCCAACATCCACATGCTCCGCCGCCTGAAGGCCAAGGCCGCCGCGGCCGGCATCGAAGTCGACGTCCACCACGTCGACGCTGAGGCCCTCCCTTTCGATGACGAATCGTTCGACACCGTGGTCGCCACCCTCATGCTGTGCAGCGTCGACGACCCGGCGCGGACTCTCACCGAGGCGTGGCGCGTCCTCGCCCCCGGCGGCGAGATCCGCTTCGTCGAGCACGTCAAGTCGCCCGACCGGGGCTGGGCCTTCTTCCAGAATGCCACCGCATTCCCTTGGAAGCACCTTGCCGCCGGCTGCCACCCCAACCGGGACACCCTTCAGGCCATCGTCGACGCCGGCTTCGACCTCGAAGACGCCGACCACTTTCTCTTTGGCCCCTACCCTGTCCGCCCCCACGTCGTCGGCGCCGCCCGCAAACCGCCTGCTACCGAGTAGGCTCCCAACATGACCAATCCCAAGACAGGGTACGCATTCGGAGATTCCGGACTTGCCGCCCAGCGGCTTGCCCTCCTTGCGAACACCTTCGCGGAGTCGTCTGCTGAGTTCATGCGGCAGTCTGTCGAGACACCGCCGCGGCGGGCGGCAGACCTCGGTTGCGGCCCCGGCTACTCCACGCATCTCCTAGCCGACACGTTGAAGCCGGAGCACACCGTCGGGCTCGACAACTCCGAGAGCTTCCTGGCCTATGCGCGGACGACCGCCAACGCCAAGGTCTCCTTCCACCATCACGACATACTGGCAGCCCCGTTTCCTGATAGCCCGTTTGACCTCATATTCGGCCGCTTCTTGCTGACCCACCTGCCTGATCCGGAGGCGGCGGTCGCGCTCTGGAACGGGCAACTTAGACTGCGAGGCCTTCTCCTGATCGAGGAGGTCGAGCACATCGAGACGGACAACCCCGAATTCCTCGCGTATCTCGATATCCAGCAGAAGATGTTGAAGCATCAGGGCAATGACCTTTTCATTGGGCCCCGCCTTGAGGCGGCCGCCGGCCCGGACGGAACGCGCCGTAGGACCAGTACCGTGAGGAGCCTCCAGGTATCCGCAAGCCGAGCGGCCGGAATGTTCCACATGAATCTCGGCGAGTGGCGGCGCCGCGACTTCGTACGAGAACACTGGGATACAGTAACGCTGGACCGAATGGAACGAGACCTCGACGCTATCGTCCGGGGCGATGCCGACACGCCCCTGGTCGAGTGGCGGCTGCGCCAAATCGTGATGGAGCGCGTTGGGCCATAGGCCGGCGGCCGCCAGACCGCTCGCCCGTCTACAATGTCAGGAGGCGGTAATGGGCCGGCCCGGCGCGGCCCGAGGAGGAGCCGGTGATCGTCGATACCCACGTCCACGTCATCTCCGACGACCTGGAGACCTACCCGCTCGTCCCCGGAAGGAGCCGCTTGAGCTGGGTCGATGAGGCCCGTTTCACCGTCGAGCAGTTCCTCGCCCTCATGGAGGAAGGCGGCGTTGACCGCGCCCTCCTCGTTCAGCCCCGCACCGCCAACGGCTATGACAACCGCTACACCGCCCTCAGCGCCCGCCGCTACCCCGAACGCTTCGTCTCCATCCCCATCATCGACATGGAGGCCGAAGACGCCGCCGCTACCCTCCGGCGCCTCAATGAGGACGAGGGCATGACCGGCGTCCGCCTCTTCGCGCGGGCCGGCAGCGGCGAGTGGCTCGACGACCCCAAGACCTTCCCCGTCTGGGAGCTCGCCCGCGAGCTCGGCTTCCCCGTCGACGTGCTCCTTGAGGTCCGGCGGGCCCCCAGGCTTGCCGCCATGCTAGAGCGCTTCCCGGACGTGACCGTCGCCCTCGATCACCTCGGCTCGGTGACCTTCGAAGACGGCCCGCCCTACGAGACCGCCGCCCCTATCTTCGACCTCGCCAGGTTCCCCAACCTCCGCCTCAAGTTCTCCCCCACCAACGATCTGACCGCCTCCCGCGGCCCCGGCGACATCAAGGACGTGCTCCAACGCTTCGTCGACGGCTTCGGCGTCGACCGGCTCATGTGGGGATCGAACTTCTCCGCGACCTACGAGCCGCCCTACCCTCAACTCGTAGAGATGGGCCGCGAGTCGCTCAGCTTCCTCACGCCGGACGAGCGGGCCAAAGTGATGGGCGGAAACGCCCTGGAAGTGTGGCCCGCTTTGCGCTCTACGCGCCCCTAGCGCGGCCCCGGCGCGCCCGCTCGCGAGCAGCAAAACTGGCAGGGGCGGCAGGATTCGAACCCACGACCGTCGGTTTTGGAGACCGATGCTCTACCAGGCTGAGCTACACCCCTGCATATGGTGGAGCCTCTAAAGTTTAGCACGCCCACGAGGCCGCCCCGAGGCGCCCCGCCAGGCTCTACGTGAACTGCGGGAAGACCTTCTCCGCCAGCATCTCCATCGACTTCATGCCCTTGTCATGCTCCACCGCGTAGTGCGTGATCATGAGATTGCGCACGCCGCCTTCCTGGAGCTGGGCAATCTGTTCTGCCACGCGCGCCGGCGATCCCACGATGGGGTCCGAGACCTCGGGGTCCGGGGGCTTCGAGTAGTCGGGCGGCGGATTGATAGGGAGAGCGGGGCGGGCCGGTTGGTCCGGCGGGCTCCATTTGGCCCGGAACTCGATCATGTCGCGCTGGTACTGGTGCCAGGGTGGGAAGAAGTCTTCCGCGGCCTGCTGGTCGGTATCCGCGACGTAGACCTCTCGCCACATCCACGCCCGGTCGAGGTTGGCCTCGACGTACTCCTCGGGGAAGCCCTCGTCGAGCATGGAGTCGCGGTAGAGGGCGATCTGGTCGGCGGCCTCCTTCGCGGTCCACGTCCGGAGCAGCACGGGCCTACCCTGGCGCGCCATCGCCTCCAACGACTCCACAGACGAACAGCCGCGGTGGAGCCGGGGATGCGGCTGCTGCACCGGCCGCGGCCGGATGGCGGCGAACTCAGCGTCGAAGTACTTGCCGTGGAAGTGCACGTCTTTGCCCGTCCAAGCCAGCTTCAGAAGCTCTTCCGCCTCGTCGATGCGTTCGGCCTGCTCTATCATGGTGGTGCCGAAACCCGTGTATTCGAACGCGTTGTACTTCGAGCCACGGCCAATCCCGACGATGAGCCGGCCGTTGCAGAGGTTGTCGATCAGCGCAGTCTGGATAGCGGTCTGCACGGGATGGTGAAAGGCCATCTCGATGACCGCGATGCCCAGGTCGACCCGCTTGGTTTCCCTGGCGACGGCCGCCGCAAAGACGATGGGGTCGGCGTAGGCGACCTCGCCGGCGAAGTGATGCTCGGCGAACCAGACTGCCTCGTAGCCAAGATCTTCGGCGAATCGGGCCTCTTCCAAGGTATCCTGAAGCGCCTGCGCGTCCTGTTCAGGATCGAGATTTATCTTGAAGAGATAGTGACCGAATTTCATGTCTGGGCGCCTCGAAAGAGGTGGCGGGATTGTAGCACGCCTACGAGAGGGCCCCGCGAGCTGAGCGTTCCGCGCGGGGCGGGTCTAGCGGAACCGCGGGAAGACTTTCTCGGCCAGCAGCCGCATCGACTTGACGGCCTTTTGGTGGGGAACCGCCGCGCCGTAGTGGGTGATCATCAGGTTGCGCACTCCGCTTTCCTGGAGCTGCGCGATCTGCTCCGCTACCCGCTCCGGCGATCCGACGAAGGGGTCCGAGGCCTCGGGGTGCGGGCGCGCCGCGTAGTCGGGCGCGGGCATGATGTCGGGCGATTGATAGACCGGTTGGTCGGGTGGACTCCATTGCGCCCGGTACTGGTTAAGCGTCCGCTGGTAGCGGTGCCATCCGGGGAAGAACTCGTCGGCGGCTTCCTTGTCTGTCTCAGCGACGTACACGTCGCGCCACACCCAGGCCTGGTCGAGGTTGGCCTCGACCCGCTCCTCGGGAAAGCCTTCCTCCAACATGACCTTGCGGTAGAGGGCCGTCTGTTCGGCCGCCTCTTTGGCGTTCCACGTCCGCAGGAGCACGAGCCTCCCCTGGCGCGCCATCGTCGTCAGGGAGCCGGCAGAGACGCAGGCGCGAAAGAGCGGGGGATGCGGCTGCTGGACGGGCCGTGGCCTGACGGCGGGAAACTCGGCCTGGAAATGCTTGCCGTGGAAGCGCACGTCCTTGCCCGTCCACGCCAGGGCGAGCAGCTCCTCCGCCTCGTCGATGCGGCCGGTCTGCTCTTCGATGCTCGTTCCGAAGCCCATATACTCGAACGCGTTGTAGCTCGATCCACGCGCCGTCCCCACGATGAGGCGGCCATCGGAGAGATTGTCGATCAGCGCGGTCTGAATGGCGGTCTGGACGGGGTGGTGGAAGGCCATTTCGATGACCCCGAGGCCCAGCGTGACGCGCTTCGTCTGCATGGCGACGGCCGCGGCAAAGACCAACGGGTCGGCGTACACGACCTCGCCGGTGAAGTGGTGTTCGGAGAACCAGAGCGCGTCGTAGCCGAGGTCCTCGGCCAGCCGGGCCTCGGTCAGTGCGTCGCGGATGCCTTGCGCGTCGTGCTCGGGGTCGAGGGTGACGTGGTAGAGGAAGTGACCGAACTTCATAATCGTCGGCGCCGGAATAAGGCGACGGCATTGTAGCAAAGGGGCGCCGATATGCTCCGGTCACTGCACTAAGGTCTTCGTTGACACCCATAGAAGCGTTCGCTACCATCGCACCCACTTCGCGACTTCTTCAGTAGGAAGTAGGGCGCGCGCCCCTCGCCGGCCCCTTTCGGGCGTTCCGGCGCGGCGTGTGCGTCGCCAAGGCGGTAAGGAGCTTAGACCATGTTCCAGTTCGAGAGACGGCGGTTCGTGCTCGGTGTTGTTGGCCTCCTGGCAATCGTGGCCCTGGTCGTGGCCTCATGCGGCGCCGATCCGACGCCGACACCGGCCCCGACCTCAACGCCGGTACCCGCGCCGACGGCGACGCCCGCCCCCACGCCCACGCCGCCGCCGCCCGAACCCGACCGGACCGTATCGATTGTCACGGCGATCAGTGGAGACACGCAAAGCCAGGACCCCCATCAGTGTCTTGACAACGCCTGCTCGATAACCCTGGTTCAGATAACGGACCCGCTTATCAACGAAGTCCCCGAGGGTGGCGACGTCCAGGCCGCGATGGCGACCGAGTGGACGATCGGCTCCGCGGGCGACAGCATCACCTTCACGCTCCGCACGGCCAACTTCCACGACGGTACCCCGTTCAACGCCGAGGCGGTCAAGTTCAACATCGATCGCCAGATCGATCCGGAGAATGAGTTCCACCAGTACGGCAACTTCACCTACCGGAATACCTTCCTTTCCTGGGTCGAGTCGGCCGATGTCGTTGACGACCAAAGAGTACGCCTGAACATGAAGCAGCCGACGGCCTCGGCGCTCGACTTCTCGTCCACCAACGCGACGGCCACCCTGAGCCCCAAGGCCATCCGCGAGTTGCAGGGTGACATCATCGAGAACCCGATCAGCACGGGGCCTTACAAGCTTGCGGAGTGGGATAAGGGTGTGCGGCGCGTCCTGGAGCGCAACGACGACTACTGGGGCGACGCACCCCAGGTGGCCGAGTCCATTTACATCTCCATCCCCGACGACACGGCGCGCCTCGCCGCCCTGAGAAACGGGACGGCGCAGATGATCGTAGACCCGCCGTTGGAGGAGCTGGCCAACCTGGACGCGGACGCGGCCTTCACCGTCAACGCCAAGACGATCCGCCTGCTCTACTTCGTCAGCTTCAACCTCAACGCGGGGCCGCTGGGCTCCCCGCTCGTCCGGCAGGCGATCAACTACGCCATCGACAAGGAAACCATCGCCAACGACCTGCTACAGGGCGTCGCCGCCCCGGCGAAGGGCCTGCTCAGCCCCGGCTTCGGCCAATGGGTGAACCAGGACGTGGCCGGCCACCCCTATAACCTCGACAAGGCCAGAGAACTGCTGGCGGAGGCCGGCTATCCGGACGGCTTCCAGACGACGCTCTCGTTCGCGGCGGTCGCTCCCAACCTGCCGAAGGCGACGGAAGTCGCGACGGTGATCCAGGCGAGCCTCGCCGAAATCGGCATCGAGGTGACGCTCGACACCCGCGAGTTCTCCGAGTTCATCGGGGCGCTCTTCGGCGGGCAGATCGAAGAGATGGCGTTGACGTCGATCCTTGCCTCCATTGCCGACCCCGACAACTGGTACACCAACCTCTTCGCCACCAGCCGCCAGTCGCCCAACGGGTTCAACTTCAGCTACTACGGCAACTCCGAGCTCGACGCGCTGCTGGACGAAGGGCGGACGACGTTCGATCCCGCCGAACGGAAACGGATCTACGACCAAGCGCAGGAAGTGACCCAGGAGGACCCGCCCTACGGCAGCATCGTCTACCTGCCGAGGATCATCGCGCACACCTCCGACATTACGGGCTTGGAGCAATACGCCAACTCGGTGCACTTCGTGAAGGACATAACCGTGAACTAGGAGCGAGCTTCGGCCCGCGCCGCAGAGCAAAGCCGGGTGGAAGCCCGGCTTTGCTGTCTCTGGGAGCTAGGCCATTTCCGGGTACGCCGTCCGACGCATCTTGTTGCTGATCCCGACGCTGCTCGGCGTGTCGGTGATCGTCTTCGCGGTGATTCACCTGACCCCCGGCGACCCCGCGATTCTGATGCTGGGCCCCTCCGCGACGCCGGAGGCCGTCACCGAGCTGCGGACAAAGCTCGGGCTCGAAGAGGCCATCCACGTCCAGTACGGCAAATGGCTGTGGAACGCCCTTCAGGGCGACCTCGGAGACTCCATCTGGCTTCGCACGCCGGTGTTGGGTGAGGTGTTCGACCGGTTCGTCAACACGTTTATCCTGGCGGCGGCGGCATTCATCGTCTCAACGGTGGTCGGCGTCAGCCTGGGTGTCTTGGCAGGCATCCGGCAGAACTCCTGGATGGACCGGTCGAGCATGCTGGTCTCGCTCATAGGGGTCAGCATGCCGGGGTTCTGGCTGGGCATCATGCTGATCCTCCTCTTTTCGGTGCAGTGGGACCTGCTGCCGTCGACTGGGATGCGTTCACCGTCCGGCGACGGTGGCGTCCTCGACGTGCTGCAGCACTTGCTGCTCCCCGCCCTGACCCTCGCCGCCTTCAACATCGCCATCGTGGCCCGGCTGACGAGATCGTCGATGCTCGAAGTCATCCGGCAGGACTTCGTGCGCACCGCCAGAGCGAAGGGCCTGACGGAGTGGGTCGTCGTCAACCGCCATGCCCTGAAGAACGCCCTCATACCGGTCGTGACCGTGTTGGGCGTCCAACTGGGCGCGCTGCTCAGCAGCTCGGTCCTGATCGAGTTCCTGTTCGCCTGGCCCGGCGTGGGGAGCTTCATGATCGACGCGATCGGCCGGCGTGACTTCCCGCTCGTCCAAGCGATCACCCTCGTGACTGCTACCGCGTTTGTCCTGATCAACCTGATCGTCGACCTGAGCTACGCCTACCTCGACCCCAGAATCAAGTACGGCTGACCGGCACATGGCAACCCAGACCGCATCGCTAGCACCGCCCCCCGGCCGAGGCTCCGGCCGTGAAGGCTTCCTGCGCCTTTTCTGGGATGCGCTGCGTCGGAACCCGTTGGCGCTCGCGGGGCTGTTCGTGCTTGGGGCGCTGGTGGTTACCCTTTTGCTCGCGCCGGTCCTGCCGCTGCGCGAACCCGACGCGCTCAAACCGGCCGTGCGTCTCACCGCCTGGTTCAGCACGACGGCCTACCCCCTTGGCACCGACGAGCTCGGCCGGGACATGCTCTCCAGGCTCGTGTGGGGAGGCCGCGTCTCGCTGTGGGCGGGCATCGCCGCGGCGGGCATCTCGATGGGCTTCGGGCTTGTGATTGGGTTGGTCTCGGGTTATACGGGCAAGTGGGCCGACCTGCTGTCGATGCGGCTGATCGATATCCTCCTCGCCTTCCCGCCGTTGATCCTCGCCATCGCGGTCGTGGCGAGCCTGGGGCCGGGCCTGCGGAACGCGGTGATCGTTCTCGGCGTGATCGGCATTCCCATCTACGCGCGGGTTGTCCGCGGCGTGGTGCTGAGCCTGCGGGAGTACCCATTCATCGAGGCGGCGAGGGCGGTGGGCGCCTCCGACGCCCGCATTGTGACGCGCCACGTCCTTCCCAATATCATGGGGCCGATCATCGTGCTGTTCACGCTGGACGTCGGCCAGAAGATCGTGTTCATGGCGGGGCTGAGCTTCATCGGCCTCGGGACACAGCCACCGACGGCGGACTGGGGGGCCATGCTCGCCGCGTCGAAGTCCTACATCACGTCGGCGCCCCATGCGGCGACGGCGCCGGGGATCGCGATACTGATCGTCGTCCTCTCGCTCAACCTGCTGGGCGACGGCCTCCGGGATGCGTTAGACCCGCGCCTGTCGCGCGCAGGCTAGAGATAGGAAAGGGAGAGGCACACATGCCGAAATTGGAAGATGTCAGCTACGCCCTCATGCCGGACGCGCCGGCCGGAACGCCCCCGGAGGCGGCGCGGGCCGGCGACCTTGTCTTCTTCTCCGGGGGCATGGCGGCGCATCCCGCTACGGGAATTGCCCCTGAGATCCACCCGCACCCGGAGCTTCCCAACCATTGGTCCCATATCCGCGCGCAGCTCATGCACATCTACGGCCGCATGGGTCGGGCGCTCGGGTCCTTGGGCTCCTCCATGCGCGACTCCCTCAAGATCAACACCTATCAGACGAAGTTGGAGGAGACTTTCGACGCGCTAAACCTCCGCGAGGACTACTTCGGCGGCGAGGCGCCGCCCCCAAGCACGCTGGTCTACGTGCCGGCCCTCGCGGTCCCCGGCCTGACGGTCACCAACGACCTCATCGCCGTCGCGTCGGACGCCGAGCTCGGCCGCGTCGCCATCACGACCTCGACGGACGACGCGCCGATCCCGCCGCTGGAGGAAGTCTTCGGTCACCGCATCTACATCAAGGCGACCCGCGGCGGGGGCTTCATCTTCACCGCGGGCCTCACCAACAACACGCGGCATCTGATCCCCGGCGCCGAGGTGCCCGAGCACCCCGACTTCCCCTACCGCCACGACCTGGCCAAGCTCTCCACCGAGATCACCCTGCGGGACCTGGAAGCCTCGCTGCAGGAGATGGGCGCATCGCTGGCCGACGTGGTGCGCGCAGAGATCCACCTCCACGATATGCGGAACCTCGCCGGGTTGGACGAGGCCTGGCCTCAGTTCTTCCCCGAAGACCCGCCCGCCCGCATCGTCGTGCCGGCGGGCTTCCCTGCGCCGCACACCGTGGTCGAAATTGAGCTCATCGCGGTTGACCCGGCGGGGCCGTACCGCAAGGAGACGATCATGGCGGGCGACGCGCCCAAGTCGCCGAGCCCCGAACCGCACGCCATGCGGGCGGGGCCGTACCTCTTCCTCTCCGGCCTCATGGCGACCGACTACGAACATGGACTGGCACCCGAGGCCCGCGTCGATCCCAACTTCCCCTACCACGCCTCGCCAATTAAGCGGGAGGCTGACTACGTCTTGAAGAACGCCGAGGCGATCTGCCGTGCGGGCGGCGCTTCATTGGACAACCTCGTGCGGCGCCGCGCGATACACGTCTCGCTCGACGATCTTGGTGCGGCGGAGGCGTCGTGGCGGGACGCGCTCGGCGACCGCCTCCCACCAACCACGATCTTCCAAACATCGACGGGCCTGCCCGTGCCCGATTGCCGCGTTCAGTACGATCTGATCGCCTACGCGCCCTAGGCCTGCCCTAGTCGGGGGCGTAGGCCACGAGGTCGTACGTGACGTTGCACCCGGGCACTGGGAGGTCGGTGGAGGCCTTGAACGCCGTCGTCGGCGGCACGCGGTCGCCGAGGACTTCGCGCCACACCGCCTCCGCCGGCCCGAGGTCGTCGAGGTCGCGGTAGACGGCCCGCCGCCGCACCAAGTCCCCCATGGACGCGCCCCCGGCGCGGCAGATGGCGTCGACGTTCTTCAGGATGTACCGCGCCTGCCGCTTGATCGCCGAGTCGTGGTGCGGGAGCGCCGGATTGCCCCGCGCCTCCGGGGCGAGCCCGCCCTGCCAATCCGTCGCCATCTGACTGGAAAGGAACAGATAGGGACCGGCCTTGACTGCCTGCGGCTCATGCGCGAAGGAGGCGGGCGCGTCGGACGTCGAGATGGTGCGCTTGGCGTAGGGACCTTCGGGATCGATGGCGATGGCCTCGATTTCGCAGAGGCCCGTTGGCGTTGGGAAGTCCGCGGGAGCGATGATCCGCGCGGGCGGGTCTTCCGGGAAGAAAGTCCCCCAGACCTCCTCCAGCCCGGCGAGATACCGCATGTCGTTGAGGTAGATCTCCGTGCGTACGACGTGCTCCATGCCGGCCCCGACCTCGGCGAGCATCGACTTCATGTAGTCGAGGACGGCCTCCGTCCCCTTGGCCCCGCGGTCGGCGTGGTAGGGGTAGTCGGGGTGGTGGAAGCCGCGTTCCTGCTCCGCCGTGTTGGCCAGTCCCGCGGTGAAGATGAAGCCGCCGCCCCGGGCCATCTTGACGTAGATGCGGTGTCCCCAGATGCTCTCGTGGGGCGGGAGCGGCGCGCCCTCGGTGGCGTCGTGTATGTGCTGGCGGGGAATCGAGGCGTCGTCGGCCAGGGCCACGAGGTCGGTCGTGACCGAGGCCCCGCGCACCGGAAGCTCCGGCACGAACATCATCGTGCTCGGCGGCGGCGTCTCCCCGCCGAAGTAGTCCTTTCGTATGCTGAGCCCGTTGAAGATGTCGCCGAGATTCCTCATGTAGGCGTTGATCTTCATGCCCTGCGTCATCGAGGAGCCGGCCTCTTGCAGCACCGCCGACATGGTGTCGTACACGTACCGCAGCTCGGCCCGGATGCCGGAGAAGTGGTAGGGAATCTCCGAGTGCGGGTAGACCTCGGCGGGGACGCCGTCGCGTGGGCTCGCCGCGATGCCGCCGCCGTAGAAGACGAGGTCGCCGGCCCGGGCCGCCATCGGCAGGCCGCCGGGCGCGTCGGGGTGGTGGAAGTACCGGACGTTGGGCATGGCCGACTCCTAGCCCTTCTCGACGAGCCGGTCGGGATTCCACCAAGTCGGCGACGCGTCGCCGTCGATGACCGAGCCGTCGGGCCGCAGCAGGATGCGCCGATCGGTCTGCTTGATGGGCGCATCGTTCATGCGGGCGACAAGCCAGTCGGTGACCAGCGGGTAGAGCTCCGCCGCGACCCCGCCGAGCGGGTGGAACTCGTCCTCGAACAGCCAGATCTCCTTCGGCTCGGGCAGCTTCTCGTAGAGGTCGAGGGTCTCCTTGGCGGGGCTGAGCTCGTCGAACTCGCCCTGCACCATCAGGAACGGGCACTGGACGTTCGGCGCGACCCCGTCCAACGCAAGCTCCGCGGTCATCTTGTCGAACGCCTCCTCGTCGAAGACGCCGGACATGTACATGTAGTTGAAGCGGTAGTTGGGCTGCTGGACGTTGAACATGTTCTCTTTCGGCCCGAAGCAGCCCTCGACCCCCGCCGTCGCCTTCAGCCTGGGCTCGGCGGCGGCGATCCGCACCGCCCAGTGCGACCCGAAGCTGAAGCCGAACACGGAGATACGCTCCGAGTCGATGTCGGGCCGGCCAACGAGATAGTCGACGACGGCGCTGCCGGCGTCGTCGTAGTTGGTCACCGACACCTTGAGCCCGTGGAGCAGGCTCTCCCCCTGCCCCGGGCCGTCGAGGGCGAAGGCGGCGACACCGAGGGGCAGCACCTGCTCCTGCACCATGCGCGTCCACTGCTCCTTCACCATGTCCATGCCGGGGAGCAGGATGATGACGGGCAGCTTCTCGTCAGCGCGGGGCGTCGGGCAGGTAGAGCATGCCGTAGAGCGTCTTGCCCTCCAGTGAAAGCTCGACGCGCTCCGCCCGCAGCCCGGAGAGGGAGACCACCTTGTCGTAGGTCTCCACCATCTTCCGGTGGTACTCGAACTTCATGGGGTCGTCGCGGAAGATGGCGTAGGCGCCGCGCCCGTAGAGCATCGCGGCCCGCTCGTAGAGGCCGGCCGCCGCCGCGTTGAATCCCTCGCCTTCGGCGAAGCGCGCCTTGCGCTCCACCTCCGCCGCCTGGGTGACGAAGGCCTTCAGCATCATCTCGCCGCGCTGCAGGCGCCGGTAGACCTTGTCGATGTCGGTGGCCGCGAAGCCGAGGAGGGCGAAGGCGTTGCGCGCGCCGGGGTGCAGGACGTCGACCCCCATCGAGCCCACGAACGTGTTGAGAATCCATGACTGGCCTCGACGGTCCATTCCCTAGCCTCCTGGGGGCGCACCCCTGCCGCACCGGCGAAGCTTAGGTTGGGCATGGGGGTGCGTCAACCGCCGTCCGGTGTTGCCGGCCCCAGGTGTTGGCGGCGCTTGGGCCCTTGCGCTATGGTTGGCGCGCCGCCCGGCATAGGGCGGCGCCCACTCAAGGAGGCACGATGAGCAAGCTCGACGTGGGCGTGATGGCGGCGGCGGTCGGCGCGTTCGGCGACGCCGGTGGAATCGTGGGGCGCATCCAGGAGCTCGAGGCGAAGGGCATCGATACCGCCTGGCTCCCCACCGGCGGGGCCGGATTCGACGCGCTGACCCTGTACGCGGCGGCGGCCGCCAAGACCGAGCGCATCGCGCTGGGGACCTGCATCATCCCCACTTGGCCGCGGCATCCCGTGACTACGGTGCAGCAGGTCCAGGTGCTGGCGACGCTTGCCCCGGGCCGTCTGAAGCTCGGCCTCGGCCCCAGCCACAAGCCCATGATCGAGTCGATGTTCGGCTACGACTTCACCAAGCCGCTCACCAACCTCCGCGAGTACGTCCATGTCGTGAAGGCGCTGCTTCGGGAGGGTGCGGTCGACTTCGACGGCTACCACTACCGCGCCCACGCCCGCATTTCGCCGATCCCCGATATCCCCATCATGGCCTCGGCGCTGCGCACCGGCTCCTACGACTTCTGCGGCGAGGCCACCGACGGCGCGATCAGCTGGGTCTCGCCCTACGTCTTCCTGCGCGACGTCGCGCTGCCCGCGATGCAGGCGGGGGCGAAGCGCGCTGGACGCGAGACGCCCGACCTCGTGGCCCATGCGCCGGTCTGTGTCAGCACCGATGCCGGCGCCGTCCGTGAGGCGGCGCGCAAGCAGCTCAGCATCTATCCCCGGCTGCCGTTCTACGCGCAGATGTTCGCCGACGCCGGCTATCCCGAGGCCAAGGAGCTTGCCGGCTGGAGCGACGGCATGGTCGACGCGGTCGTGCTCTGGGGCGACGCGGAGACGGTGCGGGAGAAGGTGCGCGGCCTCGTCGACTACGGCGTGAGCCAGGTCATCGCCCATCCCGTCATCGTCGGTGACGCCGAGGCGTCCTGGAACGCCGCCCTCGACGCGCTGGCGGGAGTCCCCCGCTCCTGACGGGGCCGCCTGCTATCATGCGGGTCTGAACGAGGGGCCTCACATGAGCGAGCTGACATCCGAGTCCATCGCCGTCGACGGCACGCTCGCCGCGATGGAGTACGCCTGGGAGCAGGGCTGGACCGACGGCCTGCCGATCGTCCCGCCCACGCCGGACATGGTGCGCCGCTTCCTCGACTACGTCGAGCTCGACCCCGGCGACGTCGTCGGCGTCTACCAGGTGCGGAACCGCGCCGTCACCGCCGAGAAGGTGGCGATCAACGCGGTCATGGCCGGCTGCAAGCCGGAGTACATGCCCGTGGTGGTCGCGGCCATCGAGGCGGTCACCGACCCCGAGTTCCACCTGAACCACATCGCGAGCACGTCCAGCCCGTGGCCGGCGTTCATGGTCAACGGTCCCATCGCGAAGGAGATCGGGCTGAACAACGGCATGTACGTGCTCGGTCCGGGCAACCGTGCCAACGCCACCATCGGCCGGGCGGTGAGCCTGACCCTGGCCAACTGCCTCGACGCCAAGGTCGGCGGCGTCCAGCAGGGGACGATGGGGAACCCGTGCCGCATGGGCGGCATGGTCGTCGCCGAGATCGAGGACACGCCGTGGGAGCCGCTGAGCAGCCTCGCCGGCTTCGAGCCCGGCGTCAACGCCATCACCGCCTTCGGCGCCATGGAGCCGCCCGTTGATATCCGCGTCTATGGCATGCCCCACGTCACCACCGCCGAGGGCCTGAGCTCGGTGCTCGCGCACTACCTCGGCGAGGGCTACTTCGCGCCCGGCCCGCACATGATCCTGGTCTCCCCGTCGTTCCAGCGACCGTATCTCGAAGAGGGCTGGACGAAGCGCGACCTGGTCCGGTACCTGGAAGAGAACGCCAAGACCACGGTGGCGCGGCTCAAGAGAATCGGCCGGTGGAGCCTCTACATGGCGCAGCAGGCCGACCCCGAGGTCGCCGAGCAGGTGCTCAGCGGCGAGCAGTTCAACTCGATCAACCGGAGCAACGAGAACGGCGTGCCGATCATCGAGCCCGGCGACGAAGAGCGCTACGTCTACCACGCCCGGTCGTCGCGGAAGACCGAATATCTGATCGGCGTGGCCGGCGGCGACGTCGGCGCATTCGCCGTCATCATCAAGCCCTATCCCATCGGGCCGAACCTGGTGATCAAGCCGATTAAGACGCCTGCGGGCGCGAAGACCGCATGACGCGGAGGGAAGCTATGAAGGACGACCACGAACCGATGCGCATCCTGAACCCCACGATGCGGCAGCCCGAGGAGGGCGGCAAGCTCGCCCCGCGCCTCGACACGCTCGACGGAAAGACGGTCGGCATCCTAGGCAACGGCTTCCCCGGCGCCGACGAGATGATGACTCGCGTCGAGGAAATCCTCTGGGAGCGGTTCGACCTGAAGGGCACCGTGGTCAAGCAGAAGGCCTACTTCGGTGAGCCCGCCCCCAACGAGACCGTGGACGAGCTCGTCGAGTCCTGCGACGCCGTCTTCACCGCGATCGGGGCCTGAGGCTCTTGCTGTTCGGCCCTTGGGGTCGACGCGATCGAGTTCGAGAGCAAGGGCCTGCCCGTCGCCGCTTTCGCCGTCGACACGCTGGTGAAGAGTGTGGGGAAGATGATCGTCAGGATGCACGGCTTCCCCGACTATCCCTACGTGGTGATCCCCGCCCCGTTCATCGAGGGCGTGATGATCCCCGAAGGCGAGTACGAGCAGAAGGTCCAGAACGCCGTCGACGACGCCGTCACGCTCCTCACCGGCGGCAAGCAGGGCTAGGGGACGGCGCCTGGCGCTAGCGGCCGGTGAACCTGGGCGGGCGGCGCTCGACGAAGGCGGCGAGGCCTTCCTCGTAGTCCTGGGTGGAGTGGAGGGCGTGGATCCACGCCTGCTCCATCGCTAGGCTGTCCTCGATCGGGACGTTCATGCTCCGCACCGAGATCATCTTGGCGTACTGCATGGCGAGCGGCGCGTTCTCCAGCATCCGGTCGGCGATGCGGTGCGCCAGCGGGAGCAGGTCGTCGAGCGTGGTGACGTCGGTGACGAGGCCCCATTGCAGCGCCTGCTCGGCGTTGATCCGCTCGCCGGTCAGGATGAGCTTCATGGCCGCGGCCGAGGGGATGGCGCGGGGGAGGCGGGAGAGTCCGCCGCCGGCGGCCAGCAGGTTCCAGCGCACTTCGGGCAGGCCGAACTCGGCGTGGTCGGCGGCGATGAGGACGTCGCAGGCGAGGGCGATTTCGAGGCCGCCGCCGAGGCAGTAGCCGTTGATGGCGGCGATCATGGGCTTCCAGATCTTGGTCTCGCTCTGGATGCCGCCGAGGGCCGGCGCGGTCCGCGTCACCGATACCGTCCCTTCCTCGAACGGGTCCTCCTTCATGTCGTGGCCTGCCGAGAAGGCGCGCGAGCCGCGGCCGGTGATGATGCCGACCCAGATGTCGGGGTTGTCGCGGATCTCCTTGAACGCCTCGTAGAGCTCGGCGTCCATGCGGCGGTTGACGGCATTGAGCGCCTCGGGGCGGTTGAGGGTGATCACCGCCTTCTTGTCCATGCGCTCGTAGGTGATCTCTTCGAAGCCGCTCGCGTCGAAGCTCATACCGCGCCTCCTCGCGCCCGGAAGGTCTCCGGCGCGCCTTCCACGCCCGGCGGCGCGCGCCGCTCCAAGCGCTCCAGGATTTCGGTGGCCTGGGCGATTGCGGCGCGGACCACGTCGCCGGCACTGCGCACCTCGCGGATCAGGCCGGCGGTCTGGCCGAGGGCGGCCTCGCCGTTCTCGATGTCCCCTTGCATCTGGCCCTGGTACTGCACGTCGATGGTGGGTGTGTTGGTCTTGTCGCCCTTGTTCATCGCTTCGCCGAGGAACGACTTGATCGCCGCGGCGTCGCCGCGCCGGTCGAGCTCGCGCATCTTCTCGGTGAAGGGGTTGCGCAGGCTGCGGGAGAGACGGCCGATGGCCCGCTGCGTGATCATCGTGCCGTTGTCCCCGGCGTCGACGATCGCGTTCTTGAAGTCGGCGTGGACGTGGCACTCGTAGGTGGCGAGGAAGGCGCTGCCCATCTGGACGGCCTCCGCGCCCAGGGCCATCGCGGCGACGAGCCCGCGTCCGTCGGCGACGCCCCCGGCGGTGGCGACCGGAATGCTCACCGCGTCGACGACGCAGGGGGTGAGGATCATGGAGGTCGTCTCGTCGGGGCTGTTCACCCCGCCGGCCTCGTAGCCCTCGGCGACGACGACGTCGACCCCGGCCGCCTCGGCGGCGAGGGCCTGCTTCACACTGCCCACGACGTGCAGCACGGTGATGCCGGCGTCCTTGAAACGCTTGGTGTGCAGCTTCGGGTTGCCGCCCGACTGGGTGACGACCTTGATGTCTTCTTCGAGCAGCATCTCGATGTGACGGTCGGCAATGTCGGAGAGGATGAAGATGGGGAAGTTGCAGCCGAAGGGTCTATCGGTGAGCTCCTTGGCGCGGTGGATGTGCCGGCGGACGTTCTCGGTGCGGTCTTCGAGCGGGGCCCAACCGGGGTTGGAGGAGATCATGCCGAGCCCGCCGGCGTTGGAGACGGCGGCGGCAAGCTCGCCGTTGCCGGCGATGGCCATGCCCCCTTCGAGGATGGGGTAGTCGATGCCGAGAATCTCGGTGACGCGCGTCTTCCACATGCGCTGTCGTTCCTTTCCCTGGATTCGGCCCGGAAGCCCAAACGCCGCGATTGTAGCAGACGGCGGACTCCGCTCTCACCCAACGTGTGCCTCAGGGTGGAAAAGGGGTTCGCGTGCCTGCCGCGGTGTGTCTTGGGCGCAGCTCTACCTTTGTGTTTTTTTGCGCCGGCGAGGCCCCGAGGGGCCTCGCCGGCGCGGGTCGCACGCTCCCTCACGGGAGGCGCGCACCGGGCCAACGCTCAGTCGGATGTCCGGCGCAAGGTGCACGCTCCCTCACGGGAGGCGCGCGCCGGGCACGTTAGTCGGATGTCCGGCGCAAGTTGCACACTCCCTCACGGGAGGCGCGCGCCGGACGCGCTAATCGGGCGGTCCGGCGCAAGGTGCACGCTCCCTTACGGGAGGCGCGGGCGCCGGAGTGCCGTGGAGGGCGTCGCGGCGCGGGTGCACGCTCCCTCGCGGGAGGCGCTGAACATAGGCTGACCAATGCTCCACGGGCAGCACATACGTTCGTAGTGCAACGATAAGGTCCTTGGCAAGGGGCCGTCAAGGGGCTCATGTCGCGAATCCGGGTGGGGGTTTTTCGATGGCGGTTGGTGGTGATGAGGGGCGGGCGCGTCGCGACGCGCCCCTACAGGGGAGGCGGGCGACGGGCTTCGATGGCGGTTGGTGGTGATGAGGGGCGGGCGACCACAAGGGTCGCCCCTACGGGTGGGGTGCGAGGTGGCGGGCTTCGAGGACCCGTGGTGGTGGTGAGGGGGCCCCTCATCTCAATCTTCTCCCGTGGGGAGAAGAGGTCCGGAGGGGACCGCCGCGCCACCCCCGGCCCTCTCTCAGTCTCTCCCAAAGGGAGAGAGGGAAGACCGCCCCGCGCCATCCCCGGCCCTCTCTCAAATCTCCCCCCGAGGGGGAGAGGGAAGACCACCCCACTCCACCCGTTTTCCAACCAGCGGCGGGAGTTGTGCAAAGATCTCCGAGGGGAGAAGAGATCCGGAGGGGACCACGCCGCCCCGCGCGTGCCCGCCCTCAGTCCCTCCCAGAGGGAGGGAGGTTTGAGGTGCTCCTCCCAGAGGGAGGGAGGCTTAAGGCGTTCTCCAGAGGGGGAAAGGCCCGGAGGGGGCGGGCGATTCGTGAATCGCCCCTACAGGGGAGGGGGAGAGGCCGGAGGGAAGGCGGCTCTACGTCGGAGTGCCGCCCAGGGGGAGCTCGAAGAGGAAGGTGCTGCCCCGGCCCGGCTCGCTTTCGGCCCAGATGCGGCCGCCCTGCGCCTCGATGAGCTGGCGGGCGATGGTAAGGCCAAGCCCGGCGCCGCCTGTCGCTCTCGCCCGTGAAGGGTCGAGGCGGTGGAAGCGTTCGAAGACGGCGTCGAGCGCGTCGCGCTCCATGCCGGGGCCGGTGTCGGCGACGGAGACCCTCACGAATGCGCTGTCGGCGAGGACCGCGCTGAGGGTGATGGTCCCACCCTCGGGCGAGTGGGTCACCGCGTTCTCCACGAGGTTGTGGAGCACCTGCTCCACGCGGCCACGATCCATCGAGACCGGCGGCAGGTCGGCGGCGGGCTCACAGCGGATCGCGACGTCCTTCTCCGCGGCGCGAGCGCCAAAGGCATTCGCCACTGATTGCAGCACGTTGACCATGCTTTCGGGCTGAAGGTGGAGAGTGAGCTCGCCGGCCTCGGCCAGCGCGAGGAGACGCAAGTCTTCGACGAGGCGGGTGAGGTGCGCGATCTGCTGCTGCAGGATGTCGAGGGTGGCGTCGTCGCGCTCGGCGACGCCGTCGCGCATGGCTTCGACGTAGCCCCGGATGTTGCTCAACGGCGTGCGCAGCTCGTGGGCTACGTCGGCCATGAGGCCGCGGCGCTGGCGCTCCGCCTGCTCCAGCTCCTCCGCCATGCGGTTGAAGGTATCGCCGAGCCGCCCGATCTCGTCGCCCGTCGACGGGTCGACGCGCTGGGCGAGGTCGCCCCGGCCCAACCGCTCCGCCGCCGTGGAAAGGGCGCGCACCGGCGAGAGCGTGCGGCGGGCGATGAGTCCGACGGCGACGATACCCGCGCCGCCCGCGGCGAGCCCCGCCCACAGCAGCGCCTCGCTCACGCGGGAGGCGAGGTCGGAGTCAAGGGGCTCCAGGCGCTGCTCTTCCAGGAAGGCGCGGGCGGAGATGAAGTCGATGCTGCCAACGCTGCTCCCGTCGCTTGCGAGGATAGGGGCGCCGCGGATGCCATGCTCGAACCGCGGGGGCCCCAGGCGGCGGTGAGAGTCGCCGACCAGGGCGCCCTCGGCGTCGCGCACCGTGATGCGGGCCCCGACCACGCGCGCGATCTCTTCGACAGTGGGCTGGACGCCAGACCAGTCTTTCCTGTCCACGAAGAAGGCGGCGAGGGCTCCGCGGACCCGTTCGGCACGGACCTCAGCGCGCAGCGCCTCGCTCCGCTCCGCCTGCCGTTCCGATTCGGCGCTGACATACCAGCCGACGGAGAGCAGCGCGGCGGAGAGGATCACGGCGAACCCGGCCACGAGCCGGAACTGGAGGCTGGAGAACAGACTACGCATCGTCGAACCGGTAGCCTTCGCCGTAGACCGTGCGGATGTACTGGTTGCCGTGCGGCGTCTTGCCGAGCTTCCGGCGCAGGTTGTAGATCTGCGAATCCACGGCGCGGTCGAAGCCTTCGAAGTCGTAGCCGTACACGGCGTCGATGATCTGGTCGCGGGAGAAGGTGCGCCCGGGCTCGCGCAGGAACAGCACGAGGATGCGGAACTCGGTGCGGGTTAGGTTGAGATCCGTCCCGTTGACCCACGCGGCGTGACTGCGGACGTCGGCCCGCACCCCGCCGGCGGCCAGATCGTTCGGGCCTCGGTCGAGGGCGTCGCGGGCGGTGCGGCGGAGGACGGCGCGCACCCGCGCGGCAAGCTCGCGGGGACTGAACGGCTTGGTCACGTAGTCGTCGGCGCCGCTCTCCAGCCCCGAAAGCCGGTCCTCCTCCTCCACCCGCGCGGTGAGCATCACGATGGGCACCTCCGACTCCTCCCGCACCCTCCGGCAGATGCTCATGCCGTCGAGGCCGGGGAGCATGAGGTCGAGGACGATGAGGTCGGGCGCCTCGTCGAGCGCGAGGCGCAGCCCCTTCTCGCCGTCGAGGGCGGTCAGCACGTCGTGGCCGTCCTTGGACAGATAGAGCCGCGCGAGCTCGGCGGCGTTGGGGTCGTCTTCGATGATGAGAATCTTGCTCGGCATGACGTGGGAAGGGGAGGGGGAGGGCGGGCGATGGCGCTGCCCGCGCTCCCCCTCGGAGTCTACACCTAGGTGGACGTGGTCTCTGGTCCCGCGCCGGCCTTTATGCCGTCGGCGTCGTGCGTGCCGCCGCGCAGCCAGCTTTTGCCGTGGCGTCCCTTGCGCTCCTTGAAGTCGCCGTCCCCGTAGCGCTCGGCTATCGCGTCGGCCTGCTCCTGGGTGAGCCTTCCGTCCTCAACCGCTTGGTCGAGCCGGGCCTGGAACTGCTCGTCTCGCGCTTGGTCGATGGCGTCTGCGAGGGTCTGCTCGTCGACTTCGAGGATCTCGGCCACGAGGGCGCCGATGTCGCCGCCGCCGCGGTGGAAGCCTCGCTTACCGAACCCGAAACCGAAGCCGGGGACGCCCTCGGGGCGGTCGTCATACCAGGCCTTGACCTCGTCGGCCTGCGCCTGGGTGATCCGCTCCGCTTCGACGAGCTTGTCGAGCCGGGCCTGCAGGGCCTCGTCGAACTGTTGCTGCCTTGCCTGGTCGAAGGCGTCGGTGACGGTCTGCTCGTCAAGGTCGAGGATCTCGGCCACCTGCGAGCCGGTCTCCCCGCGTTCGCCGCTGCCCGCGGCGGCTATCCCGCCCAAGGCGGCGATCGCGGCCAGGCCCGCGACCGCCGGAATGACTAACCAGCGTCGTATCGTCATCTCTCGCTCCTCAGCGCCGTGCGCTCCGTGGTCCTTGCGCACCGCCTTGGGGTGGGAGGCGGGCTGCTAGACACCGTTATAGAGGAGGAATGTCGAGAGATTTTCGACGTCGAAGGATTCGGGGCGGGCTAGCTCCAGCGGTCGTAGGAGATGATCTCTTCCAGCGGGCCGCGCTTCGGAGGCCCGTACTCGCGGGCGGGATGGCCAAGAGGAATGAGCGCGCCGAGGTAGACGTCGTCGGGTACGCCGAGGACCTCGCGGACTTCGGCCTCCCTGCGCTGCCAGGCGGTGGTGATGATCGTCCCCAGGCCCATCGCCCATGCGGCAAGGCAGAGGTTCTGGACGGCGGGGAAGACCGACGCCGCCGGCTCCGAGTGAAAGTTGCCCGTGCCGCCGGCGAAGATGAGCACCGGCGGCGTCGTGGGCATATCCCTGGCGAGCGCCACGACCTCCCGCCGCATGTAGCCCTGGCCCGCCGCCTGCGCGACGGCCTCGTCGATGTCGTCGAGGCCCATGGCGTGGAGTATCCCGTCGCGGTAAAGGCCGCCGATCTGGGCCCGCTGCGCCGCGTCGCGCACCACGATGAAGCGGTAGCGCTGCTCGTTGCTGCCGTTTGGCGCGAACTGCGCCATGCGCAGGATGCGCTCCAGTTGCTCGTGGCTCACCGGCTCGTCCGTGAAGAGACGGACGCTCCGCATCGTGCTCATGGCTTCGAAGACATGCATCGGTCACCCTCCCAGGGCCGTTGGCCTCGCCCTGCTCCGGCGATTGTAGGGGAGAGCTCGAAGTGGGGCTAGGCGGCCGCGCTTGACCCCCCAAAAGGGCGAACCTAGACTAATCCGCGGGAGCGAGGCCGTCCCTCAAAGCAAGTGGGGAGTACGCCGCCCGCACAAAATCGTGGACTTCGAACGACATTTTTCCGCCGGGGGCGTCGTCTACCGTATCGGCGACGCCGGCGCCGAGGTCGTCCTCTGCGGCCGCGACGAAGGCGGCACGTGGAGCTTGCCCAAGGGCACGCCGGAGCCCGGTGAGTCCGTCGCGCAGACGGCCCTCCGCGAGGTGCGCGAGGAGACCGGCCTCGAAGTCGAGATCGAAGGCGGGCTCGGTGACATAACGTATTGGTTCGCCAGGCCCGGTGTGCGGGTACAGAAGAAGGTGGCCTTCTACCTCATGGCTTTCACCGGCGGATCGACGGACGACCACGACCCCGAATTCGACCGCGTGCAGTGGTTCCCCGCCGACCGCGCGACCGACGTAATGACCTATCCCACCGAGCGCGACGTCGTCCGCAAGGGGATCGCCGAGATCGAACGGAGAGGGAGCCATGCGGCTGCGCCGCCAGGGGTCTAAGGTCGTCCTGCGGGAGAAGCGCCGCACCGACGCGCCCAACGACTACGCGTGGAGCATCGACGAGGAGCTGTGCCGTCTCGACGCCGCCCGCCCCAGCAGGCTCTCGTTCCAGGACGCCATGATGCGGTACGAGGACGAGCTTCTCTACCCGGCGCGGCGGCGGCTTCGCTTCGGCATCGACGCGCTCGACGGCTCCCACATCGGCAACTGCATGGTCTACGACATCAACCACGCCAAGGGCGAGGCCGAGCTCGGCATCATGATCGGCGACCGCCGCTACTGGGACAAAGCGTTCGGCGCCGAGGCCGTGGAGCTGCTGCTCGACTACGGCTTCGCCGAGGTCGGCCTGCGCCGCATCTACCTGCACACGCTGGACTGGAACGTGCGCGCGCAGAAGAGTTTCCTGAAGGCCGGCTTCACTGCGCTGGGCAAGGTCTATCGCAACGGCCACACCTTCCTGATGATGGAAGTCCGCAAAGAGGACTGGGAGGCCCGCGATCGGGACGGCGCCTCCGTCGAGTCCGTCGCGGACTAGGAAGAGATGCCCCCGCCCGATGCGAACGCGCCGCCCCGCGGGCGCATCGTGCTCGGCGACAACCTCGACGTCCTCAAGACGCTCCCCGACGGCGCCTTCCACCTGATCTACATCGACCCGCCCTTCAACACGGGGCGCACCCAGCGGCGGCTTCGACTGCGCACGGTCCGGGACGAAGGCGGCGACCGCACCGGCTACAAGGGCCAGACCTACCGCACGGAACGGCTCGGAGCCAGCGCCTTCGACGACGCCTTCGACGACTACCTCGCCTTTATGCGCCCGCGGTTCGAGGAGGCGCTAAGGGTCCTGACTTCCGACGGCAGCTTCTTTCTCCACGTCGACTACCGTGAGGTGCACTACTGCAAGGTGATGCTCGACGAGGTCTTCGGGCAGGACTGCTTCATGAACGAGATCATCTGGGCCTACGACTACGGCGCGCGGAGCAAGCGGCGGTGGTCGGCGAAGCACGACAACATCCTCTGGTACGTCCGCGACCCGAAGCGCTACACTTACCACTACGACGCCATCGACAGGATTCCGTACATGGCGCCCGGTCTGGTGACGCCCGAGAAGGCGGCGCGGGGCAAGACGCCGACCGACGTCTGGTGGCAGACCATCGTGAGCCCCACGGGCAAGGAGAAGACCGGCTACGCGACCCAGAAGCCGCTCCGCCTGCTCGACCGGATCGTGCGGGTGCACTCGAACCCCGGCGACGAGCTGCTCGACTTCTTCGCGGGGTCGGGCACGCTCGGCGAGGCGGCGGCCCTCCTCGGCCGCAACTACACCTTGATCGACAACAACGCCGAGGCCGTCGACGTCATGGCGCGGCGCCTAGCCCGCTTCGCGCCTGAGGTGGAGAGTGAACATGTCTTCTGATCCTGATTTTCAGACCCTAACGGATTTGTCCGTAAATATGGCGGGAGAATATCAGGACGATGGGGTGGACTGGACCGGAAGCCCCTTCGCGTGGATTCAGACGTGTCCTTCAAGTCAGAAGGGTGCGATATGCAAGAAGCTAGTCGAGAGATGGTGCATCGAGAGGGGCTTGCATGTTTCTAGATCACGGGGCAGAGGAGCGGACCGCACGATTGAAGGTCTTCGTGTAAGAGTCAAAAGCTCTTCTTTGTGGGCCGACGGGACTTATGCATTCCAGCAGTTGCGGGATGAGGATTTTGAGTTGCTGGTTTGCCTAGGCATTAGTCCGTTCGATGCACATTGCTGGGCGATTCCAAAGGACACCCTCATGTCTTGGTGGGATATGGGCATGATAGGATCCCAGCATCTCGGCCAATCAGGTTCCGATACCGCTTGGCTCACTGTCAATCCAGACGATCCACCGGAGTGGCTTGTCCCCTGGGGCGGTAGCCTGTCCCGGGGGTACGAGATCATCGCCCAAGAGGCGCAAGCCGCTGACTAGGCGACCAACCGGAACACGCTGCGGACGCCGGCCCATCCAGGACGTTCGTGTGACGCCTTAGTCGTCCGGCGGCATCCGGGGCTCCCAGATCTTCTTGATGTCGAGGAAGTCCTGGTAGCTCGCGTCGGGAAGGCGGTGCGAGAAGGCCCCCCGCAGCGTTCTGAGCGGTAGCTTGTCGTCGGGGGAGTGCCGTATGCGGGTGAACCGGGCGCGCGGCTTCCCGCGGCGGGTGACGATCACCTCTTCCCCGTCGTCGAGGTTGCGGAGTATCTCGCTGAATCTCGCCTTAAACTCCGTCACGCCGTACGTGGGCATCGGCTAGCCCTTGGGCGGCTGTGGGGGCGCGGGGTTGACGACTTCGCGGCCGATGGTGTTGGGGTAGAGCAGCGCGATCTCTTCTGCCGTCCAGCGGCCGCTGGGCTTCTCCATCGTCTTGGAGGCGTAGGGGTTGTTCATCAGGGATATTTCGCCGTCCTGGATGAAGAAGGTCTGGCCGTTGATGTTGCGGGCGTGGTCGGTGCACAGGTAGGCGACAAGGGGCGCGATGGCCGAGGGGTCGCGTTGCTGGGCGAGGCCGCCGCCGGCGGAGGCGATGCCCGCCTGCGTGCGCTTGGCGCGTGCTTCGTTGGAGACGCTCTGCACCATGCGGGTGTCGGCGGAGGGGGCGATGACGTTGCACGTCACGCCGTACTTGCCGAGGTCGCGCGCCGCCGTGCGGATGAAGCCGGCGATGCCGTCCTTGGCGGCGCCGTAATTCCCCTGACCGGCGTTTCCGACGAGGCCGGAGGTGGACGAGAAGCCGATCAGCGTCCCGCTCCGCTGCTGGCGGAAGATGATCGCCGACGGCTTGCCCACGGCGAACATGCCCTTCAGGTGGACCGCCATCACGGCGTCCCACTCCTCCTCGGTCATGTTGAAGATCATGCGGTCGCGGAGGATGCCCGCGGCGTGAATCATGGCGTCGAGGCGGCCGAAGTTGTCGAGGGCGGCCTGCACGATGCGCTCGCCGCCCTCCATCGACGCGACCGACTCGTAGACCGCCGCCGCGTCGCCGCCCTCGGCTTTGATCGTGTTGACGACCTCGTCGGCGGGCTCGTTGGAGGCGCCGGTGCCGTCGAAGTGGCCGCCGAGGTCGTTCACGATGACCTTGGCGCCGTGCCGCGCCAGCTCGAGGCACATGCCGCGTCCGATGCCGCGCCCGCCGCCGGTGACGACGGCGACCTTGCCTTCTAGATGTTTCGCCATATCGGTCTCTCCTCTTGGGGGCTGCGGCGCGCCTAACTCTTTGCCGGCTCCGCGGGCGGTGCGGGGTTGGTCACCCCTTCCATCAGTGTGCCGGGCACGGCGTCGATGAGCTCGTCCACCGTCCACAGGCCCGGCTTGAAGATGGTCTTGACGGCCCGTGGCGGCTGGACGTACGAAACCTTGCTCCCGCCGATGAAGAGCACCTGTCCGTTGACGTTTGCGGAGGCGTCGCTAGCCAGAAAGACGGCAAGCGGGGCCACGTCGAGGGGGTCGAGGGTGGAGAGGTCGGTCGGCGCCACGCCGCCGGCGAAACCCTCCCGGGTCACGCCCGAAGCCTTGCGCTTTTCGAGGGCCTGAAGGTATTCGTCGGTCAGGGTCATGCGGGTGCCCGCCATGGGGGCGATCGAGTTCACCGTGACGCCGTAGCGGCCCATGTCCTTGCAGATCACTTTGACGAGGCCGGCGATGCCCGACTTGGCCGCCGAGTAGTTGCACTGGCCGGTGTTGCCGTACAGTCCCGACGTAGAGGTCAGCGTGATGATCCGCCCCGAGCGCTGCTGCCGCATGACGATGGCGGCGGGCTTGACGCAGGCGAAGGTGCCCTTGAGGTGGGTGTTGTAGACGCCGTCCCACTCTTCCTCGGTCATGTTGAAGAGCATGCGGTCGCGAAGGATGCCGGCGCAGGTGACGAGGATGTCGAGGCCGCCGAAGCGGTCGAGGGCGGTCTTGATGATCCGCTCGCCGCCCTCCATCGTGGCCACGCTGTCGTAGTTGGCCACGGCCTCGCCGCCGGCCGCCTTGATCTCGTCGACGACGATGTCGGCGGACTGTTTCGATGCGCCCTCGCCCCGCGTCGAGCCGCCGAGGTCGTTGACGACGACCTTGGCGCCCTCCTCGGCGAAGGCCAGCGCGATGCCGCGCCCGATGCCGCCGCCCGCGCCGGTGACCACCGCGATCTTCCCTTGTAGCAACTCGCCCATCGTTCTCCTCTCGACCGTTCCCTGAAGCCGTGGCGCTATCGCGTGGGCAGCTCCAACGTCGCCGCGCCCGGCGTGGTCTTTTCGCCCCTGCTGTTCTGCAGCCAGATGTTGCAATCGACCAGATGTTTGCCGTCTTCCTCGTACTTGCGGGAGACGGTGCCGGTGAGCACGAGGTCCTCATCGGTCACGTCCATGCCGCGGTACTGCACGCTCAACTTGCGGAGACGAGCGCCGGGGCCCGCCCACCCAGTCACGAGCTGACCCAGCCAGGCGTTCTTGAGCGCGCCGTGGATGATGACGCCGGGCAGGTTGTTGTTCAGCGCGAAGTCCTTGTCGTAGTGGATCTGATAGAAGTCCAGCGACGCGCCGGCGTACATCACCAATTGCTGCGTGGAGCAGTTCTTCTTGATCTCGGGGATGTCGCTCCCCTCGCTGACGTCGTCCCAGTAGACAGCCACGTATCGCTCCTTGCCGCTAGTAGAGAATCCGCGTCGAGGTCTGCGTCGCCACGGTCTTGCCCGCTTGGTTGGCGTAGGTGGTGATGACCCGCCCGATGAACATGTCGCCCATCCTGCCCGACTTGACGTTCATGTCCAGATGCTCGGCGGTCACCGTGATCGTGTCGCCGGGGTAGACCGGCTCGAAGTACTCCCACTCGCTCCCGCCGTCGAGTACGCGGTCGAGGCCGCTCTCCGCCCGGGGGTCCATGGGCAGCGCCTCGGGGATCATGCAGCGGAGGAAGGTGGGGGAGACCGTGACGTCGCGGTAGCCGTGCTTCTTGGCGAACTCGGCGTCGCGGTAGAGCGGGTTGTCGTCGCCGATGGCCTCGGCGAAGCGCTGCACGTGCCAGCGCTCGACGGGATAGCTGACCGGCTTCGACTTCACGCCTATGGCGGCGCGCATCTTCGCGGTGATGATTTCCTTGGGCATACGCGTCTCCGGATGGCGCGCGAACGGGGGGCTGCGGAAGCGGGACTCGGGGCAGTGTAGCCCACGCCCTTCGGGAGTGTCAACGGAATGGGAAGGGGCTGGGAAGGCGGTCGGCGAGCGTTCCATGCGTCCTCCGCGTGGAGTAAGATAGCCGCATCCTTCACGATGGAGAGCAGCAATGGCAACCAGTGCGGCCGTTGAGGGCGAATTGAGCGTGACGAGCCTCGTCGGGGGGACGCAGATTCAAATGAACAGCCGGCCATTCCGCGGCGGCAAAGTCAAAGCACTGCTTGGAGGCTGCGAGATTGATCTGCGCGGCGCGACCCTGGGCGCCGACGGAGCGAAGCTCAACGTCCTGATCGGCCTCGGCGGCGTGACGATCCGCGTCCCCGAGGACTGGGCCGTGAACGTGCGGCGGGGGACGGTCTTGGGCTCGGTCACCTCCAGACGTCCCCAGCCCGCCTCGCCCGCGGGCGAGCTCACCGTTACCGGACTGACGCTCGTCGGCGGCGTGGATGTACGGTCCTAGACCGGCCTTCGCCTAGTCGGCGATGGGCGCGAAGAGGAAGATGTAGCGCTCGCAGCCGTCGCGGAAGCGCAGGATATGGCCCTCGCCGGATGTGTCCTCGACTTGGATCACGTCGCCCGGCCCCACCGCCATCTTCTGCCCATCGCCCATGATCACGTCGAGGTCGCCCTCGAGCACCACCAGGTATTGATTGCGCGGCGCGGGGTGCAGGTCGGGCATCGTCCCGGTTGAGACGCGGATGTTCGCCCGGCCGCCCAACGCGCGGAGGACGGCGGACTCGACCCTGTCGCTTTCCCTGCTGAGGCCGAGCGGCAGCTCCTCGAGGTGCGACCGCTGGTCGGGGCCGGTGTACATGCGGATGAGCTTCATGGTGGACCTCCGCCCGCGGCCGCCGGCGCCGGGGCGGGGCGATGGTAGCACGCGGACCCGGCGCCCGGCCCCGCCGATTCGCCACAGCCTCTGGCGGTCGCTACAATGCGCGGCGCGGCCCGCCAAAGCGGCGCGCGAGAGGGAAGCATGACCGCCGACCCCGCCATTCTCCAGACACGACCCACCTTCATCCAGGGTTTTGCCCGCTCGATTGGCGTCAAGGCGGCGCGGCGCATCATCAAGCGCGGCGTGCTACACGTCAGAATGCCGGACGGCGAAGAGTTCGCAATCGGCGACGACCCTGAATTGGGCGAGGCGCGCATGGAGATACGCAGCCCGGAGTTCTTCTCCCGCGCGCTCTTCCACGGCGAGATCGGTTTCGGCGAGGCCTATATGGACGGCCTCTGGACCACACCCGACCTGGTGGCACTGCTCTACCTTGCCATCGCCAACCGCCAGAACGCCAAGCGAGAGCTTGGCAAGCTCAGCCTCCTCTCCCGGTTCCGCAACCGGCGCCGCCACGTCGGCCGCCGCAACTCGAAGTCGAATGCCGAGCGGAACATCCACGACCACTACGATCTAGGCAACCGTTTCTTCCCGCTCTTCCTCGACGAGTCGCTGACCTATTCCTGCGCGCTCTTCGAGTCGAGCGGTCAGCCGCTCAAGGACGCGCAGGCGGCCAAGTACCGCGCGATGTGCGAGAAGGCCGGGGTGCAGCGGGGCGACCGCATCCTCGAAATCGGCACGGGATGGGGCGGCTTCGCTCTCTTCGCCGCCCGTGAGTACGACTGCCACGTGACGACGATCAGCATTTCCGGGGAGCAGGTCGCGCTGGCCCGCGAGCGCGTCCGCGAGGCCGGGTTGGAAGACCGGGTCGACGTGCGGTTCCAGGACTACCGCGACGTCTCCGGCGAGTTCGACCGCATCATCTCCATCGAGATGTTCGAGGCGGTCGGCGTCGAATACTTCGAGACCTTCTTCCGCAAGTGCGACGAGTCGCTGCGGCCGGGGGGCCGCATGTGCATGCAGGTGATCACCGTCCCCGACCGCAACTTCGCGGCGCAGCGCGACGGGGTCAACTGGCTCCAGAAGTACATATTTCCCGGCGGCGTCCTTCCCTCGGTCAGCGCGATGGAGCAGGCGCTTCAGCCCACAAGTCTCCTGATGACGCGGATACAGGACATCGGGCGGCACTACGCGGCGACGCTGAAGCTCTGGCGCGAGCAGTTCTTCGCCAACCTGGACCAGGTGAAGGCGCAGGGCTTCGACGACCGGTTCGTCAATATGTGGGAGTACTACCTCGCCTCGTGCGAGGCCGCCTTCCGCGCCCGCTCCATCACCGACGTGCAGGTGGTCTTCGAGAAACCGGAGAACGCCGCCGTCGCCGCGGCCCTCGCCGCGACGCCGCAAGGGTTGTCCATCGTAGCAACGCGAAGAGCAGCGCCCTTCGGGCGCTCGCGCGCCTGACGGCGCGCGCCCTCTCTCAGTCTCCCCCAGAGGGGGAGAGGCTTAAGGCGCTTCCATAGAGGGGGAAAGGGGTTATGGGGGCGACGCCGTAGCCCCCGGGGCTACCCTCGCATCTGCGCGGCGAACTCGTCGACGGTGAGCGTGTTGCCGAAGACGCTGCCGGTGAGGACCCGGTGGGCCTCCTCGTTGGGGTCGGCGATGGCGTCGGAGAGAATGCCGACCTGGTACGAGCTGTCGGCGCCCCAGCACGCGGTGTACATGATCGCGCCCGTGGTGCGTACGCCCATGAGGACGATCTGCGAGCGCCCCTGCGCCCGCAGGACGTCGTCGAGGTCGGTCGCGGCGAATGCGCCGACGCGCCGCTTGCGGAGGATGATTTCGCCGTCGGCGTAGACGTCGGGATGCGGCTCGACCTGCGGTCCACCGTCTTCCATCGCCACGCCGGCGTTCTTGAATCCCTCGAAGCCGCTGCCGGGGACGACTTCGGGGTAGCCGGGCCGGAACTGCACGATGCCGTGCAGCACCGGGACGCCGGCGGCCCGCGCCGCCTCGGCCGCCCGGCGGCCGTTCGCCACCAGCCAGGCGTCGTAGTTCGCCATGATGCCCTTCGTCATCGAGAGGGCGATGAGCGCCGTCTTGGCCGGGTCGAATGTCGTCATGGTCTTCCTCCGGCGAAATCCGCACTCAGGGCGCGGCCTTCAACGCCGCGCAGTCTAGCAAAACCAAGGCGCCCACGGCGGGCGACGCAAGAAGGCCCGGGCATGCCCGGGCCTTCTTCACTTCCGTTCGGTCCGCGGCTAGAGCTTGTCGACCTCCGCGAGCACGGCATCGACTTGCGGCAGGCCGTTGGCGAAGATCTCCTTGTAGCGGATCACGCCCTCGCCGTCGATGATGATGATGGCGCGCCGCGCCATCCCCGCGTCCTCGTTGTAGACGCCGTAGGCGCTGGCTACCGCGCCCTTGGGGTGGTAGTCGCCCATGATCGGATGACTGATCCCGCCCAGGCTGGTGGCGAACGCCTTCTGGCTGAACTGGCTGTCGGTGCTTGCGCTCAAAACCTGAGCGCCTTTCTCCTCGAACCGCTTGTTGGCCAAGTGGAACGAGGAGACCTGGTTCGTTCAGCCGCCGGTGAAGGCGGCGGGGAACCACCCCAGAACAACGGTCTTGCCCTTCAAGTCGCTCAGGCTGACCTTCCCCGTCGAAGACGGCAGGGAGAAGTCAGGAGCCTTGTCTCCTACTTCTGCTGACATGGAGTCTCCCTTCGTGAAATGCGGTGGGCCGCTCGCGCGGCGGCGCCATTATACCCGCACCACCGCGTCCGTGCGTTCCTCGATGCACCGCAAACGCGCCCGGCTCGTAGCACCCGCTGGGCGCTTTTGGTATAGTGAGCCTACCCCCGCGAGCGGAAGTGGCTCAGTGGTAGAGCATCTCCTTGCCAAGGAGAGGGTCGCGGGTTCGAATCCCGTCTTCCGCTCCACTTCTCCTCCCTTAGACCAGTAGGTTGACCGCCGCGCCCGGCGTATGGAGGACGCGATGGCCGGACCCGCCTCCGCCCGCACCGTTACCATCGAGACTCCCGCCGCGTCACTGCGCGTCACGCTGCGCGGCGAAGGGCCGACGGTGGTCATGTTCCCCTCCCTGGGCCGTGACGTCGAAGACTTCGACGAGCTGGCGGACACGCTGGCCCACGCCGGCTACAGGACGGCGGCCATCTCCCCGCGCGGAATCGGCGGCAGCACCGGCTCCCTGGAGGGCCTGACCCTCCGCGACCTCGCCGGCGACGTCGCCGCCGTGATCGACGCGCTCGGCGCCTCGCCGGTGCACCTGATCGGCCACGCCTTCGGCAACCAGGTCGTGCGCTACACGGCGGCGCAGTTCCCCGACTCCGTCCGGTCGGTCACGATCCTCGCCGCCGGTGGCAAGGTCATGGGCGATCCGGAGGTGTCCCGAGCCTTTTCCGACTTCCGTGCCGGCGGCCTTTCGGACGACGAGGCCCGCGCCGCGATCAAGAAGGTGCACTTCGCCGAGGCCAGCGACCCGTCGCCCTGGCTGAGCGGGTGGTGGCTGGAGGCGGCGGAGGCGCAGACGGGGGCCGTGCTTGGCGGGGTCTTGGAGGAATGGTGGGAGGCGGGCCGGGCCCCGCTGCTCATCATCCAGGGGTTGGAAGACGCCATCGCCCCCGTCGCCAACGGCCGCGAACTGGCCGAGACCCTCGGCGACCGCGCCAAGCTCGTCGAGCTCGCCGACGCCGCCCACGCCCTGCTGCCCGAGCAGCCCGACGCCATCGCGCGGGAAGTCACCGCCTTCCTCGCCACGTTCGCCTAGCCGCCGGGCCGAGGCGGCGTGGTATCCTTGAATGCGCTTGCCGGAGCAGGCGTCTGGGCGGACTTGAGACCTGAAAGCCCCTCGGTTGGACTGAGGGGTTTCGCGTGCGCCGGCGGCGGGCTGAGGGAAGCAAGGAGCATCGGTGGAAGAGCTATTCGGCGCGCCAATGAGCGTGATCTCCGTCGTCTTGGCGGTCATGTTCATCGCCGTCTTCGCCGTCCTCCTCTACATCTTCATCCGCAACCCCCTGCTGGTGAGGATGGCCGCCCGCAACATCCCCCGACGTAAGGCGCAGACCGCGCTCGTCATCGCCGGTCTGATGATGGCCACGGTCACGATATCGAGCGCTTTCACCACCGGCGACTCGGTCGCCGTCAGCATCGAGAAGGTGGCGACCGAGGACCTGCGCAACCTCGACCAACTGGTCACGGTCGACGACGACGACCTCGACGCGCTCGTGCCCGTCTCCGAAGACATCGACGAGGCGCTGGTCGCCGAGATCGCACCGGTCCTCAATGCCGACCCCGGAATCGACGGCGTGGCGCCGATCCTCTTCGAGGATGTCGCCGTCGTGAACCTCGACGACCGCCTCTTCGAGATATCGGCGGTGCTCACCGGCTTGGAACCCGAGGCTGCCCGCGCCTTCGACGCCCTGGAGACCGTCGACGGCGACCTCGTGAACCTCGGCGCCCTGGCGCCCGACGAGGTCTACATCGACCGGGACGGGGCCGAGGAGATCAGCGTCGAGGCCGGCGACGCCGTCGGCATTCCCGTGGGCCCCGGCCGGATCGAGCAGTTCACCGTCAAGGCGATCACCGAGGCCTACTACGTGAAGCAGGTTGAGCACCGCGTGGTCCTGATGACGTCGTTGGCCCACGCCCAAGCGGTGACGGGGAAAGAGGGCCTGATCAGCGCGATCATGGTCTCCAATCTTGGCGAAGGCGACGAGGGCATCGGCCTGACCGCCGAGATCCAGGACCGCCTCGCCAACCATCCGGTCTTCGAGGACAACGGCCTTGAACTCACCCCGCTGAAGCAAGACTTGGTCGACTTCGCCAACCAGCTTGCCTCGCTCTTCGTCACGCTCTTTACCTTCTTCGGCCTCTTCTCGATTTGCGTGGGGATCCTGCTCATCCTTCTCATCTTCTCGATGCTGGCGGCGGAACGGAAGCCGGAGATGGGCATGTCGCGCGCGATCGGGATGCGTCGCAGCCAGCTCGTGCAGATGTTCATCGCGGAAGGCGCGATCTACAGCATCGGGTCGGCCATCGTGGGTACCTTGGTCGGTGCGGGAATCGGGGCGCTCCTCGTGATCGGCACCTCGCAGGCCTTCGCGCAAAACGCTCCCGGCGAGGACTTCAGCCTGACGCCCACGATCACCCTCCGGAGCCTCCTCGTCTCCTTCTTCATCGGAAGCATCGTCACCTTCATCACGGTCGGTTTCGCCTCGCTGCGCGTGAGCCGGCTCAACATCGTGCGGGCAATCCGGGACATTCCCGAGCCGGAGCGTGCGCGCGGGGGCGTGAGCCGGCTGGTCTGGGGCGTCATCCTCGGCCTGCTCGGCCTCTTGCTGCTGTTCAGCGGATTCAACGCCGGCCAGACGACGCCGTTCCTGCTCGGCGGCGCGCTGCTGCCGGCGGGCCTCGTCTTCATCCTTCGCTTCTTCGGCGTCTCCCAACGGCTGCTCATGACCGTCCTGGGACTCTGGCTCATCGCCTTCTTCCTCCCGCTGCGGCACCCCTGGTTCACGGAGCTGCTCCGGGACGACTGGCAAGTCGACTTCTCCATCTTCATCATCAGCAGCTTCGTCCTCGTCGGCGGCGCGATCATGGTCATCATGAACAACACCGCCCTCGTGCAGGCGGGGGCGTCATGGCTGGCCAACCGCTTCCTCGGCCTCGCGCCGGTCATCAAGTCGGCGGCGGCCTACCCGCTGCGCAACGGGTTCCGCACCGGGCTCTCCATCACGATGTTCGCCGTGGTCATCCTTTCGGTGACCTCGGTCTCCGTGATCAATAACAGCTTTGGCGGGATCATCGAGGACCAGCAGCGGCTGGCCGGCGGCTACGACGTCGTGGGCGCCGCCGTCGGCGACCTGAACCCGATCGGAGACGCGGCGGCCATCGTGGAGGCGGACCCGGAGCTGGACTTCGTGAGCCGGGACGCGGAAGGGCCGGCCATCGGCGTGTTCAGGACGATCGACGAGGCGCGAGCGAAGCTGCCCGAGCAGGACAACGACGCCTTCGACGATACCTTGCTAACGGCAGTGGACCCCGACTTCATCCGCACCAACGACTTCAGGATCGTGCTCGCGACCGAGGAGTTCCGCACCGGTGAGGGTTTCGACGCCCAAGCGGTCTGGAGAGCCTTGGAAGAGCAGCCCGGCGCGGCGCTCATCAACGCCCAGCACGTCCCGTCGCGGGCCGGTTTTGGCTTCGGCGTCGGCGAAGGCTTCTCGCTGGACGACGTTGAGGGCCTGCTGGTCGAGAACGACGTCATGGACCCCGTCCCGGTCACCATCGCCGACCTGGAGAGCGGGCGGGCTTTCGAGATCACGGTCATCGGCGTGATCGACGACATCGCCTCGCAGTTCTTCCTGCCGTTCGGCATGTTTGCCTCCACCGAATTCCTCGACGAACAGGTGGGGCGGGAGATCGACGTCTCGATGGTCTGGTTCGAGACGTCGCCGGGTGTGGAGAACGCCGACCAACGCATCGAGTCGGCCTTCTTCGAGTACGGCCTCCAAAGCATCGATATCCAAGAGGAGATCGACAGCAGCCAGGCGGCCAATTCCTCCTTCAATACGTTGCTGATCGCCTTTATGGGGCTGGGCCTCGTGGTCGGCATCGCCGCGCTCGGCGTCATCAGCGCCCGCGCCGTGATCGAGCGCCGTCAGCAGATCGGGGTGCTTCGCGCCATCGGTTTCTCGAAGGGCCGTGTGCAGCTGAGCTTCCTGCTCGAATCCTCATTCATCGCGCTCATCGGCATTGGGCTGGGGATCGTGTTGTCGCTGCTCCAGAGCGCGATCGTGATCGGGCCGCAGATCCAGGCCAACGAGCCCGACTTCGTAGTCTCGATACCCTGGTTCCGGGTGGCGATGATCGCCCTCATCGCCTACGTCTTTACCTTCGCCACGACGCTGCTGCCGTCGCGGCAGGCGGCCAGCGTCCCACCGGCCGACGCGCTCCGCTACGAGTAGCGCGCTAGGCCCGCCGGATCGGCGACGCGGCGTAGAGCCACAGCGTGACGACGAGGATGGCCAGCCCGGTCACGAAGAACGACTCCTGGAGGCCCATCGTCTCCGCAAGCGCGCCGATGACGAGCCCGCCCAGCGGCGTGAGCCCCCACGTCTGGAAGTAGAGCGACGTCACCCGGCCGCGGTACTGGTCGTCCACGTGCACCTGTATCAGGGTGTTGTTCAGGATCTGCTGGACGGCGCTGAGCAGCCCCATGACGAAGACGAGCGCCGCGACGAGGGGCAGGATGTCGGTCAGGGCCATGGCCACCAGGCCGAAACCCATGCCGAGCACGGTCCACACCAACAGGTGTCCGCCGCCCCGGGTCTGGCCAAGCAGGACCACGCCCGTCGCGCCGATGAACGCGCCCGCCCCCGCTCCGGCCATGAGCAGGCCGAAGCCGCTATCGCTCAGGCCCAAGGTATCGACGGCGAAGGCGGGCATGAGGTTCATGTAGGGCCAGGCCATGCCGGCGTTGATGACCGCGATGAGGACGAGGGCGGTCAGGAGCCGGTCGGTACGCACGTAGGCAAGGCCCTCCCGCAGGTTGCCCAGCAGCGACACCGCCGTTGAGGCGCGTATCGGGCTGCGGGTCTGGATCATGAGCACCGTGACCATGCCGACGAGGTAACCCGCGGCCTGAAGGAAGAAGGCGCCTTCAAGTCCGACCACGGCGATGAGGCCGGCCCCCATCAGTGGGCCAAACACGCGGGAGGAATTCTGGACTACCGCGTTGAGCGCGATGGCCTGCCGCAGCTCACCGGGCTCGACGAGGTCGTACACGATGGCCTGGCGCGGCGGGCCGTTGATGCCGAAGAGAATGCCGCTGATCACCGCTAGGACGTAGATGTGCCAGATGACCACCACGTCGGTGAGCACGAGCAGCGCCAGCGCGATGCCGACCATGGTCATCACCGCCTGGCTGGCCCAGATGATGGTGCGCTGTTCGAAGCGGTCGGCCAACGCGCCGCCGATGGGCGAGCTCAGGAACATGGGGAATCCCTGAGCGAACATCACCAAGCTCAACTGGAACGGGGAGTCGGTGAGCTGGTAGACCAGCAAGCCCTTGGCGATCTGCTGCACCCAGTTGGCGATGCCGGTGGCGCCGCTCCCCAAGACGAGGCGGCGGAAGTCGGCGTGGGCGAGCGGGCTCAGGCTGCGCCCGGCGCGGGCGCGCAGCGAGCCCATCCTGGTCCCGGCGGAGGTGTCGTCTTGGGCCAAGCGTCCTCTATGCCGGAGCCAAGGCCCGGCTCGGACACTCTAACGGTACCAGCGCCGCCCGCTCAACCGCGCGAAAGTAGCGTGGGGGCCGGGTGGTCTTACCTCTTCCCCCCTGGGAGAAGATTGAGATGAGGGGCCCCCTGATCACCACCACGGGTGATCGAGGCCGCCTTCCCCGCGTCGTTCAGCCCGGCGCTACAGCTTGCCGAAGGCCTCGATGCCGGCCTCGGCGCACTCCTGGTCCTGGGTGTAGTAGCCGCCGCTGACCCCGATGCCGCCGACGATCACGCCGTCGCTCTGGATGGGAATGCCGCCCTCGTAGATGACCAGCCGTTCGGCGTGGGTGATGCCGTGGAGCAGGGGGCCGTCGTCCTTGATGAACTGCCACCAGTCCTTGGTGGAGAGGCCGAAGCCGACGGCGGTGTAGCCCTTGTCCTGGGCGATCTTGATCGAGAGCAGCGCCGCGCCGTCCATTCGGCTGAATGCTTTCAGGTTGCCGTCGGGGTCGACGATGGCGGTGCACATCGGCACGCCGATCTCGGCGGCCTTCGCCTCCGACGCCTCGATCATCGCCTTGGCCGCCTCGGTTGTGATGGTGGACTTCTGCATCGTTGACGCCATGGTGCGCCTCCGCAAAGGGGATTGGCGGCGCGATTCTAGCACAGCCGCTACCGGAAACGGTCGATGACCCCGCGCGCGAAACGCTCCATGTAGGGGTACATCTTCTTGGCGGGGAAGCCCGACGGCGTGGTGTTGCCGCCGCCGAAGACGAAGTGGGTGTAGGGAAGCTCTTCGAGCTTGGCCTCGACCCGCCGCACGATCTCGTCCGCGTCCTCGACCACGTAGCCCCGTAGTCCCCACGACCGGCGGCGGCCCTCGCGCTGCAGCACCTCGAGCAGGGCGGGATCGTGGCCGCTCAAGGCCGACTCCTCGTACCAGCCCTTCATCGCCGTGCCCTGCCACTGGACGTATGGGCGGATCTCCTCCATCGTCGCCGCCGGGTCGTCGGAGATGAAGAAGGAGTCCACGATCATCCCTTGTAGGCCGAAGTCCTTGGGGTCCCGGCCCCGTTCGCGGAGTTCGTCGGAGTAGGCGGCGTAGGTCTCCTTGGCGTTGCCCCCGACGTCGACCAACAGCAGCGAGGCGTCGTGCCGCGCCGCCCGCTGCGCCGCGGGCGTGCTCCGCGCCCCGACCCAGAACGGCAGCGGCCGCTGCACCGGCTTGGGGTAGACGGAGGCCCCTTCGAGCTGATAGTGCCGCCCCGAGAACGAGAACGGCTCCTCGCCCAGCGCGCCCCGGATGATGGTCAGGCCCTCCTCCATGCGCCCGGCGCGGTGGCGGCGGTCGATGCCGAAGGCGTCGAACTCCTCCTTGCGGTAGCCGAGCCCCATGCCGAGCATGAGCCGGCCGTTGGAGATGACGTCGACGATGGCCGCGTCCTCGGCGACCTTGAGCGCGTTGTTCAGCGGCAGCAGCAGGAGCCAGGTTCCGATCTTGATGCGCTTGGTCCTGGCGGCGATGGCGGCGGCCACGGTGAGCGGCGAGGGGTTGTAGCCGTCGCCGGGCGAGAAGTGGTGCTCCGGCAGCCAGACGCTGTCGAAGCCGAGCTCCTCGGCGTAAGCGATCTGCTGGAACATGTCCTCGTAGAACTCGGCGGGGTCCTGCTTGAACGCCTCCGGGTTCCGGAAGTTGTAGGCCAGTCCGAAATCGATGCGCGTTCCCATGCGCCGCGCCTCCTGCCGACTAGGTGTCGGGCTGCCGCTACGCCGCTTCGGCGTTGACCCGCTCGACCAGGTCGACGAAGCGTTCGAGCACGCCGATACGCGTCTTGAATCCCGGCTCGGCGCCGGGAAGCCCCTTGGGCGCCGGCCGCGCGCTGAGGGTCGTCACGCCCGCGTCGCGGTAGACGCGGATGCGGTCGGCGATCATCTCGTCGGTCCCGATGAGGTGGGTCTTGAGGATGATCTCCGCGGGCACGATCCGCCGCGCCTCGTCGCGCTTGCCGGCCAGCCACAGCTCCTGGATTTCGGTGGCGAGGTCGGCGTAGCCGGCCCGCTTGTAGGCGTTGTTGTAGAAGTTGTGGCGGCGCGACCCCATCGCCCCGAGGCTGAACGCAAGCGCCGGCCGCATCTCCTCCACCGCCGCGTCCACGTCGTCGGTAAACCAGACCGTGCCGCCGACCTGGAGGTCGAGGTCTTTCAGCGACCGGCCCGCGCTCGCCGCGCCCTCGGCCATGGGCCCGAAGAAGACGTCGGCGTGCTCCGGCATGAACGAGGTGCCGCGCCAGCCGTCCGCCAGCTCGCCCGTCAGTCTCAGGTTGGCGGGCCCCAGGGAGGCGACGTAAATCGGCAGGTCGGGCGTCGGCGGCGCGACGCTCGCCAGCGGCTTGCCTTCTCCCTCCCGGGCGGGCATCCGGTAGATCTCCCCCTGGTACGAGACGCGCTCGCCGCGAAAGATGCGCCGCAGGATTTCGATGGTCTCACGCGTGCGTTGCACGGGCCGGTCGAAGACGACGCCGTGCCAGCCCTCCATCACCTGCGGCCCGCTCGTTCCAAGGCCAAGCTTGAACCGTCCGCCCGACATCGAGTAGAGCGACATGGCGGTCATGGCGAGGTTCGCCGGCGTCCGTGCCCCGATCTGCAAGATGCTCGTCCCAAGCTCGATCGTCGACGTTTTGGCCGCGAGGTAGGCCAACGGCGTCGCCCCGTCGTGCCCCCACGCCTCCGGCGACCACAGCCCCGCCACGCCGACGCGCTCCGCCGCCTGCGCGAACGCGGTGATCTCGTCCCAGTCCTTGATCGCGTAGCCGGTGACGAAGCTCGTGGAGACTCGCATAGGGAAGCCTTTCGGGGACGTGGAGATCGGCGCGCGGGCGGCGGTTACGGCCAGTCCTTGCCGTGACGGCGCAGGTCGAGGACCTGGCCGTTGTAGCGGGCGGCGGCGCCGGTTGCCAGGTCGACGACGCCGGGGCCGACGTCCTCGGGGTCGATCCATCCGCTCCAGTCGAAGTCGGGCGGGTGGATGGCCTGAGCGCCCTCGGTCTTCACCGCGGCGGGCCAGAACGCGACGACGGAGACGCCGCGCCCCTCCAGTTCCTTGGCGAGGCCGAGCGTCAGCCGTTCCATGCCGGCTTTGACCATGCCGTAGATCGCGTCGTCGGGGAAGGCCAACTTCTGGGCGGAATCGGAGCTGACATTGACGATCACGCCGCCGCCCTGGCCCGTCATCGGGCCGATGGCGGCGCGGCAGCAGAGGAACGTCCCCCGTAGGTTGAGCGCGACGACGCGGTCGAAGCGGCGCATCGGATACCCCTCGACCGGCGCGAACGTCCCCGACCCGCCGGCGTTGTTCACCAGAAGGTCGACCCGCCCGAACTCGTCGAGCGTGCGTTGGAAGAGCGCGTCGACGCTGGCCTCGTCGGTGATGTCGCAGGCGACGGCGATGGCCCTGCCGCCGGCGGCCGCAATGGCGTCCGCCGTCTCGCCGATGGAGCCGGCAAGCCCCGGCCGCGGCTCGACGCTCCGGGCGGCGACCACGACCGCGGCCCCCTCCCGTCCAAGGACGACGGCAATGCCCTTGCCAATGCCCCGGCTGGAGCCGGTCACGATGGCCACCTTGCCGCTGAGCCGTCCCATGCGAGGCAGTATGCCGGGCTTCGCGCCCCGCGGCTAGTGGGTGAGGCGGCGCCAGTACGGCTCGGCGAACGGGTCGTAGACCTCGGCCTTGCCCGACACGTCTTCCCGGTAGGGGTAGCTGACGTCCGACTCAGCCATCAGGCTATGCTCCTGGACGAACCTAAGCGGGTCGTCGAGGATCTGTCCGGTGTACGCCAAGGGGTCGTCGAGCGTGGCCAGGTGCGCCGCGATCACGCCCGGGACGTGCGCCGTGTACCGCTTCCGCGGGTCGAAGGACCCCATCGGCTCCGTCGTCACCCGCTCCGTCAGCACGCTCCCCGGATGCATACCGATCACCGCGATCTTGTCGCCCTGAAGCTCGCGGGCAAGCATCATCGTCGCCCAGTTGAGGTGGGCCTTGGTCGAAGGGTAGAGCGACGTCGTCGCCCCCTTCCCTGGCTGGTAGGCGGGGTCGAGGTGGTACTCCATCGTCGTCGTGATGTTAATGACGACCCCGCCGCCTTGCGCCCGCATCGACGGCGCAAGCAGGTGCATGAAATGCAGCGGGGCGCGGACGTTGCAGTCGAGCAGCTTGCCGATTTCGTCCCACGAGCTCGCGGTGAAGTCGTCCCACATCGCCGGGCCCTCGTACCGCGCGTTGTTCACAAGCACGTCAACGCGCCCGAAATGGTCGAGCGCCCGCTCGACGGCTCCTTCGATATCCCCCTCGACGCCGATATCGCAGCGGAGCGGCAGCACCTGCGCGCCCAGCGACTCGATCAGCGCCGCCGTCGCGTGGATGGTCCCGGGGTAGGGCGTGACGTCCCGCTCCGACACCGAGCGCGCCGCCACGGCCACGTCGAGGCCCCGCAGCGCCAGATGCGCCGCGATGACCTTCCCGATTCCCCGGCTCGCGCCGGTGACCAGCGCCACTCTCCGCATGGCGGTGGGCCTCCTGAGTCCGTAGCGCCCCTGCCCAGGGCTATAATCGCCGCCACCGGGTAGAGGCGCTTGGCTTATCGCTCTGCCAGTGTAGAGGAAGCGAGCGGCACCTGCCCCGTCGGAACGGTCTATGGCCATCGAACGGAGCTTGGAAGGCAAGGTCGCGATCGTCACCGGCGCGAGCCGCGGCACGGGCCGCGCCTACGCCCAGGCCCTGGCGATGGCGGGGGCGAGCGTCGTCGCCGCCGCCCGCACCCACAAGCCGGCCGCCCTCAGCGCCGCACCGATGCACCTCCCCGGCGAGATGCACGCGGGACGTGGAGCGCGTCAGTTGTCGGGCCTCCTCCCGGGCAGCCTCCAGGAGACCATGGCGTCCATCGAGGAGGCCGGCGGGACCGCGATTGCGGTGCGTTGCGACGTGGGGAACGAGGACGACGTCCGCGCCATGGCCCAGGCCGCGCTCGACCGCTATGGCCGCATCGACGTTCTGGTGAACAACGCCGGCGTCTTCCCGCGCCTCAACACGCTGGAAGTCACACCGGAGACCTACGAGGCGGTCCTCCGCGTGAACCTGGTCGGCCCCTACCTCTGCGCCAAGCACGTCCTGCCCCACATGATCGAAAGGGGGTCGGGCTCGGTGATCAACATCACCACCGGCTCGCCGGACCCCGAGGAGACCGCCGAGCTCAAGTCGGCGCAGGGCATTCTCTGCTACGCGACGGCCAAGGCGGGCCTCGACTCCCTCACGCAGACGCTCGCCCGCGAGATGGCGCCGCACGGCGTGGCCGTCAACGCACTCGCGCCCGGCATGATCTTCACCGAGGGCGACGTCGAAACCCTCGGCGAGGACTTCGACTTCAACGAGTACCCCCGCGGCCCCTGTACGCCGGAGTTCGTCGGCCCGCCCGTCGCCTACCTTGCCGGGGTTACGCCGGACGTGATGACCGGTGAGATACTCTTCGCCGTGCAGTTCGGCGAAACGTGGGGCCGCGAGTAGACGCCGAAACCGGAGGTGCCGCTATGGCAATTGAACGCAATATGGAAGGCAAGGTCGCCATCGTCACCGGGGCGAGCCGGGGCACGGGGCGCGCCTACGCCCAGGCCCTGGCGATGGCGGGAGCGAGCGTCGTCGTCGCGGCGCGCACCGACAAGCCCGCCGCCCTCACCGACGCGCCGATGCACCTCCCGGGCGAGATGCACGCGGGCAAGGGCGCGCGCCAGTTGTCGGGCCTCCTCCCGGGCAGCCTGCAGGAGACCGTGGCGTCCATCGAGCAGGCCGGTGGGACGGCGATTGCCGTCCGCTGCGATGTGGGCAACGAGGAAGACGTCCGCGCTATGGCGCAGGCGGCGCTCGACCATTTCGGCCGCATCGACGTCATGGTGAGCAACGCCGGCATCTTTCCCCGCTTCAATACCTTGGAGGTCACGCCGGAGATGTACGAGGCCGTCTTCCGGGTCAACATGCTCGGCCCCTATCTCTGCGCCAAGCACACCCTGCCCCACATGATCGAGCGGGGCTCCGGCTCGGTGATCAACATAACGACGGGCTCGCCGGATCCCACCGCCAGCGGCAGGCTCAAGTCGGCGCAGGGGATCATCTGCTATACCACGACCAAGCACGGCCTGAACCGACTGACCCAGATTCTGGCCCGCGAGATGGCCGAGCACGGGATCGCCGTCAACGCCCTCGCCCCGGGGATGATCCTTACCGAGGGCGGCATCGAGACCAACGCCGACGACTACGACTTCATGGGCGAGTTTCCCCGCGACCCCTGCACCCCGGAGCGCGTCGGCCCGTCCCTGCTGTACCTCGCCAACGTCACCCCGGACGTGATGACCGGCCAGATACTCTACGCCGTCCAGTTCGGCGAAACGTGGGGTGTGGGCTAGCCGCAGCTAGCTTAGCGGCGAGTAGTCGGTGGGGCGCAGCAGCGCCGAGCCGATGGTCTCGACGAGCGGGCCGTCGGCTTCCGTCTTCTCGCGGACCGCTTTCCAGTCGGGGTCGGCGATGAAGGACGCCCACGCGGCCTTGTAGTGCTCCTCGCTCTCGAAGGCCAAGAGGTAGGTGAGGCGGTTGCCGCCGTCGTCCTTCGCGTCCGTCCAGTAACCCACCGACTTGATGCCGTGCCGCTCGAAGAGCGCGAGGGTGTGGTCGGCGAAGCGCCGGCTCAGCGCGTCGAGCTTGCCGGGATGGGCGTCGTAGGTGCGGAGCTCGTAGATCATCAATCGTCCCTTCTCGCGGGGCGGTACTGCTTCATGATCTGCTCGTGGGCGGCGATCATGTGCCCGCCGTCGACGTAAAGCGTGACGCCGGTAATGAAGTCGGCGTCGTCGGAGGCGAGGAAGACCGCGGCCTTCCCGATGTCGGCGGGCTGCCCGACCCGGCCCCAGGGTATCTTGACGGGGATGCCTTCCTCCCAGAGAGGGCTCTCGGTCAGGTGGCGGGTGAGCTCCGTCTCGCAGATGCCGGGGCCGATGCAGTTGACGCGGATGCGGTGCTCCGCCAGCGCCAAGGCGTTGGACTGCGTGAGCATCTTCAGGCCGGCCTTCGACGCGTTGTAGTGGGCGTTGTGCGGGTAGGGCATCGTGTCGTCGACCGAGCTGATGTTGAGCACCACGCCCCCGCGTCCCTGCTCCACCCAGTACCGTGCCGCTTCCTGCGTCCCCATGAACGCCGACTTCAAGTTGGTGTCCATGACGAAGTCCCATGCCTCGTCGGTGAGGTCGAGGAAGTCCATGCCCCGCGACACACCGGCGTTGTTGACCAGGATGTCGAGCCCGCCGAACTCGCTCACCGTCTCGCGGACCATGCGGGCGACGTCGGCGCGTTGCGACACGTCGGCTTCGATGGCGGCGGCCTCCGCCCCCGCTTCCCGCACCGCCGCCGCGCCCGCTTCAGCGCGGGCGGGGTCGATGTCGACGACGGCGACGCCGGCGCCCTCGCGCGCCATCTCGAGGGCGATGCCCCGTCCGATCCCCACGCCGCCGCCGGTGACAAGCGCCACCCGGCCTTCGAGCTTCATGCGTCAGGCCCTAGTCGTAGAAATTGTAGAAGCGGACGGGGTTGTCCCACAGGACCTTCCGGCGGAACTCGGGCGTGATCTGCTCATTCTCGAACAGGCCGCCCACGGTGTCGGGGAAGTGCTCCATGTCGTCGGGGTGGGGGTAGTCCGACGCCCACATGAGGCAGTCTTCGCCTACCAGCCGGGCCAGCATTGGGATCGTCTCCTCGCGGGACTCGCAGGAGAGGTAGCAGCGGCCCATGTGGAAGTAGTCCGAGGGGCGCTCCTTGCCCTCGTAGCCGTCGCGGAAGATGGGGTTGTCGTACATCACGTCGAGCCGCTCCAGCCAGTAGGGGAGCCAGCCGCTGCCCGATTCGAGGAAGGCGGCGCGGAACTTGGGGAAGCGGTCGAAGACCCCGTCCGAGGCAAGAGCGAGGAAGGACCCCATCTGCTCCATGGGATGGCTCGTGGCGTGCCGGGTGAACTGGTTGCCGTTGCGTTTGCGGGCGAAGTAGGGCAGAAGCTCCTGCTGACCCTCGTGGGAGCACATGGGCACGTCGAGCTCCTCGCAGAGGGCGAAGAGCGGGTCGTAGTCGGTGTGCGAGACGCGCCGCCCCATGACGGGGTTGGGCCGCCAGAAGATGCCGACCATGCCCAGGTCTTTGACCGCCCGCGTGAGCTCCTGGAGGGTGAGATCGACGTCCTGGAACGGCAGCAGGCAGACGCCCTTCATGCGGGCCGGGTTCTCGGCGCAATAGTCGTGCAGCCAGTTGTTGTACGCCCGGCACATCGCCGCGGCGAGGCCGGGGTCGATGTCGTCGCGGTAGGTGGCGTAGAGGCCGATGCTGGTGAAGAGCACCGACAGGTCCACGTCCTCGCGGTCCATGTCCTCGATGTAGGCGACGCTGTCGAACTTGCGGAACAGGGAGTGCTTGAACTTGCTGCGCCACATGGGGATGCGGTCCATGCCCTCGTGCGGAGTCGGCGGCCCGCCGGTGGGCGGCATGATCCCGGCGGTGCCATACCAGCTCGACGGGACGGAGTCGATCTTGGTGCCGAAGGTGAACCAGCCGGGCGTCTTCACGTTGTGGTGGCGGTAGGCGGGCTCCAGGTAGTTGTCCCAGATGTCCCCCGGCTCCATGACGTGGCGGTCGCAGTCGAGAATCTTGACGCCGTCCCTCATCGCTCCGTCTCCTGCGCGGGCGCCGGCTGTTCGCGGCTCCCCCCGGCTGCGATGCTACGGACGCCCCCTCGCCCGTGTCAACCCGGATTCGGACGAACGACGGGCCCGCCCCCTCTTGCCTCTTCTTTCCCCGGAGGCCCTTGCGCAACCCGCCGGTGCGGCGGGGAAGCGGGTGGCGCGGGGCGGTCTGTCCCCTCTCCTGCCGGGAGAGGGACGGGGTGGAGCGCGGTGCGCCAACGTCCACGGAGCCGCCAGCGCCAGTTACGCAAGAGTCTCCAGGGGGGAGAGGTCCAAGGCCGCGCGGTGCGGCCTCTCTCGTGGACGTTCGTGGACGTTGGTGAGCGTTCGTGAGCGCGACGTCTCGGCGACGATTGCTCACGGTTCCCGCGCAGTGAGCGCCCGCCGGGTAGGGCGAAGGGGACCGGGCGAGTCGCGACTCGCCCCCGCGAGGGAGGGAGCGGCGGGGTTCGATGGCGGTTGGCGGTGGTGAGGGGGCCCCTCATCTCAATCTTCTCCCGTGGGGAGAAGAGGTAAGACCACCCCGCCGGCCCTCTCTCAGTCTCCCCCAGAGGGGGAGAGGTGTAAGGTGCTCCCCCTTCGGGGGAGGGTTAGGGTGATGCCCCGCCCTGGAGAGGTGGCCAAGGGCGCCTCGAAGGACCAGTGGCGGGTGGGGGATAGGGGCGGGCGGATTCGATGGCGGGTGGTGGTGATGAGGGGGCCCCTCATCTCAATCTTCTCCCGTGGGGAGAAGAGGTAAGACCACCCCGCCGGCCCTCTCTCAGTCTCCCCCAGAGGGGGAGAGGTGTAAGGTGCTCCCCCTTCGGGGGAGGGTTAGGGTGATGCCCCGCCCTGGAGAGGTGGCCAAGGGCGCCTCGAAGGACCAGTGGCGGTTGTTGGGGAGTGGGCAACCACAAGGGTCGCCCCTACGGGTGGGGGATGCGAATTTGGGAACTTCGAGAACCCGTGGGCGTTGATGAGGGCTGAGATGAGGGGGAGCCGGAAGCACCGCAGGTGACAACCCGGAAGGGCCGCTGCTAGAATCCCCGGCGCCGCCGTTCGCGGCCGGGAACCCCTATGGCCTCCGAATCGACCTACATCACCCCAGAGGCCCGCGCCTACATCGGCCGGACCGGCCCCACGCGGTCGGTCGAGGTGACGAAGCGTGACATCCGCCGCTTCGCCCTCGCCATCGGCGACGACAATCCCCTCTACCACGACGAGGAGTACGCCAAGGGCACGCGCTATGGCGGCATCGTCGCCCCGCCCTCCTTCTACTGCGCCCTGCAGCTCGAAGAAGAGCCGCTGGAAGACCTCGAGCACAGCGGGCTCGGCAAGAAGATGGGCGTGCGCATGGAGGTGCCCGTCCCCGGCTTCCCCGGGGCCGTCGCCGCGGGGCGCCGCATCGAGTGGGGGGAGCCCATCCGCCCAGGCGACACGATCTCGCTCAACGAGACGGTCACGGACATCTACGAGAAGCAGGGCAGCCGCGGCCCGATGGTCTTCATCATCACCGAGTGGCGCTTCGTCAACCAGCGCGGCGACCTGTGTGTCTCGGAGAGGCAGACTCTCATCCGTCTGCAGTAGCCGCCCGGCTTCGTACAGACGTATGAGGAGCAGCGCCCTGCGGGCGCTCGCGCGCCGTTCGGCGCGCGCCCTCTCTCAAATCTCCCCCAGAGGGGGAGAGGGAAGACCACCCCACTCCACCCGTTTTCCAACCATCGGCGGGAGTTGTGCAAAGGTCTCCAGAGGGGGAGAGGCCGGAGGGGGCCGCCGCACCCCGCCCCTGCCCGCTCTTAGTCTCTCCCAGGGGAGACCTTTGCAAAACGGGGCCGGTTGTGGGGGAACGGGCGATTCGCGAATCGCCCCTACGCGTGGGGCATGGAAGTGACGGCTATCGATGGCCGTTGGCGGCCGGCGGGGGGCCCCTCATCTCAATCTTCTCCCGTGGGGAGAAGAGGCCCCGGAGGGGACCACCGCACGCCGCCCCTGCCCGCTCTCAGTCTCTCCCAGGGGAGACCTTTGTAAAACGGGGCCGGTTGTGGGGGAACGGGCGATTCGCGAATCGCCCCTACAGGGGAGGGCGACCACAAGGGTCGCCCCTACGGATGGGGCATGGAAGTGACGGCTATCGATGGCCGTTGGCGGCCGGCGGGGGGCCCCTCATCTCAATCTTCTCCCGTGGGGAGAAGAGGCCCCGGAGGGGACCGCCACGCCGCCGGCCCTGCCCTCTCTCAGTCTCTCCCAGGGGGAGAGAGGCTTATGGTGTCTCCCAGGGGGGAGAGGTCTGGGAGTGTCCTCTACCAGAGCTGGTCGGTGTACTTGTGGGTGCCGACGTCGGTGGGGAGCCAGGGAGAGGCGAAGACGACCTTCCCCTTGCCCGACTCGGCGATTTCGGCGCTCAGCTTGACGAAGCGGTCCCAGACCTCGCGGGGGTCGCTTTCCAGGAAGTACATGTGCATCCGGAAGCGGTCGGCGTCGGGGACGTTGTTGGGGATCGTCATCGGCGAGTTCCCACCCTCGCGGGGAATGGGCGACCAGGAAGCGCAGCTCGCTACTGGCGAGCCTTCCATGAGGTCGCGCAGCGGGCCGCTCTTGAGCCAGCCGTCGAACTCGTCTGAATCGATGCCGGGCTCCCGCTCGATGGCCAGCGAGACCATGCCGTCGTACCGGTGGTGGAAGGCGAGCTCGACGGGGACCGGATCGTCGTCGCGGTACGCCGTCCAGTCGTAGGTGTAGAGGTAGGTGTGGACGTGGGTGCGCTCGGCGAAGCCGCGGTCGTTGCTGTAGAGCCAGTGCACCTGCGGGCTCGCCCAATCGACGTGCTCCTGATGGTGGCCTTCCAATATCCAGTAGGTCGAGACATAGGAGCCCGCCCGCACCGTGGGGGCGGCGATCCGCGCGGGCTCGGGGAAGCGGAGGTCCTTGAGGAAGTTCGGGGCGACCCACCGCGCGCCGGCGAAGAGCCACGGCCCGATCATGCAGCCGGCGTAAAAGTGGTCCCGCTCGTACCAGCGGTTGTACGCCTGCTCGTGACCCTCGTGGGGGTCCACCATGGTGAAGAGCATGCTGCCGACCTTGACGGGGTAGTCCTTCTGCAGGGCCATGGCGCCGGTTCCTCCGAGTCTCGTCGTGCTGCTAGGGGATGCTGGCGAGGCGATTCTAGGAAGGGCGCAAGAGGGTGTCAAACCGGACGAGTGTTTGACGGAGCGTCCTAGACTGGGCCGCATGCGCATCCAGTACGCCGTGGTCTGCCACGAGTTCCAGGACGGTCATTGGTTCGGCGTCACCAACTTGATCGGCGTCTGCCACAAGCTCGTGGCGCCGGTGCAACCGCCCGCCGATGGGGAGCTGCCCGTCGTGCCGCTGACCCTGGTGGTGAGCCTGATCGACGGCGCCGTGGGCCGGCACAAGGTTTGGGTCGCCGTCCGCGACCCGCACGGCGAGGTCTCCACCACGCTGCCCCCGCTGGAGATTGACTGGGACGAGGATTCGCCGACGTTCTTCACCATCTTCGAGGTGCCGCTGCGCATCGCGGGCTCCGGCGTCTACGAGTTCAACATCCTCGTCGACGGCGAGCCGGTGGGTTCGACGCCGCTGCCGGTGGAGGTGGCGCCGCCTCCGGGTGGGCTGGAGTAGCTGGCTATTCGCCCATGAACTGAAGGACGAGGTCGCGGGCGCGGGGGCGGGAGTCGAAGTCGATCAGCACGATCTCCTGCCAGACGCCGAGCAGGGGCTTGTGGCCGGCGATCGGCACCACGAGCGAGGGGCCGATGAGGGTGGCGCGGGTGTGGGAGTGCCCGTTGTCGTCGGCGTTGAGCGTGTCGTGCTTGTACTCGATACCTCTGGGGCAGAGCCGCTCCATCGCCGTGTCGAGGTCGAGCACCAGCCCGGGCTCGTATTCCATGATGGCGACGCCGGCCGTCGTGCCTTGCACGAAGACGGTGAGGACGCCCTCCGAGACGCCGGCGCCGCGGGCCTCGTCGACCACCGCGGCGTTGAGGGGGATGACTTGCCCGCCGCCTTGGGTCTCCAACCGAAGCCGTTTGGTAACGATCACGCGCTGCCTCCCTGGGGGATTCTAGGGTCCGCCGGTGGGCCCGGCAACCGTGATGGCGTTCCTAGCTCTCATTTTCCTTGGGGTGACCATTGAATGATGGGAGGCGGGTTACGTTGGCGTTGGCGTACCCCGCTCCACCCGTTCTCCAACCAGCGGCGGGAGTTGTGCAAAGGTCTACAGCGGGAGAGGGACAAGCCGTAATCTTGAACTTGGTTTAATACTTGGTATAATCTTATGTGGGTGAGGAGGTGTCGCCGTGAAACGCCGTTTTCTGGGCATTGCCACGCTGGGCCTGCTTGGGGCCTTGATCGTCAGTGCCTGTTCATCTTCGTCATCGGCCGCCGTCGCCGTGGACGATATCTATGCGATCGGCCTGCAAGGTCAGGCCACAACCGACGGGGTCATCGTGCTGGAGCAGCCGGCAAGAATTGACGTCGAGCTCGCGACCGGGGTCTCCTCGCTCGACGTGGCGCTCGCCCTGCGCAGCGCCCTGCGCGAGCACGGCCAAGAGGTCATCTGCGTAACCCACCGGGGCGGCGACATCTTCTCGCTCTTGGTCCGCGGCGAGGTCGAGATATCGAGCGAGCGCTCCGATCTCGGCGGCATCGGCGGGTCGGCGGCGCAGGTGATCCAGCGCCCCGAGGTGATCCAGAGCACCGTACGCGAATATCTGCGCTTCCTGGAAGAGAATTCCGCCGAGGGTCTGGAGACTGTGGTGACCGAGGAGTTCCTGCCCATCGCGAGCGCCGACCTCGGCAAGGCCATCGAGCTTATCAGCGCCGAGACTCCCGCCATTGGCTGCCATAGCGCGTCGCTCGTGGTGGAGGTCGAGCTCCCCAACGGCGTTCACGAACAGAAAGAGGTCCATCTGAAGACCAACGGCAATCTCTACTGGCGCATCTCCGGCGTCACGCCGCTCGCCTCTTGGTCCATGTCCTAAGCGTCGCTTCTTCCGCCTCTCCCGTGTCCCGTCCGGCGCGCTCAGACTTGGGCGCGGCCGGACGGCGGCCTTACCCCCTACGCCTCAGCCGCCTCAGAGCGCGCATGCTCGACGACGCGGCGCAGGCCCTCGTCGAGATCGGTCGCCGCCGACCAGCCGAGCAGGCGCCGCGCCTTGGAAGCGTCGAGGTAGATCTTGTACACGTCGCCCGGGCGGGCCGCGGCGTACTCCGCGGGACCGTCGAAGCCGGCCAGGCGGGCGAGGCGTTCGTAGATCGCGTTGACGTTGGTCGGCGCTCCGGCGCCGATGTTGAACGTATCCTGCGCCTCCCGCTCGACGGCGGCGATGTTGGCCTCGATGACGTCGCTCACGTAGACGAAGTCGCGCTCCTGGAGGCCGTCGCCGAAGATGACGGGCCGCTCGCCCGCGAGCAGCTTGAGGGTGAAGATGGCGACCACGCCGGCCTCGCCGTGCGGGTCCTGGCGGGGCCCGTAGACGTTGCCGTAGCGGAGCACGGAGCTCTTGAGCCCGTAGACCTGCCGGTAACACTCCAGGTAGGTCTCGAAGGCGTACTTGCTTGCTCCATAGGGGAGAGAGGTCGGACGGGGTGGTCCTCGTCGCAGGGGAGGTGCTGGGGCTCGCCGTAGAGGGCGCCGCCCGTCGAGCTGTAGACCAACCATTCGACGCCCGCCAGCCGGCAGGCTTCCAGCAGGTTGATCGAGCCGCCGACGTTGACCGCGGCGTCTTCGGCGGGGTCGCGCATGGAGCGTGACACGCTCGACTGCGCGGCCATGTGGAAGACGACCTCGGGACGCTCGGCGGCGATCAGGGCGGCGAGGCCGTCCGACCGCAGGTCCATCTCGTGATAGACGGCGCCGGACAGCATGTTGGCCGTCCGCCCCGTGGAGAGGTTGTCGACGCTGGACACGTCGACGCCGTCGGCGAGCAGCCGCTCGACCATGTGCGAGCCGATGAACCCGGCCCCGCCGGTCACCAGCGCCTTTCGGTAGCGCAAGCGTGTCCTCCTTTGCCGTCTTCAGTCGCGCAATAGCGTACTACGCCGCGCGGTTCGTTGACGCTCTCTGAAGCCGTTGCTAGCATGGTGCGGCTCTACGTTGGGGGACTCGCTTGACGGCTGAAGACGGACGCCAATTCGTGAAGTACACCTTCTACCAGGTGTCGCCGGAGTGGCGGCGTTTGGACGCCGAATCGAAGGCCCGGGGCAAGCGCGAGGTCGCCGCCGTGGTCGGGGAGCTTTCCGACCGGATGATGATCCGGCCCTACGTGGTCACCGGCACGCGCGCCGACGCCGACTTCTTCCTGTGGACGGTCGCGCTCAACCTCGAAGACCTGCAGACGCTTTCCACGCGCATTTACTCAACTTGCATGGGCGGCTACCTCACCATGCCGCACTCCTTTTTGGCGATGACGCGCAAGTCGCAGTACATCGACCGCCACAGCCACGAGGGGCAGGAGGGCACGCGGCTGAAGATCCGGCCCATCGGCTCGAAGTATCTCTTCGTCTATCCCTTCGTGAAGAGCCGGGAGTGGTACCTGCTGCCGTTGGAAGAGCGTCAGGCCATGATGGATACGCACATCAAGGTCGGGCACAAGTATCCACGGGTGCGGATCAACACCTCATACTCCTTCGGCCTTGATGACCAGGACTTCGTCGTCTCCTTCGAGTCGGACCATCCCGGCGACTTTCTCGACTTGGTCATGGAGTTGCGGGAGACGCGGGGGAGCATGTACACGGTGCGGGACACGCCAATCTTCACCGGCGTCTCGATGGGCATCGACGAGGCCCTCGACGCGCTGGGCGACTGATCGGGCGAGACACGAACAACTACAGGGATAGGAGCGAGCGATGGCCGACATCACGTTCTACTGGAAGGCGACCTGAACCTCTTGCCGCAAGGCGAAAGCGTCGCTTTCGGAAAAGGGAATCGACTTCACCGCCCGCGAGTTCGCGAAGGAGCCGCTGAGCCGCGACGAGGTCCTGCGGCTCTCCGGCGGCGACCCCGCGTCGCTCATTGATACGCGCAAGCCATCGTTCCGCAAGCTGGGGGTGGACGGCTCGTCGCTCTCGTCGGAGCAGGCGCTCGACCTCATCGCACAGGAGCCGAGCATCCTCCGCAGGCCGATCTACGAGATCGACGGGGAGGTCGTGTTCGGCTCCGACAAGGACCGGCTGGCCGAGCTGATCGGCTAGCCGGGGCGGGCCGATGGCGGAGGCCGGGGAGGAAGGCCTAGCCGGGGCCGTCGAGCTCTTCAACGCGGGCCGGTACTTCGAGGCGCACGAAGTGTTGGAGCGCCTGTGGCTCGCCGCCGACGGGCTCGACCGCGAGCTCTACCAGGGCGTGCTCCAGGTGGCCGTCGGGCTGCACCATGAGGCGGGCGGGAACCGGAAGGGTGCCGCGTCGATGCTGGCCAAGGGCGTGGCGCGGCTGACCCCGCTCGCGCCCTCGCGCTTGGGGGTCGACGTGGCCCGTCTGCTCGATGACGTGCGCGCCTTCCAAGCCGCCCCGCGGGATACGGGGCGCGCGCCGCAGTTGCGCCTGCGGACCTAAGCCGTCCGTCGAGGGTTTAGCCGGGGCGGCGCGTATAATCGGCGGACGCCATGGCGAGCGTGTTCACCATAGGGCATTCCAACCGCGCGTTCACCGATTTTCTCGGCGTTCTGGCGGCCCACGAGATTGAGCTTGTCGTGGACGTCCGCTCGTACCCCGCGTCGCGCTACGCGCCGCAGTTCAACCGCAAGTCTCTCGCCTCCGCGCTCGCGGCCAACGGCATCGGCTACGCGTTCATGGGCGGGGAGCTTGGCGGCCGGCCCAAAGAGGCCGAGTTCTACGACGCAGAGGGGCGCGTCCTTTACGCGAAGCTGGCGCTGAGCCAACGCTTCCGCGATGGTCTTGAAGGCTTGGAGACGCGCCTCCGACAGTCGCGGGTGGCGATCATGTGCAGCGAGGAGAACCCTGTGTCGTGCCACCGGCGTCTGCTCGTGGGCCGAGCGCTTCAGGAGCGGGGCATCGAGACGCTGCACCTGCGGGCGGACGGCTCGGCGCAGGCGGAGGGCGATCTCGATGGGCCGCCCACGGCGCACGCCGGCCAGCTCGGGCTGTTTGACGCGTCCGTCGGCCGCGATGCGAGCACCGGGGCGCGTCGATGAAGGACCTGCTGCTGCGGGCGCTGGATACGGCGCGGCTGCGCGGCGCTTCGTACGCCGACGCCCGGTTCGTCGAAGAGGAACGGCAGGTGGTACTGGTCAAAGACGGCCGCGTTGAGGCGGTGACGTCGGACCGAAACCTGGGCATCGGGGTGCGGGTCATCGCCAACGGCGGCTGGGGCTTCGCCGCCTCGTCGCGGCTCGGCGCGCCCGACGTCGACATGGCGGCCGCGGCGGCGGTCCGCCTCGCCAAGGCGTCGTCGACGGCCCTCCGCGCTCCGGTCGACATCGGCGAGCCCGCCCCCGATCACGGCGTCGTACGCCACGCCGGTGCTGCGCGACCCGTTCGCCGTCGATCTCTCCGAGAAGGTCGCGCTGCTGACGCGGGCGTCGGAGGAGATGCGCCGGGTCGAGGGGATCGCGGTGGCGTCGGCGTCGACGGAGATTGGGCGCATCCGGAAGCTCTTCGCAAGCACGGAGGGAAGCTATATCGAGCAGGACCTTGTCGAGACGGGCTGCCTGATGGAGGCCACCGCGGTGGGCGGTGGCGAGGTGCAGAACCGCAGCTATCCCAACAGCGTGGGACGGCACATGGGGACCGAAGGCTGGGAGCTTGTGGAGCGGTTCGATCTGCCGGGGAACGCGGGGCGCATCGCCGAGGAGGCCGCTGCGCTGCTTCAAGCCGACCAGTGCCCATCCGGCGAGATGACGGTGATTCTCGATGGTTCACAGACGGCGCTGCAGGTCCACGAGTCGTGCGGCCACCCCATCGAGCTGGACCGTGTTTTCGGTACCGAGGCGGCCTTTGCCGGCACGAGTTTCCTCACCACCGACAAGCTTGGGACGTTCCGCTATGGCTCCGAGGCGGTCAACATCAGCATCGACGCCACGATCCCCGGCGGGCTGGGTACCTTTGGGTACGACGACGAGGGCGTTCCCGCGCAGCGAGCCGTCGTCGTCGACCGCGGTGTCTTTGTCGGCTACCTGACCTCGCGAGAGACCGCTGCGAAGCTCGGCGGCCGGAGCAACGGGGCCGCCCGCGCCAGCGGCTGGGACCGCATCCCGCTGATCCGCATGACGAACGTGAACCTGGAGCCCGGCGAGTGGTCGCTCGACGATCTGATCACCGACACCGACGACGGCGTCTACATGCAGACGAACCGGAGTTGGAGCATCGACGACAAGAGGCTCAACTTCCAGTTCGGGACCGAGACCGCCTGGGAGATCAAGGGCGGCAAGCTGGGGCGAATGCTGAAGAACCCTACCTACACCGGCACGACGCCTCAGTTCTGGGGGTCATGCGACGCGGTGTGCGGCGGCGACTCGTGGATGGTGTGGGGCGTCCCCAACTGCGGCAAGGGCCAGCCGGAACAGGTCGGGCACGTCGGCCACGGCGCGGCGCCCGCCCGTTTCCGCAACGTGCGCGTGGGGCTGATGTAGCCGGGCTACGGAGGCGGGACGGGCGCGTCGCGACGCGCCCCTACAGGGGAGGGGACGGCGATTCCGATTGCCGTTGGCGGTTGGGGGGACGGGCGACCACAAGGGTCGCCCCTACAGGGTGGTGTGTGGCGCCGTTGACCCTGTAGGGGGGCGGTTGTACTCTCCCGGCGATGACGGACTCCGTTGGCGGGGGCTGATGGGCGAGTTTGACGGGTTCAAGGCGATTGTGACCGGCTCCGGGGGACGGATGGGCGGGACGATCGCGGTGATGCTGGCGGAGGCGGGCGCCGACGTGGTGCTCAACGACCGCCTGCCCGGCAAGGTGGAGACCTACGAGGAGAAGATCAAGGCGCTGGGGCGCGACGTGGTGTCGGTGGTCGAGAACGTGACGCGGCGCGGGGGGGCGAAGGCGGTGGTCGACGCCGGCCTGGAGCGGTGGGGGCGGATCGACGTGCTGGTGAACGTCGTGGGCGGCATCAAGGGCCCGATGGTGAGTCCCATCTGGGAGACGCGCGAGGAGGAGTGGGAGATCACGGTCGGGATCAACCTGCGGGCGAACTATCACTGCACGCAGCTGGTGGCGCCGGGGATGATGGAGCGCAAGTTCGGGAAGATCGTGAATATCGCCTCGACGGACTGGGCGGGGCAAGCCGACCACGCTCACTACGCCGCGGCGAAGGCGGGGGTCGTCGCCTTCACGCGTTCGGTGGCGGAGCAGCTCGCTCCGTACAACATCAACGTCAACGCCATCGCTCCCGGCGGCACGCTGACCGGCGAGCTGCAGATCAGGTCGATGAAGCCGTACAAGTGGAAGGATATGAACCCCCTGGGGCGGCCGAATGAGCCGGAGGACATCGGGCACGCGGCGCTCTTCCTCTGCTCGGAGCGGGCGCGCAACATCACGGGGCAGCTTCTGACGGTCGCGGGCGGGTTGAACCCGTCGCTTTGAGGGTTCGGATGGGGTGTTTCGCCGTTTCGGTAAGGGTTTCCGCCTGAGTAGCGGCCGGAGGGGCGCCCGCAGGGCGCCCCCGCGCCTGACGGCGCGCGCCCTCTCTCTAATCTCCCCCAGAGGGGGAGAGGTTTAAGGCGGCGGCGGATTGGGCCGGCCGGCTCGCACAGGGTTGGCGGTGGTGGAGGCGGGCGCGTCGCGACGCGCCCCTACAGGGGAGGGAAGGCCGGCCTTCGTGGGCCAGTGGCGGTGATGGGAGGGCCCCTCATCTCAATCTTCTCCCGAGAGGAGAAGAGGCCGGAGGAGACCACCGCGCCCCGCCCCGGCCCGCCCTCAATCCCTCCCAGAGGGAGGGAGGCCGGAGGGGAGGCATCGGCTGCGGGCGGGGGCCGCAGGTAGGGCTGCCTAGCCGCCGAAGTTGCGGGCGCCCTGGGCTCCGCCGAAGAGCCCGCCGAGCAGCGATCGGATGTCGGGCGCGGCCACGATGGAATGCGCGGCGCCGCCGGCGTCGACGGTGACGATGACCTGTCCGTCCGTAGGCAGGTCGGTGAGCGGCGTCTCGGTGAGGACTTGGAGCAGGGTGCCTTCGGGGTCGATGACGGCGGAGAGGGCGCCGCGCTCGGTCTCGATGGTGACCGTGTTGCCGTCGACGGCGGTGATGGGTCCGGCGAGGAGGTTTGCGGCGAAGCCGCCGCCGATGCCGCCCTGGCCGGCGGCCCCCTGGCGCGCACCCTGCCTTCCCGCACCCTGACCGCCGCCAACTCCGGCGGCCCCTTGGCCCGCGCCAAACGCCGGGCGGCCGGCGAACGCGGCGACGTTGTCGAGCACGCCGGAGCCCGCGGGGGCGGCGAGGAGGAAGCGGGCGGTGACGGCGCCCTCGCCGGGCAGGCCGAAGAGGACGGCTTCTTGGCCGACCTCGAGGTCGTCGACGGCGGCGGAGACGAAGCCGAGCGCCTTGACGTCGGTGGCGAGCGGGACCTGTGTCTGCAAGCCGTCGGCGCCGTCGATGACGATGGCGCCGACGCTCACGCTGCGCAGGAGGCCGGTCAGGGTCGCGGCCTCGCCTGTCCCGGCAGGCTCGCCGGGGTCGGGGGCGGCGGTGGCGTCGGCCGCGGCGGTTGGTTGAGCGGTCGCCTCATCGGATTGCGGCGCGGCAGCACCCACTCCCGCGCCGACCTGGGACTGGATTTCGCGGAGACGCTCGGTGTCGCCGCTCTGGAGGGCGGCGAGCACGTCGGCGGGGCCGGCGGCCTCTGTCTGGGCCGCGCCGGCATCTTCCGACATGGACGATCCGATGAGTCCACCGGCCACGCCGCCGACGGCGAGGGTGAGGATGAGGGTTGCGATGAAGGGCAAGGGTCGCATGGATGGGGTCTCCGGAGGGGTTACTCGTGGCGCAGGGCTTCGATGGGGTGCAACCGCGCGGCGCGGACCGCGGGATAGATGCCGAAGAAGAGGCCGACGGCGGCGGAGACGACGAGCGCGAGCACCGCGACGTCGCCGCTGAAGACGGTGGCGAGGGTGTCGTCGCCGATGGTGAGGCCGTCGGCGAGCTCGGAGAGGCCGAGTCCGAGGCCGACACCGATGATGCCGCCGCCGATGCTGAGGACCGTCGCCTCGGTGAGGAACTGGAGGGCGATGTCGCGGCGGCGCGCGCCGACCGCCTTCCGTATGCCGATTTCGCGGATGCGTTCGGTGACGGAGACCATCATGATGTTCATGATCCCGATGCCGCCGACGAAGAGGGAGATGCCGGCGATGGCGGCGAGCAGGATGACGAACGTCGACTCGGTGGCCTGGAGCGTCTCGATGGTGTCTTCCTGGTTGGTGATGGTGAAGTCTTCCTCGCCGTGGCGCAGGTAGAGCGCGGCGGTGATCTCGTCGGACGCCTGCTCGGTGCGGTCGACGCCGGTGACCTGGACGTTGATGCTGGTGAGGGTCACCTCGCCGAGGGCGGTGCGCTGCGCGGAGAGGCGGTAGTAGGCCGTGGTGATCGGGACCATGACCTGCAGGTCCTCGATGCCGAAGGCGTTGCCGCCCTTGCTTTCGAGGACGCCGATGACCCGGAAACTACGGCCGGAGAGCCGCACCTGTGCGCCGACGGGGTCGCGGTTGCCGAAGAGCGCCTCGGCGACGGACGAGCCGAGCACGACGACCTGCTCGCTGTTGATGACGTGGGCGGGCGAGATGAAGACGCCGGAGAGGAGATCGAAGTTGCGGACCTCGGCATAGTTCGAGGTGACGCCCGTGATCTGGGCGAACGTCACGTCGGTCCCGGCCTCGACTTGGCCGCCGGAGCGGATTTCCGGAGCGACTTCGCGCACGCTGGGGAGGAGGTCTTGGTCCGTCAGCGCCGACGCGTCGCTGAGGGTGAGCGCGGCGTCGCCGCCCTGGGTGGACTGGACGAAGAGCAAGTTCGTGCCCAGCGCCTCGATCTGATCGCTCACCTGCTCCTGGGAGCCGCGGCCGATGGCGATTGACGTAATGACGGCGGCCACGCCGATGATGATGCCGAGGAGGGTTAGCCCGGCGCGCAGCTTGTTCGTCGAGAGCGAGCTGAGGGCGGTCTGGACAACGAGGAACGGGGTCATCGCGGGCCTGCCCCGGCCGCGTCCGCCGGCGGGCCGTCGGAGACGATGCGGCCGTCGTAGAGCGCGACCACGCGGTCGGTCTGGGCCGCGACTTCAGGGTCGTGGGTGACGACGACGACGGTGATGCCCTCGTCGCGGTTGAGGGAGCGCAGCAGGGCGATGATCTCGGCGCTCGACTTCGAGTCGAGGTTGCCGGTGGGCTCGTCGGCGAAGAGGATGCGGGGTTCCTTGACCAAGGCGCGGGCAATGCCGACGCGCTGCTGCTGGCCGCCGGAGAGCTCGGTGGGCCTGTGGTCGGCCCGGTCGCCGAGGCCGACGAGGTCGAGGGCTCGCAGCGCGCGCGCGCGCCGGTCGTTGCTGCCGCCGTAGAGGGTGGGGAGTTCGACGTTGGCGGTCGCGGTCAGGCGGGGGAGGAGGTTGTAGGTCTGGAAGACGAAGCCGATCTTGCTGCCCCGGATGCCGGCGAGCCGGTCGTCGTCGAGGGCGCCGACCTCCTCGCCGTCGAGGACGTAGCTGCCCGAGGTGGGGATGTCGAGGCAGCCGAGGATGTTCATCATCGTCGACTTGCCCGACCCGGAGGGGCCGATGATCGAGATCATCTCGCCGCCGCCGATGGCGAGGCTGACGCCATCGAGGGCGCGCACCTCGACGGCGCCCATCCGGTAGACCTTGGTAACGTCGGTGAGGGTGATCACGTTGGGCTCCAGGCCGGCGCCGCTACCGGTCTTGGCCGCCGGTCCCCGGGGGCCGGCCCCCGGCGCCGAATATCTGCCGGAGCCCTTGGCCGCCGCCGAAGAGCGCGCCGAAGATGCCCAAATCGCCGCCGGCGGTCTCGACGACGACGGTGTCGCCCTCGTTCAGGCCGTCGAGGACGACGACGTTGAAGTCGTCTCCATCGCCCAGGTCCACGGGCTGCTCGGTGATCTTGCCGTCGCGGTGGACGAGGACCGTGGGCTGCAGGAAGCTGCCGCCGATCGCCGCCGAGGGGACGAGGAGCGCGTCCCTGGTCTCGCGGAGCACAACGCTGGCGGCGGCGCTCAGGCCCTCGCGCAAATCGACTCCGGGCGGGGCGTCGACGCGCACCCGCACGGGGAAGCTGACCACGCCGCCCTGCGTGCCGCCCGTCGTCTCGATGGAGGAGACCACGCCGGCCAGGGTCTGGCCCAGCAGGGCGTCCATGGTCACCGCCGCCTCGGCTCCGACGTTCAGGAAGAGGACGTCGATTTCATCGACGGCGCCGTCTATTTCCGCGACGGACGTGTCGACGATCTCGACGGCGAAGCCCGTAGGGGTCACCTCGTCTCCGGCTTCAACGTTGACGGTCTCGACGATGCCGCCGATGGGCGCGGCGATGATCGTCCTGGCCAGGTCCTGCTCGGCGCTCGCGAGGTCGGCCTCGGCGGTCGCGATCTCGCGCTGGCGCAACGCCCGGACCAGGGGGTCGAGGCCGTCGAGGAGATCGGCGAGGGCATCTTCGGCGTCGCCGAGCTTGGCTTCGGCCACCGAGACGTCGGCCTCGCCCTGGGCAGTGAGGAGGGCATCGGGCGGGGCGAGCATGTCGGCGAGCTGGGCCTCCTCGTCAGCGAGCTTGGCCGCCGCCGTGGCGACGCGGGCCTGCTTCAGCTCGAGGTCGAGAGGGTCGGCGCTCTCGCCGAGCATGTCGGCGAGTTTCGCGACTTCGTCGGCGAGCTTGGCCTCGGCGGTGGCGACGCGGGCCTGCTTGAGATCGAGGTCGAGGGGGTCGGCGGTCTCGCCGAGCATGTCGGCGAGTTTCGCCACCTCGTCGGCGAGCTTGGCCTCGGCGGTGGCGACGCGGGCCCGCTTGAGATCGAGGTCGAGGGGGTCGGCGGTCTCGTTCAGCAGGTCGGCGAGGGTCTGCTCGGCTTGGGCCAAGTCCTCCTCGGCGGTGGCGACGCCGGCCTGCTTGAGGGCGACGCCGAGGGGGTCCGGGGGCGCGGTGAGGGTTGCGAGCGCTTCCTCGGCGTCGGCGAGGTCCTGTTCCTTGCGGGTCAGATCACGCCGGGCGTCGGTGATCTCCTGCCCGGCCTCCGCCGCCTCTATGGCGTCGCCGGCGTCCATGAGCGCGGCCCAAGCGTCGAAGGCCTCGTCGGAGACCGTGGCGCCCGGGGCGATGCGGTCCCTGAGCACCTCAGGGTCCAGCAGAAAGTCGCCGTCCCCCAGGGGCACTTGCGTCCTGGGGTCGAGGAGTTCGCCGGTGCTCGGGTGGGCGATGACGATTTCGGAGTCCACGAGCGCCTGGTTGTAGACGTTCCGGGCGGCTTCGAAGGCGTCCTCGGCCGCTTCGATGATGCCGGGCTGGTCCTCCTGGGCATCGACCAGGGCTTGGACCGCGTCGTCGCGGGCGGCTTTGGCGGCCTCGATCTTCGCTTGGGCGGCGTCGATGGCGGCTGCGGTCGGGGGCTCCTGCGCCCCGGCCAACGCCTCTTGGGCGTCGGCGAGCTTGACTCTGGCCGCGGCCACGGCCTCTTCCTGCTTGACAATCTGCTGAAGGTCCAGCGAGGGCGCGGCATCGGCGAGGGCTTCCTCGGCGTTCTGGAGGTCGACCTCGGCCTGAACGACGGCCTGGCGCTGGGCCGCGACGGCGAGGCCGTCGTCGCCGGCGACGGCCTGAGCGTCGGCGAGGGCTTCCTCGGCGTGCTGCAAGTCGACGCTTGCCTGGACGACGGCTTGGCGCTGCGTCAGGACGGCGAGCTCGTCGTCGCCGGCGACGGCCTCGGCGTCGGCGAGGGCTTCCTCGGCGGCATGGAGGTCGTTCTTCGCCTGGGCAATGGCCTGACGCTGGGTGAGCAGTTGGAGATCGGTAAAGGGGTTGCGGACGTCGTCGACGGCTTCTCTCGCGTCGTCGAGGCCGGCGCGGGCGTTGACCACCGCGGCCTCGGCTTCGGCGACTTCGACTTCGGTCGGAGGGTCGAGGCGGGCCCTCGCGTCGTCGAGGGCGACCCTGGCGTTCGCCGCGGCCTCTTCGAGTTCGGCCAAGGTTGCGGCGTCGAGCGCGGCGAGCGGCTCACCGGCACGTACCCGCCCGCCCTCTTCGACGAAGACCTCGCCGACCGTCCCGCCGATCTCGAAGCCGACGCGCTCGCGGTTGGGGAAGAGGACCGAGCCGTTGATGTCGACGGCGTCGACCAGGTCGCCGCGGCTGACTGGAATGAGCTGCTGGTTCTCGGTCAAGGCCGCCGCGGCGGGGGAGTCGAAGCCGCCGGTGAGGGTGAAGGCGCCAAGCCCGGATCCGACCAACGCGGCGATGAGGGTGAGCGCCTGCCAGAGGCGGATGGGGGTGAAGAGCGAGATGGCCCGCTGCATGTGTTGTGCTCCTTGGAGAGGCGGATGCGCGGCGACGCGCGAGGAATTGGCGAAGCGTTCCTTACAGGTTTACCCGGCGAATATCGAGAGAATGTCGAGGGTGTGCTTCACTCGCGCGGCCCACAACCGTAGGGGGCGGTTGTGTTACGGCTGCGGTTGCGGGAGAACGGGCGCGTCGCGACGCGCCCCTATGGAGACCCTTGCGTAACCTTGGGCCTACCGCCGCGAGGCCGTTCGAGGGATAGGAACGGGCGATTCGCGAATCGCCTCTACAGGGGAAGAGGAAGACCCCGCCCGCACCCCTGGGCAACCACAAGGGTTGCCCCTACATGGACGGTCGCCTGCCGGCGGCGCGCGTTGTGCAAAAGGTGTCAGCGAGAGAGGGCAAAGACCGCCCGCGCCACGCGTGTTCCGGCTGAGCGCCGACGAGCAGGAATCAAGCGAGCACATACGGCGGCTCGCGGTTGGGGCGCTTCCGGACACGGGACGCCGCGGTGGGCGTCCGGATGGTTCGCCGCCGAAGCGGCGTGGCGGGACTAGTAGTCCCGGCGGCCGCTGCCGCGGGGGCGGGCCTGATTGACGGTGAGGGGGCGGCCCTGGAGCTCCTTGCCGTTCATCGCGTCGATGGCGGCTTGGGCCTCGGTGTCGTTGGCCATCTCGACGAAGGCGAAGCCTCGCGACCGGCCGGTGTAGGGATCGGTGATGACGCGGACGGCGTCGATCTTGCCGTAGGCCGAGAAGGCGGCTTCGACGTCTTCTTCGGTCGACTGATAGGAGAGATTCCCGACGTATATGTTCATATGGCGCCCTTTCCTATGGCGAGGTTGGTCCCCGGGAAGCAAGCGCCACACGAACCCCCTAGCGGCCCGTTCTCTCTTGATCACAAGTAGAGGGAGCGAAGGTCTACGGACGTTGCGATCAGCCAGGATTCGGCGAGAGTATAGCACACGCCCGTCAAGGCAACCCCGCGACGGTCGGCGCCGCCGTGGCGATGGTAGGATGCCGCACGTGCCCTGATTGGAGAGCCTTCCGGCGAGGGGGTTGAGATGGCCTTCGGCGACAGCGACTGCGACACGGTGCTACGCGATGCGTGGCGGGACTTCTGCTCCCGGCTGGCCGACGCCGGCGAGTCGATCTTCCGCGATCCCGCCCCGGCGGACGCCTTCGAGCGGGTCACGGGCTTCCACTACGCCTCGCGGCTCATTCCGGCGGGGCTGCTTGCGGCGTTGGAGCACCGCGACCCGCTCTTCCCGCAGTTCTTCCGCATCATGTCGCCGGAGCGCAAGTGGGGCGGCGACAACCCGGACTGCCTCTACCTGCGCGCGGCGATTGACGGTAGCCACACCTACCGGATCGTGGGCCACCGCGGCGACGCGGCCTACGCGGTGATCACGGTGCAGGAGCCGATGCCGACGTCCGCCGCCGGTGCGGTGCGAGGGACGGAGCTGCTGCTTGGGAAGGCCGTTGGCCAGATGCTGGCGAAGGACCTCCAGGTGGAGTGGGACGGCTCGTTCGAGCTGGTGCTGAGTCCGGAGGAGCACGCGGGCAACTGGATCCGGACGACCCCCGAGACGGACACGGTGTTGATCCGGCAGTTCTTCGGCGCGTGGCACCGGGAGTCGCCGATGACGGTGCGTATCGAGCGGGTCGGCGGGGAGGGCGCGCCGTCGCCGTTCACACCGGAAGCGCTGGCGCACGCGCTGCGGGAGGCGGCGGAGATCGTCCCCACCACCATCGAGTACTGGAGGGACTGGCATCAGCGGTTCCGGGAGCATCCCAACCGGTTCATTTCTTCGGTCACGCAGGCGAAGCACGGTGCGGGGCCCGGCGGCATCCTGCTCCACTGCGGCTGGTTCGTGGAGCCTGACGAGGCGATGGTGATCCGCCTGCAGCCGCCGGAGCGGTGCGACTACTGGGAGATGGAGATGGACAACTACTGGATGGCGAGCCCCGACTACCGGTACCGGCTCGTCTCTACGAACTCCCATCACGCCGTCGCCGAGGCCGACGGCTCGGTGCTGGTGGTGCTGGCCCATGACGACCCCGGCGTCCCGAACTGGATCGACGCCAGTGGACATAAGGAGGGGCACCTGACGCTGCGCTGGATGCAGGTCGACGAGGCGCCGGTGCCCGAGGTGGCGGTGGTCAAGCGGGCGGAGCTGTCGTCGGCGTTGCCCGCCGACGCGCGGCGCATCGACGAGGCGGGTCGCAGGGAGCAGCTCCGGCTGCGCCGCATCGGGGTGGACCGGCGCTTCCGGGTGTAGGTCGGGGGTGCGCCGTGGTCGCGGGGCCGGAGGTTGGCGCACCCCTCCCGGCGGGAGACCTTTGCGTAGCCCTGAACCGAGTGGGGGAGCAGCGCCCTGCGGGCGCTCGCGCGCCTAACGGCGCGCACCCTCTCTCAAATCTCCCCCAGAGGGGGAGAGGCCGGAAGGGAGGGGAGAAGACCCCGCCCGCACCCCTGGGCAACCACGAGGGTTGCCCCTACATGGATGATCCGCCGGCGTCGGAGGTTGTGCAAAGGTCTCCAAGGGGAGAGGAGGCCGGAGGGGGCGGGCCCGCCCTCAGTCCCTCCCAGAGGGAGGGAGGCTTAAGGCGGCGCCTCAAGAGGGAGGGAGGTTTAAGGTGGCCCGCTCCTCGTAGCGACGGCGGGGATCAGAGGGGCAGGGAGCGGCCCGTCTCCCGCAGACGGCGACGGCGGTCGTGCGCGTCCGGCATGACGCTGTGCACCAGTTCCCAGAAGTCGGCGGAGTGATTCTGGTGCGTCAGATGGGCCAACTCGTGGACGACGATGTAGTCGATGAGCGCGGGCTCCAGCATCATGGCGCGCCAACTGAAGCGCAGCGTGCCGTCGCGGGAACAACTCCCCCAGCGCCGGCGTTGGTCGCGGATGAGGACCCGGGGCCTTTTCCCGCAGCCGAGCCGGGGCAACCAGCGCTCGACGTCAGCGGGGATCCGCTCGGCGGCCCGGTCCCGATACCACTCGACGATGGCGCGCCGGATTCGCTCGGAGCGGTCCTCGTCGTCGAGGGCGGTCAGCGCGGCGACCCGGAAGCGCCGGCGATCGAAGCGGACCTCGGGCGAGGGTACGCCGGCGGGCTCCACCACTAGGGGGATGTCGCGGCCAAGGTATGGCAGCGTCTCGCCGCCGGTGAAGCGCCTGGGCGCGACCGCCAGCCGGGCGCTGGCGGAATGCTTGATGATCCAGGCCGCCCGCTTCAGCACGAAGGTGCGCAGCTCGCGGTCGGGCGTTCTCATGGGCGCGGCGACTCTGACCCCGTTGCCGTCGACCGTGACCTGGACCGTCTTCTTGCGCCGTTTGCTGCGGCGCACCTGGTATTCGATTGTCGTGTCGCCGAACCGGACGCGGTCCCGTTCCGTCACCGTACACTCCTCCGGCGGGCCGGTCGGACGGCCCGGCTCGCCGGCGCGTTTGCTCCACTGTGCCGTGTTCCCTTGGGGTTTGCAAAGGTCTTCCCGGGGGGGGGGGAGAAGAGGCCGGAGGAGACGGGCCCGCCCTCAGTCCCTCCCAGAGGGAGGGAGGCTTAAGGTGGGTGGGGCTGTGCCATAATCGCGGGCATGGAGCCGGCGGCGGGGGACCGGACGGAGAAGACGCTGACGCGGGCCGTGGAGGACCTCTACGGGCGGCCGGTTGAGTATGCGCTGCCGGTGGTGAGCTTTCCCACGACGTCGGGCGTGATCGTGGTGAACTGTCCCGGCGCGGGGGAGTCGAAGGAGGGGTACCGGGAGCGGTACCTGAAGATCGGGGCGAGGCTCCAGGCGAGGAATACGGCGTCGCTGGTGACGTACAACCCGCCGAAGCCCGACGGGCAGTTCCTGCATCCCAGTGAGCCGTACTGGTACCGGGGCGCGAGCTGGAACCGCATCTCGGTCGAGGGGATGGGCCACGTCATCGAGGACGCCCTGGCGGACGCCGAGGCGCTGTGCGGCAGCCCGACGCCGACGGTGCATCTGTCGGGATTCTCCGCCGGCGGCTCGGTCTGCGGGGCGGTGGCGTACCGCTACCCGCAAGTCGAGCGGCTGCTGTTGATGTCGGCCTACGACAGCGTCGCCGACTACTTCTACGAAGGGATCAAGTATTTCCGCGGCGAGATCTACCTCACCTACGGCGTCGAGGACGCCGTCGCGGGAGGGATGGCTTTCTTCCTGCAGTACCTCGCCCAATCGATGAAGGCGCTGCACGTGCGGGCGGTGCCGGAGTGCGGCCACGGCTTTCGCGGGGCGCGCAACAGCCGGGTGCTGGCGAAGGCGTTCTCGTGGGCCCTCGAGGGGGACGAGTCGTACCCGTCGCCGGACGGCGTCGAGCCACTGTACGACGACGAGCCCGACCCGGCGAAAGAGGGCGGCTAGGCCGGCGCGGGCTCCGCGGCGAGGCTTCCGGCGAGCTGCTCGCCGATGATGCGCTCGGCGTCGGCGACGATGGTGTCGATGAGCTCTTTCACCGTCGGGATGTCGTGGATGAGGCCCTGCACCATGCCCGCCGTCCAGAGGCCGTGCTCCTTGTCGCCGGTCTCGTAGACGACCTTGCCGCGCTGCCCGGAGACGAGGTGGGCGACGTCGTCGATAGTCGTGCCCGGGTTGGACTGGATGCCGAGGACCTCCTGGCTGATGGAGTTGCGGGCGACGCGGGAGGTGTTGCGGAGGACGCGGTTGACGAGATCGGTGGCGCGCTCGTCGTTCTCGACGATCTGGCGCTTGACGTTCTCGTGGATGGGGCTCTCCTTGGTGCACATAAAGCGGGTGCCCATGTTCATGCCGTCGGCGCCGAGGGCGAGGGCGGCGACGAGGCCGCGGCCGTCGGCGAAGCCGCCGGAGGCGATGATGGGGATGTCGACCTTGTCGGCGGTGGCGGGAATGAGGACGAGGCCGGGGATGTCGTCTTCGCCGGGATGGCCGGCACACTCGAAGCCGTCGATGGAGATGACGTCGACGCCGAGCCGCTGCGCCTTGAGGCTGTGGCGGACGGCGGTGCACTTGTGGATCACCTTGATGTCGTGTTCCTTGAAGTGCTTCAGGTGCTCTTCGGGGTTGTTGCCGGCGGTCTCGACGATCTTGATGCCGGAGTCGATGATCACCTGGCGGTACTCGGCGTAGGGGGGCGGCTTCAGGGTGGGGAGGATGGTGAGGTTCACGCCGAAGGGCTTGTCGGTGAGTTCGCGGCAGCGGGCGATCTCGTTGCGGAGGTCTTCGGGCGTGGGTTGAGTCAGGGCGGTGATGAAGCCGAGGGCGCCGGCGTTAGCGACGGCGGCGACGAGCTCGGCCCGTCCGACCCACTGCATGCCGCCCTGGACGATGGGGTACTTGACGCCGAACATCTCGGTGAATCGTGTCTTCAAGGGGGCCTCCAGGAAAAACGTCGGCGTACACCCTAGCAGATTGCGCAACGGAGAGGGAGAGGTGGGGGGAGTCCCCGCCCCGGCCCTCTCTCAGTCTCCCCCAGAGGGGGAGAGGCTTAAGGTGCGGTACAGACCGGGAAGATAGGTAACAGATAAACCGGGCACATGGGTAACACTCTGGAGGATTGCAGGAAGCGATCCATGAAGGAGGAGTTGTGTTGCCCTGGCAAGAGACGAGTGTCGAAGCGGAACGGTTGCGGTTCATTGAGCGCAGGACGGCGGGGGAGGAACCCATCGCCGAGTTGTGCCGGCAGTTCGGGATCAGCCGCAAGACTGCCTCCAAGCTGATCGGCCGGTACGAGGCGTACGGCGAGGAGGGCCTGCGCGACCGGAGCCGCGCCCCCCACCATCATCCCAACGCCACACGCCGTGAGGTGCAGGAGCGCATCATCGCGGCGAAGCGAGCCCACCCCTTGTGGGGCCCCAAGAAGCTCATCGCCTGGCTCCACGACACCGAGCCCGACGTGCCCTGGCCCGCCCCCAGCACCGCCGGCGCCATCCTCGACCGGGCCGGCCTGGTACGGCGCCGACAGCGTCGCCGCCGTACCTCCCCTTGGAGCGAGCCCTTCGCTTACGCCATCAACGCCAACGACGTCTGGTCCATCGACTTCAAGGGCTGGTTCCGCACCGGCGACGGGGCCCGCGTCGACCCCCTCACCGTCCAGGACGCGGCCTCCCGCTACCTGATCGCCTGCCGCGGGCTGGAGCGCCCCACCGGCCCGGAGACGCGGCGCGCGTTAGCGCGCGCCTTCCGTGAGTACGGCCTGCCCAGGGTCATCCGCACCGACAACGGTCCGCCCTTCGCCGGCACCAGCTTGGGCAGCCTCTCCTCCCTGGCCGTCTGGTGGGTCAAGCTGGGCATCCTCCCCGAGCGCATCGCCCCGGGCCATCCCGAACAGAACGGACGCCTCGAGCGCCTCCACCGCACCCTGAAGGCGGAAACCGCCTCGCCGCCCAGGGCCAACGGCCGCCGTCAGCAGCAGGCCTTCGACCGCTTCCGACGCAGCTACAACACCGAGCGCCCTCACGAGGCCTTGGGACAGCGCCCCCGGCCTTCCTGTACACGCCCTCGTTTCGCCCCTATCCTGCCAGCGTCGGCTCGCCGGACTACGAGGCCGAAGTCACGGTACGCCGGGTACGCGGCAACGGCGAGATCAAGTGGAAGGGGGACCTGGTCTACGTGAGCGAGACCCTCAAAGGCGAGCCCGTCGGCCTCGTCCGGCAGGACGACCGCAGCTGGGCCGTCCGCTTCGGCCCCCTCCTCATCGGCCTCCTCGACGACCACACCAAACGCATCGCCAAGACCCCCGTCAAGGTGTTACCTATGTCCCCGGTCTAACCGTCACCCATGTGCCCGGTCCTTCAGAGCTCCCCCTGCGGGGAGAGTTTGGGTGATGCCCCGCCCCAGGGGCGGGTGCTTCGCGACGCGCCCCTACGAGGTGCTTTCGCTCTGCTACTCTTTGCGGGACTTGTTGCCGGACAGGAGAGGGTGACGATGGAGAAACGGTGGGCGCTTTCCGTGCCGCTGGACGGGTTCACGCTGGCGGAGCATGCCGAGGTGGCGCGGGAGATGGAGGGCCTTGGGTATACCGATGCGTGGTCGCTGGAGGTCGACGGGGTAGACATCTTTGCGCCGCTGATCGTGGTGGGGCAGGCGACCGGGATGCGGGTGGGCTCGGCCATCGCGAATGTGTTCACCCGGGGGCCTGCGACGCTGGCGATGAGCGCGGCGGGGGTGGCGGAGGCCGTCCCCGGCCGGTTCGTGCTCGGCGTGGGGTCGGGCTCGCGGCCCATCGTCGAGCTGTGGAACGGGGGCCGGTTCGAGCGGCCCGTCACCAGAGTCAGGGAGACGATCGCATTCCTCCGGTCGGCGTTCGCGGGGGAGCGGGTGACGATGAAAGGGGAGACGGTGTCGGTGCAGGGGTTCAGGATGACCCGCCCGCCGGCGGGCCCGGTGCCGATCTACGTTGCGGCGCTCCGGCCGGGCATGCTGCGGGCCGCCGGGGAGGCGGCCGACGGCGTCATCATCAACTGGCTGTCGGCGGAGGACTCACGGCGCGCCGTCGGGGTGGCGCGGGAGGCGGCGGTGTCGGCGGGGCGCGACCCCGGTTCCTTCGAGATCGTGGCCCGCCTGATGGTGGGTATCGACCCGCCGTCGCCGGAGACCGACACGTTCCTACGCCGGCACATCTGCGCCTATCTGACGGTGCCGGTCTACCGCGCCTTCCACGTCTGGCTGGGCAGGGAAGAGGCGTTGACACCGATGTGGGAGGCCTGGGACTCGGGCGACCGCAGGGGCGCGGTCGCGGCGATCCCGCAGGAGGTCATCGACGACGTGATCATCCACGGCTCGATGAAGGATATCCGCGCCCACGTGGGCCGGTACCTCGACGCTGGGGTCGACACGGCGTCGCTCCGCCTTATCACGCACGAGACGGACCGGACCGTCTGCGGCAGGTGCAACTGGATGCGCTGCGGGCGCTGGCGCCGGGCGCGGGATGATCGCAGGACTGGCCACCGCCAGTCCCCGCCGACGCGCCTCCGGCGCGTGCCCTCTCTCAGTCTCCCCCAGAGGGGGAGAGGTTAGGGTGCTTCCCCAGAAGGGGGAGGAGGAAATTAACGCACCGGGAAGAAGATCTGGGTGTGCCACTTCGACTGGTCGGTCTCCGTGACTGGGTCGGTGACGTAGACCTCCCAGGGCGCGCCCGCGGGTTGGAGGCCCTTCTCGCCCATCCACTCCACGAGCGCCGTCCATGTCTGCGGGAGGTTGTCATAGGGTCCCTTGTGGGTGACGGTGACGACGGCGCCGCCGGGAAGCTCACCCGCCTGGATTCGGCCGGAGCCCTCCATCGGCGAGGCGACGGGCATACCGCATTCGAGGTCGACGCTGTTGCCGTCCATGGAGTGGTAGATGGCGAACGGCATACCGGCCGGGGTCTGGCCGCTCTGTTGGATGTAGCCTTACAGCTCGCCGAAGAGCGGCCCCATGACCTCGCCAACCTTGTCCATCGTGGCCGAGGTGCGAACACCTAGAATCGGCTGCGCCTCGATCTCTCTGGTCTCGAATTCCGTTCGCATTCGATGCCCTCCCGGTCAGGCCATCGCCATTCGCCGGGCCATGGTGCCTGAAATCCTAGCACGGGGCGAGAAGGAAGAGCTTGCGCGTTGGGGCCAGGAGTGGGCAGTGCGTACAATGCATGCAATGCTTGCGTTGCTAGCATTGCATGCACTAGGATGGAGGCCAACTGGGGAGGGAGCCTGGGACATGGCGACTATCACGGTGCGAAATCTGGGAAGATGGGCTGAAGCGGCGGCTGCGCATCCGGGCGGCTGAGCACGGCAAGTCCATGGAGGAAGAGGTCAGGGATATTCTCCGGGCGGCGCTGGAGCAGGAGCCGGTAACTGGTGGAGATATCTACAGAGCCATTCGTGCTCGGGTCGAGCCGCTTGGTGGAATCGAGCTGGAACTGCCGCCCCGCGAGCCCATCCGCGAACCGCCCTCGTTTGACTAAGGCGGCCGGCGATGATCGTCTGCGACACGAACGTGATCTCGGAGCTAGCACGTCCCAGACCGACTGCCAGCGTCGTTGAATGGTTTGAGCGGCAAGAAGCATCTCGCCTGTACCTTTCGGCCATTAGCGAGGCTGAGTTGCGCTACGGCGCAGAGATGCTGCCGATGGGGCAACGGCGCGAACGTCTTATCGCCGTTATCGAAGGAACACTTAGAGACGACTTCCCCGGGCGGATCCTCCCGTTCGACAGCGCCGCCGCTCAAGCCTACGCTACGATAGCCGCCGCGCGGCGGGCGGCGGGGCGCCCGATCAACCATGCCGACTGCCAGATCGCGGCGATTGCCCATTCCAGGGAGGCATCGGTCGCAACCAGGGACGTTAGCGACTTCGAGGGGTGCGGCATCGAAGTGGTCAATCCCTGGGCGGAAGGATAGTCACGGCACACCAACCGCCGCGGTTCGAGTAGTCGAAGGTTGGTGGAGACGGGGGAGAGTCGAACTCCCCGTCCAGCAGACCCCTGGCCCAGCACCTCTACGAGCGTAGCCGTTGTTCTAGAGTCTCGCCCTCCGGTCGCTCAAACGGCGTTGCGCCGGTGGGCCAGCGGATGGTCTTGAGCGGGCCGTCTCCGCGAGCGGACCGCAGCACCTCGATTTGTCGTCGCCCAGCCTTTGGCCTCGAGGAGGGCCGCCGGTGGACGTAGCGGCTAGGCCGCTAGGGCGAGTTTGCGTTCGCCAGTTATGGGGTTGCCGCCTGATTTACGAGGTTGACGGCACCTCGGCTCGCAGTACTGGCAGGTCGATCCACTGTCGAACCCGCGCGTCCCCATGTGGACTACCGATTATATCAGGGGTGGTTCGGCGCGCCTAGCGGGTTTGATCACCCGTGGTGGTTGTGAAGGGGTCCTCATTTCAATCTTCTCCCGGGGGAGACCTTTGCGTAATCTTGACCGAGTGGGGGAGCAGCGCCCTGCGGGCGCTCGCGCGCCTGATGGCGCGCGCCCTCTCTCAAATCTCCCCCAGAGGGGGAGAGGGAAGAACCGCCCCGCTCCGCCCGTTTCCCAACCATCGGCGGGAGTTGTGCAAAGGTCGCCGGGGGGAGAAGAGGCCGGAGGGCACCGCCGTGCCCCACGCGTGCCCGCCCTCAGTCCCTCCCAGAGGGAGGGAGGTTTAAGGTGGTCTCCCCCAGTGGGAGGGAGGTTTAAGGTGGTCTCTCCCGGCGGGGAGAGGCCTATGGGGTCCCTAGAGGGGCAGAGGCTTGGGCGGGGGCCGCGCGGCCTAGGAGCCGTCCTTATCCCCGTCGCTCGTACCGGGGAACATGCCGCGCACCGACGCCATGAGGTTGGTGAACTCCATGGGGAAGATGAACTTGGTGGAGGGGCTGTCGCCGAGGCTCTTGAGGGTCTCGAGGTACTGGAGGCCCATCGTCTTGCCGTCGACGGTCTGGGCGACGGAGAAGATGCGGTCGAGGGCCTGAGCGAAGCCGTCGGCTTCGAGGACCTGGGCCTGTTGATGGGCCTCGGCGCGGAGGATCTGGGCCTGGCGGTCGCCTTCGGCGCGGAGGATCGCGGCCTGCTTCTCGCCCTCGGCGACGGTGACCGCGGCGACGCGTGAGCCTTCGGCCTCGATGACGGCGGCGCGTCGTTCGCGCTCCGCGGACATCTGCCGGTTCATCGCCGCCTGAATGTCGCGCGGCGGTGTGATCTCGCGGATTTCGACCGAGGTGACCTTGATGCCCCACCGCACCGTGATCTCATCGAGCTTCACGCGGAGGGTGTCGTTGATCTGATCGCGCTTGGCGAGGACGTCGTCGAGAGCGATATCGCCGATCACGGCGCGGAGGGTCGTGATCGCCATGCCCTGTACCGCGCCGATGAAGTCCTGCACCTCGATCACCGACTTCTCGGGATCGGTATCCATCACGCGGAGATAGATGAGGAAGTCGATGTCGATGGGGGCGTTGTCGCGGGTAATGGCCGTCTGGCTCGGGATGGTGATGAACCGCTCGCGGAGGTCCACCTTGCGCGTCCCGGCGTTGATGAACGGCCAGAGCCAGCGAATCCCTGGGGTTCGTATCTCGATGAACCTACCGAATCGCAGTACGACCATCCGCTCCCATTGCCGCACTACGTTGATTCCTGGGGCCATGCCGTGCTCCTTCCTGGAGTATCTAAGGCCGGCGGCTCGTTGCGCCGGCGTTCCGTGTTCTGGGGCTCTTCGGGGGCTAGCTTACGTTGCCGCTCTCCGAAGCGTCAATGTACGGGGCGCCTTGGCGCCGGTCTGTCGTCTCCTGGTCCATCACCGGCCTCGCCGCCTTCGGGCAGGTTGTGACGCCCGCCTTCCGGCAGGAGGCGGGTGCGCTTCTTGACGCGCAGCGTCAGGCCGTCCATCTCTTCGACCTCGACGAATTCGCCTGCGGGAACGAAGGCGCCGTTGACTTCTTCCGCGGTCCAGAGCTGCCCGTCGACGAGGACGGAGCCGGTGGGCGTGAGGTCGCGTCGGACGCGGCCCGTCTTGCCCACGATGGCGGGCTGCCCGGCGACGGCTGGAGACCTGCGCAGCCCCAGCCAAGTGAGCAGGGCGAAGGCGCCGCCGAAGCCTCCCGCGAGTCCGCCGACGAGCCACGGGCTTGGGTTGAAGTCGGGGCCCGCAAAGGAAGGCGGGTCGGCCGCCCACGGCTCCAGCAGGAAGATCGTGCCGAAGACGAAAGCGACCACCGCTCCCGCGCCGAAGATGCCGACCCCCGCGATCTGCAGCTCGACGTAGAGCAGGACAAGCGAGAACAGAATCAGACCAACGCCGGCCCAGTTTACGGGAATGTTGCCGAAGGCCACGAATGCGAGCACGAGGGCGATCACGCCGAAGATGCCGGGAAAGATCAACCCGGGGTTGAGGATTTCGATGAAGATGCCGAGGCCGCCCAGCGAGAGCAGCAGCGACGAGATATTCGGGTCGGCGATGACGTCGATGATGCGCTCGACCCAGCTGAGGCCGATATCGTTGCAGGCGGCGCGCGGCTCGATGCACCGGATGCCTTCCGTTTCGAGCGTGACCGTTCGTCCGCCGATTTCAACCTTGCGCCCGTCGATCTTGGCGAGCAGATCGTTCAGGTCGTCGGCGATGAGGTCGATCATGTTGAGGTCGAGGGCCTGGACGGCGGTGAACGAGGCGGCTTCGCGCACGGTCTCTTCGTAGGCGTTTGGGTTGCGCCCGCGGGCCTCGGCAATGCTGCGAGCCAGCGCGGCTGCGTCGTTGGTGACCTTGTTGGCCAGGGTCTCGGGCAGTTCTTCTCCGCTGCCCGAGATGGGCGTGGCCGCACCGATATTGGAACCGGGGGCCATGACGGCGATGTGCCCCGCGCCGGTGATGAAGGTGCCCGCCGAGCCCGCCTGGGCTCCCTGCGGCGCGACAAACGTGACGACGGGCACTCCGGCGTCGAGGATGTCCTCGACCATGGCGCGCATGGAGTCGAGCCGCCCGCCCGGCGTGTCGACGAGGACGATCGCGAGCCCGCCTTGCTCTTCTTGGACACGATCGATGGCGCGGTCGAGATACTTGGCGCGGTTGGGGTCGATGATGCCGTCGACGTGGATGAGGAAGGCGTCGCCCGGGGCCTGGGCGCTGACCGGCGCGGCCTGAAGCGCCAACCCCGCCGCCACCAAGCCGAGGTACACCGCCAGCCGTACCCGCCGTCCCAGCGTTCCCATGCGGCTAGTATAGCCGTCGGGCCCCGATGGTCTGTTACCATGACCCGGTGCAGCCCGTCATCCGCGCGACCCGCCTCGTCAAACGGTACGGCGACCTGACCGCCGTTGACGGCATCGACCTCGAAGTGCGTCAGGGCGAGGTCTTCGGGCTGCTCGGGCCCAACGGGGCGGGCAAGACCAGCACCATCCGTATGACGACGTGCGTGTCGCCGGTGGACGGCGGCGAGCTGCTGGTCGACGGTATCGACGTGACCCAACACCCTCGGGCGGTCAAGCGGCTGCTCGGCGTCGTGCAGCAGGAGGACAACCTCGACACCGATCTCGACGTCATCGACAACCTGCTCATCCACGCGCGGTACTACGGGATCGGTTCCAAAGAGGCCCGTCCCCGGGCGGTGGAAGTGCTGGAGACCATGGACTTGGCCGACCGGGCGAAGTCGCCGGTCGACACACTTTCCGGCGGGATGAAGCGGCGGCTCATGATCGCCCGGGCCCTGATGAACCGTCCGAAGGTGTTGATCCTCGACGAACCGACGACCGGCCTCGACCCCCACGCCCGCCACGTGACCTGGCAACGCATCCGATTCCTGAAGGAAGAGGGCGTGACGATGGCGCTCTCGACGCACTACATGGAGGAGGCGGCGCACCTCTGCGACCGGCTCGCGATCATCGACCAGGGGAGAATTCTCGCAGAGGGAACGCCGAGCGAGGTGGTGGAACGGTTCGCACCGGGGCAGGTCGTCGAGGTGCGGCTGGCGCCGTGGGACCGCGAAGAGGCGCTGGCGCACCTCGAAGGAAGCACGTACACCTTCGCCGACGCCGTCGACGCCCTTATCTTCTTCAGCCTGCCCGACGGGGCGCCGGACGTCGGTGTCCCGTCGGAGCGCCTGCGCGTCATCAGGCGCCCCGGGAGTTTGGAGGACGTCTTCCTGCTGCTCACCGGCCGGAAGGCGGAGCTGCGATGAGGCGAGGCCAAGGGTGAGCGCCTTCGGCGAGGTCTCCACGCTCAGCTTCCGGCTGTGGCGGCGGCATCTCCACGTCTTCCTGCGGTTGTGGAAGAGCGACGCCGTCCCCGTCTTCGCCGAACCCTTCGTCATCCTGACCGTGAGCGGCATCGGCCTCGGCCAGTTGATCGATGAGGTCGACGGCCGGAGCTACCTGCACTTCATCGGACCGGGGATACTCGGGGCGTACGTGATGTTCGCGCCGACGTTCGAGAACTCGTGGGGCTCGTACATCCGGATGGCGGTGCGCCGCATCTACGACGCGATCATCGCCACGCCGCTCAGCATCGAGGACGTGATCACGGGAGAGATCCTGTGGGGCATCACGCGGGCCCTGATCATGGGCACACTGATCCTGATCATCCTTGCCGTCATCGGCGTGGTCGAATCGCTCTGGGCGTTACTGGTGCTGCCGTTCACTCTGCTCCAAGGGTTCCTGTTCGCCTCGATGGCGATGACCTATACCGCCCTGGCGCCCTCGGTCAACTCGTTCAATTTCTTCTACTCGCTCTACGTCTTCCCTATGTTCTTCTTCGCCGGCGTCTTCTTCCCCACGAGCGACCTTCCCGATGGGGTTCGTGAGTTCTCGTGGGTGCTGCCGCTGACGCCGGCGGTCCACGTCTCGCGCGGCCTGGTGACCGGGGAGTTGGCGTGGTCGATGGCGTGGTCCGTCCTCGGGATGATCGGGGCGGGTCTACTCTTCTACTATGCGGCGCTGAAGCTAATGCGGCGGCGGCTCATTACCTGACGAGGCTATTCCTTGACGGCGGTGACGACGTGCCCCTCCATGGGGAGGGTGAGCGCTCCGTCGGCGCCGGTGAAGGGCGCCGCGGCGCCGCGCAGCTCGTCGATGACGGCGCTCCGCTCCTCGGCCGCCACTTCGCCTTCGCGTATCCAGCCATCGATGTCGGAGCTGCCGAAGGCCTCGATTCGGGCATAGCCGCCGGTCCCGGCACGGGTCTGCACCTTTGCCGGGACGCCGGCGCGGGCGAAGATGCCGGCGAGATCGGCGGTGTCCCCGAGGGAGAACCGCTCCTGTATTCGCCCCGCCGCGTCCTTGCCTGCCCGGCGTTCGGCGATGCGGACGAACGCCTCGTGGAAGGGCGCGCGCTCGAGGCGGCCCCAGACCGCGACGGTGAGCCGGCCGCCGGGGGCGAGGACCCGCCACATCTCGCGGACGCCGCGTTCGCGGTCGTCGAAGAACATCATGGCGAACTGGCTGACCACGGCGTCGAAGCGCGCCGAGGGGAAGGGCAGGTCGAGCGCGCTGCCCTGGACCCACGTAGTGGCGGGAGTCAGGCGGCGGGCCACCGCCAGCATCTCGCCGTCGAGGTCGAGGCCGGTGACGCGCTCCGGTGCTCCCGCCCGCCTGGCGACCTCGCGGGTCAAGGCCCCGGTGCCGCAACCGACGTCGAGGACGCGCTGCCCGATCTCGATCTCCGCGGCGTCGGCGACGGCGCGGGCCCACGGCGCGAAGACGCCGGGGACGTAGTCGCGCTCGAAGGTCTCGGCCTCGTCGCGGCGGCGACCGCCGCGGTCGGGCAGGTCTCGCTCTGAAGAATTCGCCACGCGTCGTTCTCTACCGGCCGCGGGTGAGGTAGCCCGGCCCCTCGCCGCTGAGGAAATCCTCGCGAGGCGGGCTGAAGATGTCGATAACGACCGTATCCTCAATGGCCTCGGCGTCGTGCGGGGTATTGGGCGGGATGACGCGGACGTCGCCGCCGGTGAGCACGGCCTCTTCGCCGTCGATCACCATCCGCAGATTGCCCGATTCAACGACGGCTACCTGCTCGTTGGGGTGGCGGTGCGAGGCGACGTAGCAGCCCTTGGCAAACTCCCAGCGCACCAGCATCACCTTCTCGCCGTAGATCATGCGCCGCGCGATCAGGTCGGAGACCTGCTCCCGTGGGACGGTGTCCCATCTCATCGTTTCCGCCATGTATGTCCTCCCTTTCGTTGAAGCCCCGGCAAGGGGCGGGTCAGCTCCCCGACGGGCCGAAGCGCTCGGTGCGAATGGCGTCGAAGGGGACGCCGGCCCCGATGAGCGCCGCAGCTGCGGCTTCGACGAACGGCGACGAGCCGCAGAGGAAGGCCTTGGGGGTGCCGCCGCCGAGGGCGTCGAGCGTCTCCCGCACCATCGCGGTGTCTATGCGGCGAGTGTAGCCCGTCCAGCCGTCGGGCGCGCTCCGCGTCAGTGTGTGGACGACCCTGAAGGGGCCGTCGTTCAGGCGCTCCAACTCCTCGCGGTAGATGATGTGCCCAAAGGAGCGTGAGGAGAAGAGGAGCGCGCCGGGGACCTCGGGCGCGGAGAGGGCGCGGTGGCGCGCCATTGACATAAGGGGAACGATGCCGGAACCGCCGCCGACGAGCAGTAGCGGGCCGCCCTGCTCCGCCCGCCAGGTGAATGGGCCGCCGATGGGCCCGCGCATCTCGATCTGGTCGCCGGGCTCGACGACTTCATGGAAGTAGGGGGAGACCTCGCCGCCCTCCATGAGCTCGATGGTCAGGTCGATGGCCCCTTCACGCTCGGGCGAGGAGGCGATTGAGTAGCTGCGCTGGGCCTGGTAGCCGTCGGGGGCGGTGAGCCGCACGTCGTAGTGCTGCCCCGCCCTGAACGGGCGCCACTCGGGGAGACGGAAGGTGAAGGTCTTGACGCGAAAGGTCTCGACTGCGACCTGCTCCACCGTCGCAAACCGCCAGGCGGCGGGCGCGGGGGGCGTGGGGCTGGTCATTGCACGGTGCGATGCGACGGCCCGGCGTTAGTCGCCGGAGTACCGCTGCTCGGTCCAGGGGTCGCCGTACATGTGATAGCCGTACATCTCCCAGAAGCCGGGCTCGTCGTCGTCCATGAAGCGCAGCCCGCGTATCCACTTCGCCGACTTCCAGAAATAGAGGTGCGGCGCGAGGAGGCGGGCCGGGCCGCCGTGCTCGGGGTCGAGATCGTCGCCGTCGTAGCGGAAGGCGACCATCCCCTTGCCGCCGGCGAGGTCCTCGAAGGGCAGGTTGGTGGTGTAGCCGCCGTCGCAGAAGGCCATGACGTAGTCGGCGGGCGGGTCGATGCCTTTGGCGTCGAGGAAGTCGTCGATGGAGACGCCCTCCCACTCCGTATCGAACTTGCTCCACTTCGTCACGCAGTGGATGTCGGTCTTGATCGTGGTGCGCGGGAGCGCGAGCATCTCGTCCCACGTCCACTTGCCGAGCGTCTCGCCGTCGTAGACGAGGGAGAAGTTCCAGGCGGCGATGTCGACCCGCGGCGTGGGGCCGGCGGAGAGGACGGGAAAGTCCCGGGTGAGGTACTGGCCGGGCGGCAGAGGACGCGGCGGCTCGGGGCGGTTCCGTCCAAAGAACCCTCGCGTGACCATGCGACCTCCTAGTTTCTCGAAGCGGCGCCGAGAAGGCGGGCGGTAGTGTACCCGGCGGCGCCAGAGTCGGGCAAGGCGGCGTCCGGAGCGCGTGCCCGCCTGGTGGGTCGCCGCAGCGTGGTTTGTAGGGTAGTACGAGTTTCGGGACGAAACAGGATGCTTACGGTTCCCGGCGGCTAGCCTGCAACGTTATCCGATAGAGCCTGCCAGAAGCCGGCGCGGAGAGACCGCCGCTGCGCGTCAGTGAGGGGTCCGCCCGTTTCGCCGGAGCCGCGAGCTAGCAGTTCGCGATCTAATTCAGGTGGAATCCTGGGCTTGCCCGTCATCGTCTTGGCAATGCTATCTAGATTCGACTTCGCCCAGGCTTCTCCGAATTGTCTTCCGATTTGCTCCAGATCTGCGGAGGTGGTGGGTGTTTGCGGCGCGGTGGTTCCCCCGTATGACTGTCCAGGCCGTAGGGCCATCCACTGGCCCACTTGCTCCTGAGTGAGCATCACCAACCCGTCCGCTTCTTGTACTAGAGAGCGTGCTTGGTTGTTCTGCCCCGGCAGCGGAGTGACACCAAGTAGCACTACCGACACGCCGCAATCCTGGGCTTCTGCGACACCCTCCCGGATATCTTCGTCGCCACTGAGCACATACGCCGCGGTGATCGCCCTGTCCCTTGCCAGCACGATCAGGTCTCGGACGATTCGTGAGTCCACGCCCTTTTGCTTACCTTGACTCAGCCTGCCTAGCCGAAGCTTGACACCTGGGATCGACGCCAACGCGATGTGACTCGAGGTCGGCCTTGCATCGGTGGCAGCGTCATACCAGTACGTTCGAAGGTAGTGAACGCCCGAATCGGCTTTCGCCAACTTGATGAGAGCGGAGACGGTCTCTCGAAACTTCAATTCAAGTCTCAGCCGGTCTGCCGTGCCATGAGCGAGCTTGCCACCCTGGGCAAACAGATATCCTGCATCTACGAAAATGGCGAATCGGTCCATCGTTGCTCCCAAAAAAAGGGGCCCAAAAAAGGGCCCTAAGGAATCCGGCTAGCCTGTTGCGGCCAGCCATCGCTATCGTAGTCAGCGTTGTTGTTCGGTGTCAACTGCGTGATGTCAATCCGTCGTCGTTGGTCTGGGTCGCACGCCCCTCCGGCGCTGGCCTCTGCCTATGGCTCACGGTATGATTCCGGCGCTATGGCGGCTTCAGAAGCGACCGCGCTGCACCGGCTGCTGGAAGGCGGCGGTGAACGGAACGCCATCGTCGTTCCCGGCGGGCCGTCGGTGACTTACGACGGGCTGGCCGAGCGCGCGGCGGCGGCGGGGGCGCGGATCGCCCGCGCCGGGGCCGGGCCCGGTGACGTGGTCTCCATGGTGATGGGGAACACCATCGAGTTCGTCGAGACGTTCCTTGGCGCCGCGGCGGCAGGCGCGACGGCGGCCCCGCTCAACCCCGACTACCGCGCGAGCGAATTCGAGTCGTACTTCGCCGACGCCAAGGCAAAGCTGGCAATCGTCGAGCCGGAGCGGGAGGCGGCGCTGGACGCCTGCCGGTCGCTGGGGCTGCCCTATCTGGTCGCCCGGCCGTCGGACCGGGGCGCGGTCTTCGAGCCCGACGTTGGCCGGACGTCGATCACGCCCATCGACGACCCGTCGCTGCCCGCCCTTTTTCTCCACACCAGCGGCACGACGAGCAAGCCCAAGGGCGTACCTTTGACCCACGCCAACCTCACGGTCTCCGCCGGCAACTCGGCGCGGTCCTACGCGCTGGGGCCCGACGATGCCGCGCTCTGCGTCATGCCGCTCTTCCATATCCACGGCCTCGTCGGCGTCGTGCTCGCGACGCTGCGGTCGGGCGGGACGGTGATTCTGCCGCCGCGCTTCAGCGCGACAGCTTTCTGGGGTGATGCCCTGGATAACGGCGCGACCTGGTACTCAGGGTCACCGACGATTCACCAGATACTGCTCATGCGGGCGGCCGAGGCCCCGCCTCCGCGCGAGGTCTTCCGCTTCGCGCGGTCCTGCAGCGCGGCGCTGGCTCCCTCCGTGCTGGAGGAGCTGGAGGAGACGATCGGCGCGCCGGTGATCGAGGCCTACGGCATGACGGAGGCGGCGCACCAGATGGCCTCGAATCCGCTGCCGCCTGGCGAGCGCCGCCCCGGTACGGTGGGGCGCGGCACCGGCGTCGAGATCGCGCTGCTCGACGATGCCGGCATCGTGACGCCGAGTGGCGGCCCGGGAGAGGTCGTGATTCGCGGCCCCAACGTCATGGGCGGCTACCGTGACAATGAGGCGGCCAACGCCGAAGCCTTCGTCGACGGCTGGTTCCGCACCGGGGATCAAGGGATCATCGGCGACGATGGCTACCTGCGGCTGACGGGCCGGCTGAAGGAGTTGATCAACCGGGGCGGCGAGAAGATATCGCCGCTCGAGGTCGACGCCGTGCTGAGCGCTCATCCCGCCGTCGCCGAGGCGGTTTCCTTCGGTGTGCCCGACGTCAAATACGGCGAGGAGATCCACGCCGCGGTCGTCTTGCGCGCCGACGTGGGCATCGAGGACCTGCAGCGGCACGCCGAGGCGAGCTTGGTGGCCTTCAAAGTGCCGAAGGTGATCCACGTAGCGAGTGAACTCCCCAAGACGGCGACGGGCAAGGTCCAACGCCGCCACGTGGCGCAGGCGTTCGCCGGGGATTCGACCTAGACTCCCAAGAAGCGGAGCATTCCAGGAGGGCGGGAGCATGGAGATTCTGGATGTCCATCAGCATCTCGGACTGATCGAAGACTTTGTCCACGGCACCGTCGAAGATGAGTCGGAAGACCCCGAAACCCGGGAGTTCCGCACGCGGACGGCGACCATGGACCGGAGCGGCATCCACCGCGCCATCATCGGGCCCGGCTATCAGTACCTGATGCCAAACGGCGTCGCCGACACGGCGAAGCTGAACGACCGGCTTGCCTTGTTTCGTGACGAGCACCCCGAGCGCTTCCCCTTCGCGGTGGGGGCGATCGAGCCGCGGCAGGGCGAGGCGGCGATCGAAGAGGTCCGGCGCATCAAGCGCGACCTGGGAATGGTCGGGGTGCTTTGGCACAACCGGCTGCAGGGCTGCTACGTTGACTCGCCCTGGATGCGGCGCTGCGCCCGCACGGTGATCGATGAGGGCATGACCAACTTCGTGCACTGCCACCAGGGCTCCCTGCTCGAATCGCCGTGGCGCTTGGAGCGGCTCGCCGCCGAGTTCCCCACGGCCCAGTTCGTGGTCATCGACGGTCTGGCGGGCTTCGAGGAGACCGAGCTGTTCTTCGACATCTGTGAGCGCAGGGAGAACATCACGTTCGACACCGGCATGTGGACGGGTGGCGTGGGCAAGATCAACCACGTGAAGCGGCAACTCGGCGCGCACCGGCTCATCTACGGCTCGGGCATCTACTCCTACCCGATGACGCCCTCGCCGATGCTCGTTCCCATCAAGGGATACGTGGAGGAGTCGGCCCTCACCGACACCGAGAAGCAAGGGGTCCTCTCTCACACCCTGTTCAAGATTCTGGGCAAGACGCCAATGGGCGTGCCGGCGTAGTCCGCCGTCCGGGAGACCCGCCGTGGGCCATCGCCTGATTTCCGCAGACTCGCACGTCGTGGAGGCGCCCGACCTCTGGGAGCGGCGCATGGACGCCGCCTACCGCGACCGCGCCCCGCACATGAGGCGCGAGGAGCGCGGCGACTTCTTCTACTGCGAGGGCCAGCCGCCGAGCAACGTCGGCATCCTGGGCCCCGCGGGGCATCCGCCGGAGCGCTTCGGCGAGCTCAAGCGCTTCGAGGACAACCGGAAGGGCGGCTGGGACCCGGAGGCACGTCTGATCGACATGGACGCCGACGGCGTCGAGGCCGAGGTGCTCTACCCCACCATCGGCTTCCGCATGTTCCGCCTCACCGACCCCGGCTACCAGCGCGCCTGCTTTCGCGCCTACAACGACTGGATGGCGGAGCTCTGCGACGCCGCGCCCAAGCGCCTCGCCGGTGTCGCCCTCATCTCCACCTACGACATCGAAAGCGCGATCGCCGAGCTGGAGCGCGCCCGCGGCCTCGGCCTACGCTCGGGGATGGTCGCGATCACGCCCGAGGAGGGCCGTCCCTACAGCGACCCGTACTACGACCCGCTCTGGGCCGCGGCGCAAGACCTGGGAATGCCCATCGGCCTGCACATCCTCACCGGCGCCAACAAGCCGGGCTTCGAGTCGTTCGTCATCGATTACCCCGCCACGCCGAACTGGATGATGCGCTCGCTTGCCGCCCTCATCTTTTCCGGCGTCTTCCAGCGCTACCCCAGACTGAAGGTCGTCTCCGTCGAGGCCGACATCGGCTGGATACCGAACTTCCTGAAGCGCATCGACCACACCATGCGGCGCCATGGGCCGCGGCTGAAACTGGACCTGGCCGACGAGCCCAGCGGCTACTTCCGGCGCAACGTGGCGGCGACGTTCATCGACGACGAGGCCGGCCTGCGCACGTGGGACCTGATCGGAGCGGACAACATCATGTGGTCGAACGACTACCCGCATACCGACAGCTCCTGGCCGAACTCACGGGAAATCATCGACCGGGAGACCGCCCACCTGCCAGACGACGTCAAGGCCAAGGTGCTGGCCGGCAACGCGGCGGCCCTCTACGGCTTCGACTAGGCGGGCCGGACCGGCATGAACAGCGATGCCGCAGTCCTGGCCACCGTCCGCGGGCGTGTGCAGGGCGTGAACTTCCGCAGCTTTGCCGCGTCGCATGCGCGGCGGCTGGGCCTGGCGGGCTGGGTCCGCAACCTGCCGGATGGGGACGCCGTCGAGGTCTACGCCGAGGGACCGCGCGGGGCAGTCGAGGCGCTCCTGAAACGCCTTGCCGAAGGTCCAGGCATGGCCCGCGTCGACGCGGTCGAGGCGGACTGCCGCGTCCCCAGCCGGGACGCGGACGGCTTCGCCGTTCGCTGGTGAAGGCCCTGAGGGCTACGCCTGTACGCGGGTGATGCCGTAGTAGTCGTCGCTGTCGAGGATGCGCTGGAGCGCCTTGGGCTGGATCAGGCGTGCATCCATGATGCCGATGCCGCAGTCGGTGAGGTACTGGCTCAACTGCTCGACGTCGAGCGGCTTGTTTTGGTAGACGAGCAGGAGCCGGAAGACGGCCTCCCGCACCGGAAGGTTGGGGTCGACGAACCCCTCGATCTTCGCGAGGTCGGCCATCGACGGCACCGCCTTGCGGCGGCGCTTCGCGCCCGTCGTCCCGCTTGTGCGGGCGGCGATCATGTCGTCGAGCGAGCGCCGGTTGCGCTCGTACCAGCCCTCGTCGATGCGATAGGCGGGCGGCGTCGCTTCCGCTGCGGTTTCAAGGCCGGTCTCTTCCTGTTGCGTCATCGGTTCGGCTGCTCCTAAGACTGCGGTTGGTTCCGGCGAGGCTCGGCTAGAAGCCCTCCTCGGGCCAGGTCAGCATCTGGACGGCGACCACCTCGCCGGCGTGTTTGACTGGGACGTCTTCAGGGCAGATGGCGAGGCCGTTGGCCCGTGCCATCGAGGTCAGCACACCGGAGCTCTGGTTTCCGGTGAGCCTGGCGTGGTATTGCCCGTCGCGGCGCGTGACGACGGCGCGGGCGTAGACGCGCCGCTCGTCGGTGTTGTGGATCGGTTCATCGAGGACGGCCTGAACGGTGGGCCGGTCGAAGCGGGTCTTTCCCATGGCCTTGAGAATAGCGGGCCGGGCGAATTGCTCGAAGGCGACGAGGGCGCTGACGGGATTGCCGGGAAGTCCGAGGTGCGGGATGCGGCGTTCCGCTCCGTCGGCGTCCTGCGCGCGCAACGCACCGAAGGCGAGGGGCTTCGCGGGCCGCATGCGGACCGTCCAGAAGTCGATGTCGCCCTCCTGCATGAGGACGTCCTTCACGATGTCGTAGTCGCCGCGAGAGACGCCTGCCGTGGTCAAGACGATGTCGGCTTCGAGTGCCTCGACGAGCCGCGCCTGGAGCGACGCGAGGTTGTCCCGCGCGGTTTCCAGCACGAGGGGAACGCCGCCCGTGGCCAACACCGCTGCTGCAATTGTGTAGCCGTTGCTGTTGTAGATCTTGCCCGGCGTCAGGGGCAGGGGCGGCTCGACGAGCTCGTCGCCGGTTGTCAGGACCGCCACCACCGGCCGGCGGATGACGATAGCGTGGTCGAGGCCCAGCGAGGCGAGGACGCCGATTTCGGCGGCGCCCAGCGTGGTTCCCTGAGGCAGGACGGTCTCGCCGGCGGCGATGTCCTCGCCGGCGAGCCGGATGTTCTCCCCATCAGAGGCGGCGGCAAGTATGTTGACCTCGCCGGCGACCCCCGCGCCGCTTCTGATGCGTTCGAGCTCGTCGGTCTCCTCGAATGGGACGACGGCGTCGGCGCCCTCGGGTATGACGGCGCCGGTCATGATCCGGACCGCCTCGCCGCGGTGCACGGCGTGGCTGGGCGGGGCACCCGCGGGAGCCTCGCCGACTATCCGCAGGCTCACGCCCGTACCAGGACCGGCGGCCTGCACGTCGGCCGCGCGCACCGCGTAGCCGTCCATGGAAGAGTTGGCGTGCGGAGGCACGTCAAAGGGGGCGCGGACGTCCTCGGCGAGGACCTGGCCGCGGGCTTCGAGCAGCGGCTTACGCTCGGGCCCGAGCGGCGAGACATAGTCCAGGATTCTCGCCAAGGCCTCCTCGACGGTGAGCCATGACGGAATCTTGGGCATCCCGGCGTGTGCCCGCCGGTCGTGGGCGTGCCGATGTCCGGAAGATTTGTGGACTGAAGTCATGGCCTAGACGCCGAAGCGCGGAGGGGGCCGTCGGGCCCCATTTTAGGCGATACCGCCGGAGGGGTCTAGGCCAACATGGGGGAGCTTGTTGCGGGAGAGGGTGGACGGATAGAATTGACATATGACGGAACACGGCGGTTCCGGCGAAGGCGGGCTCCGGCAGCTTGTATTGCGTGATCGCCACGAGGCGCTCGGCGCCCGCTTCGCACCCTTTGCCGGCTGGGAGATGCCCCTCCAGTACCAGGGCATCGTCGCCGAACACGAGGCCGTGCGCGAACGTGTCGGCGTCTTCGACGTCTCGCACCTCGCGCGTGCCTGGGTCGAAGGGCCGCGGGCGGCCTCGCTGCTGCGGTCGGTGACCACCTTCGACGTGACCTCGCTGCCGGTGGGCAAGGCCCACTACTCCCTTTACTGCAACGAGACCGGGGGCATCGAAGACGACGTCTTCATCTATCACCTGCCCGGCGACCGCTGGCTGGTGATTCACAACGCCGCCAACGCCGAGAAGGACTTCGAGCGCCTTCTCGCCGTCGCCGAGGACGCCTCCGAGGTTACACCGGACACCGTGATGCTGGCCGTGCAGGGCCCCGACGCCGTCGCGTTGCTCAGCAGCGTCGTCGGTGAGAGGTTTGCGGCCATGGAGCCGCGAGATTGTCTCGAGTTCGACTGGGATGGCGCATCCGTCCTCGCCGCGCGCACGGGGTACACGGGCGAAGACGGCGGCGAGTGCATCGTCGATGCCGATCATGCCCCGGCGCTGTGGGACGCCCTCGTCGCCGGCGGCGCCACGCCGACCGGTCTCGGCGCGCGCGACACGCTCCGTCTCGAGGCGGCGCTCCCGTTGCACGGCAACGACATCGATGAGACCACGCACCCCTACGAGGCCGGCCTCGGCTTCGCCGTGACCCTCGACGATGGCGCGCCGTTCACCGGCCGGGAGGCGCTCGCCGAGGCGAAGGCGCAGCCGCGCACGCGGCGGCTCGCCCACCTCGCGGCTCGCGACCGCGGCGTATTGCGGGCAGGCTATGCGGTGCATGAGCCGGGCGGCAAGCAATCGGTCGCCAGTCTGACCAGTGGAACCTTCAGCCCGACCTTGCGCGTAGGCATTGGCATGGCCTATCTTCCCGTAGAGCTTGCGAAACCCGGCGTCATGCTCGAAGTCGACGTGCGCGGCCGCGCACTCCCCGTCGAAGTGGTACGCCGCCCGTTCTACCGAAAACCCTAGGCAGGCATAAGCATGTCCCACGAGGTCCTCGACAATCTCCTCTACACGCTGAACCACGAGTGGCTGCGCCGCGACGAGGCCAGCCCGGACGAGGCCACGGTCGGCATCACCGACTTCGCCCAGGACCAGGTCGGCGACGTGGTCTACCTCGATCTCGCCGGCGAGGGCGACCAGGTCGCCGCCGGTGAACGCTGCGGCGAGATCGAGTCGACGAAGACCGTCTGCGACCTCTACTCTCCGATCAGCGGCGAGGTGATCGCCACAAACGGGGAACTGGAAGACCAACCGGAGCTGGTCAACAAATCGCCCTACGACAAGGGCTGGATGATTCGCGTGCGCATCGCGGACGAGGCTGAACTTGGCAGCCTGCTGGATGCCGCCGCGTACCGCGCACAACTTCCGGAGAGCTAAGACTTCGTGTCGCCCGCCGGGTCGCCTCACCCCTACATCCCCGCCACCGACGCCGACCGCGCGCGCATGTTGGAGCGCATCGGCGCAGCGAGCGTTGACGAGCTCTTCGCCGACCTCCCCGCCGCCTTACGCGATCCGGCAATCGATCTGCCGTCCGCGCTCGCCGAGCCGGAACTGATCGCGCTCCTACAGGAACGGGCCGCCGCCAACGCCGATCCGGCGCGACCCAACTTTCTCGGCGCGGGTGCGTACCGGCGCTCCATTCCATCCATTACCGGCCATCTGACCTCTCGCTCCGAGTTCGTTACCGCCTACACGCCGTACCAGCCGGAAATCAGTCAGGGCACGCTGCAGTCCGCCTTCGAATACCAGTCGGTCGTGTGCGAACTCACCGGAATGGATGTCTCCAACACCGGTCTCTACGACGTCGCCAGCGCGACCGCCGAAGCTTGTCTCCTCGCCGCCCGCGCGACGAAGCGGGGCGCTGTCGCCCTGCTGGAGCCGATCCACCCCGGCGCCGCCGACGTGGTACGGACCTACGCCCGAGGCCCCGGACTGCGCGTCGACCTTGTCTCTTCGCCGGACGCGGTCACTGAGGAGCATGCCTGCCTCGTGGCCCAGCAGCCGGACTTTCTGGGCAAGATCGCCGATTTGGAGCCCCTCGCCGATGCGGCGCACGCCGCCGGAGCCCTGTTCGTGACCGTCGCCGATCCCTTCGCGCTCGGCCTGCTGAGGGCGCCGGGCGACGCGGGCGCCGACATCGTCACCGGGGAGGGGCGCGATTTGGCCGGCCCTCCCGCCTTCGGAGGGCCGTCGCTCGGCCTCTTCGCCGCCCGCGACAAGTACCTGCGGCAGATGCCCGGGCGCATCGTCGGCCGCGCCGAAGAGCTGCACGCGCCGCCGAACGGCGCGGAGAAGCGCACCGGGTACGTGCTCACCCTCCAGGCGCGCGAGCAGTTCATCCGCCGCGAGCGGGCTACCTCGAACGTCTCGACGGCGCAGTCGTTGATCGCGCTCGCCTTCACCGTCACGGTACAGGCGCTTGGTCCGCAGGGCCTGCGCGAGTCCGCCGAGCTCTGCTACCAGCGCGCCCACGACGCCGCGGCCCGCATCGCCGCGCTGCCGGGCTACGAGACGCCGGAGCGCGGGCCGTGGTTCCAGGAGTTCCTCGTCCGCGGCCCCGTGCCCGCGGCCGACCTTGCGGCGCACCTCGCCGCCCGCGGCATCGGCCCCGGCCTCGATGTATCGGCACGGCCGGAGTCCGAGGCGCGCGACGCCCTGCTCTTCGCGGTGACCGAAGCGACTCCCGACGCCCACGTCGATGCCCTGGTCGAGGCGCTCGTGGAAATCGGAGGCGGTTCGTGAGCGCGCCCCGGCCCACCGACGAGGACTTCGGCGCTCGCTTGAGCTTCGACCGGGGCGCGTCCGGCCGCCGGGCCGTCGACGTGCCGTCGTGGCAAGGGGATGCGACCCCGCTCCCGGATGCTCGCCTGCTGCGTGACTCGGTCCGCCTGCCGGAGATGAGCCAGGGCGAGCTCGTGCGCTACTACACCGCGCTCTCCGCCAGGAACTACGGTATCGACTCGGGCACCTACCCCCTCGGCTCTTGCACGATGAAGTACAACCCCAAGGTCAACGACCTCGTAGCGTCGCTGCCCGGATTCGCTCAGGCGCATCCGCAGGCGCCGGAAGAGGAGATGCAGGGAACGCTGCGCACGCTGCTGGAGCTGCGCCGTGGACTGGGAGAGATCACCGGCCTGCCCGGTGTCAGCCTTGCTCCCGCCGCCGGAGCGCAGGGCGAGCTCGCCGGCGTGCTGATGATCGCCCGCGCCCTCGAAGACCGAGGAGAGCTTGAAACCCGCCGCCGTATTCTGGTGCCGGACAACGCGCATGGGACGAACCCGGCGACCGCCGCGATGGCCGGCTTCACCGTGACCGAGATTCCGACCGGCGAAGACGGCTCGCTCGACCGCGCCGCCGTCGAGCGGGAGATGGACGAGACCGTTGCCGCCGCCATGGTGACCGCGCCGAACACGCTGGGCCTGTGGCAGCGCGGCATTGAAAGAGTCGCGGACCTGCTCCACGACGCGGGCGCCTACCTCTACGGCGACGGCGCCAACCTGAACGCAATCATGGGCCGCGTTCGCTTCGGCGACCTCGGCTTCGACGTGGTGCACCTGAACCTGCATAAGAGCTTCAGCACGCCCCACGGCGGCGGCGGCCCCGGCGCGGGGCCCGTTTGCTGCAGCGAAGAGCTAGCCCCGTACCTCCCAACGCCCATCGTCGAGGCATGCGACGACGGCCTCGCGCGCCTCTCCGCGCCCGCGCGCACCATCGGCCGCCTGCAGCAGTTCCATGGCAACGCCGGCGTCCTTGTCCGCGCTTATGCCTATATGCGTGCGCTCGGCCTCGACGGCCTGCGCGCCGTCTCCGGCCAGGCGGTGCTCAATGCCAACTACCTGCGCGTGCTGCTCGAGGGCTACTACGATCTCCCCTACGACCGCTCCGTGCTGCACGAGGTCGTCTTCTCCGGCACCCGCCAGCGCGTCGAACACGGCGTCCGCACCTACGACATCGCGAAGCGCCTGATAGACCACGGCTTCCACCCGCCGACCGTCTACTTTCCCCTGATCGTCGACGAGGCGCTCATGATCGAGCCGACGGAGACGGAGCCGCCCGAGGCGGTCGAGGCCCTTGCGGAGGCCATGATCGCCATCGCCGAAGAAGCCAAACGCGATCCCGACACGCTGCACGGTGCGCCTTGGAGCGCGCCTATCGGCCGCCTGGACGAGGCCACCGCCGCCCGCCGGCCGGTGCTCCGCTGGCAGCCCGGCGACGCCGGTGACTCCTAGCCCCGGCCCGCGCGGCAACTCCTGAAATCAAATTCATTGATTGCGCTGGACTTCACCAGATATACTATTGAAGTCGGGCGGGGACGAGCGACGTGGCGTCGACCATAGCCGATCTCCTGGGTAAGTCCAACGGTTACCTTCCGAGGGAGCAGGTAACCGTGATCGAGGACGCCTACCGCTTTGCCGACGACGCCCACCGCGGTCAGTTCCGCCGCTCCGGCGGTCCCTACATCGAGCATCCTCTCGCCGTCGCCATGATCCTGGCCGATCTGCGCCAGGACAGCACGACGATCGCCAGCGCGCTCCTCCACGACACGATCGAGGACTGCGACGTTCCCCTGGAAGCCGTCGAGGTGCGGTTCGGACAGGAAATCGGCCGCATCGTCGAGGGCGTCACCAAGCTCAACCAGATTGAGTGGCAGACCACCCGCGAGAATGGCGGCCCGCCCACGGCCGGCACCATCCACAGCGAGAGCCTCCGGAAGATGCTCGTCGCTATGGCTGAGGACGTCCGCGTCATCATCGTGAAGCTCGCCGACCGCCTCCACAACATGCGGACGATCCGGCCCCTCCCGCTGCAAAAGCAGCTTCGAATCGCACGGGAGACGCTGGACGTCTACGCGCCGCTGGCCCACCGGCTGGGCATCGCCACCATCGGCTGGCAGCTCGAGGACCTCTGTTTCCGCTGCCTCGACCGGTCGGCCTACGCCCGGATATCGAAGCTTCTATCCGCGAGCCGGAACGACCGCGAGCGGTTCATCAGCGACGTGGTTGCCCGCATACGCGGCGAAATGCGCAAGGCCTCCATCAATGCCCAGATCTCGGGCAGGCCCAAGCACATCTACTCGATCTTTCAGAAGATGGAACGCTACGCCGAGATGGGCCGCGACTTCGACCAGATCTACGACCTCTTCGGATTCCGCATCCTGGTTGACGACATAACGAACTGCTACAAAGCGCTCGGCGTGGTCCACAGCCTGTGGCACCCCGTCCCCGGCGAGTTCGACGACTACATCGCCAACCCCCGGGAGAACGGCTACCAGTCGCTCCACACGGCCGTCGTCGGCCCGGACACGACGCCCTTCGAGATCCAGATCAGGACGTTCCGGATGCACGAGGTCGCCGAGCACGGCATCGCCGCCCACTACCGCTACAAAGAGGGCGACCACTCCGATCCCGGCTTCGACGACCGCATGAACTGGATGCGGCACCTGATCGATCTGAACCAAGAGGATGCGGGGAGCGAGGCCTTCATCGAGTCGGTCAAGACCGACATCTTCCACGACCAGGTCTTCGTCTACACCCCGAAGGGCGAGGTCCGAGAACTGCCGCTGGGCGCCACGCCGCTCGACTTCGCCTACCGCATCCATACCGATCTCGGCCATGGGTGTGTCGGGGCTAAAGTAAACGGCAAGATGGTGCCGCTGAACCGCGCTCTACAAAATGGCGACACGGTGCAGATCATTGCGGCGAAGTCGGAGAAGGGCCCGACCCTCGATTGGCTGAATCCCGACCTCGGGTACATCAAGACCGCCGCGGCGCGCGACAAGATCAAGTCGTGGTTCCGCAAACGGGCGAAGGAAGAGAACATCGAGCGGGGCCGCGGCATTCTGGAGAAGGAGCTCCGCCGACTCAAACTCGGTCTGCGGCCGCAGGACGCGGCCAAGAACCTTGGTTACGAGTCCGTCGACGATCTTGCCGCGGTCTTGGGAAGCGGCGCGCTCAGCGCCGATAACCTGGCGCAGCAAATCCTCCCCGAGGCGCCTGCGGTACCGGCCGCCAACGGCGCCGCGCCCGCCGCGCCCGGCGCTGCGAGCATTGTCGTGATGGGTATGCCGAACCTGCTTGCCCGCCTCGCCTCGTGCTGCCATCCGTTAGCCGGCGACCCCATCACCGGCTTCGTCACGCGGTCGCGGGGTGTCAGCGTACACCGCGCCGAGTGCCGCAACGTGCAGAACGTGGAGGAGCCCGACCGGTTGATCGACGTGAGTTGGGGCACGCCGAGCCAGCGGTACACCGCCCGGGTGTCGATCCAGGCGTGGGACCGGGTCGGGCTGCTCAGCGACATCGCGAGCCTCCTCTCCGCCGAGCGCGTCAACATCAGCGAGGTGCGCAGCTCGCACCCCCGCAACGGCCTGGTGACCGAAACCTTGACGCTGCGGACCTCGGGCGCGGCGCAGCTCAGCCGGATGCTCCAGCGCATCGAGAACGTCCGCGGCGTCGTGAAGGTGGAACGCAAGGGCTAGGCCGGGCCGTTTGTCACGGCCTCAACGCCTCGGTTACAATAGCTGGTGCGCCGCCGCAGGGCGGCGCCAATTTGCGAGAAGAAAACGACGAGGGACCACGTTGGCTCACAGCCGCTCCGCCAAGAAGGCGATACGAAAGAACGAACGCCGCCGCTTGGCGAACCGCTCCCTGCGCTCGGCGCTCCGCACCTACCTGAAAAAGGCGGAGGCGCATATCGTTTCCAACGAGATTGACGAGGCGAGCGCCGCGGTGGCCCATGCCGCCAGCCAGCTCGACCGGGCGGTCACCAAAGGTCTGATCAAGAAGAACAACGCCGCCCGCCGCAAGTCCCGCCTGATGCGCAGACTCAACGCTGCGAAGGCCACGGCTTCCTAGGGATTCCCCCTCACGCCGACTCTCTGCCGGCGGAAACCATCGCCCGCTCGACCGCCGTTTCGCGCGCCCGTGACACGGGGGCATTGACAGCGGCGCCCAGGGGCGCTTACACTCCGGAACAGTAGTTCCGAACATGCGTTTCCGAAAGATGCTCTGCACTGTTTCCGCCGTGCAGCACCGCCGAGGAGGACAAAGAATGACGAAGTTGCCCGAAAAGCAAGAGGCGATCCTTACGTTCATCAAGGACTTCGCCGACGAACACAGCTACCCGCCCTCGATCCGCGAGATCCAGGAGGCCTGCAACATCAGCTCGACTTCCGTGGTCGACTACAACCTGCGAGGGCTGGAGAACAAGGGGCTGATCAAGCGTGGCCGAGAGATCTCCCGCGGCATCGAGATCGTGGGCCGTGGCCGGGCCGGCGTGCGCCTCGTGCCGGTCATGGGGCTCATCGCCGCCGGCGACCCCATCCCCGTCCCGGAATCGGACGGTTGGTCGCGCCCGCCCGACGAAGAAGTCGAGGTGCTGGAGTCGCGGCTCCGCGGCCGTGACCAGGTCTACGCCCTGCGCGTGAAGGGCCAATCGATGATTGATGCAATGATCAACGACGGCGACCTGGTGATCATCGAGCACCGCGCCGCGGCCGACCCCGGTGAGCGCGTCGTCGCCTGGCTCAAAGACCGCGAAGAGACGACGCTGAAGAAGTTCTATCCCGAGGGAGACCGGGTCCGGCTCCAGCCGGCGAACCCCACCATGGACGCGATCTACGTCGACGGCGAGAACCTCGAGATACAGGGCGCGGTGCTTGACGTCATCCCTGCCATGTAGGCAGGCCCGCCGCCCACCTGGACGCCGGACACAGCAAGGAGCCCTTTTTCAAGGGCTCCTTTTGCGTCGGCGTCCGCCGCCGACCTTTGGATTCCGCGGAAGTCTAGTCCGAGGAAGGAAGGGCGCGGGGCTGCTGGACTTCCATCTCGCGGTCGTCCACGTACAGGCTGCCGTCGCCCGCCTTGGTGCAGAGCACCTGGATTCCGGTGTCTTCGTCTACATATCGCCTGCCAAGTTGAATGGGCACGTCGTCCTCCGGCCGCGAGGCCTATTTCATCTTCATCTCTGCTTTGGCATCGCCGCACTCGCAGTACAACGTACCCTCGCCGCCGCGAGTGACGATGACCTCGGCGCCGCAAGCATCGCAGAAATATCGCTTACCCGTTTGTGCCGGCAACCTCGCTACCTCCTGAATCTGTTGGAGCGTCCGCCATTATATCCCCCGCCTGAAAGAGCGTCAAACAGTTGCGAAGCCAGAATGGAACCCGCTTTACCCTGGTGTGCCGACCTGCGGAGGCGGCGCAGACATGGCGCCGCGGGCGCGTTCGAGGTGGACGAGAAGCACCGCGAGGTCGGCCTGAGTGACGCCCATGATCCGTGAGGCCTGCCCGACGGTCGCGGGGCGGAAACGGGCGAGCTTTTCGGCGGCCTCGCGCTTCAGGCCCGTCAGCGGCGCGTAGTCGAAGTCGACAGGGATGGCCCAGTCTTCGAGCCGCCTGATGCGCTCGACTTCCCGGCCCTGCTTTTCTATGTAGGAGGCGTATTTGGCGAGGATTTCGACCTGCTCCCGCTCCGCGTCGCCGAGCCGGTCGTCGCTCAGGCCCAGGTCGCCGAGGACGCGGTAGTCGACGTCCGGGCGCCGCAGGAGTTCCACGGCGGAGACGGCCTTGCGCGGCGGCTCGTGGCCAGCCTCGCGGAGCCGGGCGCTGGTGGCGCGGTCGGGGGTCACTTGCAGGCCGCCGAGACGCGCCATCTCCCGCTCGACCGCATCCCGCTTGCGCTCGACGGCCTCCATCCGGTCGTCCGAGATCAGACCGAGCTCGTAGGCGATCGAGGTGAGCCGGAGGTCGGCGTTATCTTGGCGGAGGAGCAGCCGGTACTCGGCGCGGGACGTCATCAGACGGTAGGGCTCCTCGAGCTCGCGGGTGACGAGGTCGTCGGTCATGACGCCGATGTAGGCTTGGCTCCGGCCCAGAATAAGCGGCGCGCCCCCGAGCGTCTTGCGGGCGGCGTTGACGCCGGCGAGAAAGCCCTGACCGGCCGCCTCCTCGTAACCGGACGTCCCGTTGATCTGCCCGGCGAAGAAGAGGCCGTCGACCGTCTTGCTCTCCAGCGTGACCCGGGTCTGGCTCGGCGGTACGTAGTCGTACTCGACGGCGTACCCCACGCGCATGATCTCGGCCCGTCTCAGGGCCGGAATCGAACGCAGCATGGCGGCCTGGGCGTCTTCCGGCAGGCTGGTGTTGGCGCCTTGGACGTAGACCTCGTTCGTCTCCCACCCCTCCGGCTCCAGGAAGAGGCCGTGGCTCCCCTTCTCACGGAACCGGTGCACCTTGTCCTCAATCGAGGGGCAGTAGCGCGGCCCCCGGGCTTGGATCGCGCCGTTGAACATGGGGGCGCGGTCGAGGTTGGCGAGGATAACCTCGTGCGTCCGAGGATTCGTGGCGATGCCGTAGCAGGGGAGTTGAGGACGCCACGCCGTTTCCGGCCCGACCGGATAGATAGGGTTGCGTTCGAGGAGCCACGGGGCCGGGGCCTCGTCCGTGCCGCCGTAGTAGAAGCCGAAGGAGAGCGGGGTGGGGCTGCCGGGCTGGAGGACCGTCTGTTCGAAGTCGATGGTGCGGGCGTCGACCCGCGGCGGCGTGCCGGTCTTCAGGCGCCCGAGCTCGAGGCCCCAGTCGCGCAGGCAGTCGGAGACGCCCATCGCGGGCGGCTCGCCGGCCCGGCTCTCCGACCTCGCCGCGTCACCGGTGATGGTACGTCCACGGAGGGAGGTGCCCGCGGTGATGATTAGTGTCCTGGCCTTGTAGCGCTGCGACGTGTGGGCGCGCAGGACGAAGCGAGTGCCGTCCGGGGCGGGCTCGGCTTCGCGCAGGATGCCGTCGATGGTCGCCTGCTTGAGTGTCAGGTTCGGCTGACGTTCGAGGACCTTCTTCATCTCCAGGCTGTAGAGGCGCTTATCGGCCTGGGCTCGGGGTACCTGGACCGCCGGCCCCTTGCCGGTGTTCAACATACGTATCTGGATGAAGGTGCGGTCTATCACCCGACCCATCGCGCCGCCCAGGGCGTCGAGCTCGCGGACGACGTGGCCCTTGGCGGGCCCGCCGACGGAGGGGTTACACGGCATCAGGGCCACGGTGTCCAGGTTCATCGTCACCAGGAGGGTGCGGCACCCCATGCGCGCCGCGCTCAACGCGGCCTCGCAGCCGGCGTGCCCCGCGCCGATGACGGCGACGTCGTACGGGGCCGCCGCGGGACCGCTCGTTGACTCCATCGGGGCGCGCTCCATCAGTCGAAGTCCGCCGGACGGTCCGGGTTGCGATGGTGCTCGAAGACGTGGGCGAGCTGGCCGGGCGTGACCTTAGCCAACGGAAGTGCCGCAATCTCCTCCTCGGAGAAGAAGCCCACCTCCGAGGTCTCGATGCTTGTCGTGGCCTCGCCCCCGGTCTTGTCGCAAAGGAAGAACATCTTGTAGCTGTGCCAGGGATGCGGCGTGTGCGGGTGGAGAAGACGGTCGTAGACGCCGATGAGCTTGCGGGCCTTCGCGGTGAAGCCGGACTCTTCGAAGATCTCCCGCTCGACGCTGCGGCTCGGCGGCTCGTTGACTTCGGCCCAACCTCCGGGGATCGCCCAGCCCCCCGCGAGGTCTTCCTTCACCATGAGGAGCCGGCCGTCCTCGAAGACGGCGCCGCGGACGTCCACCTTCGGGGTGGCATAGGCCCGTTCTTGCGAGAAGAGTCCCAGGATGGTCTCGGCGCTGTCTCCGGTCCGGTCGGCGAGCATGTCGGCGGCGACGGCGCGGACCGCCTCGTAGCGCTCGGCGTCGAAGGGGTTGCCGGTGTGTGCGAGGCCGCTCTGAGCGATGGCCTGGAGCTTGCGCCCCCACGTGAGCCAGTTGGGTTCCATAGCCCTGATCCCTGCTGCCGGACACGCCGGCACAAATCAGGATAACACCGGCAGGCCCGAAGGGGGCTAGGCCAGGATCTTCGCCATTGTCTCGCCGATGACGGCGGGACTCTCCACGACGTGCGCGCCGGCGGCTCGGAGCGCGGCCTGCTTCGCGGCGGCGGTGCCCGACTCGCCGGTGATGATCGCGCCGGCGTGGCCCATGCGGCGCCCCGGCGGGGCCGATCCCCCCGCGATGAAACCGACTACCGGCTTGGTCACGTGGGCCTCGATGAACGCCGCGGCGTCCTGTTCCTTCGACCCGCCGATCTCGCCGATCATCACGATTCCGCTCGTCTCAGGGTCGTTCTCGAACAGTTCGAGGATGGCGACGAAGGTGGAGCCCACGATAGGGTCGCCGCCTATGCCGACGCACGACGACTGCCCGAGGCCGTTCTCGGTGAGCTGCGCCACCGCTTCGTAGGTCAGCGTCCCGCTTCGCGAGACGACGCCGACGGAGCCGGGCGTGTGAATGTTCCCCGGCATGATGCCGACCTTGCACTGCTCACCCGGTGAGATGAGGCCGGGGCAGTTCGGTCCGATGAGCCGTGTGGGCTTGCCGTCGAGGAAGCGCCGCACGCGGGTCATGTCCATGACGGGGATGCCTTCCGTGATGCAAGCCACGGTGTCCAGCCCCGCGTCGACGGCTTCGAGGATGGCGTCGGCCGCGAAGGGCGGGGGCACGAAGATCATGCTGGTGTTGGCCCCGGTCTCGCGGACGGCGTCGGCGACGGAGTCGAAGACGGGCCGGTCAAGGTGCGTCGTCCCGCCCTTGCCCGGCGTGACGCCCGCCACGATATTCGTGCCGTATTCGATGCACCGCTCCGAGTGGAAGCTCCCCTCGTTGCCGGTGAAACCCTGGACGAGGAGCCGGGTGTCCTTGCCTACGAGAATGCTCAAGCTGCTACTCCTGCCGCTCGCGCCGGAATACCCTAGCGGGCTTCGACCGCCTTGCGCGCCGCCTCCTGAAGGTCGTCGGCAACGGTGACGCTGAGGCCGGACTCGGCGAGGATCCGCTTGCCCTCCTCCGCGTTCGTGCCGCGCATCCGGATGACAAGGGGCACGTCGATCCCCTTCTCCTTCACCGCGCTCACGATGCCGTTGGCGGCGATGTCGCAGCGCAGGATGCCGCCGAAGATGTTGACCAACACCCGCTTGACCTTGGGGTCGCCGAGCAGGATGCGGAAGGCGCTGGCGACCTGCTCCTCGCTGGCGCCGCCGCCCACGTCGAGGAAGTTCGCCGGCTGGGCGCCCATGTACTGGATGATGTCCATCGTGGCCATGGCCAGGCCGGCGCCGTTCACCATGCAGCCCACGTCGCCGTCGAGCCGGATGTAGTTCACGTCATGCTCGTGGGCCTCGACGTCGAGCGGGTCCTCTTGGCCGGTGTCCCGGAGCGCGGCGAGATCGGGATGGCGCCCCAGGGCGTCGTCGTCGAAGTCCATCTTGGCGTCGGCGGCCAGCAACCGGCCGTCCGACGTGATCACCAGAGGGTTGATCTCGATCAGGCTGCAATCGAGCGATTCGAACATGCGGTACAGATTGGCGAAGAGCGCCCCACCGGGCCGGACGAGGGCCTTGGGAAGGGCGAGCGCCGCGGCGGCGCGCCGCCCCATGTACGGCTGGAAGCCGATGACGGGGTCGATGGGGATGCGGGCGATCTTCTCCGGCGTGCTCGCCGCAACCTCTTCGATGTCCATGCCGCCGGCCTCGCTGACGATGAGGATGGCGCTGCGCTCCGCCGGGTCGATGGTGATGGAGGCGTAGAGCTCCTTCTCGATGCCGATCGTCTCCTCGACGATCACACGGTCCACCGGAACGCCCTCCGGCCCCGTCTGGTGGGTGACGAGCCGTGACCCCAACAGGCCCTCGGCGAAGTCGCGGGCCTCCTGGGGCGAGCCGGCGACCTTGACCCCGCCTGCCTTCCCGCGCCCGCCCGCATGCACCTGCGCCTTGACGACGCCTTTGCCGCCGAGCGTCTCGACGGCGGCCTCGACCTCGGCGGCCGTCGACGCCGCGCTTCCCTCGGGAGTGGCGACTCCATGCTTGCGGAAGAGCTCCTTGGCCTGGTACTCGTGAATTTTCATCTACTGCTCCGTGGAGCCGTTCTCGGAGGCGGCAAGCGCCTCAGAGGAGGAGGTGTCGTGCGGGGTTGCGGCCGGGGCATGCGCTTCGGGTGACGGGCCGCCCGACATGATACCGCCCGCGCCGATTTCGTGTAAAGGTGAAAAGCGGTTCGCGTCCCGCCCGGCGGACGCTTCTTGACACTGGTTTTTGCGCTCGTATAGCATGATCGTACGAGGGTGGTGGTTAGGCCCTCGTATTCATGCAATCGATCGACTAGGTTCGAACGACCGCGCACCGTCCGTATCCCGGCTTGCGTGGTCGTTTTGTTTTCAGGAGCGGCGGTTGAGCGACTGGGCGGCGGTGATTCTGGCGGCGGGCAAGGGTACGCGGATGAAATCCAAGCTGCCCAAGGCGCTGCATCCGCTCTGCGGCCGCCCACTGGTGCGCCACGTCGAGCGCGCCGTGCGCGACGCGGGAATCGAGCGCGTGGCGGTCGTCGTCGGCTTTGGCGGCGGGCGCCTCCGCGCCGCCCTCGGCCCCGGCGTCGAGACCGTCGAGCAGGGTGAGCCGCTGGGGACGGGCCACGCCGCCGCACAGGCGGTCGACGCCCTCGCTGATGGCCCGCGGCACATTCTCGTAATCAACGGCGACGCGCCGCTGGTCAAGTCCCAGACGCTGGCTGCCCTGATGGCGGCTCACACGGAAGGCCCTGCGCCGCTGACGTTTCTGACGGCCCGCGTACCGGACGCCGCCGGCTTCGGCCGCATAGCGCGGAATGGCGACGGCGCTGTGCTGGCGATCGTGGAAGATGCCGATGCCACCGCGGAGTCGGGCGCCGATGACGAGATCAACGCCGGCGTCTATTGCTTCGACGCCGCATGGCTGTCGGCGCACGTCGGCGAGATCGAGCCGGGCGCCACCGGCGAGCGGTACATCACGAGCCTCGCCGCCACCGCCGCCTGCGAGGGCACGCCCCCGGTCACGGTCGAATGCGCCGATCCGGGCGAGGCGATCGGGGTCGATACCCGTTCCCGCCTTGCCGAAGCCGAAGCGGTCCTGCGCGAGCGCATCCGCGAGCACTGGATGGCGGAAGGGGTGACCCTCAGCAACCCCGCCACGATCCACATCGACGCCGACGCCGTCGTCGGCCGCGACACGGTCATTCATCCGAACAGCTATGTCCTGGGCAAGTCGGAGATTGGTGAGGACTGCGAAATCGGCCCCGGCACTATCGTGTCGGGATCGCATATTGGGGATGGCTGCGCCGTCATCGCCTCGGTGATCGAGCAGGGAAGCCGCCTCGATGCCGGTGCCCGCGTCGGCCCTTACAGTCACGTGCGCGGCGGCAGCGAGATCGGGCGCGGCGTTCACCTGGGGAACTTCGTCGAGGTGAACCGCAGCGTCTTGGGCCCGGGGACACGTTCGCACCACTTCTCCTACATCGGCGACGGCCTCTTCGGGGCCGATGTCAACGTCGGCGCGGGCACCATCACCTGCAATTTCGACGGCGTGGACAAGCATCCCACCGTCGTCGAGGACGGCGCCCAACTCGGCAGCGACTCGATGTTGGTCGCGCCGGTGCACGTGGGCGCGAGGGCCAAGACGGGGGCGGGCACGGTCGTCACCACCGACCTGCCCGCGGACAGTCTGACGGTAGGTGTCCCCGGCCGTGTCCTCCGCCGGGACAACTCGACAGGACCCAAGGCGAAGAAGAGCAAGGCGAAAGAGTTGGCCGAGCGGCGAAAGGCAAGCCGCGACGGCGTCGAAAAGGGGTGATGTCCTCTGGACAGTGCTAGTTGGGCGGAGATAGCCGTCCTCATCTTCTCGCTCGTGCTGCTGACGTTCGTCGCGGGGAGCCTCGCCACGCTCGCCGAGGCGCGCCGCATCCGCCTGCTTCGCCCGCTCGGCCCCGATGAGCTCCTCGACTTCGAGCGGCGCACCGATGTCTACCGGCGCTCCCTCAGATTGGTGCGCGGCGCAGCCCTCGTCGGGGTTGTGGCCTCGTCGATCCTGCTCGCCTTCGACCTCTCCGGCGACCAGACTTGGGCCGCCGCGGCCGCCGCGGCGGCCGGCTACGCCGCCGCCCTCGCCGTCGAGTGGGCGGCCCGCCGGATTGTCATCCGGCGCCCCGAGCCCTTCTCGCGCTACTCGGCGCTGCCCCTGGCCTTTGTGAGTTGGTTCCTGCGTCCCTTCATCAGGCCCATCGCAGACATGCCGGGTGAGCCCCGAGAGTCACCCACGAATGGCGCGCCCGCCGGTGGCGCCCTAGAGCAGGCGCGCGAGCTTCGAGAGCTCGTGTCGGGAGCAAATGATCCGGCGGAGTTGAGCGCCGGCGAGCGCAAGATGATCCAGGCCATTGGCGCGCTCCGGCAGAAGACCGTCCGCGAGATCATGACGCCCCGCCCCGACATGGCCGCCGCCAGGGTGGGGACGTCGCTGCAGGACCTTGTGGACCTCATGGTGCGCAGCGGACATAACCGCATCCCGCTCTACGAAGGTGATATGGACCACGTCACCGGGCTGGTCTACGCGCGCGACGTGCTCAAGGTGCTCGCCACCGCCCCCGGCGACTTCGACATCGCCGGCCTGGCCCGTCCCGTCCACTTCGTGCCGGAGATGAAGATGGCGAACGAGGCGCTCAACGAGTTTCTCGGCAGCTTCATTCACTTCGCCATCGTCGTCGACGAATACGGCGGGGTCGACGGGTTGGTCACCCTCGAGGACCTGCTCGAAGAGATCGTCGGTGAGATCGAACAAGAAAACGAGCCGCCGGAGACACCCATTCAGGAGCTCGGCCCCGACGAGGCAATCATCGACGGCCAGACGCCCCTCGACGAAGTGAACGATGCCCTTGGCCTATCCCTCGACGGTGACGGCTTCGAGACGCTCGGCGGCTTCGTGCTTCACCACGCGGGGAGAGTGCCTGCCCCCGGCGAGTCCTTCGAGGCCGATGGGATCGCCGTCGAAGTCCTCTCGCTCGACGGGCGGCGAGTCCGCCGCGTCCACGTGCGCAAGCTGGCCGCCAGCGGCGAATCGTCCGGCGCGGCCTCCTAGCCCTCGGACGAGGCCTTCGCCCCTCCGTTCAAGAAGCCGTCGATAAGTGCGGCAACTTCTTCGGCACGCGTCCACAGAAGGGCATGCCCTGCCCCGGCAAGGATGGCGAGCCGCGACTGCGGGATCCGCTCCTGCAACGAGCGGGCGAAACGGAGGGGGGTGAACAGGTCGTCGTCGCCGAAGATGAGTTGTGTGCGGCAACGGATGCGGTCGAGCCTGTCCCGGGCGGAGTGAGTGACCGCGGCGTGGACTTGGCGCTCGTAGGCTTCCGGCGATTGGGAGAACGGTTCCAACGAGAGCGCCAGGGCGGCGTCATGGGGCTCGAATTCCTCGCTCATTTCCTCGTTCGTATACAGCCAGGGAACGAGCATCAGGTTGAAGTCGTCGCGGGGCAGCATCCGCCGGAGCCGCGAGAATTGCTGGAACAGAAACGTCCCGCGAATGTCGCCGTCGTCGTAGGTGGCGATGAGCACGAGACGATCGACGAGGTCGGGACGCGCGATGGCGAGCTCCTGAGCGATGGCGCCGCCCATGGAGAAACCGGCCACCGCGGCGCGTTCGAGACCGAGATGGTCCAAGAGACCGGCCGCGTCGCGGGCCAGGTCGACGGTCGTGTAGGCAGTGGGCGACTCCCCGCTCCTGCCCGCGTCTCGCGGGTCCATGAGGATCAACCTCCGCCTTTCCCCAAGCCTCCGCGCGATGAGCTCCCAGTTGAGGTGGCTGCCGCCAAGTCCGGGAATGAGGAGCAAGGGCGACCCGCGGGGATTCCCGCGCTCCTTGTAATGCGTCAGGACGCCGTTGATGGTTGCCTCGGGCATAGCGCGGCGATTCTACCAGCCCAAAGGAAGGCGTCGCCGTGTGCTACACTTTTCTACTGGAGCGCCGAACCGCCCCGCGCCTCGCAACGTCCGTCTCAGGAGTCCCCGATGGCCACGATGGTCCCCACTTCCGAACTGAACCGCGGCATGGTCCTGGAGATGGAGGGCGGCCTGCACACGGTGCTCGAATACGCGCGCTTCCTCGCGGGCAAGGGCAACTCCGAGGCGCGGATGCGCGTCAAGATCCGCGACCTCAAGACCGGCTACACCCAGGAGAAGGTCTTCCGCACCGACGAGCGTGTCCCCAAGGCCGCCGTCGACAGCCGCACCTTCCAGTACCTCTACAACGACGGCGACCTATTCCACTTCATGGATCAGGAGACCTACGACGAGAAGCTGATGTCTCGCGACGCGCTCGGCGATGCCGCGAATTTCCTCACCGACGGGCTTGAAGTCGAGATGCTCGTCTTCCAGGACGAGCCGGTTTCGGCGCAGCTCCCCACGGCGGTGGAGCTTCGCATCGACGAGACCGACCCCGGCTACAAGGGCGACACCGCCACCGGCGGCGCCAAGAAGGCGGTGCTCGAAACCGGGCTTTCGGTCAACGTGCCGCTCTTCCTGAACTCCGGCGACACGATCAAAGTCGACACCCGCACCGCCGAGTACATCGAGCGCGTCAGCAGCTAGGCCCGTGGGCGATCCTTTGCGGGCAAAACGGGCTTGCTAGATGGAGCTGCAGAGGATCGCGTACGAAAAACTCAGCGCGAAACAGCAGGAGCTGTACAACTTCCATAAAGCTGCCGCTGTGCTCGCAGACTATGGCTTCCACTGTGTCAAGCTGGCTGACGATTGGGAAGGCGCAGACTTCCTCGCGTGCCATAAGGATGGCCAGATACTCAAAGTCCAGTTGAAGGGGCGCCTGCACATCAATAGGAAGTACCTGGACAAAGGCTTGTACATGGTCTTTCCTTCCAAGGGCCATTGGTATTTAACCCTTCATGACGAGCTAGTCCGCCACGTATCTGAACTAACTGATTGGCTGAACCAGGACTCATGGACAAAGAAGGGCGTATTCCACAGTGCAAGCCCACGGCAGGAACTGCTCGATAGGCTCTTTAGACTAGGTGCCCGACGGGACTGCTAGGGGACGTAGACCCTCGTTCCGCGGAGGTTGAACCCGTTCCCAGGTGTGAGATGTGTGGCGCCGAGCACTCAATTGGCGCGGTTCTAGAGAATCTCGCGGAGGCGGGGCATCATGAACTGCTGGATCAGCGTCATGCCCACCACGCTCGCGATTAGGGCGACGTAGAGTACCCAGTCGAAGTCGGTAATCGCCATGCCGAGCGCGGAGCCGGCCGCGGGGGCGTGCTCGGTGTCGCTCAGGGCCATAGCGAGCATGGCCACGCCAACGGCGCCGGCCGCGAGCACGTCGGAGGCGAAGCCGTGGGCGGCCTCGTATCCCGCGCCTGCGATCCCCGCGATGACCAGAGAGAAGATCACGCCGATGGAGGCGGAGACGACGTGCCCCCCGATCGCGTGCCGCGGCGTTGCCGTGATGCTGTGGGGCATGAGAAAAAGGACGAAGGCCGTGGAGGCGAGGGCGGCGAAGATCGCCGCGTTGGTGAGCAGGTCTTGCGCCAGGAGTATGAGCACCAACGCCCCGGTGGCCAGGGCGGTCTGACGGACGTAGTCCCGGCGCTTGCCTTTGAACCGCGAATCGACGAGTTGGAAGCGGCCGTGCAGGATCTTGCGGCGCCACAGGACGGCGTTGCGCCGCCGCAGGTCGAGGGCGCGGTGAGGCTTGGCGCGGGACTTCTCCGGGTGGTCTTCCGTGTTGACGCCGGCCATCGGAGGTCACACCTCGCGCTAGGTCGACTACCTGCCCGGGGTCATTGGGCCTCGCCGTTCATCCCGGAGGCCGCCATGCGGGGGCTCGAACCTAGAGCTTCATTGCCTGAACGAGATCGCGCACCTCATCGGCGGAACGTTGGAGGGCGGCGCGCTCTTCGTCGGTGAGGTCGATCTCGATGATCTGCTCCACGCCGCCCGCGCCAAGCTTCACGGGCACGCCGACGTAGAGACCCTTGATGCCGAACTCCCCGTCGAGGTAGGCGGCGCAGGGAAGGATCCGCTTCTTGTCGAGCAGGATCGACTCGACCATCTGAGCGGCGGCGGCGGATGGGGCGTAGAAGGCCGATCCCGTCTTCAGGTGGCCGACGATCTCGGCGCCGCCGTCGCGCGCACGCTGCACGATGGCCTCGAGGCGGTCCTTGGGAATGAGCTCGCCGACCGGGATGCCGCCCACCGTCGTATACCGCACGAGCGGCACCATGGTGTCGCCGTGGCCGCCGAGGACGTACGCCTGCACGTCTTCGACGGAGACGTCGAGCTCGGTGGCGAGGAAGGTCCGGAAGCGGGCGGTATCGAGGACGCCGGCCATGCCCACCACGCGCTCGCGGGGAAAGCCGCTGACGTGATAGGCGAGCTGCGCCATCGCGTCCAAGGGATTGCTGATGACGATGAGGATTGCGTCCGGGGACCGCTTGACGATCTCCTCCGTGACGCCGCCCACGATCTTCTGGTTCGTGGCGAGGAGGTCGTCCCGGCTCATGCCCGGCTTCCGGGCGATGCCGGCGGTGATGACCACGACGTCCGACCCCGCGGTCTCGTCGTAGCTGTTCACGCCGGTCACGTTCGAGTCGAAGCCCAGGACCGGGCCCGACTGCAGCATGTCGAGGCCCTTGCCCTGAGGCAGGCCCTCGACGATGTCGACCATCACGACGTCGGCGTAGCCGCGCTCGGCGACGCGCTGGGCGAGAGTGGCGCCGACGTTGCCGGCCCCGACGACGGTTACTTTCTTACGCATTGGTTGGAAACGGTCTCCTTCCATCTGCCGCCGGCGGGCCGTGGGCCGCATTCCGGCGCGTGCTAGGCGTTGACGTAGCCCTCCCAGCGCGACTCCAGCGACGGGTCTTGGACGGTAGCGACGACATAGTCGCCGAGCTCCTTGCCGGTGCAGCCGGTGTCGCGTCCGGTGATGCTGATCTTCTTCTCGAACTGGCCGCAGATGTCGAGCGCCTTCCCCAGCTTGCCGCCAAGGTCGGTGAACCCGATGTGCTCGAGCATCATGGCGCCTGCGCGGATCATGGAGCTGGGGTCGGCGTACTTGGCGCGGCCCTCGCGGACCATGCGCGGGGCGCTGCCGTGGATCGCCTCGAACATCGCGTACTTGCGTCCCAGGTTGGCGCTCCCCGCGGTGCCCACACCGCCCTGCATCTCGGCGGCCTCGTCGGTGAGGATGTCGCCATACAGGTTGGGCATGACGAGCACCTGGAAGTCCTGGCGGCGCTTCGTGTCGAGGAGCTTGGCCGTCATGATGTCGATGTACCAGCCCTCCCAGTTGATGCCGGGGTAGTTCTTCGCCACCTCGCCGGCGGTCTCCAGGAAGAGCCCGTCCGTCGTTTTCACAACGTTGGCCTTCGTGACCACCGTGACGTTGGTCTTGCCCGTCTTCTTGGCATGCTCGAAGGCGGCCTCGATGATGCGCCGCGACCCCGGCTGAGTGATGACCTTGAAGTCCACGGCCAAGTCGCCGACCTCTACGCCGAGGCTGCCCACGGCGTAGACGTCCTCGGTGTTCTCCCGGAAGAAGGTCCAGTCGATGCCCTCCTTGGGGATGCGGACGGGCCGGACGTTGGCGAAGAGGTCAAGCTCCTTGCGCATGGCCACGTTGCAGCTCTCGATGTTGGGCCACTCGTCGCCCTTCTCCGGCGTCGTGGTGGGCCCCTTCAGCGTGACGTGGCACGCCTTGATGTCTTCGAGCACATCGTCGGGAATGGCCTTCAGGTGCGCCGCCCGGTTCTCGATGGTGAGCCCTTCGAGCACACGAAAGTCGACCTTGCCGTTTGCGACCTCGTCCTTCAGAAGGATTTCCAGGACGCGTTGGGCCTCCTCCGCGATGAACGGCCCGATGCCGTCGCCGCCCAAGATGCCGATGATGATCGGCTTGGTGGCGGCATAGTCGATGCTGCTGGTGTCGCTTTTGATTCGCTCCACCCGCTCCGCCTGGGCGTCAAGGATGGACTCGAACCGGCTGAGAGCTTCCTGTTTGGTGACCACAAGCGCCTCCTCTTACTGGTCGCGCGGCGCGTCGGTATAACGTTTTGCGCGCCGGGGGTTGCGGGGCCGCCCTAATCGGCCTTCGCGGCCCGCGACATGATACCAAACGCCGAATCCGGGCGGAAGGAGCGGGAATCGCCCGGCAACCTCAGCCGACGACGGCGAGGACCTGACCCCTGGCGACCTTGTCGCCCGGCGCCGCGGCGAGCCGCTTCACCACGCCGGCCACGGGGGAAGGGATCGAGTTCTCCATCTTCATCGCTTCGAGGACGGCGACCTGGTCGCCGGCGGCGACGGTGGCGCCCTCCTCCACGAGGTAGCGCAACAGGAGGCCTGGTAGGGGCGCTTCGATTGCGGTCTCGCCCTCTGCGGCTTGGGCCGCGCGCTTGGCCGTCTTTGCCTTCGGCTGCGCCTTCGTGGGCGCGCCGGGAGCGCGACGCGGCCCACTCGTGGAACGGAGGGCGTAGCCCCCCTCGTCCGCGGGGTCGACGTCGACCCGATAGTGCTCGCCCTCGACGTACACGTTGAAAGTCCGCGTGAGCGGTCCCTTCGGCGGGGCATCCATCGCGCCGTCGAGGAGCGCGCCGTTCTTGGCCTTCCTGATCAGTTCATCCTCACGCGCGATGTCCTCGATGGTCTTGATGCTCACGTCGTCGGGCTTCTGTTCGAGCCCGTACTTCCAGCGCAGGAAGCGCATCCCCGTGGTCGGGTAGAGGGCGTAGGTGAGGACGTCGCCGATGTCATTGGCGATTTCCTTGGTCTCCTCCCGCGCCTTTTCAAGCTCGGGTTCGAGGACGTCGCCGGTGCGGGTCGTGATGGGCTCGCGGCCTCGCGGATAGTCCTTGAGCGCGCGGTCGACGAGATCGGGGTCGATGGGGCGCGGCGGCCGACCGTACAGGCCGTAACAGTAGTCCTTGACCTGCGAGGTGATCATTTCGTACCGGCCGAAGAGGACGTTGTTGGCGGCCTGGACGCCGACGATCTGGCTGGTCGGGGTCACCAGCGGCGGAAAGCCCATGTCGGCGCGCGTCCTAGGCAGCTCTTCGTAGACCTCGTTGAGCCGGTCGAGGGCCTCCGCCTCGCGGAGCTGAGAGACAAGGTTCGAGATCATCCCCCCGGGAATCTGGTGCATCAACACGTTTGTGTCGATGGCGGCGAACTTCGTGTCGTCCAGGTAGTCACGGTAGCGGGGAACGACCCGTTCGAGGTGCTCCCCGATCTTCAGCAGGTAGGGGAGGTCGAGGCCGGTGTCGCGGTCCGTCTCCTGCAGGGTGACGATAATGGGCTCGACGGCGGGCTGGGCCGCCCGCAGCGCGAGCGGGGCAAGACAGGCGTCGACGGCGTCGATGCCCGCCTCGGCCGCCTTCAGCACGGCCATCGAGGCCATGCCGCTGGTGTAGTGGGTGTGAAGCTGCAGCGGCACCGACAGCTTGGACTTCAGGGCGATGACCAAGGCCTCGGTGTCATTCGGGTTGATTAACCCCGCCATGTCCTTGATGCAGATTGAGTCGGCGCCGAGGTCTTGGTACTGAAGGGCCTTCTCGACGAAGTAGTCGAGGTTGTAGATGTCGCCGCCCAGCCGCCCCTCGGTCACGGAGTAGGAGATGGCGGCTTGGGCATGCTTGCCGTTCTCCTTGACCGCCTTAACCGAAGTCTCGAGGTTCCAGGGATCGTTGAGCGCGTCGAAGATGCGGAAGATGTCGATGCCGACCTCGGCGGAGTGGGCGACGAAGGCCCGCACGAGGTCGTCGGCGTAGTTGCGGTAGCCAACGAGGTTCTGGCCGCGGAGCAGCATCTGGAACGGCGTCTTGGGCATCAACCGCTTCAGGATGCGGACGCGCTCCCAGGGGTCTTCCCCCAGGAACCGCGTCATGACGTCGAAGGTCGCGCCGCCCCACATTTCCACCGAGTGGAAGCCGGCGTCGTCCATCGCCGCGGCGATGGGTTCGAGGTCTTCCGTCAGAAAGCGCGTGGCCACCGTGCATTGGTGGCCGTCGCGGAAGGTCGTGTCGGTGATCTTGAGCGGGTTGGCGCTTCCCTTCAAGTTCTTCGCTGGCATCGACAGCGGTTCCTTTCGCGCGTGGGATGGACGCGTGCCCATTCCTTCAGGAGCGGCGCCTACTCACCGGCGGTCGCGGGCGGCCCAACGCAGGTGGTTGCGCGTCGCCCGGAAGCGGCCCTCATAGGCCCAGCGAGACCGGGGCCGAGCCGCCGACTGCTCGTGCTTCGTGTACGCGTTGATCGCGGCCAGGATAGCCGCCATCACTTTATCGCTCAACATCAAGAAAAGTATAGCCGCTGGAGCGGCGTAGCAGGCCGTTGGCGGCGGCCCAGCTAGAGCGGAATGTTGCCGTGCTTCTTCGGGGGAAGCGTGTCGCGCTTCGTCTCGAGCATGCGAAGCGCCTTGATGAGGCGTGGGCGTGTGTTCCGCGGATCGATGACGTCGTCGACGAAGCCCCGGGCCGCGGCGATGTACGGGTTGGCGAACTTGCCCTTGTATTCCTCGATGAGCCGCGCCCGCTCCGCCTCGGGGTCGTCGGCCTTGGAGATCTCCTCGCGGTTGACGATGTTCACCGCGCCGTCGGCGCCCATGACCGCGATCTCGGCGTTGGGCCAGCTGAAGTTCACGTCGCCCCGAAGGTGCTTGCTGCTCATGACGATGTACGCGCCGCCGTAGGCCTTGCGCGTGATCACCGCCAGCTTCGGCACCGTGGCTTCGGAATAGGCGAAGAGCAGCTTGGCGCCGTGCGTGATGATGCCGCCGTGCTCCTGTCCCGTGCCCGGCAGATACCCCGGCACGTCGGCGAAGGTGATCAGCGGAATGTTGAAGCAGTCACAGAACCGGACGAACCGCGCCGCCTTGCGGGAGGCGTCGATGTCGAGCACGCCGGCCAGATAGGCGGGCTGCTGGGCCACGATGCCCACCGACTTCCCGTCGAGCCGTGCGTGGCCCACGATGATGTTCGGCGCGTAGTCCTCGTGGACCTCCAGGAAGTCGCCGTCGTCGACGACCGCGCGGATGATCTCCTTCATGTCGTAGGGCTTGGCGGGGTCGTCGGGGACGGCGTCGATCAGTGCGTCGGAAGTCCGGTTCGGGTCGTCCGTTGCCGGTTGCTCGGGCGGGTCCTCCATGTTGTTGGAAGGGAGGAAACTGACCAGGCGGCGCACCTGCTCGAAGCACTCCTGCTCGCTCTCCAAGGCGAAGTGGGCCACGCCGCTCTTGGTGGCGTGACTCATCGCCCCGCCCAAGTCTTCGTGGGTGACCTCCTCGCCGGTCACGGCCTTGATGACGTCGGGCCCGGTGATGTACATCTGGCCGATGCCCTTCGCCATGAACACGTAGTCCGTGATCGCGGGTGAGTAGACCGCTCCTCCCGCGCAGGGGCCGAGAACGACCGAAATCTGGGGAATCACCCCGGAGGCCAGGGTGTTGCGCAGGAAGATCTCGCCATAGCCCCGCAGGCTCACGACTCCCTCTTGAATGCGCGCCCCGCCTGAATCATTCAGGCCGATGACCGGCGCGCCGACGCGCATCGCCATGTCGAGGAGTTTCACGATCTTCTCGCCGACGACTTCCGAAAGCGAGCCGCCGAAGACGGTGAAGTCCTGGGCGAACACGAAGACCACGCGGCCGTCGATCCGGCCGTGGCCGGTGACGACCGCATCGCCGGGAATCTCCGTTCCCGCAAGCCCGAAGTCGGTGGCCCGGTGCGTGACGAAGGGGTCGATCTCTTCAAAGGTGCCGTCGTCGACCAGGAGGTCGATCCGCTCGCGCGCGGTCAGCTTGCCCCGCTTGTGCTGCTGCTCGATGCGGCGCTCGCCGCCCCCCAGTCTTGACGCGGCGCGGCGGCGTTCGAGGTCGGCGAGGCGGTCTGAGGTTGTAGTCATAGGCCTGCTATCTTGACGAAGAAGGGTGTCGCCCGCTCCGTTTTGGAGCCGAGGAAAGCCCAGGTATGCTACCAGAGCGCCACTTTTGGCCGCAAGCGCGAGCCCCGGTTGCCCCTCCGCCGGAGTCCCGTGGACGGACGAGCCGGGTGGCGTTATTGGCGGGGCGCGTCGGGGAGCCGCAGACCGGCGTTGAAGAAGCTGCTGAGCACCATGGCGCGGATGAAGGGGTGCTCCTCGGCAGGCAGGCCGCGCTCGGGGTCGAGGCCGGCGCCCGCGGCGCGGGCGAGCCGCGCGAGGTCGTGCTTGCCCGCTCGTAGCAGAATGTCGCCCTGGCGCTCCAGGCGGCGGCGCAACATGGCGGCGAAGTCGTCGTCGACGAGGTCCCGCGCTGCCATCGAGATGAGCGCATCGAGCGTGCGCCCGCCGTCGAGGCCGGAGCGCTGGGGCATCGTCCCCGACTGCCACTCGTTGACATAAGCCCAGACCGATTCGGGTTCGAAGAACCACTGCCGGAACTCCGGCGTGGCGAGCAGCGCCCCCGTCTCGGTGAGCCGGTCAACGCCCTCGTCCACGGGGCCCAACATGCGGACCTGTTCAGGCTGCGCGGGAGCGTCAATCACCTCGCGCCAGATTTCGAGGCCGGCGGGAAGCCGGCTTCGCTTGGAGACCGACCGCCGCCGCGCCTGGGCCACGAGGGCGCCGGCGAAGGCGGGCTCGACTTCCACGCAGGTAAGTCCCTGAGCCTCCAGCGCCGCGAGGATCTCGTCGAGCTCGTCGCGGGTCATCATGTCCACGCCGGTGCAGCTCTTGATCCCAGTCTCTTGGTTGGTGAGCACCGTGACGACCTTGAGGTAGTCGTCGGCGCGCCGGCGCGCGATGGTGATGGCCTGGTCGCCGTAGCGGTCGAGGAGGGAGACGCTGACGTGCTCCCAGGGCAGCTTCGTGCTGCTCGCCGCCCCGCGGAGGGCGGCACGCTGGGGATGAAACATCGGCGACTGCATGATGATGCGGCCGTAGGCGGCGCGGGCCCGCCTGCGCACCTTGACGTTGGGGTCGCCGTCGGCGCTCTCCTGCAGCCGGCCTACGGCCAGCGGGCTGGCGAGCGTCTCCAAGGCCTCGATCGCCGCGAGGACCGCGCTTACGCGCGCGCTGGAAAGAAGCGGCAGGATGAGCGGGAGCGCCCGCTCGTCCTGCGGCTCGGCGAGGGTGAGCAGGACGAGCCTGCGTCCCGCCGCGTCGTCGCTCTCCAGATCGTAGAGGAAGCGCTCCCGGAAGCCCTCGTCGTCGTCGGCGCGGCGGAAGATGGTCTCGAGGGCGTGCGGGATGAGGGAATCATGGTCGAGGCCTTCGGCGGCGTGAAGCGCCGACGTCTCGCCCATCGCGTCGAGAATCGCACCGGCGGCGCCCCGCACCGCCGCGCTGAGCGAATCGTCGCGGAGGATTTCCCAGAGGGGAGCGATCGCGCGGGGACCTTCGATCTGCGCCAGGAGCTCTGCCGCCCGCTCCTGCTCGCGCTCGCCCCCGCTCTTGATCCGCTCTGTCAGGTAAGGCGCGGCCACGCCCGCGGAGGCGCGCACGCGCCGCGCGAAGCGCTTCGACTCGGCGTACCGCCATTCGCCGCCGGCGATCTTCTCAAGACCGCGGGCAAGCTCGATCTCGCTGATCTCTCGCTGCCGTCTTTTTGGTTTTGGTCGCATGAAATGTGGGGGCTACGGCGTGGGATTCGCGCTTCGTTTTGGCCCTGCGGTGTGCGTTATGGTTTCTTCTCTTTTCCGTGTTGCTGAGCCCCGCTACTTCAGTAGGAAGAGCTCAAATATTTGAACCAAGTTCAAAACTTCTTGACAAACTAGGATCGGGTTCGATACCTTGTTTGAGTGCGGTATTGAACGGAGTTTAGATTGTTTTGACTCTCTTGGCAACCTCCGGTGCCGCGCAGAGACGATCCAGTAAGGAGGCATGGATGGCGTTCATTACGGCATGGCCTGTGAACGGCGAGCGCAAGGGCGATTGGGATCGCATGGTCCAGTACTACGGACTGTGCGAGGTGCTGCCCGACCGTAGCCGCCCGGAGCAGACCGAAAAAACATTCCGCGATTGGGCCTACAAGAAGCGGCTGGCCTTCGTGGAAGGCGAAAACATGGTGGCCTTCGATCCGAAGACCTACAACCCCAAGGATTCGCTCGACCGCGGCCGCTTCGGGTTCCTCCTTCGATATATCCGCCCGCGTGACTTCTCCACGTTCAAGCGGGATGTCGAAGAGCACCTCAACATCCGCTCGATGTACGTCCTCGACGCCATCAAGGGCTACTGGCTCAGCGAAGGCGTCATCCACGACGCGGGCGGCCGCATCGCCGCCGATCGGGAGCTGCTTCGCCTCATGGGCTTCAGCTACCTCGAACTGGTCAACGCCCTCGACGGCGTCGTCAAGCGCGAGTACCTGAGCGACGTCATCAACGGTCAGGCCCTGATCGATCCCGCCTTCGGCAGCGAGTTCGGTCACTACTTCGTGAACTTCGACATCCTCAAGGAGCGGTTCTTCGAGGCGGAGTTCTTGCTCCACGCCGCCGGCCACCCCATCAGCCTGGACCAGCTTGGTCAGCAGATGGGCGTCGACGACCTCGACGACCTGCAAGCGATCCTTCGCGAGGCGAAGAGCCGCTTCGACGTCAACATCGAGGTGACCGACAGTCACGTGATGTTCGGCGCGCCGAGCCAGAAGTCGATCGAAGGCCTGATCCAGCGGGAGCGCAACAACCGGCAGCGCCTTGATGAGTCCGAAGACCAGCTCAAAGAGCGGCTCAAGACGGTCAAGGACCTACTCGACCGGTACAACGCGCGCGAAGCGAAGATCCTCAACGAGGTCGAGCAGTACCGCGAGGAAGGCCGCGTGGTCTGGATCAAGGCGAAAGTCGTCGATGCGGCCCTGAGCCACATCGAGGGCGGGAGGAAGGTGAGCTAATGGCGACCGTAGCGCAATCCCTGCCGCCGCAGGCTATCGACGAGGCGCTGCAAGAAGTAGCGCCCTACGACCGGCACAACGAAGAGCTGGTCCAGTTCAAGGGTTACCTGGAGAAGCTCGACTCGAAGCAGCTCCGCTCTCTGCGTGAGGAGCTCAAGGGCGTCGCCCGCGTGCGGGGCCGGAAGATCCTCCTTCGTGAGGGGCTGCTCGAGCGCCTCGGCACCGAGTGGCTGCGCAAGCAGCAGGAGATCGTCGAGGGCGAGCTGGCGAAGATCGAGGTGGCGAAAGACACCATCGACTTCAACATCCTCGAGCTCGAGCTGAGCAGCCAGAACTGGCAGCTCGGCAAGATGACCCAGGTCCTGAACCTAGACGAGCAGGCCGCCGCCGATCCCATGATCGACATGCTGAAGCGGCGCCAGAGCGACGACGAAGCCGCCGCCTTGAAGGTCCAGGGGGGCATCGAAGACGAGCGGCTCGACGCCATCTTCGGAGTGTAGGGCGAATCGCCCCGCACTCGGTGAGGCGGTGCTTGGCTCCCGCCGGTCCCCATGGGGCTGGCGGGAGCCAAGCCGTCCCTCGGACATTCCAACACCACCCGTCTGAGACCGGCAAGCGAACGGCGCGGCCGGAAGGAGTTTGATGATTAGGCGTCACCTTCTCCTCTCCCAAAAGATCACCGGCGACGAAGCCGTCCTTCACCCCGCCGCGTTGGAGGCGCTGGGGATGAGCCCGGACGGTGGCCAGATTCTGGTCACCTGCTCCGCGACCTATCTCGTGCTCAAGGCGGTTGGCAAAGACTCCGTCTCCGAGCACCAGATCAAAATGCCCCGGCGTTCCGCCGCGGTCCTCAAGGAAGGCGAGCGCCTCACGGTACAGGCCGCCCCGATGGTGAGCGACTCGGCCCGCCCCAACGGACATGTCCCACCGCCGCCGAACGACGCACCGTCAAGATCGCCCGCCCCCGACGGCGTGACGCCGGCCCGCGCCGCCGGAAGCGGCGACCAGGCCGAGGGCTTCGAGTGGGACCCCATTACGCCCTCCGACTTCGAAGGCATCGCCGGCCTGGGCCGGGTCAAGGACCGCATCGAGCAGGCCCTCTTCTATTTGACTCACCCCGAGTGGTTTCTGGTCCGCCGGAACCTCCCGCCGCGCGTCTTCCTCTTCTTCGGCCCCTACGGCTGCGGCAAGACCATGCTGGCCAAGGCCATGGCGAGCCGCATGGCCTTTGCCGAGACCGACGGCAACAACCTCCCCATCAAGTTCAAGGCCATCCGGCCCACGGATATCAAAGATCCCTACCTTGGCATGTCGGCCCGCCGCGCCCAGGAGTTCCTCGACCGGGCCCGCGATGAGTGCAACCGCGGCTCCACGATCATGCTGCTCCTCGACGAAATCGATTCGGTCGTTTCGAACCGCTCCGACGGCAACACCCACGAGGAGTACCGCGACGTCGTCAACTCGCTCATCCAGGACATCCAAGGCGTGCGGGAGTTGGACACCGAGTCGCGCATCCAAACGCTCTGGAGCGACCCCGAGGTCGAAGAGGCGCGCCAAGAGTTGGCCGCGCTGGTGCGTAAGCAGGGCAGCAAGGACCGGGGTGGCGACATCTCCCTCCCCGAGTCGCGCTGGCCACCCGAGGTGCGGAACAGAATGCTGCGCCTCCGCGAGCGCATCGTCTCCGAGGGCGGCGCCAGCACCGTCATCATCGTCGGCACGACGAACGACCCGCTTCGCCTCGACGAAGCCTTCCTCTCGCGGGCGGGCAGCAACATTTTCTTCGTGCCGCGCCCCAACGCCTCGGCCATTGAGAAGATGCTGGCCGACCACCTCGACAGCGCCTTCGTGGAGATGAACGACCGTGAGCGCCGCGACCTCGCCGATGCCGCCTTCCGTGAAGGGCTCACGGGCCGCGATATCGTCCTCTCCTGGCTTCAGCCCCTCCGCAGCGCCTCGCCGGGCTCCCTCCGTATCCTGGGCCGCCAGACTGTCGCGGACCGCCGCCCGGCCCCCGTTGTGGGCATCGACTGGGAGAAGGACCTGCTCCGCCGCTTGAAGGAGCGAAGTCAGACCGCGCTCGCGAAGCAGGTGTCGGAATACCTTGAAGAGGTGCTCACCGCCCGCAAGCGTCGGGAAAGCGGGACCGCCCCGCCCAACGGGGGCTCCTCCGGTCCCGGACGGCCGCGCCGCCCCGGGCCGCCGCCGTCCGGCAACAAGCAGCCGGCGCTTCTGTAACCGGGAAGCCTGCCTACGAGTAGGCCCGCTCCCAACGGTCGCGATAGGCCACTGCTTCGACCGGCAGCCGGCGCGTCTCGCCGAACGGCTTCACCGGGTAGCCCACCGGGATGATGCACGGCACCTCGACGCCCTCAGGGATGCCCAAGCCTTGCTTCAGGCTCTCCTCCACGCGCCGGTGCAGCGTGGTGAAGATCGTGCCGAGCCCGTAGAGCCGCGCCGTCAGCATCATCAGCTGCACGCCTTGAAGCACCGAATCGAGCGCATTCTTTTCCGTAAGGCAGACGACGATGAAGGCCGGGACGTCGTAGATCCCCTTCGTGGCGAACTCCCACGCCTCGGCCAGGATCTTCGGGCTCGACCCGGCTGCGTAACGACGGGCCGACTCGTCGTAGCGGTTCTCTTGGCCGGCCCGATAGTAGTGCTCAGCGACGATCCGACGCTCGGCTTCCCCCGTCACCGCGATGAACTTCCATGGCTGCCGGTTGATGGCGCTCGGGCCGCGTGTCCCCGCTTCGAGAATCGCCCGCAGGGCCTCCTCGGGCACGAGGTCGGTCCGGTAGTGCCGGACGGCGCGCAGCGTGCGGATCGCCTCGAAGGCGTCGATGTCGGACATGGCGTGCTCCTTGCGTGGCCTCGCGGCCCGGCCTAGGAGGCGTTGAGGCCGCCGTCGACGAAGAGACCTTGGCCGGTGATGTAGCTGGCCTCCTCGGAGGCCAGGAAGGCGATCAGCGCGGCCGGCTCCGAAGGATCGGCCATCCGGCCGGCGAAACCGCGGCTGCGGGTATTGGAAGGGCCCCGCGTGGTGACCGCCGCTTGCAATAAAGGCGTGTCGATGGGGCCCGGAAGGATCGCGTTCACCCGGATCCCCCTGGCGGCGTACTGCATCGCCAACGAGCGCATCAGACCCAACACCCCGCCCTTGCTGGTCCCGTAAGCCGTGGTGGGCGACCCAATCGTGGCGCCGACCGAGCTGGTGAGCACGGCAGCGCCGCCCCCGCTCCGCACGATTTCAGGGAAGGCGTACTTGCAGCACAGGAACATGCTCCGCAGGTTCACGTCGAGCACCCGGTCGAAGACGGTCTCGTCGATGGTGGTCACGGGACCGTCGTCGTGGGAGAAGACCCCGGCGTTCGAGACCAGGACGTGGAGCGCCCCGAACGCCGCCGTCGTTTCCCGGACAAGCCGTTCGGCGTCCGCGGCCTTCGACACGTCGGTGGGCATAAAGATCGCGCTGCCGCCGGCGTCCTCGACGAGGCGCTGCGTCTCGCGCCCGGCCGCCTCGTTGATGTCACCGATCGCGACCTTCGCCCCTTCTTGGACGAAGCGCAACGCGGCGGCCCGCCCGATGCCGGAGCCGGCGCCGGTGATGATGGCGGTCTTTCCTTCAAGCAGCATGACTAAATCGTGGTCAGGCCGCCGTCGGCGGCGTAGGCCGCGGCGGTGATGAACGAGGCGTCGTCCGAGGCGAGGAACAGGGCAAGGGCGGCGATCTCCTCAGGTTGGCCTATCCGTTCCATGAGACGGCCCGAACGGGGATAGGCGATGCCGTCGGCGGCGCGCCCCGCCGCGGTGGCTGCCGAGAGCGGGGTGTCGATCGCTCCGGGGCAAATCGCGTTGGCCCGGATGCCCTGCTCGGCGAACTGCTTCGCCACGGCCTTGGTGAAGGTGAGCAGCGCCCCCTTGCTGGCGCAATAGGTGGGGCGCTGCACCGCGGCCAGCGCCGCCGTCGATGCGATGTTCACGACCGCGCCGCCGCCGCAGGTAACGATCTCCGGCAGCGCGTAGCGGCAGCAATAGAAAGGCCCCTTCAGGTTCACCCCCATCACGCGGTCCCACGTCTCTTCGCTCAAGTCCTCGATGAGGTGGTCGTTGTGGTCGTAGATGCCGGCGTTGTTGACCAAGATGTGCAGCCTGCCGAAGCGCCGCACCGTCTGCCCCACGGCGTCGCGGACGTCACTCCCACTCGAAACGTCGCAGCGGATGAACTCGGCGGAACCGCCGGCCCGTTGAATCGAGTGGACGACGCCCTCGCCGCCCGTGCGGTCGATGTCGAGGCAGGCAACGCCGGCGCCTTCGGCAGCGAACCGTGTCGCGATCGCCGCGCCCATCCCCGAGGCGGCGCCGGTGACGATGGCAACCTTGCCTTCCAGCCGCATGCGTTCGCTCCTTCGCCGCTCGTTGCGGCTTCGGCGGCTAGATCGTCACCCCGAGCCGTTCGCCGACGGTGAAAATATCCTTGTCGCCCCGCCCGCTCAGATTCATCAGGATCGTCCGATCTGCGGGGAGGGTCTTGGCGAGGCCGATGGTGTAGGCGAGCGCATGGGAGGGTTCGAGAGCGGGAATGATGCCCTCGGTCTGGCTGAGCACCTGGAAGGCCTCCAGGGCCTCGTCGTCGGTCACCGCGGCGTATTCGGCGCGCTCAATGGTTTTCAGATAGCTGTGCTCGGGGCCGACACCGGGATAGTCCAACCCCGCAGAGATGCTATGCGCTTCCTGTATCTGCCCCTGTTCGTCCTGCAGCACGTACGACATCGAGCCGTGCAGGACGCCCACGGACCCCGCCGTCAGCGTCGCCGCGTGCTCACCGCTGCCCAGACCGTGCCCCGCCGCCTCGACGCCGATGAGCCGGATGCTCTCGTCTTCAAGAAGGGGATGGAACAGGCCGATGGCGTTGCTGCCGCCGCCCACGCACGCGATCGCGTAATCCGGGAGCCTGCCCTCGGCCTCGATGAACTGGGCCCGGGCCTCGCGACCGATAACCGATTGGAAGTCGCGCACCATACGAGGGTAAGGGTGGGGGCCGACGGCGCTTCCCAGCAGGTAGTGGGTGGTCTCCACGTTCGTCACCCAGTCCCGGATCGCCTCGTTGATGGCGTCCTTGAGCGTGCGGCTGCCGCTGCTCACCGGCTCGATCGTGGCTCCGAGCAGCTTCATGCGGAAGACGTTCGGCGATTGACGCCGGATGTCCTCCTCGCCCATGTAGACGATGCACTCGAGCCCCAGCATGGCGCACACCGTCGCCGCGGCGACGCCGTGCTGTCCGGCGCCCGTCTCCGCGATGATCCGCTTCTTTCTCATGCGCTGGCAAAGAAGCCCCTGGCCAAGGGCGCTGTTGATCTTGTGGGCGCCGGTGTGGGCCAGGTCCTCCCGTTTGAGGTAGATGCGCGCCCCGCCCACCTTCTTGGAGAGGTTCTCGGCAAAATAGAGCGGCGTCGGGCGGCCTGAGTACGTGCGCGAGAGCCCGTCGAGCTCCCGTTGGAACGTCTCGTCTTGGACGGCGGCCTCGTAGGCCTGCTCCAACTCCTCCAGCGCCGCCATCAGCGTCTCCGGGACGAACTTGCCCCCGAACTCGCCGAAGCGTCCGGCGGCGTCGGGAATAGGTGTGGGAACGGTGGTCGTCATAACGTAGAAGGGATCCCCAGAGGCCGGCTCCATGATAGCACCGCGCCGGACGCCCCGGCGTCGATTGACTCCTGAACCGTGGGCGTGCTACGGTGAGTTTCGAGATTGCCGCGATACGGGTTCTCGAATAGGAGAGGAACGGTAGATGATTACGGTCACCGACACCGCTTCGCAGAAGATCCAGGGAATCATGAAGGAACAGGGCGAGGAGGACGCCGCGCTCCGGGTCATAGTGACCGGCATGAGCTGCTCCGGCCCCCAGTACATGATGACGTTGGAACACGAGAAGGAGGATGACGACGCCCTCGTAGAGTCCGACGGCCTCCGCATCCTCCTCGATCCCGACACCGCCCAGATACTGGAAGGCTCGCAGATCGACTACTTGGAAGGTCTGGAGCGCTCCGGCTTCACGATCGTGAACCCGAACATGGAGACCGGCGGGGGCGGTTGCGGAAACTGTAACTGCGGCAAATAGCCGAAGATGATCGTTTGAAGAAGGCGGCGTGAGCCGCCTTCTTCTTTATCCAAAACCCGACGCAGCACCCCGAGGGAGCCACGAGGAAGAGATGACGCCGGAAGCCGCTCCCGACCGCACGCTCGACGTCCGCTCCTACTTCGACCCCGTCGAGTGCCGCAGCCTCAAGTACGTGAAGCATGAGCTGGCCGGGCTCGCGCCCCTGCAGAGGCTGGAAGTGCTGGGGAACGAGTTCCAGAGCCGCGAGATCCGGGCGTGGTCGTCCAAGTTCCGCCACCGGGTGGTCGACGAGCAGCGCGACGGCAACCTGGTGCGCCTGATCATCGAGAAGGCGGCGTGAAGAAGATCGCGGTCCTCGTCTCCTCGGGGACGCGCAACAACCTTGCCCAGGTCGCCAGCCTTGTCATGGCCGCCGTCCTCTGCGACGTCTCCGTGAGCGTCCTCTTCCGCGACGAGGCGGCCGCTGCCGTGACGCGCGACCGCATCGGCTCCCTCCCGGTGTCGCCGTTCTTTGCCGCCGACCCCGACTACGCGGGCCGCGCGGAGCAGGCCAAGATGAGCGACGTCGCGGCCCTCTTCCGCGAGGCGAAGGAGGAGGGCGTGGTGAGGCTCTTCGCCTGCACGTCGTCCATGTTCCTCGCCGGCGTCGCCCGCGAAGACTTGATTCCCGAAATCGACGAGGCGCGCGGGCTCGTCTCCTTCATGATCGAAGAGATGGACGACGCCGACCACGTCTTGACATTCTAAGGGCTGATGCCAGGTCGATTCCCCCGCTTGACGGCGTTTATGGGCGTCGCTAAAATGCCATGTTGTTGATATGGAATCTCATATCCGCGGACAAGTTCGCGGCACAGAGCCCAAACGATGACGCTGACACGACACCCCCTCGTTGAAGACTTCGTCGAGGCCTTGGAGAACCGAGGCCACCGGGTGACCGAGCCTCGCCGCGCGGTCGTCCAAGCGATCGCGCGACGGACGGACCACTTCACCGCCGAGGAGCTGTGCGCGGAGCTGTCCCAACTCGGCCGGGCGACGGTCTACCGGAATGTGAAACTGATGGTCGAGCTGGGCTTCGTCTGCCGCGTGCTCCTCAACAACGGCGACCTTCACTATCAGGTCAGCCACCCCGGACATCACCACCACCTGATTTGCACCGATTGCGGCCAGTCCGTCGACTTTGCCGGCTGCGGCATTGAGGACGTCCTCGGCGAGAAGGCTGCTGAGCTTAACTTCACCGCGCAGGGCCATTGGCTCGAGGTCTACGGCCGCTGCGGTTCCTGCCGCCAGCAAGCCCCCGCTAACTGACCCCCCTTTTTCAGCAGCGTTGATATTTAGTATCGAATACCTCGAATAAACGAGACCGAGTACCAAAGCACCACGAAGCCAGAGACTACGAATCAACAGTCGACGAATGAAGAGACGGAGTATCGAAAGAAGGGGAGTGTTGAAAATGCGGGGATCGGCGCTGAAAATCCTGGCCCTAGTATCGGCTCTCATCCTGGCTGTCGCGGCGTGCGGGTCAGACCCAACCCCCACGCCCGTGCCGCCCACCGACGCGCCCCCCACCGCGACGCCGGTGCCGCCGACGGAGGCTCCCCCCGAACCGGTCCGGGTCATTACCGGCACCGTCATCCTTGCCGACTTCGCCCGCAACGTGGGCGGCGACGCCGTCGACGTTGAATCGCTGATCCCTAGCGGCGGCGATGCGCACACCTTCCGCACCACACCAAGCGACGGCATCAAGGTGGGCGGCGCGGATGTCATCCTACTCAACGGTTCCGGGCTCGATGACGACTTGGTCGCGTTCGTCGAATCGTCCCGCCGCTCCGGTTCGATCTTTGTTGAAGTATCCGAGGGCCTTACTCCGATGGAGCTCGTCGTGCGTGAGCTCGGTGACGACCACCACGACGAGGAAGAGGAAGAAGGCGACGACCACGGCGACGAGGAAGAGGAAGAGGGCGACGACCACGGCGACGAGGAAGAGGAAGAGGGCGACGACCACGGCGACGAGGAAGAGGAAGAGGGCGACGACCACGGCGACGAAGAAGAGGAAGAAGGCGACGACCACGGCGACGAGGAAGAAGAAGGCGACGACCACGGTGAAGAAGAAGAGGGCCACGGCCACGGCGGCGGCGACCCTCACTTCTGGCTCGACCCCATCGCGGCCATCTTCTACATCGAGGTGATCCGCGATGCCCTGATCGAGGCCGATCCCTCTCGCGCCGACGACTACCGCTCGAACGCCGACGCGTACATCCAGCAGCTCCGGGACCTGGACGCCGAGATCAGAGAGACGCTTGCGGTCATTCCGGAGGAACACCGGACGCTGGTGAGCTTCCACGACGCATTCGGTTACTTCGGCGCCCGCTACGACTTCGAGGTGGTCGCCTTTGTCGGCGTCCACGGCGGCGAACCGACGCCGGGCGATATCGCCGGCGTGATCCACGAGGTGGAGGAAGAGGGCCTGCCCGCCATCTTCGGCGAACCGCAGTTCGCGGAGGAGGCGCTCGCCGCCGCCGCTGAGGAGGCCGGCATCGAGGTTGGAGCAGTCCGCTCCGCGACCTTCGACGACGAGGCGACAAACTACATGGAAATGATGCGCGCCAACGCCGAGGAGCTCGCAAGACTATTGGGGTAACGACATGACGACAGCAGCGCTCCCAGCGCTGGACCTGCAAGGAGTGTCGGCGGGCTACGGAGGTCGCACCGTCATCCGCGACATCGACCTTCGCGTGGACGAAGGCGCCTTCTTCGGGCTCATCGGCCCCAACGGAGCGGGAAAGTCGACGCTGTTCAAGACGGCGCTGGGGCTGCTCAAGCCGCTCGCGGGCGACGTGCGCATCTTCGGCCACCCGGTGTCACAGGCCCGAGACCTGATTGGCTACATGCCGCAGATGGAACTCGTGGACTGGGACTTCCCCGTCACGGTCGGCGACGTAGCGCTCATGGGTCGCTACGGTGGGTTGGGCCTGTTGCGCCGCCCTACCAAAGTCGACAAGGAAGCCGCCGAGGAAGCCCTTGAGACCGTCGGCATGGCCGATCTGCGCAACAGCCTGATCGGCGAGCTTTCCGGCGGGCAGCGCCGCCGGGTCCTACTCGCCCGGGCGCTCGCGAACAAGCCCCGCCTGCTCGTGCTCGACGAGCCGATGGCCGGCCTCGATACCACGGCCCAGCATCAGATTCTGAACGTGCTCCACGGCTTCACCGCCCACGGCCAAGGCATGTCCGTGCTCATGAGCACGCACGACCTCTCCTGCGCCTCGACGCTGTGCGACGGCATCTGCTGCTTGCGAGGCGGCGGCGTCTACGCGCTCGGCACTCCTGAGGAGGTGCTGACCGAGGACGTCTTGAGCGAAGCCTTCGGAAAACACCTCCTCATGGTTCACGTGGATGGCAAGGCCTACGCCGCGCAGCATCACGTCCACAAGGACGAAGAGGGGGGCAAGGCCTACCCCGCCTCTCAGCATCACATCCATCACCACCACGACCACGACCACCACGACCACGACGACGAGTACGGAGCGTAGGGCGGCGAGATGTACGACGCCTTCATCGAGCCTTTCGAATTCGCGTTCATGCAGCGGGCCCTGCTGGCCGCCGGGCTGGCTGCCATTGTGACCTCAATCGTGGGGACCTACGTGGTCTTGAAGGGGCTGGGGTTCATGGGCGACGCCATCGCGCACTCCGCCCTCGTCGGCATGGCGGCTGCCTTCCGCCTTGGCGGCAATGTGCTCTGGGGCGCCTTTGCCTGGATCGTGCCCGCGTCGCTCCTCATCACCTGGATCAGTCGTCGGGGCGGCCTTCGCCTCGACACCTCCATCGGCATCATCTACGCCCTTGGCTTTGCCCTGGGCCTGATTCTGATTAGCGGCGTCTCCGGCTACACCACCGACCTCTTCAGCTTCCTCTTCGGCGACGTACTGGGCGTGAGTTGGGGCGAAATCTGGGGCATCGCCGCGGTGGCCGGGGTGGTCCTGGTGGCCGTCGCGCTCCTCTTCAAGGAGCTGCTCTTCGTCTCCTACGACGAGACGATGGCTGCGGCCTCGGGCATACCGGTCACGCTGGTGCAGTACCTGCTGCCGGTGCTCATCGGAATCACCACGGTGGCCGCGGTGAAGACGGTGGGTGTTGTGCTGGTGCTTTCCCTCCTCATCACTCCGGCGGCGGCGGCGCGCCTTCTGGCGCGGCGCCTGATCGGGATCATGGGCGTCTCCCTCCTCGTCGCCCTCGCCTCGGTGATAGGCGGGCTGTACGTCTCCTTCCACCTCGATTGGCCGAGCGGGCCCGCGATTGTCGTCTTCTCCAACGGTCTCTTTGCGTTGGCGCTACTCTTCTCCCCGTCCCGCGGCCTCGTCTGGCGCCGGGGCCGCGACCTCGAAGCCGCCCCGGTCCCGGCGGAGTAGAGTAAGGTCGCGGCAGTCGGCGGGCGATACAACGCCCGGCGGTGGGAGGGACGATGGAGCCGCGCTTCGCTGTTCATGTCGCCACCACTTGGGGTTGGAGCCTCGCCCAGTGCGTCGAGGCATGGGCCCGTAGAGGCATTCCGGCCATCGGCCTCGGTGCGCAGCTCATCGACGCCCACGGTCGAGCCGAAGGCGTCAGGTTGCTCCTGGACTCGGGACTGAAGGTCTCGACCTTCACCTCGATCTCGCCCGGTGCGATGGATGCGGCCGAGGTCGAATCGACGCTCGATCTCGCCGCGGCCGTCGACGCCGACTGCGTCTACGTCATCACCGGGGGTCGCAAGGCCCCCGGCTGGCGGGACTCCGTCGACATCTTCAAGGAAGAGTTCGGCCCGTCACGTGAATTGGCCCGCGAGCGCGGCCTGCGGCTCGCCATCGAGCCAATCCATCCGCTGCGCCAAGACCTCAGCTTCCTGAATACGGCGCGCGACACTGCCAAAGTCGTGGCCGAAATCGCCGACCCCAACGTCGGCTATGTCTTTGACTTCTGGCACCTCTGGTGGGCGCCAGGCATCCTGGAGACCATCGCCGCGACCACGCCGCGCATCTTTAGCGTCCAGGTCAGCGACCACAAGCCGAACACCATGCGGTCCCTGGACCGCACCGTCCCGGGAGAAGGCCTGATCCCTTGCGTTGCCCTTGTGCGGGCCCTAGAGGCCGCCGGCTACGACCGCTACTACGAGGCCGAGGTCATCACTGACGACCACCGCGACATGGGCTACGACGCCGCCCTCGACCGCGTCATCGCGAGTTGGGACCGGCTCTGGCAGCAGACCACGGCCGCGTAGCTAGCCGTTCGAGGGAACGACCAAACTCTGCCAATCCGTCGCCCCTGCGGGATCGAGGCGCGTCACGTTGGGCAGCCGGTCGAAGTCGGCGTCGGCGGAAATGATGCGGTCGGTGCCCATGCGTTCCATGACTGCCGCATGAACGAGGTCGCGTGCGCTCACCCCTGCATGCCGGTCGGCCAGATCCGCCGCCGCATGGACGTCGCTCTCGTAGACCGGTTCGACCCGCCCGTGCATCACCTCGGCAAAGGCCTGGAGCACTTCCTTCCCTAAGGCCCATCTCCCGGAGGCGAGGTAACGATGCAGGAGTTCCTGCAGGACCTCGGCGTCGGTGACAAATGATTGTGGATGCTCCGCGGCCAGCATCAGGATCCGGGTGCACGGCTCCTTGATGGGATGTTCCCTGCCGGCGGCGTAGATGGGGATGTTGGCGTCAATGAACGCCGCCGGGCTCATGGGCCTCCTCCAACTCACGGGATACTGCGCTGGGGTCCGGCGGTTCCTCCACGTTGAGCCTTGTCAGCCGCTCAACTGCCTGCCTGCGGCGCTCTCGCATGACGTCTTCGTACGCCTCGTCGATCAGGCGGCGCACGACTTCAGAGATCGCCGCTCCGCTCTCCGAGGCAAGCTCTTCCAGCCGCCGCCGCCGCTCGCCGTCTAGCCGTACATCCAATCGCCCAGGCATGACACTTCCTTGTACGGAAATACTTGTCCGGACAGCAGTATGCGGCGCCTGCGGGCTCCCAGTCAACTCCCGCCGTTCGGAGCTCTAGCCCCGCTGCGACGCCGCCCAAGCGTCTGAGGCGCATGGGCGACGGCTACGGCAGTGGATCGATAGTCCCGGTCGCCTGGTGACGCTCCCTGCGCCGCCAAGCCTCCCGCAATTCGTCCTGATGGATTGACGCCCACTCTACAACGAGGCCGTGCGCTCGCGCCGGGAGCCGCCCGTGCAACACCGCGAGACTGCCTATCGCGAAGACAGCCTCCTCACCTTGGTAGGTGGCATGGAAGTGAGGCGGCGCATGGTCCGCGAAATACATGCGGATGACGATACCGTAAAACCGGCAGAGCTCAGGCACGAGTCGGCAAGTCGCGCGCGGCAGGCATCAGGTCCTCCACCGGCTTGCCGGTGAGCCGCAGGTACAGAGCGTCGGCACAGAGTTCGATCTCCTCACCCCAGGCGACCGAGCGGTGCCGAGTGAAGCGTACGGACTTGAAGAATGCTCGGTCGTTCCACGCGGCAAACACGCCCTGTCCCGCTAGATCGGACAAGTCGACCTCGCCGGAAACGCCGTCATCGTACCGGAGCCATATCCGGTACCCCTCTTGCGCCGCTACTTCCTCTGGATGGACCATACCTGCCTCACGGCCCGATTATACCGCAGCGCCAGTTCCCCCACTCTGGCAAGTGCAGGTGATGGCTAACCCCGCTGCGACGCCGCCCCCGATCGCGTCAGCTCGTCGATCTCCTCACTGGACAGGCCAAGGACGCCGGCCAGCACCTCCGCCGTGTGCTCGCCGGCGAGCGGGGCGTGCGGTGTCGAGAAGGTCCGTCCCTCCACCTTCAGTGGAGAGCCGAACCATCTGAGCGTGCCGTGTTCGGGATAGTCCTGCTCGAAGGTCATGCCGCGCGACTGGAAGTGCGGGTCGTCGACGAGCTCCTCCGGCGCGTTGACCGGCGAGCCCGCCGCATTGTGTTCGAGGAAGAAGTCGATCCACTCGCGGCGCGTCTTGGTGAGAATGATGTCGGCGATCTCCTTCCGCAGGGCTTCGTCGCCGCGGGCGTGAGAGTAGACCTTCTTCCGCTCGTGCCCTTCGAGCAGGTCGGGCCTCCCCACGTTCTCGCAGAAGTTCACCCAGAACTTGTCCTCCGAGCACTGGAAGATGATGAAGCGGTCGTCCTTCGTCCGGTAAGCCTGATGGCGCACCGCGGGCCCCATGCCCTCATCCGACCCCGGCACGCCGTTGAGGGCGCGGTCGACGCCCTCCCCGGCCCACGCCGCGCAGGCGTCGAAGTGCGACGTCTCCAGCCGGCTGCCCTCGCCCGTGCGCAGCGAGCGGATCACCGCGGACAGCACACCGAGGGCGGCGTACAGCGGCGCGGCCTGGATGCCGATCAGGTTCTCGTGGCTCAGCGTGGCGAGGCCGTCCTCTCGAATCGTCGGCGTGAGCAACCCGGCGTATGAGTCGAACCCCGTGCTGTGGGTCGCCAGGTCTCGGTACGGCCCCGACTGCCCCGTCGCGTTGAACGACAGCCACACGATGGAGGGGTTGACCGCCTTGACCTTCTCGTAGCCGACGCCGAAACGGTCGACCGCGCCCGCCCGCAGGCCGTCCACGACGACGTGCGACTTCTCCACCAGCTCGAAGAAGAGGCGGCGGCCTTCCTCCGTCTTCAGGCTAAGGGTCACGCTCTTCTTGCCGCGGTTCCAACGGTGGTGCAGCAGGCTCGCGCCCACGAGCTGGTCGCCGATCAGCCGCACGTAGTCCCCGTCCGGCGGCTCCTCGATCTTCAGGACCTCGGCGCCCATGTCGGCGAGGTGCATGCCGAGGGCGTTCGGCGTCGCCAGTGCGATCTCCAGCACGCGGATGCCTTCAAGCAAGTTGTAGCCGTCGCTCACGTGTAGCCTCCTGCCCCGCGGGGCCGACTTAGACGAAGATGCCGAGGTCGTCGAGACGCGCCGTCTCCGCCTCGGAGTAGCCGAGAAGCTCGGTCATCACCTCATGGGTGTGCTGGCCCAGCAACGGGGTGGGCCGCCGGAAAAAGTTGTCAAAACTCTCAAAATGCCACGGCGGACGCGGCAGCGTGACCGGCCCGATCACGGGATGAGGGCACTCCCAGAAAGCCCCCCGCTCCTGCAGATGAGGGTGCTCCGCGATCATCCGGTTGCTCATCGACGGCATGGCCGCGACCCCCGCCTGTTGCAGACGCTCCGTGACCTCCCAATTGGTGAGCCCCGCCGTCCACTCGCCGATGATCGCCTCCAGGGCCTCGTTGTTGGCGTGCCGGTCGACCATCGTGGCGAAGCGAGGGTCGTCGGCGAGCGACGGCCTGCCCATCGCCTCGCACAGCGCCCGCCACTCGTCCTCTGTCTTGGCCGCGATGGTGACCCATTGCTCCTCGCCGAGGCTGGGAAACACCCCGTGCGGCGACATCCAGGGATGCCGGTTGGCGGTGCGCCCGGGGTCCGTTCCCGCTAGGGCGGGCTCGGCGAAGGTGTGCCCGAACAGCGTCATGATTGAGGCGACCGACGACAGGTCGACGTGCCGCCCCTTCCCGGTACGCGACCGCTCGGCGAGGGCCGCGATGATGGCGAACGCGATGGTCGAGCCCGTCCGTAGGTCGATGGGGTAGTTGCCGATGTAGGGCCCGCCGTCGGCGTAGCCGGTGATCTCGCTGACACCGGCCGAGCCGCCGAGAATCGGAGCGATGGCGGGATAGTCCCGCTGGGGCCCGCGGGGCCCGAAACCGGACGCCGACACGGTGACCAGCGTCGGGTTGTGCTGCCTCAGCACCTCCGGCCCCAGCGCGAGCGTCTCCATGACGCCCGGACGCATGTTGTCGATGACGGCGTCGCAGCTCTTCACCAGGTCGTAGACGATGTCCAGCGATTCCGGCCGCTTGAGGTCGAGAACGACGCCTTGTTTGTTGAAGTTCAGCGCGTTGAACAGCGGGGCCCGCTCCGGGTCGCCGCCGGGGATCACGATCGATCCCTTGAAGCGCACCAGGTCGATCCGCCTGGCCGATTCCAGACGGATCATCTCGGCGCCGAGGCAGCCGAGCAGGTTCGTCGCCGCCGGCCCCGCCGCGATCCACGACAGGTCGAGAATGCGCACCCCGGCCAAGGGGGGAGGTGCGGACGCCCCCGGTGTCCGGCGTGCCCCCGCCGTGTCGGCGCGTTCCGCCTTGGCCTGCTCCACTTCCCCCAGGACTGCGGCGGTGTGCTCGCCGAGCGCGGGGGCGCGTGGCGTCCCCGCTCCGTCGTCGCCCTCCACGAAGTACATCGGCCGCGGCACGGTGACCCGTACCCCGCCCGAGCTCTCCACCTCGGCGAAGACGCCCAGCTCGTTCCAATGCTCGCTCGCCAGGATCTCGGAGGCCTTGGCGAAGTAGGTCGCCATCATCCCCCGGCTCTCCAGGATGTGGAAGATCTCCTCGCCCCGCTTGTCCGTCAGCCACTCGACCACCGTGGGGATGTAGACCTCGCGGTTCTGGCCTCGCAGCACGGGGGTGGCGAGCCGGGGATCGGTCTTCCACTCCTCCTTGCCCAGCAGGTTCGCCAGCCGCTCGAACTGCTCGTCGCGGTGGAAGGTGATGTAGAGCAGCCCGTCCTTGCAGGGAAGGAGGAGCATCGTCGCCTGTGTGGCGCTTTGACGCCCCGTCTCCTCGCCCTGGTTGTTCCACTCGTCGAGCACGCCGCGGTTGGGGATTAGCTCCGCTTCCCACTTCGAAATGTCCACGTGCTGGCCCACGCCGGAGTGGTCACGGACTGCGACCGCGCCCATGGCCGCGATGGCGGCGATGTACCCGGCGTGGGCGTCGGCGATGAGCCCGCCGATCTGAATGGGCGGCCGTCCGGCGAGCTTGTTCTCCGGGTCGGAGTTCGCCCCGGGAAGGACATAACCCTCGCCGCCCATGTGCGACAGCGTCAGGTGCTCCGCATCCCAGTCGGCGCAGGGACCCGTCTGACCGAAGGGAGTGAGCGAGACCCGGATGAGGCCGGGATTCCGCTCCCGCAGGGTCTCGAATTCGATCCCGGCCCGCGCCGCGTCTTTCGGGCGGATGTCGTCGATGAGAATATCGGCGTGGGAGGCCAGGTCAAGCAGAGCACCGGTCGCATTCCCCGACCGCCAATCGAGTACCACGCTTTCCTTGCCGGCGTTCTGGTAGATGAAGAGTCCGCTCAGCTCGGGGTCGGGACCCGACGCCGGGAAGGGGCCGTAGCGGCGGGAGATGTCCCCCTCCGGCGGCTCGACCTTGATGACCCGCGCTCCAAGCTCGGAGAGCAGCCGCCCGCAGAGCGGCGCGGCGGCGCCTTCGGCGACTTCGAGCACGGTCGATCCTTCCAGTGGCCGCAGGGGCTTCCTCCCGTCAACACGATGCCCGATGATACTACGCGTCCTCAACACGAAGACCGGAGGTCGTGAACGTGGCGGACGACCCGCTTGAGAGGCTGCGTGAGATCTGCCTCGCGTTGCCTGACACCAAGGAGACACTGACCTGGGGCTCGCCCTACTTCCGCGTCGGGGAGAAGATCTTCGCCGGCTACGGCGAGGAGGACGGCACGCCCTCCGTGGGCCTGAAGCTTGAAAAGCCTCACGCCGACGCCCGCGTCGCCGACCCGCGATTCACCCGCGCCAAGTACGTCGGCCAGCATGGCTGGGTCAACATGGACCTCACCAACGTCGACGACTGGGGCGAGGTCGAGGCGCTCATCCTCGAGAGCTTCCACCTCATCGCGCCGAAACGTACCCTGGCGAAGCTGCCGTAGCGGCCTAGACCAAGCCGTGCTCGCGGCACAGGGTGTGGTCGAGGAAGACGCCCCCGGTGATCCCCGTGGCGTCTTGGCCCGCGAGGAACAGGCCCGCCTTGGTGAAGTACTTGTAGGGGGACCGCCAGCGGGAGTGGTCGGCCTTGCTGAGGTTTCCCGCGAACCCTTCGGACCAGGTCGGCGCCCCGGGGCTCAGCGCGTTCACCGCGACGTTGTACTCCTTGGCGTGCTCGGCAAGGCCCGTCGTGAAGCGTTCCAGCGCCGCCTTGCTCGTCCCGTAGGCAACACTGACACGGTTCACCGACCCGTCGCTGTCCTGCACGCCTGAGTAGTTGTTCGCCGCCGCCACCGACGAGATGTTGACGATGGAGCCGCCGCCGCGCTCGATCATCTGGGGCAGCAGCAGGCTCGACAGCCGAAACGGAGCGCGGATGTTGATCGCCGTCACCAGGTCCCAGCCCTTGGCCGGAATCTCCCACGCCAACTGGTTGTACGGCATGCTGATGCCCGCGTTGTTGACCAGCACGTCGACGCGCCCGAATCGCTCCAACGACGCCTCGGCCAGATGGACGAGGTCCTCCTCGCGGGCGACGTTCGCGCGAATTGCGGCCGCCGTGCCGCCCATCGTCTCGATCTCGGCCACCGTTTCGCCGATGGTGCCCGGCAGCTTGCCCGTGGTCTCCGAGCGGGCCGCCACAATCACCGACGCGCCCGCCTTGGCGAACTCCATGGCGAGCGCCTTGCCCAACCCGCGGCTGGAGCCGGTTACCAGTACGACCTTGCCCGAGAAGTCCATCGATTCCTTCCATACAACGGAGCCGCCACATCCTACCATCGCCGCCCGCGGACTGAGCCCGCCGCTTGCCGTTGGGCGCTACAATCCCCCGCGAGGGGCCCGCAGGCCCCAGGAGGGCGGCATGACGCAGACGGGCCTCGTGCGCGGAATAGCGGCGATCGATTGCAGCCTCGAACCGCTCTGGGGCGAGCCCAGGAACATGGCGGGGAAGGCGGCGCGCTTCTTCCGCGACCCCGACAGCCTCAACTACGGCCATCCTTCGCAGCACCTCTTCAAACAGGAGGCCGCCGACCGCGCGACACAGCGCCACACCCCTGAAGAGACCATCGAGATGATGGACCGCTTCGGTGTGGAGCGGGCGATCATCGGTCTTCATGAGGAGGACGTCGACGAGAACCTCAAGATCATGGAATCGTACCCTGGCCGCTTCTATGGCAAGCTCGCCGTCGACCCCGACGAGGGCATGGAGATGGTCCGCAAGATCGAGGCCTACGCGCGGGGCAATCCCCTCATCAAGGCCCTCAACGTCTCGCCCTTCTCCTTGCAGAAGCCGCCGAACGACAAGGTCTACTACCCCCTCTACGTGAAGGCCATCGAGCTCGACCTCCCCGTCGTCATGACCGTCGGCCTCCCCGGCCCGCGCGTCCCCGGCGAGATACAGAATCCGATCTACCTCGACGAGCCGCTGTGGTTCTTCCCCGAGCTTAAAGTCGTGATGATGCACGGCGGCGAACCGTGGGAGGCGATGTGCGTCAAGCTGATGCTGAAGTGGCCGAACCTGTACTACATGACTTCAGGTTTCGCACCTAAGCATTACCCAAAAGATGTGATCTACTACGCCAACACGCGGGGCTCCGACCGTGTCATGTACTCCGGCTATTACCCCGGAATCTCCTATGAGCGGCTGCAGTCCGACCTTGAAGGCCTGGAGCTGCGGGAGCATGTCTGGCCCAAGTTCCTGCGCGAAAACGCGATCGCCGCCTTTAAGCTCGACTGATGTTCGACGGGAGTCGGACACGATGGACATAATCGACTGCCACGTGCACACGTTCGCCAACGAGGCGGACGCGCGCGAGTTCATGACCCACGTCCGCATGCCGGACGCCGACCCCGTGGGCACGATCGACGAGTTGGTCGAGTCGCGCAAGGGCACGCCCATCGTCCACACCAACATCGTCTTCCTTCCCACGGTGATGTGGCTGAACGCCGACCTCGCCGCGATTCCCGATGACGTCTCCGACCGAGCCGCCGCCGAGCAGGAGGCGCTCGACGCCTACCTCGCTCGGGTCGACGCCTACAACCGCTGGACGGCGAGCGTCACCAAGGAGCGCCCCGGCTTCAGCTACTTCTGCGGCGTCGACCTCGTCCGCATGACCGAGCGTCAGGCCCTAGAAGGGGTGGAGCGCTGGGTGTCTGACGGGGCAATTGGGGTGAAAATGGCCCCGGTGAACATGCAGTTGCGCGGCGACGACCCGCGCTACGTCCCGATCTTCGACTACTGCCAGGAGCAGGGGTTGCCCATCGTCCTTGCCTCCGGCGCGGCGGAGTGGGCCCAGCCCCGCTGGTTCGCCGGCCTCTACCGCCAGTTCCCCAAGACGCGGATCATCATGGCCCACGCCGCCTACCAGCCCAAGCACCCCGACGCCGGCCTCGCCGAGCTGCTCGACGCCATGGACGGCCACCCCGACGTCTGCGCCGACCTCTCCCTCCGCTTCGACCACGTCGCCGACGGCCGGGAGGAGGCCGACGCGCTGGTCCGCATCGTTCGCGAGGCCGGGCCGGAGCGCATCCTCTTCGGCTCGAACTTCCCCCTCGGCAAGACCGGCAACGCCCTCGACGTCTTCGAGAAGCTGCCCCTCACCGCCGGCGAGCGCCGGCTTGTCGGCCACGACAACTTCCTCCGCCTGACGCGCTAGACTCAGAGAGGTCGCCCCATGAACTTCGGCATCGCCCTCCCCAACATCGGCCCCGCTGCCGCCCCGGAGACCATCTTCGGCCTCGCCGACGCCGTCGAAGAGTTCGGGTTGGGGAGTGTGTGGACCGGCGACCACCTCGCCTTCCCCAAGAACCCTCAGCTCCCTTACCCCTACGCCCGCGGCGGCCCCGGCTTCATCGACGCGTCGAGCAAGGTGATCGATCCGCTGACCGTCATGGCCGCGGTCATCGGCCGGACGAAGCGCATCAAGGTTGGGGTCAGCGTCCTCATCCTCCCCTACCGCCATCCGCTGGTGACTGCCAAGCAGCTAGGCTCTATGCAGGTGCTTTCCGGTGGGCGGGTTATTCTGGGCGTCGGCGTCGGTTGGATCCCCGAAGAGTTCGACGCGCTCGACGTCGACTACCGCAAGCGCGGCGCGATGACCGACGAGCAGATGCGCTACTTCCGCGCCGTCTGGGAGCAGGACTACGCCGACTTCCAGGGCGAGCACTATCACATCAAGGACATGAGCCTCCTCCCCCGCCCCGAGCAGACGATCCCCCAGTGGGTGGGCGGAAATACTGCCTTCGCCATGCGCCGAGCCGCGCGCCTGGGCGACGGTCTGCACCTGATCGACGCGACGCCCGACGAGCTGGCGGCGCAGGTCGAGCAGTTCAAGCGCATCTGCGACGAGGAGGATCGCGACCCCGCGACGGTCACGCTCTCGATCCGCCAGTCCCTGCGCCTGACCGAGAAGCCGCTGGCGCCGGAGGAGCGCCGGTTGCCCATCACCGGCAGCGTCGAGCAGGTGATCGAGGAGATGTCCACCTACAAGGCGCTCGGCATCGAGGACGTCGCCATCGGCATCCGCCCCCGCGGCGCGAATCTCCAACGCCAGTTGGAGGTCACCGAGATCATCGCCAAGGAGATCGCCCCCGCCGTGGCCTAGCCCGCGGCGCGCGAGGAGGAGCGGCATGGACTTCAGCAGAGGGCTGATATCGGCGGACTCCCACGTCGAGGAGCCCGAAGACCTCTGGCTGACGCGCCTTCCCGCCCACCTTCGGGACCGCGCCCCCCGCTACGAGCAGGGCGAGGACGGCATGCAGCGCCTCATCATCGAGGGACACCGCCTGGGCTGGAGCAAGCGGTCGAAGGAAGACCGGGAGCGCCGCGCCGCCGCCGTCGATCCGGCCGAGCGTCTGGCCAACATGGACGTCGACGCCATCTACGGCGAGGTCATGTACCCCACCACCGGGCTCCACCTCTGGAAGATCGCCGACGCCGAGCTCGGCGAAGCCTGCATGCGCGTCTACAACGACTACGTCGCCGAGACCTACGCCCAGACCTCGGAACGCTTCCGCCCGCCGGGCATGATTCCCATGTACAGCCCGCGCGCCGCGGCCGACGAGATGCGCCGCATCGCCACGCTCGGCATCAGGGCGGCGATGATCCCGCTCAAGGTCGAGCACCTGCCCTATAACTACCCCGACTACGACGTCGTCTGGGCTGCCGCCGTGGATCTCGGCATGCCGATGAGCTTCCACAACGGCACCGGCTACGACATGATCTTCTATCAGGGCCCCGGATCCGGCGTGGTCAACTACGCCACCTCCTGCGGCAGCGCTCTCCAGACCCACGCCCTGCTCGTCATGTCCGGCGTCATGGAGCGGTTCCCCGACGCGCACTGGACCGCCGTCGAGTGCGGCGGCGGCTGGATGGCTTGGCTGATGAACGTCCTCGACGAGGGCTACACCGACCTCAACTACATGGCGAGCGTGAAACTGAAGGAGCTGCCGAGCTTCTACCTGAAGCGCCAGGCGCACGCCACCTTCCAGGACGACCCCGTCGCCGTCGCGGCCCGCGCCTTCACCGGCACCTTCCCGCTCCTCTGGGGCAACGACTACCCCCACGACGAAGGCACCTGGCCCCACTCCCGCGAGGCCATCGAGCGCCAGATGGCCGGCGTCCCTGAAGACGACGTCCTCGACATCGTCACCAACAACGCCGCCCGCATCTGGGGCTTTTAGCCCGCCGGTCCGAGGCCCGCGGAAGACGCGCTCATGGTGAGCGGTCTTCTCTGTTGGCGCTCGTGAGCGCCATGAGCGTGGTGAGCGCGTCTTCTCTGTTGCGTCGTGAGCGTTGGTGAGCGCCATGAGCAGGGGCGCCGGGGCGGCGGACGTCGATCGCCCGTGGCGGCAGATGGCGGGGCCCCTCATCTCTGTCTTCTCCCCACGGAGACTTTTGCGTAACCGGCCACGCCGGCAGCGGACCATCCGTGTAGGGGCAACCCTCGTGGTTGCCCAGGGGTGCGGGCGGGGTCTTCTCCCCTGTAGGGGCGATTCGCGAATCGCCCGTTCCTATCCCCCGAACGACCTCGCGGGGGTAGGCCCAAGGTTACGCAAAGGTCTCCCACGGGAGAAGAGGGAAGACCGCGCCGCCCCGGCCCCTCCGACGCGCCTAGCGGCGCGTGCCCTCTCTCAATCTCCCCCAGAGGGGGAGAGGCCGGAGGAGAGGGCGCTGCTCTCCCTACGCCGCCGGCCTCGCCGCGATCAGTATCTCCACGTGCACGTCGTCCTTGACCTGGACGAATGGGAGGTTGGGGGGAGGAATGTCGAGTTGGTCCCAGGTGAAGATGGTGCGGCCGAGGATGTAGACCACGTCGCCGTCGTCGCGGGCCTCGATCTCGAAGGTGATCGGCGCCTTGAAGCCCTTGATCTCGAGCTCGCCGGTGATTTCTCCCGTGGCCGTCTCGCCGGAGGTGAACTCGCCGGGGAGCGGTCCGGCGTCGTGGAGGGTGAAGGTGGCGATGGGGTCGTTGGGGAACATGCGCTCGCGGACGAAGCGGTCGCGGCGGGCCTGATCGCTGCTGAGTTGGTGCAGGTCGATCGTGATGACGGAAGGCCGTCCGTCGAAGTGCACCTCGCCGGCGAGGGCCTCGGTGCGCATCACGGCGTCGTTGGGTAACGATAGACTCGCCAGCTTTTCGTTCACGGTGAAGGTCGCTTCCGAGCCCATGCCGACCACGAAGGTGACGCCTTCGATCTCGCCGATGGCGCGGTCGGCGGCGGGTTCGGGCTCTGCCGGGGCCGTCGTCGCGGTAGGTGGCGCCGGCGTGTCGGTCGGCGGTGGCGGCGCCGAGGTTGCGGTCGGCCGCGGCGTTGCGGTCTCGGGCGGCGGCATGGCCGCGGCTCCTCCGGTTGCCCCCATCGTCCCGGTGGGCCCGACGGGCGCGGGCGTCGGAGTCGAGGTCGGCCGCGGCGTTGCCGTTGGGGCGGGCGGCGGCTCGGTGGGCGCCGGCGTCGGCGTTGGGTCCTCGCCGCAGGCGGCGACCATCAGCACGACTGCCGCCGAAAGCGCGAGGACTCGCGCGCTCCACTTCAGGGTGTGCCGAAGACTCATGACGAGGTCCCTCCAGGAAGTGTTCGGTGGGCGCTGTCCGGCGCTGCGAGGCCGGCGCGCGGTGGAAGTTCCAGACGTCCGCTCTCGGCGTCGCCCTGGCCGGCGAGCGAGAATCCGACCGCCAGGGCGGCGGCGAGCGCCGCGGCGGGCAGCCACGGCTTCTGGACGGCGGGCGTATCGGAGAGCAGGACAGTGACCGCCCCAGTCAGCGCGAAGACGATGGCCGCAAGGGGCACGGTGAAGGCGACGAAGCGTTCAAGCTGCGTCTCGCCGGCCCAGGAGAGGAGTGCGACGACGCCGAAGGCCGCCGTCCACACGCCGGCGAAGAGGGTCAGGCGGCGCTTCGACTTGGCCGTCGACCGCCACAGCGCCCCGGCGGCAATGCCGGCGACCAGCGAGGCGATGACGACGCTGGCGGTGTTGAAGAAGGCGTCGTCGGGGGAGCGCAGCGGCAGCGACACGAGCGCCGCCACCACGGCTGCGATCGACCCGCCGGTCAGGCCCGCGAGCATTGGTGTTCCCTGTGGCTTGAGGTCTTCATGTCACTGGGGCGGCTGACGTGGCGAAGGCGGACTTTCGTGCCCCGCGGCGGTGATCAGGGGGCCCCTCATCTCAATCTTCTCCCGGGGGGAGAAGAGGCAAGACCTCCGCCCAACCCCTCCGACGCGCCTGCGGCGCGTGCCCTCTCTCAAATCTCCCCCAGAGAGGGAGAGGCTTAAGGTGCTTCCCCAGAGGGGGAGGCCGGAGGAATCCTCCCCATCGGCCGCATCAGCCCCGTACCTGTTATAGATCGACATTATCGAGGAAATGTCGACGCGGTGGGGCGGGAGATCGGCCCGCACGGAGTTCAAAGACTCACGCTGCTTCGGCAGGGGAGGAGATTCTCATCAGGACTGATGTAGACCTGGACATAGACGCTGCCGTCCCTGTATCGGGCTTCCATTCGATTCTCGTTGGACTCACTGTAGCGCTCATCGGCTTCCAACCTCAGGCCGTCTTGCGTGGCTTGGAAGACCACGTCAGCGATGTCTACCGCACTAGCAATTCCCGGACGGAGTTCTTCACGGTAAAGGCGCAGGTTGAAACTTCCCAGCGACGGCAAGTCCGCGAGCATCGATGTGGTAAAGGCAAGGTTGTCCCACTGCCCACAAGAGTCGTAGATATCCATTTCCAAATATGACATGTTGACGAGTCCCCTGAAGTCACCCTCCTTGATCGACCTGACGGAATCTACATCGAGGTGTTCTATCCGGAAGAGCTCAGCATCGGTCGCGGCCCGGCACGAAGACAATCCCAGAGCGTCCAGAATGGCCCGTTGTACTGCCGGGGACCGGTCGCAGATGTTGTTTTCGGCGTCTGCGACAGGGGTCGCGGTAGGAAGTCGCTGCCGTTGAAACTCAGCTACATCCTGGCGTAAGTCTTGTAGCTCGCCTTGCAGCCTACCGATGTCCGCCCGAAGTGATGCGTCGGGCGTCGGGGTCGGAGCGGGCGTTACCTCCTTCAAGTCTTCGACCTCGTCCTGCAACTGATTGATATCCGCTCGCAGGGTCGCGTCTGGCGTCGCCGTCGGAGCAACACTTGTGCAGGCAAGGGTCAGGGACAGAAGAATGGTCACAGCGACAATGAGCTTCATACCGTTTCCTTGTCAGGCTTCTCCGGGCTGCCGTCACCCGGCGGGCTTGAACTTGTAGAGGGTGATTTCGTCGGTGGCGTCTTCGAAGGCGACCTCGACGGGCATGCCGACGTGGACGTCTTTGGCGTCGCAGCCGGTGATGCTGGTGAGCATCTGGGGGCCCTCGTCGAGCTCGACGACGGCGACGGAGTAGGGGACGTCGTCCATGAAGCCGGGCGACTGGGGCCGGTAGATCGTGGTGTGGGTCCAGACGACGCCGCGCCCGCTCATCGGCGTCCAGTCGTAGTCGGTGGAGAAGCAGTCGCGGCAGGCCCACTGCGGCGTCCAACGCAGCGCGCCGCACGCGCCGCACTTCTGGACGAGCAGCTCACGGCGCTTCGTTCCCTCCCAGAAGGGAGCGGAGAGGGCCGTCGGCACGGGCAGGGGCTTGTCGTAGGCCATCGTGCTAGTCCTTGGCGAGCAGGGCGAAGGAGTGGCGGCCGGTGAGGGGGCCGCAGGCGGCGGCGATCTTGGGGTCGCGGACCTTGCGGCAGATGGTGCGGTCGTAGGTGTGGACGCCAGATGCACAGTCGGGCAGAGGTCCTTCACCTCGTTCCGCATCTGGCGCACCGCCTCAATGATCTTGAAGTTGTAGGGGTTGCCGGGGTGGCTGAAGGAGAGGTTGCCCCCGTCGGGGCAGACGGGGAACGGGTCGTCGAGCCCGATGTTCTCCATGACGAAGGGGCCGCCCTCGCCGATTTCGCAGAAGCCCAGCGCCTCGTATTGCATGACGATGCCGCTGGCGAAGTGGTCGTAGACCATGACGAGGTCGACGTCCTCGTGGCGAACGCCTGCGCGGGCGAAGGGCTGGAGCATGTGGCCGCGGCTGTTGAGGAGGTCGAGCGTCGGCGCCTCGAAGTAGGCCTTGTAGCGGCTCTCCATCGCGCCGGAGAGCACCCAGACCGGCTCGTGCTTGCAGCTCTTGGCGCGCTCCGCCGAGGTGACGACGACGCAGTTCCCGCCGTCGTTGACGATGGAGCACATCAGGAGGGTGAAGGGGTCGGCGACCATGCGGGCTTCGAGGATGTCGGCGGTGGTGTAGGGGCCGCGGTTGAACATGACGGCGTCGGGGTTGATGTGGCCGTTGTTGCGGACGACGGCGCAGCCGTGGGCGATCTGCTCCGGGGTGGTGCCGAACTCGTGCATGTGGCGGCGCATCTGCATCGCCATCTGGCCCGGTGTCATCGACCCCGTCCACTCGGTGAACTCGAAGTCGGGACGCGTCCAGTCGACCACGCTGCCGTCGGAGGCGGCGCGCGAGTTGCCCGAGGCGAGGATGGCGACCTCGCACACGCCGTCGCGGATGGCGGCGGCGGCTTGGATGAGGGCCATCGCGCCGGACATCTGGAGGACGAGGCTGAAAGGGCGGTTGAGCTGGTAGGAGACGTTACCCTCGGTCGGGCCCTGGCCATTGCCGAGGGGGAAGGAGGAGCCGAAGTAGGCGTCGACGTCGTCCATGGAGAGGCCGGCGTCGTCGAGGGCGCCGAGGATGGCCTCCATGCTGATCTCCTGCGACGTGCGCTGGGAGACGCGCTCCTGCTCCGTCGCGTAGACGCCGACGATGGCCACGTCCCTCGGCTTCGGCATGGCGCTCCTTCCTTTGAGGATGAGGATTGTAGAGGAAGTCTTCTTCCGCGGGGCGATTGTACGGCAATTGTTGGCCGACGGTGGTTGTGAGGGGGCCCCTCATCTCAATCTTCTCCCGTGGGGAGAAGAGGTAAGACCACCCGGCCCCGCCGACGCGCCTAGCGGCGCGTACCCTCTCTCAAATCTCCCCCAGAGGGGGAGAGGTTTGCTACCAGACGCAGCCGGGGGTGTCGACGGCGAAGTCGGTCTTCATGGGGGTGGGCTTGATGTCGGTGACGGGTATGCGGACGGGGCCGCGCTCCCGGGAGGGCAGGAGCACGACGCCGTGGCCCGGCGATGAGACCTCGCCGCGCTGGTTCTCGCACCAGACGTCGAGCTCGACGACGTTGAGGTCGTCCTCGCGGCGCTTCTCGGTGACCTTGCCCTTCACCCACGTCGTGTCGCCGTGGTAGTTGAACTTGCGCGCCTGGTCCGACTCCTTCCAGACGAAGCCGTCGTCGCCGACCCAGTTGGTGAGGTAGTGCATGATCCACGAGGTGCGGACGTTGCCGTAGTCGTAGGCGCGGGGGTTGCCGACCCTCTTGGCGCGGGCGTCGTCCCAGTGGACGCGCTGGGCGGGCGACCAGAAGCCGTCCTCGGTCTTGGTGTAGAAGGCGGGGATGCGCTTGCGGTTCAGGTAGTCCATGCGGTAGGCGCCGACGCGGAAGATGCCGAAGCCGATGCCCATGTGCCACATCACCATGTCCTTGGTCTCCAGGGGGCCCTTGACCATGGTGGGCATCTCCATGCCGGGCTCGACGTCCTCCCAGTAGAGGGTGTCGGCGCCGCGGCGGTACTCGTTCTCGTAGGCCTCGTCGATCTTGGCCAGGTAGTCGTCGTCGTAGTAGGTCGGCTCGTAGGTCTTGGTGTACTTGCCGGTCTTCTCCGACGCCTCGCGCTCGACGTGGAAGAAGTAGAAGCGCCGGATGGCGACCATCTCGTCGCGCTGGTTGATGTACTCCTTCCGGTGGTGGATGATCGCCGCCTTGCCGCCGCCGAACTCGCTCCGCTTCTCCTCGACGTCCTCGATGAAATAGTTCATGCGGATCTGGTCGCCGGGCAAGATGGGGCGGACCCACTCGTAGTTGCCGCCGGAGAGGTAGTTGGGGACGCCGCGGAGGGCGCCGGCCCCGGCCTTGCGCACCTCCGCCGGGATGGGCGGCACGGTGGTGCGCTCCAGGGTGATGATGTACTGCGGCGGAGCGATGATGCCGCCCCAGCGGGTTGTTTTGCCGTATTCCTCGTCGCAGAAGAGCGGGTTGTCGTCGCCGTAGCAGTTGGCGAAGTGCCGGATGGTGTCCTTGTGCGCCTCGTGGTTGAAGGGAGGCGCGTCGGGGATAAGCACGCCGATCCGGTTCCGGTAGCGCTGCACGCCGTCCTCGGTGATCTTCCCCTTCATTTCGGCGTCGTCGCGCTTTGCCATCGAATCCTCCTGGTGCGGGCCGTCCGCTTGAGTCGGCGTCATGATAGACGAGGGGGCGGGCGGGTGCTAGGGAAGGACACCCCTCCCCATCTACCCTCCGGGGGAGCGCCTTAAACCGCCCTCCCTCTGGGAGGGACTGAGGGCGGGCGCTGTCCCCCCTCGCTTTCCCGCCTACGGGTGGCGGCCGGTGAAGCCGATGAGCCTGTCCTGGCGGGGGGCGTCTCCGGGGACGTCGACGGGTGGGGCGAAGGCGGGGCTGGGGTCACGCTTGGAGATGGCTTCCATGAGGGGATAGAGGAAGTCGACGACGGGGCTGTCGAGGGCGGTGTCCTGGCCGGTGGCCTTGGCGAGGTCCCAGGTGTGAATGGCGAGGTCGCCGACGGCCATGCCGATCATGCGCGCCACCGGCATCTCGCCCATCCGGCTCTCCACTACCTTCTCCAGGGCGCCCGGCTCGGCCGCGGCCTTGTTGATCGCCGATGCGGCCGCGTCGATCTTGTCCATCGTCGAGCCCTCGGCGGCGACTTCGCCTCCGGTGACCATGCCCGCGATGCCCGTCTGCGCCCCGGCCATGTGGTCGAGGAGCTGCTCGACGTTCCATTCCGAGCACGGCGTCGGCAGGCCGAGCTGGTCGTCGGCGACGCCGTCCACCGCGGCGCGGGCGCGCGCTACCGTCGTGCTGTAGAGAGCCATGATGTCGTCGGCCATGGTCGTCCTCCGCAGGAGTCTTGGTTGGGGCGCAAGCATAACCGAATGCTCGGGGAGTCGCCCGTCCGTACTCCGTGGCGCCTAAACAAGGAGGCGCGATTCAAGTGCCGTGAACAGCGATGAGTCCGCCCCCTGCGCCGTCAGGTACCCCCGCATCGACCCGAAGTCTTGGCGCACCTTCGCCAGCAGGTGGGTCATCGCGTTGCGGGGCGCTCCCATGACATGCGGGAAGGTGCGCACCGTTTCCTCGATGGCTGAGTTTGGACGCTTGGCCCAGAAGGCATACATGGTCTCCAGCGATTCCGCGCTCCTGGCGAAGTCATCCGCGACCGCTTCGTCGGGGACGCCGAGCGAACTCAGGATGGCCGCGGCGACGAGCCCGGTCCGGTCTTTGCCGGCCGAACAAAAGAAAACGGCGGGAGGCTCGTCTTCTCGGGCAACCAGCGAAAGCACCTCAAGGAGCCGCATGGCGACGTGCGGCCTGTTGAGCGCGTCCGCGTAGCCCTCGCCGAGCGTGGGAAACTGGCGCAGCGTGTCGTCCGGACTGAAGAGGGGCAGGTGGACTTCGCGTCCCGGCCATGCGCGCGTCATGGGGAACCGCTCGCGCTCCGTGGCATGCCGCAGGTCGAGCAGCGTCCGCACGCCGAGTTGCCCTTCCAGCAACTTGTAGTCCGCCTCGGTTGCATCCGTGGGGGCGGCCGACCGATAGAGGACGCCGGACCGGACACGGCGGCCATCCCCGGCAACGTGACCGCCAAGGTCGCGGAAATTGAAGATCTGTTGGAAGGCGAAGGGTGTGGGAGGACTCATGGGGCGGCGGTAGTGTAGCGGACGTGTCGTCAGGCGGGCTTGGCGGGAGGAGCCCTCACCGCCCGCGGCCTCCGATGTGCTAGGCTTGCGGCGGCACACGTCAGGCACGCGGAGGGGGCGCATGAGCAAGATCGTCATCACCAACGTCGAAGAGGCGCGCTGGGTGCGCGAAACGAAGACCGAGGATGGCCGCAAAAGAGGTGTCCAGGTCGTCGGCGAGGTCGAGGAGGGGATGCGCGCCTTCATCATGAACGTCGCGCCGGACTACGAGACCGAGGTCCACAGCCACTCGCAGGACGAGGTGATCGTCGTCGTCGAGGGGGAGCTGCACATGGGCAAACGGGTGCTGGGCCCGAACAGCATCATCCTCATCCCCAAAGACATCCAGTATCGGCTCGGCGCGGGGCCCGACGGCGCCCGGTTCATCAACGTCCGCCCCGGCCCCGCCGACTACCAGCCGGTGGACGGGCCGGTGGTGACCAGCGAGCAGCTCTACGGCCAGGGCGCGACCATCCCGTAGAGGCCGAGGACGCCGACGCCGGTGGGGGGCCGGATCCGGCCCCGAATCTGATAAGCTGACGCGGAAGGCGAAGCGGCCGCGGAGGAAGGCATGGACTTCAAGATCATCGACGTCGACGCCCACGTGCAGGAGCCCGCGGACTGCTGGACGAAGCGCATGTCCGAGAAGAAATGGGGCAAGCGCATCCCGCAGCTTGAGGAGATCAGCAAGGAGGAGCGCGGCGCGACTCCCGTCGGCTACTTCCTCGACCCCAAGCCGGACCGCGTCCACCGCTGGACGCTCGACGCGCAGCCTCACTCGCCCTACCCCTCGACCTGCCATGCCGTCATGCCCGACCGCGAGACGCTGCCCTCCCGCTGGGAGGACGTGCCCAAGAGCGTCTACGACGCCCGGGCGCGCCTCGAAGCGATGGACGCCGACGGCGTCGACGGCGAGGTCTTCTACCCCAACGTCGGCCTCACCTTCCCCTTCTTCGGCAAGGACCCGGACTTCGAGAGCGACTGCGTGCGGGCCTACAACGACATGCAGGTGGAGGAGTGGCTCGACGTCAGCGAGCGCTTCATCCCCCTGACCATGCTCCCCTTCTCCGACATCGAGGGCACGGTCGACGAGCTGCGCTACACCGCGAGCCGGGGGCACAAGGGCTTCCTGATGCTCTCCGCGCCCCACCAGAAGGGGCTCCCGCACCTCATCGACTCCTATTGGGACCCGCTGTGGGCCACGGCGGAAGAGCTTCAAATGCCCTTCCACTTCCACGGCGGCAGCGGCGCGATCCGCATGTGGATCGACCCCAAGCCGGGCCTGAGCCCGCGCTTCAGCCGCGCCTTCGCCGGCACCATCGGTTTCAACCTTCAGGCCCAGTTCATCAGCTACGTCCTCTTCTCCGGCATCCTGCACCGCTTCCCCGGCCTGCAGTTCGTCGTCGCCGAAAGCGGCGTCGGCTGGGTGCCTTACGTGCTGGAGATGTGCGACCACGAGTGGGAGCGATGCCGGCTCTCCGAGCACGGCCACCCCACGCGGCCCTCGGAGCTCTTCCGCCAACACGGCCACGTCGACTTCTGGTACGAACAGAAGGGGCTGGCCTACCACCACGTCATCGGCGCCGACCGCATCATGTGGGAGAGCGACTTCCCCCACCCGACCTCGATCTGGCCGAACTCGTCGCGCTACATCGAGGGCAGCCTCGGCGACGTCTCCCCCGAGGACCGGGAGAAGATCCTGGCGGGCAACGCCAAGCGCGTCTACCGCCTCTAACCGCCCTCGCGCTTCCAGAACACAAAGGTGATGCCAAGCATGCAGGTAATCTCAGCAGACGACCATGTCATCGAGCCGCCCGATCTCTGGACGAGCCGCGTCCCCGACCGGTGGGGCGAGCGCGTCCCCCAGATCGTGCAGCTCGACGGCGGCACCGAGCGGTGGACGATCGACGGCAGGGTGAGCGAGGAGCCCCGGCTGGCGCCGACGGGTGCGCTGTCGGAGAACCGCTACGACGAACCCCAGCGCTGGGCCGACGTCCCCAAGGAAGCCTTCGACCCGGCGGCGCGCCTCGCGGCGATGGACCGCGACGGCGTCGACGTGTCGGTGCTCTACCCCGCGGCGGCGGGCATCGGCGGCGAAACGCTGGGCGCCATCGCCGACGCCGAGCTGCAGATCGCCTGCGTCCGCGCTTACAACGACTGGCTGCTCGAAACGTGGGCGGCGAGTCCGCGCTTCGTTCCCCAGTGCATCGTCCCCGTCACCTCGGTCGAGGACGCCCGCGCTGAGGTGGAACGGTCGCTGAAGAACGGCCACAAGGGCGTCGTCATGGCCCCGTTCCCCTGGCACATCAACACCGACGCGCCGCACCTCCACGAAGAGGACTGGGACCCCCTCTGGCGGACCATCGACGAGGCGGGCGCGCCGGTCTGCTTCCATTCCGGCACCAGCCAGCGCAACATGCTCGAGCTTTACGACCGCTGGGACCCCGCCACTTCGCGGGCCTTCGAGACGGTGCGCCGCCCCGTGAGCAGCGCGATGGTCGTCTCGAGCTTCGTCCTCTCCCGCATCGGCGAGCGCTTTCCCACCCTGCAGGTCGTCTTCGCCGCCGCCGGCATCAACTGGCTCTGCTTCCAGCTCGAGCTCTCCGACCACGAGTGGGGCGCCTCGAAGCTGGCGAAGGAAGGGATGGAGATCAAGCCGTCGGAGCTCTTCAACCGCCAGTGCCACGTCACTACGTGGGCCGAGAAGGCGGGGATGCTCCAGCGCGAGTTCATCGGCGTCGACAACATCATGTGGCAGTCCGAGTTCCCCATGGAGACCTCGACGTGGCCGGAGTCCGCCGCCTTCATCGAGCGCATCTGCGCCGACCTCCCCGCCGCCCACCGCGAGAAGGTCCTCTCCGGCAACGCCCGCCGCCTCTACAAGCTGGAGGCGTAGCGCCCTCCCACTTCTTCTCCCCCGGGAGAAGATTGAGATGAGGGGCGCGCCTACTGCGGATGGCGGTCAAAGCGGCCCCGCGCGTCGCACAGCCGAATACGTCCGGCCACCCTATACTGCGCGTACCAGAGTCAGGGGGTGGTTCAGGCTGTGCGAGTGGCGCTGGTACAGGCAATAGTGGCGGCGGCGCTCCTTCTCGTTCTCCTGAGTTGCGATGCGCGTCCGCTCGACCCGACCGCGACGCCGGAGGTGGAGGAGGCGACCCCCACGGAGACGGCAACGGCGCCCCCGCCCAGCCCGACGGTGACGCCGGAAGTGGAGGGGGCGATCCCTACGGTGGCGGTACCGGCCCATCCGCCGGAGCCGACGGTAATTGGAGTCACGGATTCCGGGCCGTACTTCGACGGTTTCACTAGCCTAGAGGAACGTATCTTCCATTCCGATTTAGTGGTCCGAGCAAAGCTGGAGTCTCTGGAAGGCAGGGCTAGGCAAGAGTGTAGATGGTCGGATGGGCGCTATTGGATACCGGTGGTCAGGTACGAGTTCGAGGCATACGAGTTCCTGAAGGGCGAAGGGACGGAATCTCTGTTCGTGAATGTTTCGTTCGGAGCCTCTGGCGATTCATTCCAGTCCCGCTACGAAGTGTATGAGTCTGAAGGGGGCGCGATAGCCGCGGCTCGCTCCCGACTTCGCCGCTCCGCACCGACATGGAGAGAGCGCGAAGCAATTCTCTTCGTCAAGGAGAGGCCCTCCTGGGATGGCAAGTGCGGGGAGCCTTTACCGGAGTCAACCGATTCCTACAGCTTCACGCTGCAGGGAGATGTCCAAGCGCCGGAATATCGACTCGACAGCCGCTTCAATAGGGTGTGGCTACCGGCCGCCGATGTGACGCCGCAGGGGTCGGAACGGTTTCTCTTGAAGGCGCCGGGGAGTGCTCCGGGGCACGAGGCGCAAGAGAACATCGGCCTGGAAGAATTGCGGCAGAGGATTGCGGAGTTGGAAGGCTCGATCAAGCGCGCTCAGAGTGAAGGCGTTTCCGGGTATGAGGAATGTCTCTCGGAGAAGTACTATCGTGAACGGTTGAACCAGGCGGCCATCGACGCCGGAGGGGAACTGGTCCGGCATTGGTGGCAGCATGAAGTGCCGCCGCCCCAGCAGCGGAGGATTCTGTTTTCGGGGGTGCCGGCCGACAAGACGATTCTCGGTGAGGCATGGCAATACGTTTCGGGTAGCTCTTTCGATCTCAGGGACAAGCTATGGCTGGCCGGCCCTGATGCCCATCTCTTTCGGCTAGAGCCCGAATCGGCTGCGGAGCCACCTCCCGGCCGCGCCTACAGGCCCCGTCGGATTACTGCGTCCACAGTGCTCCCGGTAGGTACGTATCACTTCCAATTGCACAGGCAGGAAGCGCACTTCCTGCCCTGTGATTACCACGATAAGCTCTCGGCGGTCGATTTCTTCGTTGACGTGCTTCCCCCGATAGAATCAGAGGAACCCGACGCGCCCTATGCGAATTGCATAATGAGTAGCGCCGGCGTTCTGCCTCCCGAGGAATGGCGGCACATCGCCTGGTTCTCCATCGAGCCATTGAGCGCCTGCGGCTCGGCGCACAGAGCGGAAAGCCGCGCCCACTACGAAGTCTTCCAGCTAAATGACAGCGAGGAGGTTGAGGTCTCCCTAACCCAGGCGTGCCCTTTGCAACAGATTCTCCTTTACGAAGGAACCGGGCCCAACGACCAACCGCTTCATGTCTTTGACCCAGAGGATTTTCTCATCGGCGACGCGGACTTCGGCGTACTGTCACCAGGCACGTACACCGTCGAGGTGAATGTCCTACAGTGGGCGGAGTGCAGGTCTGCCCTGATCTTTTCGTGGCAGTGACAACCCCTCCGGGAGCATTGGCCTGATTTCGGACCCGTCCACCGTTGCTGCCCTGCGCCCCTTGTGGGCGCCCGTCCCCTCCTGAGGGAAGGCAGCGCCGCCGCTACCCCCGCGCCTTCACCGTCCCCCACGAGTCCCAGTAGGTCACCGTCTCGGCGGGCTTGCGGGTGGTGGGGCCGAAGCGCTGTCCTTGCGGGTAGCCCATCGGGATGACGCAGGTCGCCAGGGCGTCGTCGGGAATGCCGAGCTCCTTCGCGAGCGTGGGTGTGATGAACTGCTGGAAGGTCGTCAGGACTGAGCCGACGCCGAGCGCGCGGCCCGCCAGCATCAGGTTCTGCACCGCGCCGTAGATCGACGACCCCGCGAGCAGGCTGTTGATGTCCGCGTTCGGCGACGTGACGTTGTAGAGGCAGGGGATGATCAGCACGGGGGCCGCCGCGATGTCGCGGAAGAGCGCCACCGCGTTGCCGAGGCTCCGCACGCGCACCGGGTCGTCCTGGACGTCCTGCAGCCGCGACGCCATGTCCTCGGGGCGCCCCGTGTCTCGGAGCGCCTGCGCGATCGCCTCCCGCTTCGCCGCGTCCTTGACCACGACGAAGATCCACGGCTGCGTGTTCGACCCGCTCGGCGCGCGGATCGCCGCGTCCAGCATCTGCCACAGCACCTCGTCGGGCACGTCGTCGGGCTTGTACTTGCGAATCGAGCGCTGCGAGTGAATGACCTCGAAGAAATCCACGGTTTGTTGCTCCTCCTGGGACGCTGCGAAATGGCCGGACGCGGGGCTGGCGAGCGCGCCGCCCGCGATTAGAATGACGGCGCGGCCATCTTACACCACAGGCCGCGCTTCCCTGGAGGACACCATGAGCAAAGCCCTGCAGGACATCCGCATCCTCGACCTCACGCAGTTCGAGGCGGGCACCTCCGCCACACAGGTGCTCGCCCACCTCGGCGCCGACGTCATCAAGGTCGAGCAGCCCAAGGGCGGCGACCCCGGCCGCCGCGCCGGAAAGGGCGGGGCGGGCGTCGACTCCTACTACTTCCTTCTGCTCAACGCCAACAAGCGGTCGATCACCCTCAACCTGAAGGACCCCCAGGGCAAGGCCATCTTCTTCGATCTGCTCAAGCATGCCGACGTCGTCGCCGAGAACCTCGCACCCGACGCGCTGGAGCGGCTCGGGCTCGGCTACGACGAGCTCGCCAAGGTCAATCCGCGCATCGTGCTGGCCCGCGTCAAGGGCTTCGGCACCTACGGCCCCTACCGGAACTACAAGTCGTTCGACACCATCGGGCAGGCCACCGGCGGCTCCTTCTGCGCCACCGGCTTTCCCGGCCATCCGCCGACGCGCCCCGGCCCGACGCTGGGCGACACCGGCACCGGCATGCACCTCGCCATCGGCATCCTCGCCGCCCTCCACCAGCGCGACATAACGGGACGCGGCCAGAAGGTCGAGGTCGCTATGCAGGACGCCGTCGCCAACCTCTGCCGTATCTGGTCGCGCGACTACCACGAGACGGGGAAGAACGTGCCGCGCACCGGCAACGTCTACTTCGGCCAGAGCACCAAGGGCACCTACCAGTGCGCCCCCGGCGGCGACGACGACTACATCGTCATCACCTTCGGCGCCATGCCTCAGATGGTCGCCACCATCCTCCGCATCGCCGGCCGCCCCGACATGGCCGACGACCCCCGCTGGGCCGACCGCGACTTCCGCAACGAGCACGCCGAGGAGTTCGACGCCGCCCTCGAGTCGTGGACCAAACAGCGCGACAAGTTCGAGGCGATGCGCATCCTCGGCGAGGCCGGCATCCCCGCCGGCGCCTGCCTCAACGCCGAGGACCTCCACACCAACCCCCACCTCCTCGAACGCGAGACCATCGTCGACATGGAGCACCCCGTCAGGGGCACCGTCCGCCTCATCGGCAACCCCATCAAGCTCTCCGACTCCCCCACCGTCGAGCAGCCCTCGCCCCTCCTCGGCCAGCACTCCGAAGAGGTCTTCGCCGACATCCTCGGCTACGACGCCGCCAAAGTCGCCGACCTCCGCGAAGCGGGCGTAGTGTAGGGGCGATTCGCGAATCGCCCGTTCCCCCGACCTCTCCCCTCTGGAGCAGCACCTTAAACCTCTCCCCCTCTGGGGGAGACTGAGAGAGGGCACGCGCCGCTAGGCGCGTCGGAGGGGTGGTGTGGGCGGTCCTACCTCTTCTCCCTCGGGAGAAGATTGAAATGAGGGGCCCCCCGCCAACCGCCCCAGTTCACTGACCTTCTTCCCAGTCGGCTACGATGCCGCCAAAGTCGCCGAGTGCGCGCCGCCAGCGTGGGGCAGGGAGACGTCAGGCTTCTCATTCCCTTGGGTTTTCCCCGCGGGTACCGCCATGAGATTGTGGAGGCGACAGGCCTAGTGGTAGGCTCCGCAGAATCCACATCTGCTATATGCCAAAGGCGCTTTCCGTAAAGGGCTTCTCGCATGACGAACCATTCGTTCCACAAGCACAGGCACGCAACGGTCTATCACAACCGCGCCGATTGCCGGTGGGGCCAACAGATTGTCGCCGAGGACCGGATCGGGGGCGAGGGTGGTCTTCGGCGATGTTGGAACTGCGACAGGCTGGACTGGGAGACCACACGTGGCTTTCTGAGAAGCCGCATTGAACGGATGCAAGAAATGCGGGCCAACATTGACGACGATGCCGACGGAGACATATGGCGTCCCGCGCTCATCGAAATCTACGAATGCATTGATGAGATGGACGCTGCGTTGCCGCAAGGTGGGAGACGTGAGTAGCACCGTCAGAAACTCCTCCGCCTCCCTCGGGTCGTAGCCCGCGCCCCCTACCCCACCGGCCGCGTCACCGCCCAGCCGCCGAAGTTGCCCCAGCCGCCGAGCAGGGCGCTCCAGGTGAGCTGGGTGCCGCCGGCGACAGTAATGACGAGGTCGTCGACGCGGCGGATGGCGGGGACGCGAGACTCCGGCCCCGCCGACTCCAGCCACTTCGGCCAGCGGGCCTTATTGCCGGGGTTGGTAACGCCCCGGCGCTCCTGCGTTCGGAGGAAGTCTTCCATTGGGACGCGGGCGTTCTCGTAGAGGAAGTAGCGTATGTCGCCGCGCTCCCAGCCGTGGTCGGCGAGGCTCTTAGCGACCAGCGGGTTCAGCACCAGCAGGTACTCGCCGCCGTGGTGGACGTTGTGGGTGATGTGGGTGATCTCGACCGCGATGGACTCCAGCGACGCGACGGGGTCGAGGTCCTCCGGCGTCATGAAGGCGCGGGGCGCGTCTACCGCCATCACCGTCACCCCGCTGGCGTGGTCGCCGAGGCCGCGCTCGGCGTGCAGCGGCCCCCACGGGCTCGACGGTGATTCCCCTATGCAAAACGTAAACTTTCCGGGCATTCCCAGGGGTGACTTGTCCCCCGTCTCCGGGTAGCCGCCGCCGAGGACGACCAGCACGAGGCGCACCGCACGGCCGATCGTCGCGTTGGCCCGGTAGCCGTGGCCGAACAGGTTCGACCCCGCGTTGATCCCCAGCTCTTGAACTATCGGCCCGCTGACGATGGTCAGCGGCGCGCAGGCGTTCGTCGTCGCCTGGACGCCGTTGATGTTGAGCCGCTCGTCGAGCATCGCCTCGACCGCGGCGACCACGATCGGGAAGTAGGCCGGCTTGCACCCCGCCATCACCGCGTTTGCCGCCACCGACTCGATAGTGGCGACCCCCTGGCGCGGCGGCACGATGCCGATCACCTCCGCCGGGTCGCGGTCCACCGCCGCCATCATCTCGGCGACGGCGTCGTCGGTCGGCGGGATCACCGGCAGGCCGTCGGTCCACCCCTTCTCGTAGAACGACTCGATCGTCTCGCGGAACGACGCCCACGTCGCCTCGCGGTCGAAACGCTCCAGCGGCGACTCCTTGGCCGTCGCCATGCCCTACCGGCCCGCTTCGGCGGCGCGCGCCTTGGGCTCGGACGCCGCCTCTTCGCTGCGCTCCCGCGACGTCCCGCCGCGGCGCAGCCACTCGACGACGCCGTCGAAGGCGCCGTCGGCCATGCCGCGGGCCTCCTCGCGGGAGCCCATGATGCCGGGAATGATGATCGGCTCCAGGCTTTCAAGGCCCATCTGCCGCCGCTTGGCGAAGGCCAGCTCCTTGAAGCCCTCCTCGATGATCACCGCGGTGGGGATGCCCTTGCCTTCGAGGGTGACCGCGTCGTGCGTACAGCACGACGAGCACGACCCTCAGCCGCCGACCCCGACGACGGCGAAGTCGACCTCGTTCACCAGCTCCTCGATCATCGGCTTCGGCGCGGGCGCCGACAGGTTCGGCTTCTGCCGGGCGATCACCGTTCCGACGCCGGCCCGCTCTTCGAGCAGCTCGCCGATCCGCTCCAGGAAGGCGTCGGAGAAGGCCAGCCCGTCGTCGAGCAGGCCCACCGTCTGCCCCGCGAGGTCGTCGAGCCGGCGCGCCAGCCCCACGTCCTCCTGAAAGACATGCCCCGAAGGGTCGAGCACGGTAACGGTGCGTTCAGACGGCATAGCCCCCTCCACCGGACGGCATTCGCCGCAAGTATACCGCCGCGGCCCTCCCCAAAATCCCCCATAGCCGGGGCGGGGGGATTCACCTTGACCACTCCCCCGCAGGGGGAGCACCTTAAGCCTCTCCCCCTCTGGGGGAGACTGAGAGAGGGCCGGGGTGGGGCTGCCTACTTCTCCGCCAGGAGGTCGTAGGCCAGCGCCAGCATGACCCGCGAGCCGCTGATCAGGCTGGCGATGCCCACCGACTCGTCGGTGCCGTGGATGTTGGCGAGGCGCGGGTCATCGTCGGGGTGGGAGCCGACCATGCCGTAGGTGGTGGTGCCGAGGTCGCGGGTGAAGCGCGAGTCGGTGAAGCCGGTGGTCAGCGCGGGGACCCACTGGACGTCGTCCCGTTCGAGGGCCCGGGCGGTGCTGAGCTCGATGCGGCGGGCGAAGTCGGTGTCGAACGGCGAGGAATTGGGCACCGCCATGTAGTCGATGTCGATCTCCACGCCCGGAATGCCGTCGAGGATCTCCTCCAGCTCCCGCCGGACGTAGGCTTCGTCCTGGTGCGGCAGCGTCCGCACGTCGCACGTCAGGCGCACCGACTCCGGCACACTGTTCGACTTGATCCCGCCCCGGACCATCGTCGGCGTGATCGTCATCCGCGACAGCGCCCGCATGGTCGAGGCGAGGCGCCGGTCCGCGTCCTGGGTGTCGGCGATGATCTGGTCGATGTTCTCCGCCGACGGCTTGTCTTCGATGGCGAAGACGGACAGGTGCTCGAAGAGGCTGGTCGACGTGTCCCGCTCCGGCTCGTAGGCCTCAATCCGCTTTACGACTTCCGACAGGGCGAACAGGGCGTTCGACCCCAGCCACGGCACCGACGCATGGGCGCTCGACCCCCGCACGTCGATCTCCACCTGCAGCCGGCCCTTTTCGCCCACGCCGAGCAGGTAGGTGAGGTTCCCCGCTGCGTGGACGGGATAGCCGCCGCCCTCGTTCACCGCCAGGGGCGCCGCCAGCTTCTCCGGGTGGTGCTCGGCCATCCAGCCGAACCCGTAGCGGCCGCCGTGCTCCTCGTCGGCGCAGGAGGCGAGTATCAGGCTGTCCTTGAGTGGGACGCCGTTCCGTTTCAGGATGCGCAGCGCGATCAGGTGACAGGTGAGCAGACCCTTGCAGTCCGACGCGCCCCGGCCGTAGACCCGGCCATCGGCCACCGTCGCGCTGAACGGCGGAAACCGCCACTTCTCCTCCTCCTCCACCGGCACCACGTCGAGGTGCGACATGAACATGAGCCCGGCCTTCCCCGACGCGCCCTCCAGCCGCGCGATCAGGTTGCCCCGCCCCGGCGCCGACTCAATCACCTCGCACGCGACGCCGTCCTCGGCCAGCCACCCCTCGACGTAACGGCAGAGCTCCGTCTCGTTCCCCGTGGGCATGAAGCCGGTGTTGACCGTGGGAATGCGGACCATGTCCCGCTCCAGCGCCACGATCTCGTCGCGCATCTCATCGACTTGGTCCAACAGCTCGATCAATTCAGGCATCGACTGCTCTCCAGAGGCCTGTCGGCGACTCTACAAGGAGGGGAGGATACACCCAAATCCCTCCCCCGACAGGGGGAGCACCTTAAACCTCTCCCCCTCTGGGGGAGACTGAGAGAGGGCAGGGGCGGGGTCTTCCCTCTTCTCCCCGCGGGAGAAGATTGAGATGAGGGGCCCGCTGCCAACCGCCAACGGTCACCGAGGCCGCCACGCTCCCACGCCGCCCCTAATACACGCCCGGCACGATGCGGTACTTCACCCGCGCCTGGTACTCCGCCCACTTCTCGGCGCCGTACTTCGCGGCGCAGTTCTTGTCGTCGCCGCGCTGGCGGAAGTAGAAGAAGACGGCGACGAAGATGAAGTAGGTCCAGGCCCAGAGCACGCCGAAGTGCCCGAAGGCGAGTCCGATGGAGAGGCCGAAGCACCACTCGCCGAAGTAGTTGAAGTGCCGGGCGGCGCCCCAGAGTCCGCTGCACAGGATCTTGCGGTCGCCGGCCTCGATGTACTTCGGCTCGATGATGCCGAGGAACTTGCGGTCGGGCCAGCGCTTGAACGTGTACTTCTGCAAGTTGGCGCCCCGCGAGATGGCCCACCCGACCAGGAACAGCGCGGACGCGCCGATGATCCAGACGTACGTCCACGCCGTCGAGAAGCCGGGGTCGGGGTAGGCGGCCATGCCCCACAACGGGAGGATGAAGACCCACCCGTAGACCATGAGCGCGCCCCAGAACATCATGAAGCCGAGCCTCTCGTAAATCACGTCGTAGGTGTAGAGCTGGACGCGCTCGAAGACGAAGTAGTCGAAGACGTAGAAGGTGAAGATCGCCGCGTAGAGGTAGACGCCGGGATTGGCGTCGTCGCCGAAGAGGTCGTAGTGGAACGCCGCCCCGGAGAGCGCGTTGAGCGACAGCATCGTCCCGCCCACGACGTAGAAGTACATCTTCACGTCGAAGCGCTGCTTGAAGAACGACAGCTCCTGGGCCCGCCCGAACCACAGCGCCAGCAGCGGGTTCTTGATCGAGCCCCGCGGCTGGGTGAAGACCGCGATGACGGCGAAGATCAGGGTGAACACCGTCCCGCCGACCACGGCGTAGACCGACGACCGGTAGAACCAATCGCGCGGCATGCCGGTGAGCTCGAGCGCCCACACCACCATCGCGAGGGCGAAGACGAGGATGCCGTTGAGCCGGTACTGCCGCGGCTCCCCCGTCTCCGGGTTGACCACGTAGCCGGGGACCCACCGTCCCGGCAAGACCATCTGCGCCAGGAAGAACGCCGCGAAGATCGCCGGCGGCGTGAAGAACCCCGCGATCGCCTCCGTCGTCGAAAGCTCGAAGAGGTGGTCGACACCAAGCCAGTCAAGCATGAGCGGACGGCCCTCCTGCCGGCGGCGCCATTATCGGCAGGGGCGCGGGAGCGGGTCAACGGCGGTGGGTGCCGGGGCGGGGTCTCCCCTCTTCTCCCGCGGGGAGACGTTTGCACAACTCCCGCCGCTGGTCGGAAAACGGGTGGAGTGGGGTGGTCTTCCCTCTCCCCCTTTGGGGGAGATTTGAGAGAGGGCGCGCGCCCAACGGGCGCGCCGGAGGGGTGGCGTGGGGAGGTCTTCCTCTTCTCCCCACGGGAGAAGAGGAAGATGAGGGGCCCCCCACCGGCCGCCAACGGCCATCGATAGCCGGCACTTCCATGCCCCACCCGTAGGGGCGACCCTTGTGGTCGCCCGCCCCCATGGCCCTGCAACTCGCCGAGTGTCTGCACCCTATAATCGAACGACCATGAAGTCGCCGCCTGAGGACACCCCGATGACAACCGACGCCGCGTTATCCGGCAAAGTGGCTGTCGTCACCGGCGCGGGCAGAGGAATCGGCCGGGCGATCGCTGTCGGCTATGCCGCCGCCGTCTCCGCCGTCTGCTGCGTTGCCCGCACCGAGTCCGACATCGCCCGTACCGCAGCCGACATCCGAAAGGACGGCGGCGCCGCGACCGCCGTCCAGGCGGACGTCACGGACTACGACGAGGTCGTTCGCGCATTCGACGCCGCCGAACTCGGTGACGGCGGCGTCGACATCGTCGTAGCCAACGCGGGCGGCAATCTCGACCACAGCCGCGATGTGGAAGGCAGCAGCCCAGAGGAGTGGGTGGCTACGGTCCATCTCAACCTCGTCGGCGCCTACCACACGGCGAAGGCGGCGATACCGCACCTCAAGAAGCGCGGCGCCGGGAAGATCATCGCCATAGGGTCGGGGATGGGACGCCACGGGAGGGCAGGCGACTCGGCACACGGGTCGGCGAAGGCCGGACTCTCCATGCTCGTCCGCGTGCTCGCCCTAGAACTCTGGCGGTACAACATCAGCGTCAACGAGCTCATTCCCGGTCCCGTCCTCACCGACCGCGTCGCGCAGTATGCCCGGCAGCCCGGGTCGGTCTTCCTAGAGGAAAGCGAGTGGGTCAAGGCCCCTGAAGACGTCGTGCCCCTCGCCCTCTTCCTCGCCATGCAGCCCGACAAGGGCCCCACGGGGCAGACGTACAGCCTCATGCGGCGGGATGCGTGACGGAGGTTTGCCGTCGGCACGGTGAAGCTCGTACTACCGGCTTCCCACCAACTGGGCAAGATCGAGGCCTTTGCAAAAGGCCCACCGTAAGACTTGCAACGTTGATGGGCTCTGGCTAGCGTCTTGGAGGCCGAACGTGACGGCGGCGGAAATAGGCGACCACTGAAAGCTAACCCTCTGACCATGTTCCTAGCACCGGTATCAGTTCACCTTCTCTTGGTTGACGATGGCAGAGTCCTCCTCCTCAGGCGGTACAACACAGGGTTCGAAGACGGCAACTACAGCTTGGTTGCGGGGCATATCGACGGTGGGGAGGAACTCAAGGCTGCAATAATCCGAGAGGCGAGGGAGGAGGCGGGCATAGAGATATGCCATTCCAACTTGGAAGTCGTGGGAGTGATGCACTTCAAGGGGGACCAGGAGTACATCCACTTCTTTCTGAAGGCGTCAGTGTGGTCTGGCGAGGTCACCAATAGGGAACCTGGCAAATGCGACGATCTTCGTTGGTTCGGCCTCCATGACTTGCCAGACAATACGATCCCGTACATCAAGCGCGCAATCGAAAACTACTGTAACGACATTTGGTTCGGCGCCTTTGGCTGGTAGTAAGCGGAATGCTATTCCAGACGGCAGATGATCCAGGGTTGAAAGGAAGTCGTGGGCCAGGTCGGTCAATGCCGTGTGCATACTCCGGGACGCAGCGCACACGTCGACTAGACATGCCTCCAAAGGCGGTCATTTTCGATCTTGACGACACGCTGATCGATTCGTTCGAGTCCCGCCGGCATGCCATCGCAGAAGTGTTCCGACTCGTCGGCGTAAAAATGCCTACCGCTGACGAGTTTCTGAGGAGCCTGGCTGGTAAGCAACTCTTCGGTACCCTGGAGGTGTTGGTGCCCGGCCGAGACATCAATGGAACGAGCTTGTCGGAAGCATTTAGAGAATTCTATTGGACTAAGGAACCAGGACACATAAGCCTCTTCCCTGGAATCAGGCCTCTTCTCCGTGACCTCAACTCATCCGGTTGTGGGCTAGGGATCGTTACGCAGAAGAGGCGGGAGTTCACGATGGAAGGAAGGCGCTGTGGAGCGTCAAGCGAGCTCGACGAACTAGGAGTGGCGAACCTGTTCTCTGTCGTGGTTGGGTTCGAGGACGTGGCCCGCCGTAAGCCAGACCCGGAAGGCGTCGAGTTAGCCCTAGACGAACTGGGCGTCCTCCCAAAGGAGGCGCTATTTGTCGGTGATAGCGCCGCAGACATCGAGGCGGCCCGAGCGGCCGGTTGTCCGAGCTGCCACGCCACGTGGGGCATACAAGGCGACGCCGCTCCCCTTGGTACCTCGCCTGACTTTGTCGCAAGGTCCCCCGCCGAGCTCCGTGCCCTTGTCCTTTGAAATGTGTCGCCATTCTCCCGAGTCTAGCTCCGCTTCCCGTCCCCTCGCGCGCCCGTGTGCTACAGTACGCCCCACCACGCAAACCTGAAGCACGCAGGGGTCCCGCCATGGACGAGAACATCATCACCAAGCGGCCGAAGGACCGGCGGCTGACGCCGAACATCGACGGCTACCACGACGCCCGTGCCTCCTTCGATTGGGCCACGATCGAGGGGGAGGTCGCCTGGCTGCCCGGGGGCGGGCTCAACGTCGCCTGGGAGTGCATCGACCGGCACGTAGCCGAGGGCCGCGGCGGCCGCCTCGCCATGCTCTGGGTGAGCAAGGACATGGAGGAGGAGCGCTACACCTTCGACGACATGCGCCTCGAGACCAACAAGTTCGCCAACGTCCTCCGCGGCCTCGGCGCGGCCAAGGGCGACCGCGTCTTCGTCTTCATGGACCGCCTCCCCGAGACCTACTTCGCCATCCTCGGCGCGCTCAAGGCCGGCTGCGTCGCCGGTCCCCTCTTCTCCGCCTTCGGCCCCGACCCCGTCCGCGACCGCCTCCAGGACAGCGGCGCATCCGTCCTCGTCACCTCGCCCGACCTCCGCAAGCGGATCGCCGATATCCTCCCCGACTGCCCCGACCTCAAGCACGTCATCATCGTCAACAAGAACGGGCGCAGCGAGGAGCCGCTCGCCGACGGCGACGTGAGCTACGAGGACCTCATGGCCGACGCCTCCGACGTCTTCGACAGGGTCGACACCACCCGCGACGACTACTCGATCATGCACTACACCTCGGGCACCACCGGCAAGCCCAAGGGCGCGGTCCACCGGCACAACTCCGTGCTCCAGCAGTACGCCACCGGCAAGTGGGCCCTCGACCTCCACGAGGATGACCTCTACTTCTGCACCGCCGACCCCGGCTGGGTCACCGGCACCTCCTACGGCATCATCGCGCCCTGGACCAGCGGCGTCGCCAACTTCATCTACGAGGGCGGCTTCCGCGCCACCACCTGGTACGACCTGATCGAGAAGTACAAAGTGACCGTCTGGTACTCGGCGCCGACGGCGATCCGCATGATGATGAAGGCCGGCTCCGAGGCCGCCCAGAAGCGCGACCTCTCCTCCCTGCGCTTCCTCGCCAGCGTCGGCGAGCCCCTCAACCCCGAGGCCATCGTCTGGGGCATGGAGGCCTTCGACATGCCCTTCCACGACAACTGGTGGCAGACCGAGACCGGCGCCATCATGTGCGCCAACTACGCCGAGTCCGACATCAAGCTCGGCTCCATGGGCCGCCCCATCCCCGGCATCGAGCTCGCCGTGGTCGACGACGACGGCAACCCCGCGCCGCCCGGCCAGGAGGGCGACCTCGTCGCCCGCCCCGGCTGGCCCTCCATGTTCCAGACCTACTGGCGCAACGACGAGATGTACCAGTCCAAGTTCAAGAACGGCTGGTACTACTCCGGCGACCGCGCCCGCATGGACGAGGACGGCTACTTCTGGTTCATCGGCCGCGCCGACGACGTCATCAACACCGCCGGCCACCTCGTCGGCCCGTTCGAGGTCGAAAGCGCCCTCGTCGAGCACCCCGCCGTCGCCGAGGCCGGCGTCATCGGCAAGCCCGATCCCATCGCGATGGAGGTGGTCAAGGCCTTCGTCGCCCTCCGCGAGGGCTACGAGCCCTCCGAGCCGCTCCGCCGCGAGTTGATGCGCTTCGCCCGCGGCAAGCTCGCCGCCGGCACCGCCCCCCGCGAGATCGATTTTCTACCAGGCCTCCCCAAGACTCGCAGCGGCAAGATCATGCGCCGCCTCCTCAAAGCCCGCGAGCTCGGCCTCCCCGAAGGCGACACCTCCACGCTGGAAGAGGACTAGCCTTAGTCCTCTCTCCCCCCTTGGAGAGGCACCCCTTAAACCTCTCTCCCCCTGGGAGAGACTGAGAGAGGGCCGGGGCGGGGTCTTTCCTCTTCTCCCCCCGGGAGAAGATTGAGATGAGGGGCCCCGCGCCAACCGCCGCACGTTGCCCACAAAACGCCGCCCCCTAAGCCTCTCTCCCAGGGTGTAAAGACCGGAGAGATGGTTTATGGGTGTTCGGAGACATGGTTTACACATTGGGGTGTCTCGTGGCGAGTGGTTCCGGGCCTCGTAGGTCCACCTGTGCGATAGGGTGCGTCATGAACCACACGCTCCAGACACCGTCCGCTTCCGTCGGCCGGAGCGCCACCGGATAGCCGCGGAGTGCCCTTCCCACCTTGAACGTCCGGCCCTTGAAGTTCACCCTCCCCTCAGCTCCTACCTTCCGTACCAGGTCTCCGTCCCCGTACTCGATCGGCGGCAGCGTCTCCGGGAAGGGCCGCGGGCTCGGTGCGTAGCGGCTGATGGGCGCCGCCAGCCCCAACGCCTGGTGCGGGCGCTCCGTGTTGTAGACCGTGCGCCAGCGGTCGAAGGCTTCCTGGCAGGCGGGGACGTCGGCGAAGTGCCGGCCCTGCAGCACCTCGGCCTTCAGCGTCCGGTGGAAGCGCTCCCCCTTGCCTTGGGTCTGCGGATGGTAGGGGCGCCCGTGGCTCACCCGGATGCCGAGGCGCAGGAGCCAGACGGTGAGCGGGGTGCGCGGGTGAGCACTATCGCTGCCCCAAGGGGAGCCGTTGTCCATGAGCAGACGGTGGGGCAGGCCATAGAGGCGGAAGATGGCGCGCAGCCGTTCCTGCACCGTTTGGGTGCGCTCGTCGCCGCAGGCCTGCAGGCCAATGGCAAAGCGCGAGTGGTCGTCGATGATGGTCAAGGGATGGCACCGGCCGGCGCCGGTGGGGAAGTGGCCCTTGAAGTCCATCTGCCAGAGGTCATTGGGGCGAGGATGCTCGAACCGTCGCCAGTCGCGCTGGGCACGTTCGGCGGGGGCGATGCGGCCGTGCCGGTGCAGGATCGCCGTGATGGTGCTCGGGCTGGGCACCGGGCCGACGCCCCTATCGAGCAGTACCTTGCGTATGGTGCGCCCTCCCCAGACGGGATGCGCATCGCGGATCTCGAGGACGGCCTGCTCGAGTGCCGCCGCGGTCCGGCGGGGTGAGCGGTGTGGGCGGCGCGACCTGTCGACCAGGCCGTCCTTCCCCTCCGCTGCGTACCGTCCAAGCCACTTGTACGCGGTGGGCGGCGTGATCGTGAAGCGGTCGCACAGCTCCTGGACGTTCGCGCTCAGCTAGTCTGACGAACTCGTATCTCAAGGACACCACGGATGCCTCCTGCCAAGGGATAGTCCACCTCCTGCCGCTTCATTTCTCTGCAGCAGGTGTAAACCATGTCTCCGCACACCCGTTAATGATGTCCCCGGTCTATACAGGGAGGGACTGAGGGCGGGCAGTGGCGGGGCGGTTCTTCCCTCTCCCCCTCTGGGGGAGATTTGAGAGAGGGCGCCGCCCAACGGGCGCGCCGGAGGAGTGGCGCGGGAGGTCTTCCTCTTCTCCCCACGGGAGAAGATTGAGATGAGGGGCCCCCCGCCGGCCGCCAACGGCCATCGATAGCCGGCACTTCCATGCCCCACCCGTAGGGGCGGACCCTTGTGATCGCCCTCCCCTGTAGGGGCGCTTCGCGAAGCGCCCGTTCCTCCACAACCGGCCCCGTTGTGCAAAGGTCTCCCCCGGGAGAAGATTGAGATGAGGGGCCCCGCGCCAACCGCCACACGTTGCCCACAAAACGCCGCCCCCTAAACATCCCTCTGGGAGGGACTGAGGGAGGGCGTCCAACCCCGCCACCGCCCGCTTGACACCTCCTCCACAGGTGGCTATCATGATGTCAGAACGTACGTTCTTTGGCCGGGATGCGGTAGCGACACTCCACGGACGCGTGGAAGCTGGGCGCGACAGCCCCGGCGGGCGGCGGTATCGACCCAACGCCCTGCGGACGCGCAGGGGACGGGGTTATTGCTGGCGGCGGATGGCGAGAGCGGCCCAATGCCCTGCGGACGCGCAGGAGACAGGGTTGTTGCCCCACTCCCGTCCGAGGCGCGCCTGTGTATAATGGGGACGACGTTCCCGGGGCCTAGCGCTTCAGAAGGACGCCCTCGATGACGCAGACCGCCGAGCCCCGTCAGATCGACGCGCGGAAGCGCTTCTACAACTTCCGCGGCCAGATGCCCGCGCTCTCCTTCGAGGCCGAGCCGGCGGCGCTCCCTCCCGACGACGGCAAGCCCAAGCTCATCACCGACACCACCCTCCGCGACGGCGCGCAGGACCCCAACTTCGCCCTCTTCCCCAACGAGGCGCGCCTCCGCTACTACGACCTCCTCCACGAGCTCGACAACGGCACCGGCCGCATCGAACAGGTCGAAGTCTTCATCTACCAAAAGCGCGACCTTTGGTGTTTAGAGAAGCTTCTCGAACGGGGTTACGACTTCCCCCAAGTCACCACGTGGACGCGGGCCACGCCGAAGGACATCAAGCTCCTCACCGAGGTCTCCGGCGGCAAGGTCAAGGAGACCGGGATGCTCGCCTCGGCCTCCGATCACCACATCTTCGACAAGCTCGGCTACCGGAGCAAGGAAGAGGCCGCCGACAAGTACCTCCAGCCCATCATGGCGGCGATGGAGGCCGGCATCAGGCCGAGGGTCCACCTCGAGGACTCCACCAAGGCCGACATCCACGGCTTCGTCATCCCCTTCATCCAGCGCGTCCTGAGGGAGACCGAAGGCAAGGCGAAGGTCCGCATCTGTGACACCCTGGGCATCGGCTTCCCCGACCCCCACGCGTCGTTGCCCATGGGCGTGCCGCGGCTGATCTCCACCATCCGGGCGGAGACCGGCGCCGAGCTCGAATGGCACGGCCACAACGACTTCGGCTTCGCCACCGCCAACAGCATCCTCGCCTGGCGCTACGGCGCGCGGCGGGTCAACGTGGCCTTCGGCGGGCTCGGCGAGCGCACCGGCAACACCACCCTCGAACAGGTCACCGCCGACTACATCCGGCTCTACGGCGACCCCGGCTTCAACCTCTCCGCCCTGCGCGAGATGGCGGCCCTCATCCAGAGTGAGATCGGCGGCGTGAACATAAAGTCGCCCATCATCGGCGACGCCATCTTCAGCACGCAGGCGGGCATCCATCAGGCCGGCGTCGAGCGCCAGGCCCAGGCCGAGGGCGGCGACATCTACCTGCCGTTCGACCCCAAAGTCCTGGGCGCCGACCGCGTGGAACTGCACCGGGTGGGGTCGCTTTCGGGCGCGGAGGGCATCGTCGCGATCCTCAACGCCAAGCACCTGGAGAAGACCGGCGAGGCCGACAAATACACCAGCGCCACCCGCGTCGTGAAGTACGTCTACGACAAGATCCAGGCCGCCTACGACGGCGAATGGGACGAGGCGTCGGGGAGCTACTGCAACGCCCGCCACAGCTTCTTCAACGGCGACGAGCTGTACGCCCTGGCCCAGGAGTACGAGGCGCAGCGCACCAAGGCCAAAGCCAAGACGGAGGCCCCCGCCTCCGCCGCCAGTTAGGTCAGCCCAGGCCGCGCCGCCGCCGTGTCCACCGGACGCATCGAAGCCGATGACGCCTGGGCCGCCATCGAGCGCTTCTTCGAAGACGGCCTGACCGACGGCCTCCCCGTCGTCCCGCCCCGCTCCGACCTCGTCGAAGCCGCCCTTGCCGCCGCCGGCCTCGAAGCCGACGACACCGTCGGCGTCATCGAGCCGCGCCTGCTAACCATTACCGCCGGACAGGTGGCGGTGAACGCCGTCATGGCCGGCTGCCGACCCGAATACCTCCCCGTCGTCGTAGCCGCCGTCGAGGGCATGTGCCGGGGCCACTTCAACATCCATGGAGCGTCGGTGAGCACGGGTGGGTCGGCGCAGCTGCTCATCGTCAACGGTCCGATCCGGCACGCGCTCGGACTGAACAGCGGGCCGAACCTGTTCGGCCCCGGCTTTCGTCCCAATGCCACCATCGGGCGCGCTATCCGGCTGATTCACATCAACGTGCTGGGCAACCGTCCCGGCGAGATCGACATGAGCTGCCTGGGGCACCCCGGCAAGTACTCGTTCTGCATCGCCGAGAATGAGGAGCTTTCCCCGTGGGCTCCCTTGCACGTCGAGCAGGGGTTCTCGGCAGAGGAGAGCGCGGTAACCGTCATCAACGTCCTGAGTCCGCACCAGGTGCACTCCCTGACCAACAAGCCCCTGGAGGTCGTCCAGACGCGCATCGCCGAGGCGATCGCCGACTGCGGCCACGGCTTCGGCAACTTCGTGGTCGTGCTGGGCCCCGAGCACGTTGCGCAGCTCGAAGGGGCGGGCTGGACGAAGGATCAAGTCAAGACGTTCCTCCACGAGAAGGCGCGGCGGCCCGCCGACTTCTACCGGCGCGTGGGGCAGCTCGGTGACGAAGAGACTGGGGACCCCGTCGCCGCGCTCACCGGACCCGAGGCGGTGCGCATCGTCGTTGGGGGCGGGATGGCGGGCGCGTTCAGCGCCGTGATTCCCACCTGGGGCTTCGGCGTCGCCAGCCAGCCTCAGACCGTCGCGATTCGCGGCGCGTTCTAGGTTCAGACTCCTGGTAGAATGCGGCATGACCATGCCGCTGACCGGCGTCGTGCTGGCGGGGGGGAAGAGCCGCCGGCTGGGACGCAACAAGCTCGTCGAGCCCTTTGAGGGCGTACCGCTCATTGCGCGTGTCATCGAGCGGCTGCGGCCGGTCTGCAGCGAGATCGTTGTCGTGGGCGCCGAGCCCGGCGCCGCCGATGGCCTCCCCCTACCCGACGACGCTCGCACCGCGTTCGACCTCTACCCCGACAAGGGGTCGCTGGGCGGCATCTACTCCGGTCTCGCCAAGGCGACGAACCGTTGGTCGTTGGTGGTCGCCGGCGACATGCCCTTCCTGAACGCAGGCCTGATCGAGTACATGGCCGGCCTCGCCGACGGCTACGACGCCGTCGTGCCCCGCGTGGAGGGCCGTCCCGAGCCGACGCACGCCCTGTACGCGAAGGAGTGCCTGACCCCGATCCACGCCCGCCTCGAACGCGACGAGCTGAAGATTGCCCGTTTCTTCGACGACGTACGCGTCCGCTTCGTCGAGGAGCCGGACGTCCGGCGCTTCGACTCCGATCTGCTCAGCTTCTTCAACGTCAACACGCAGGACGACCTCGACCGGGCGGCGGCCCTCGCAGCGGGGCGCGGCTAGCATGGCCGCCTCCGCTATCGCCTGTAGCGTCGAGCTCTATGGCGTGGCCCGGCTCGCCGCGGGAACGAGCGCGGTCGCGCTGTCGCTCCCGCAAGACGCCACGTTGCGCGACGCCTTGACTGCGCTGGCGCGGGAGCGTCCTGCCCTGGTGGGCAAGGTGCTCGAGGAGGCCGAGGGAGGCCTGCTCGAAGGCTACACGCTCAACGTGAACGGGGCCGCGTTCGTCGCCGACCTCGGCGCGCCGGTCCGCGAGGGCGACGCCGTCCTCGTGCTCTCCGCCGAGGCGGGAGGCTAGCCGTGCAGGGCTATTTCGGACGAGTCCTGATCGTCGACCTCGCCAGCGGCGAGGGACGCTACGAACCCCTGGCGGACGACGTCCTGGAACGCTTCGTCGGTGGGATCGGCCTCGGCGCCTATCTGCTCTACCGCCACTGTCCGGCGGGCGCCGACCCGCTGGGGCCGGACAACCCCCTGATTCTGGCTTCAAGCCCGCTCACCGGCACGCGGCTCACTACCACGAGCAAGTTCGCCATCGTCACCAAGTCGCCGCTCACCGGCTTCATCGGCGACTCGCTGTCGTCGAGCCACATCGCCCTCGAACTCAAGCGTCTGGGCGCCGACGCCGTGGTTATCCACGGCCAAGCGCCGGAGTGGTCGGTATTGGTGATCGAAGAGGGTGACGTTCGGCTGGAGCCGGCGGGCGATCTGGTTGGGCTGACCACGTCGCAGACGGAGGTGGCGGTCAAGGAGCGGCTGGGCCGCGTCCGCGTCGCCTGCATCGGTCCCGCGGGCGAGAAGCTCGTCCGCTACGCGTCCATCGCTAATGACGGCGGTCGTCAGGCGGGCCGCACCGGGCCGGGCGCGGTGATGGGGTCGAAGCGCCTGAAGGCGATTGCCGTTCGTGGTACGCAGTCGGTGGAGATCGCCGACGCGACGGCTTTGAACGACTACGCCCGCGCCTTGAGCCGGGCGAGTTTGGGCCCCGCGACGGAGAAATACCGCGTGCTTGGCACCATGGGCAACGTCGCTGCGTTTAACCGGCTTGGTGTGCTGCCGACGCGGAACTTCCGGCAGTCGACCTTCGACGGCGCGGAGGCGGTCACCGGTGAGTCGCTGCACGCTTCGCATACCGTCCGCGACGCGCACTGCGCCAACTGCACCATCGGCTGCGAGAAAGTCCTCGCCGTCGTCGACAACGGCGAGGCGTCCGAGACGAAGACTGCCCGCATGGAGTACGAGAGCCTCTATGCACTGGGGCCGCTGGTGGGCGTGTCCGACCCGGACGCCGTCGTCCGCGCCTCCCACGCCTGTGACGAGCTCGGCATGGACACCATCAGCGCCGGGGCCTCAATTGCCTGGGCGATGGAATGCGCCGAGCGCGGACTGGTTGACGAGCCGCTGGCGTTCGGCGACGGCGAGGCCGTCCTTGGCATGATCGAGGCCATCGGCGCGCGGTCGGGCATCGGCGACCTGCTCGCCGATGGTGTCCGCCAAGCCGCGGAACAGGTCGGCGGCGGGTCGGAGGCGTGGGCGATGCACGTGAAGGGCCTGGAGATGCCGGGCTACGAGCCGCGCGGCCTGAAGACGCTGGCCCTCGGCCTCGCGGTGAACGCTCGCGGCGCTTGCCACAACCGGTCGTCGGCCTACGAGGCCGACTTCTCCGCTGAGGTCGACCGCCTGCGCGTCGACGACCGCCGCGGGGCGCTGGCCGCTCGCAGCGAGGACTACGCCGCCGTCCTCGACTCGATGATCTGGTGCAAGTTCCTGCGCAAGGTCTTCGACGACTTCTGGGCTGAGTCGGCCCAAGCCTACGAATGGGTCACCGGTCGGGTCGTGTCCTCAGAGGAGTTGCGTACCGTCGGCGAGCGCATCTGCACCCTGAAGAAGCTCTTCAACGTCCGTGAGGGCTGGACCCGCGCCGACGACACCCTGCCGCCGCGCGTGCTCGAAGAGGCGCTGCCGACCGGCGTCGGAGCGGGGACGGCGCTCACCCGCGCCGAGCTCGACGGCATGATCGCCTCCTACTACGAGGCCCGCGGCTGGTCGCCGGACGGCATGGTCCCCGCCGAGAAGATCGACGCGCTCGCGCTCGACGACGTGGTGGGGGTGGCGGCCGCCGTTCCCCGCGCCCGGTGACTCCGGGGCTCCGGTTACAATACCGGCAACCGTGCACTGAGCGGCACGCAGTGCAAGGCTCGTCTCTCTTTGGAGACCAATGGACCAGCGTGAGCTTCGCCGTCGCCTGATCGAGCGCTTCCCCCGTGAGCGGCGGTACCTGCTGCCTGCGCTGCACTACATCCACGATGAGTTCGGCCACCTGCCCGAGCAAGCGCTGCAGACCGCGGCGTGGCACTTGCGCGTCCCCGCCAGCGAGGTCTACGGCTCGGCGACGAGCTATACCGAGCTGCGCGTCGAGGCGCCCGCCGAGCGCACCGTCCGAGTCTGCACCGGCCTCTCTTGCCTGCTGAACGGCGCACGATCAGTACTTGAGGCGGCGCGCGAGGCTGCCGCGAACCTTCAATCTACGGCGGTCGAGGAGCGTGCCTGCGCGTTCCTCTGCGCCGCCGCGCCGGTGGTCGAGGTCGACCACGAGAGCCGTGGCCGCGCCACGGCTGCGAGCGTCCGCGCCGCGGTGACGGCGTCCTAGACCCGTGACGTCGCCGCTCACATCCGTCCGGAAGGCCGCGGTCGAGCGCGAGGCGGTGCGTGCTAACGGCAAGACGGTGTTGAAGGTCCAGGACTCGCACGTCGACCGTGCCGTCGGAAGCGGGGCCGTGCTCGAAGCCGTCCGCGGCGCCGCCGATCCCGCTGCCGTCGACGTCGTGGCCGTTGGAAGCGACGGCGCCTACGACCTGTCGCCGCGCATCGCCGTCGAGCACCCCGGCGCGGCCACGGTCAGACTTGACCGTGTGACGCCGGAGCAGGCGGCAGAGATCGCCGCCGACCCCTCGTCGGTAGCGGCCGCCGGGTCTGACTACGGTTCGTTCTGGACTGCGCAACACCGGCTCCTCCTCGCAAACACGGGCGATATCGACCCCGAAAGCCTCGACGCCTGCCTCGCACGCGGCGGCTACGCCGGTCTGGAGCGGGCGCTCTCGATGACCCCGGAGGAGGTGATCGACGAGGTGTTGCGCGCGGGTCTGCTGGGCCGGGGCGGGGCCTACTTCCCGGCGGGACGCAAGTGGCAGAGCGCGCGGGCGGCTCGCGGCGGCGTGCGCTACGTCGTGGTGAACGCGGAGGAGGGCGAGCCCGGCGTCTACAAGGACCGGCACATCATGGACGGCGACCCGCACCTCCTGATCGAGGGGCTGCTCATCGCGGGCTACGCGTCGGGCGCGTCGAAGGGATTCCTGTATGTGAACGCCGAGGCGCGGCTCTCCGAGCGCCGCGTCCGGCTGGCCGTCGAGCAGGCCCGTGATGCGGGACTCTTGGGCGAGGACATCCTCGGCGGCGGGTTCGATTTCAAAATCGAGATCAGGCGCGGGGCGGGCGGCTACGTCTGCGGCGAGGAGACGACGCTCCTTAACACCGTCGAGGGGCAACGCCGCGTGCCGAGGCTGCGGCCGCCCTTCCCCACCGAGTCCGGACTCTTCGCCATGCCCACGGTCATCAACAACGTCGAGACGCTGTGCAACGCCGCCGTCGTTCTGCGGGACGGGGCCGCCGCCTTCGCAGAGATCGGCAACGGGGCCGGAGGGGCCAAGCTGATCTCCCTGAGCGGCGCGGTTCGGCGTCCGGGACTGGTCGAGGTGCCGATGGGTACGATGCTGCGGACGATCGTCTACGACGTCGGCGGCGGGGCGCGGGACGGCGGGCGCGTGACCGGCGTCGTTGCTGGGGGCCCGAGTGGCGGGTTGCTCCCGGAGTCGATGCTCGACGAACCGATTCGGCCCGGGCTGATGCACCCGTCGGGAGCCGTGCTCGGCGCGGGGGGCGTCGTCGTGCTCGACGGCTCGATGCCGACCCTCGACGTGGTGCGCGAGCTTGCCGCCTACAACGCCGACGAATCCTGCGGCAAGTGCACTCCCTGCCGGGAGGGCGCGCCCCGCATGGTCGAAATCCTCGACCGCATGGCCCCCCTGGGCTCATCCGCCGACGCCGACGAGCTGCGCGAGCTGGCGCACGTCGTGGCCTCGGCCTCTCTCTGCGGCCTTGGACAGATGGCCGGCGGCCCCGTCGTCAGCGCCCTGGACCTCTTCCGCGACGATCTCGTCAAGGCGGACTAGTTCACAGGCCCGCCGCGAGCGGCTAGAGTGGGCTGTCCACTGAAGCAGGGGGAGGAGTAGCGGGCCTCATGCCACGGCTCACGATTAACGGCGACCCGGTCAGCGTCGCCGATGGGGCCTCGGTGCTTGACGCGGTCAACGTGTCGGGGGCGGAGTTGCCGCAGCTGTGCAAGGACCCCGACATGGGGGCCATCGGCGCCTGCCGCACCTGTCTCGTCGAGGTTGAAGGACAGCGCGGCTTCCCCGCCTCCTGCTCGCTGCCGGCGGCCGAGGGGATGGAGGTGCGAACCGACACCGAGTCGGCGCGCAGTCTCCGCAAGGGCGTCCTCGAGCTCACGCTTGGCATGCTCAAGGGTTCGCCCGAGGGGAAGGACTACGAGGCGCTGACCGCCGCCTGCCGCAGCCACGGCGTCGACGCCGCGCGCTACGAGCCGAGGCCCCGGGAAGCCGTCGACACCAGCAGCCCGTTCTTCTCGATCGCGATGGACGACTGCATCATGTGCGGCCGGTGCGCCAAGGGCTGCGGCCCCGGCCTGCAGTTCATCGGGGCCATCGACGTGCTCGGCGCGGGCCAGGCGTCTCGCATCGGCGCCTTCATGGACCAGCCACTGCGGGAGTCCATCTGCACCTCTTGCGGCACCTGCCTCTCCGTCTGTCCCACCGGCGCGATCAAGAAGAAGGGATCGGCTCTTCCCATAGCGGACACCACGCCGACCACCTGCCCCTACTGCGGCGTCGGCTGCGGCATTTCGCTCCAGACGAGCGCGGACGGTGACATTCTCGAAGTCCTCGATGATCCCGAGAACCCGTCGAGCGTCGGGATGCTCTGCGTGAAGGGCCGCTTCGGCACGACCTTCGTCAACGCCCCCGACCGGCTCACATCACCGCTGATCAAGGAGGACGGCGCGTTCCGCGAGGCGTCATGGGACGAGGCGCTCGACCTCGTGGCGGAGAAGCTCGTCGAGTACCGGGGCTCCTTCGCCACCCTCTGCTCGGCCAAGGCGACGAACGAGGACGGCTACGTCCAGCAGAAGTTCGCTCGCCTGCTCATGCAGACCAACAACATCGACCACTGCACGCGCCTCTGCCATGCCCCTTCGGTCGAAGCGATGATCGCCGCCGTGGGCAGCGGGGCGACGTCGAACTCGTACATCGACTACGAAGAGGCCGGCTGCCTCGTGGTTGCCGGCTCCGACGCCACCGCGAACCACCCCGTCGTCGCGTCGCGGATGCGGAGGGCTATCGTCGAGCGAGGGGCGAGGCTCGTGGTCATCAATCCCAAGCGTATCGACCTGTGCGACTACGCCGACGTCTGGCTTCGGCCTCACCCCGGCTCCGACGTCGCCCTGCTCAACGCGATGGCGAAGGTCATCCTCGACGAGGGGCTGCACGACCCCACGTTCATCGAGCAGCGCACCGAAGGCTTCGACGAGTGGCGCGCCATCGTCGACCGGTACACGCCTGAAGAGGCGGAGCGGATCACGGGCTGCCCGGCCGATGACATCCGGGCCGCGGCCCGCCTCTACGCCACGCCGCCGTTCAGCGGCTCGTGCCTGGTCTGGGGCATGGGGATGACCCAGCACACCAACGGCACGCCGAACTGCCATAGCCTGCTCAACCTCTCGTTCCTCACCGGACAGATCGGGAAGCGGGGAGCGGGCATCTCGCCGCTGCGCGGGCAGAACAACGTGCAGGGTTGCGGCGACTCCGGCTGTCTCCCCGACAAGCTGCCCGGCTATCAGGACATCGCGGCGAACGCGGCCCGTTTCGGCGAGGCCTGGGGCCATCCCATCCCCGCCGGGCCGGGCATGGTGGTCACCGATTTCATGGAAGAGGTGTACAAGGGCGAGATCAAGGCCATGTACGTCACCGGCGAGAACCCCTTGTTGAGCGAGCCCGATCTCCACCACGCCGAGGCCGCCTTCCGCAACCTCGACTTCTTGGTGGTGCAGGACTTGTTCCTGCATGAGACGGCGGAGCTGGCCGACGTCGTGCTCCCCGCCGCGAGCTTCGCCGAGAAGGACGGCACCTTCACCAACAGCGAGCGGCGCGTTCAACGCATCCGCAAGGCGATCGAGCCCGTCGGCGGGAGCCGGCCTGATTGGGAGATCCTGTGCGACCTCGCGCGGCGGGTCAGCAGCCGGCTGGGGCTTTCCCTGGAGGGTCAGTTCTCCTACGCGCACCCCGCGGAGATCATGGACGAGATGGCGTTTCTGACCCCGATCCTCAGTGGCATCTCGTACGACCGGCTGGAACGCGAGGGCGGCTTGCAGTGGCCCTGCCCCGGCGCCGCCCACCCCGGCACGCCGTCCCTCTACGAGCACGCCTTCCCGCGTGGACGCGCCAAGTTCATCGGCTTTGAGCAACAGGCGTTGGCCGCGGAGCTTCCCAACAAGCGCTTTCCGCTGATCCTGAACACGGGCCGCGTCCTCTATCACTGGCACGGCGGAACGATGACGCGCCGCGCGCCGGGGCTCCTCGAACGGTCGCCGGAGGTGCTGGTCTCCATCCACCCCGAGGACGCCCGCAGGGCAGGCGTGGCCGACGGCCAATGGGTCCGCGCCCGTTCCCGCCGCGGCGACCTCGAAGGCCGCGCCGAGGTGACCGAGATGGTGAAGGAGGGGGAGATCTTCGTGCCGTTCGTGAAGCTCCGCGAGCACGCCGCGAACTTCCTCACCAACGCCGTCTTCGACCCCGATTCGAAGATACCGGAGTACAAGGTCTGCGCCGTCCGCATCGACCCGGCCGAGGAGCCGTCGGCTGTGGCGCCTGCCCCATGACGCCGCCCTTGAGCCCGGGCTGACTTCACGGTTGGAGCGGCGGCTTCAGACACGCAGTGCCCGCGTTCAGGATGTCATCCCATTCAGACGTGCCGACGAGGCGCCGGAACGGTGTGGGGGGTGTCGGCGCGGCGGACTTGGGCGAGAGTTCTCGTTGCCAGACCCCGTCGTCAAGCCATTCCCCGAGTTTGTGGCCGATGCCCTCGTAGGCACCCACCCGACGGAAGCTCATCGACTCATGAAGGGCGATGCTGCCTGGATTCGGCAGCGTGATGACCGCAACGGCTACGCAGTAGCCCTGCGCTGTCAGAGCGCGGAGGAGTGACGTGTACAAGGCACGGCCGACGCTCCGCCTGCGATAGTCTGGATGGACGTAGACCGTAACCTCGCAGGACCAGCGATAGCCAGGCCGGGCCTTGAAGAGGCCGCCGTAGGCGTAGCCGGCTACCTCGCCGTCGTGATCGCATGCGAACCAAGGCAGATGCTCCAAGACGGAGCGGATTCGCCCCTGGAACTCCGCCAAAGAAGGGACTTCCTCTTCAAAGGAAATCGTCGTCTCGCGAACAATTGGCGCGTAGATCGCCAACATTTGTTGGGCGTCCGATTCAGTCGCGAGCCTGATCTCCGTACCCATAGGCCCCCAATCAAAAGGGGCCCGGACGGCGCGTCGCCGCCCAGGCCCCTTCTCGCCCTACCAAGCGCGCTGGGTTAGAGCGCCGCTTCGTCCTTCTCGCCGGTGCGCACGCGGATGGCGCTGGAGACGGGTAAGACAAAGATCTTCCCGTCGCCGACGTTTCCCGTGCTGGCGTGCTCGTTGATGATGTCGATCACGGGCTGGGTGTCCGCGTCCTTGACCACGATCTCCAGTTTCGACTTGGGCAGCATGTCGATGGTGATATTGATGCCGCCCCGGCCCACGTGCTGGACGCCCTTCTGGACGCCGCGTCCGCGGACTTCCACCACGTTGAGGCCGATGAACCCAGCCTGCGCCAGCGCCTCTGTCACGAGGCCGATACGCTCGGGTCGGATGATTGCTTCGACTTTGTTCATGGTATTCCTCCCTTAGGCGGGGGCCGTCGCCGGCGGACGCGGAGCCGGGCGCTCCGGTCCGCCGGCCCTACGCCCTACCTAGAAGCCCGGGTATGCCTCTTCTCCATGCTCGGCCACGTCGAGCCCTTGCTCCTCGGTAGGCGTATCGACCCGCAGGCCAATCGTATACTTCAGGAGCAACAGGATCGCCGACGTGACCACGAAGCTCCAGCCCCAGGTCACCAGGATGCTGACGACCTGCTTGCCGATGACTTCGCCGCGGCCTTCCTCCAGAGCGTAGACGCCCATCGTGCCCATGCCCGCGAAGAGGCCGGTGGCCAGGGCGCCCCACGTTCCGCCGATGCCGTGCACCGCGAAGACGTCGAGCGCGTCGTCGATCTTGAACCTGTTTCGGATCAGGAACACCGTCGCGAAGCAGAATGCCCCGGCGCCGGCCCCGATCAGGATCGAAGCGGGCGCGCCGACGAACCCGGCCGCGGGAGTGATGGCGACAAGGCCGGCCACCGCGCCGGAGGCCGCGCCGATCGCGCTGTATTTGCCCGACGTGACGTGGGAGAGCAACATCCAGGTCACGGCGCCCGCGGCCGCGGCGGTGTTGGTCACCACGAAGGCCATCGTCGCCGCGCCGTCGGCGGCAAGGGCGCTGCCCGCGTTGAATCCGAACCAGCCGAACCAAAGGAGTCCGGCCCCTAACATCACGAACGGCACGTTGTGCGAGTCCATCGGCTCCTCGCCGTGCCGCAGGCGCCGGCCGATGATGATCGCCGCCGCGAGGGCCGCGATTCCCGAGTTCATGTGGACCACGGCGCCGCCCGCGAAGTCGAGGACGCCCCAGCCGCCGAGCCAGCCGCCGCCCCAGACCCAGTGCGCCATCGGCGCGTAGACGATCGTCACCCACAGGATCGTAAAGATCACGTAAGAGCTGAACTTCATCCGTTCAGCGAATGCGCCGGTAATCAGCGCCGGGGTGATGATCGCGAACATGCCCTGGAAGACGGCGAAGAGCGCGTGCGGGATAGTCGAGCCATCGAGCGGCTCGGTGAACGAGACGCCGCTGAACGCGAAATGCTCGAAGTTGCCGATGAAGCTGCCCTGGTCCGGTCCGAAGGCCAGCGTGTAGCCCCAGACCACCCATATGACCCCCACAATCCCCATCGCCATGAAGCTGTGCATGATCACGCCCACAACGCTCTTCCGCCGCACGAGGCCGCCGTAGAAGAAAGCGAGCCCCGGCGTCATGAGGAGCACCAGGGCGGACGCCAGCAAAATGAATGCGGTGTCGCCACTATCGATCATGGAAGATCCTCCTTCCCTGCTCCGGTCTGCGGGAAATCGTAGGAACGTTGCGTTACCGCTTGATTGCGGAATCATTACAGCCTTGTTAACGGAACATAGCCGGCGCGCCCGACCTCCCCGCGCGGGTACCATGACGCCACAAGTACCAGGAGGTGTGGGATGGACCGGTATGAGGCGATGGAACAGCGGCGGGCCGAGGTGCAGGCGATGCTCCACCCCGACGGCGGCCAGCCGCTGGGCGGTTCCGGCGGCAGCGCCGGCGCCGACTTGGCGCCCGACGTCTCCGACATGATGCTCACCGTCATCCAGGGCGGCGTCTACGGGCGGCCCCAGCTCGACATCAAGACGCGGGCCATCTGCACCGTTGCGGCCCTTGTCGCCACCGACGGCGGGCGCTATCTCGAAAACTGGATTGGGAACGCCCTGAACGTGGGGTGGAGCAAGGACGAGATCGTCGAGGTCATCTCGCAGCTCGCCTTCTACTGCGGCGTGCCCAACAGTGTGAACGCCTACGGTGCGGCCAAGGCGGTCTTCGACGCGCGCGGCTTGTAGCAGGGCCGGCCCACGTCTGCTTGACACCCCATTAATGGCCTGCCTATGCTCGCCATAGACTCCGTCCACCGGAACGACTCCCCCCGCGCCCGAGCGGCGCGCCCTTGGAGGTTCGAGAGATGTCCTACGACCTCGTGATCAAGAACGGCATGGTCGTCGACGGCTCCGGCATGCCCCGCCACCGCGCCGACATTGCCATCAAGGACGGCAAGATCGTCGAGAAGGGGCGCATCTCGCCCAACGGGGCTAAGGTCATCGACGCCGAGGGCCGCTACGTCGCCCCCGGCTTCATCGACGTCCACACTCACTACGACGCGCAGGTGCTTTGGGACCCTCTGGTTACCTGCTCGCCCTGGCACGGCGTCACGACGGTCGTCATGGGCAACTGCGGCTTCACGCTCGCCCCGTGCAACCCTGGCGACCGAGACTTCGTCACGCGGATGTTCGCCAAGGTCGAGGGCATGAACATCGAAGCGTTGAACGCCGGCATCGACTGGCAGTGGCGTTCCTTCCCCGAGTACCTCGACGTCGTCGACGCGCTGCCCAAGGGCGTCAACATCGGCGCGATGGTGGGCCACTCCGCCCTCCGCCGCTTCGTCATCGGCCCCGACGCCGACCAGCGGCCAAGCTCCGGCGCCGAAGTCGAGGAGATGAAGGGCATCGTCCACGATGCCATGGGCCACGGCGCCTTCGGCTTTACCACCTCCCTGTCGCCTACCCACTTCGGTTGGGAAGGCGAGCCCGTCCCCAGCCGCCTCGCCACGCATGAGGAGGTCATTGAGCTTGGATCGGTGCTCCGCGACTTCCGGGTCGGCAGCATCGAGATCATCACCGAGACCGCGGTGATGGGCGAGGACAAGTTCAGCGAGACCGATCAAGAGCTCATGACCGCCCTCTCGTTGGAGAGCGGCCGCCCCGTCAACTGGAACGAGCTCTCCCACACCTGGGACCGGCCCACGGCGTGGCGCGCGCAGATCGAGTACATGGAGCGCGCCGCGAAGGAAGGGGCGCAGGTCTACGCCGTGGCGCGGATGCAGCGCCTCGACGCCTTCTTCAACCTCAAGTCGACCGCCGGCTTCGAGCGCTACTTCCCCGAATGGAAGGCGATGCTTTCCCAGACCGACGAGCGGAAGAAGGAAATGATCGCCGACCCCGCCGTCCGCGCCAAGCTCAAGGAGGAGTACGACGCGGTCGAGCCCAAACTGCAGTGGTTCCGCCGCCTGGGCAACATCCAGCTTGTCCGCAGCGCGACCGGCAAGTACGCCGAGCACGAGGGCAAGTTCCTCGGAGAAATCGCCCGCAACGGCGACCACCTCGCCGACGTCATGCTCGACATCGCCCTGGCCGAAGGCCTCGACACGGAGTGGGCCTACATCGGCATCCGCAACGGCGACCTGAACGCCGTCGAAGAGATTCTCAACAGCCGGTTCGCCCTGGCGGGCATCTCCGACGCAGGCGCCCACACCGACCGCCTGAGCGGCAGCTACTTCTCCAGCTTCATCCTCAGCCACTGGGTCCGCGATGAGGGCATCCTCTCGTTGGAGGAGGCGGTGCGACGGCTTACCTTCATGCCGGCCTCCATCTACGGGATCAGCGACAAGGGCCTTCTGCGCGAGGGCATGGCCGCCGACGTGGTCATCTTCGACCTCGACCGGCTGAAATGGCTCCCCACGGAGCGCTTCGACGACTTCCCGGGCGGCCAGAGCCGTCTGGGGAACCGGGCCGAGGGCTACGACCACCTGATCGTCAACGGCGAGCCGGTGTTCGAAGATGGGCGCCACACCGGCGCGCTACCCGGCAAGCTCATGCGCAGCAGCGCCTACCGCTACACCGGCTAGCCGCTTCGCTTTACGCTGCCCGCCGTCGTTTGACCCGTGGTTTTGAACTCCCTATAATGGAGCCGCGTTGAACGGACCTGCGCCGCTTCCGTTGGCGGCGCGTCGATGGGCGGCATGTTCCGCCCGCAAGGACGGGCCGGCCCCAAGCCCGAGTGGCGCAATTGGTAGCGCACCCGACTTGTAATCGGGCGGTTGGAGGTTCGAGTCCTCTCTCGGGCTCCAACCCCCGGCCGCGCACGGCAGACCTTTACGGTCTTCAGAACACTCGATATAATCTGTTATTGGCGTCGGCTTAGAATGCCGCGAATCGAACGGATGAAAAGCGTGCGCCACCCTCTTGCAGGGGTGGGTGAGTGGTTAAAACCGCCAGACTGTAAATCTGGTGCCGAACGGCTTCGCAGGTTCGAATCCTGCCCCCTGCACCAGGAAAACGGAGCACGCGAACGCACACGCAGGACGGAACACACCAACGGAACCACCGGGCGCAGGCCCGCGAGATTTACATGCCCAGATAGCTCAGGTGGTAGAGCACGTTCTTGGTAAGAACGAGGTCACCAGTTCGAGTCTGGTTCTGGGCTCCACAAAGAAGGAGAGACTACCTTGGCCAAGCAGAAGTTCGAAAGAACTAAGCCGCACGCAAACGTCGGGACCATCGGTCACATCGATCATGGCAAGACATCCCTTACCAGCGCCATTACCAAGGTGCTGGAACTGAAGGGCCAGGCCAAGATGAAGTCCTACGCCGACATCGCGAAGGGCGGCGTTGTCCGGGATGCCTCGAAGATCCTGACTGTGGCCATCTCCCACGTGGAGTACGAGACGGAGAACCGGCATTACGCCCACGTCGATTGCCCCGGCCACGCCGACTACATCAAGAACATGATCACCGGCGCGGCCCAGATGGACGGCGCCATCCTTGTCGTAAGCGCGCCCGACGGCCCGATGCCGCAGACCCGCGAGCACATCCTCCTCGCCCGCCAGGTCCAGGTGCCCAACATCGTCGTCTTCCTCAACAAGGTCGACCTCATGGACGATGAGGAGCTCCTCGAACTGGTCGAACTTGAGGTGCGCGAGCTTCTTACGAAGTACGAGTTCCCCGGCGACGACATTCCCTTCGTCCGGGGCAGCGCCCTCAAGATCCTCGAATGCGCGAGCGAGGACCCCGACGCCGAGGAGTACCAGTCGATCCACGAGCTGATGGAGGCGGTGGACAACTACATTCCGCTTCCGGAGCGCCCCAAGGACCGGCCCTTCCTCATGCCCGTCGAGGACGTCTTCGGCATCAAGGGCCGCGGCACCGTGGTGACCGGCCGTGTCGAGCGCGGCACCATCAAGGTCGGCAGCGAGGTCGAGATCGTCGGCTTCGGCGAGACCCGCAAGACCACCGTGACCGGCGTGGAGATGTTCCACAAGTCGATGGACGAGGGTGAGGCCGGCGACGCGGTCGGCACGCTCCTCCGCGGCGTGGAGCGCAACGACGTCGAGCGCGGCCAGGTGCTCGCAGCCCCCGGTTCGATCAAGCCGCACACCCAGGCCAAGGCCGAGGTGTACGTCCTCAGCAAGGATGAGGGCGGCCGACATACTCCGTTCTTCACCGGCTACAAGCCGCAGTTCTACATCCGCACGATGGATGTCACCGGCCAGATCGCGCTTCCCGAAGGGGTGGAGATGGTGATGCCCGGCGACAACATCACCATGGACGTGAGCCTGATTACCCCCGTGGCGATGGAGGAGGGACTTCGCTTCGCCATTCGCGAGGGGGGCCGGACCGTCGCCGCCGGCGTGTTCACGCAGGTCCAGGAATAGTCCACTCATGGCGAAGAAAGGCGACAACCGCATCGGCGTCACGCTAGCGTGCACGGACTGCCGTGAGCGCACCTACTTGACGCAGAAGAACCGGCGCAACGACCCGAACCGGATCGAGTTGAACAAGTTCTGCCCGCGTTGCCGCAAGCACGCGCTGCACAGAGAGGTGCGCTAGCTCGTGGCTACCCGCCGCACCGCCACCGGCCGCCCCATTTTGGGGAGGCAGACCCGGTTCCGGGGAGGCTTCGTCGGCGAGGTCATCTCGGAGCTGCGGAAGGTCGTCTGGCCCAGCCAGGAGGAGGCGACGCGTCTCACGGTGATGGTGCTCGTGATCTCGATCTCGATCGGGATCGCCCTCGGCGTGATCGACTTCGGCTTCTCGAATCTCATCAAGGTCATTCTGTAGCAGCCCCTATTCGTAGCCAAAACGAAGCCGGAAAAGAGACCGCCTTGGTAGACCAACAGACTGAAACGGGCGCGCGCTGGTACGTCATTCACACGTACTCCGGCTATGAAGACCGCGTCAAGAAGAACCTTGATCAGCGCGTCCTGACCATGGACGTGAAAGAGAAGATCTTCCGCGTCGTCGTGCCCACCGAGGATGAGATCGAGATCCGCGACGGCCAGCGCCGCACCGTGGCCCGGAAGGTCTTTCCCGGTTACATCCTCGTCGAGATGGTCGTGGACGACGAAAGCTGGTACGTGGTGCGCAACACCCCGGGCGTCACCGGCTTTGTCGGCTCGGCCAACCGCCCCATTCCGCTCGAGGAGGAGGAGGTCCGCGGCATCCTGCGTCAGATGGAGGCCGAGGCTCCCCGCGTTCGGGTGGGCTATCAGGTCGGCCAGAGTGTGCGGGTGACCGATGGTCCCTTCTCCGAGTTCATCGGCGTCGTCGACGAGCTCGACGAGGCGAAGGGCAAGGTCAAGGTGCTGCTCTCCTTCTTCGGGCGGGAGACGCCCGTTGAGCTCGATTTTCTTCAGATAGAGAAACTGTAGGCTGGGAACCGGCCCGCAAGAGACGCACAAAGGAAACTCATGGCAAAGAAGGTCGCCGCCGTCGTCAAGGTGCAACTCCCCGGAGGAGGCGCCACCCCCGCGCCGCCGCTTGGGCCTGCGCTGGGTCAGCACGGCGCGAATATCATGCAGTTCGTGAAGGAGTACAACGCCAAGACCGCCAATCAGGCCGGTCAGGTTGTGCCCGCCGAGATCACCATCTTCGAGGACCGTTCCTTCACCTTCATTACCAAGACCTCCCCCGCCGCCGATCTGCTGAAGAAGGCCGCGGGAGTCGAGAAGGGCAGCGGAGAGGCCTCCCGTGAGAAGGCCGGCGTTGTGAGCCGGGACAAGGTCCGCGAGATCGCGGAGCTCAAGATGAAGGACCTCAACGCCGCCGACATCGAAGGCGCGATGCGCATCATCGAGGGCACCGCCCGCTCGATGGGCCTCGACGTCGAATAGCTCGATCACTGGAAGAGAACAGTTCAAATCATGGCGAAGCACGGAAAGAAGTACCAGGAAGCGGCCAAGCTCGTCGAGCTTGACCGGCGCTACCAGCCCGATGAGGCCATCGGCCTCGCCAAGAAGGCGTCCTACGCGGGCTTCGACGAGTCCGTCGAGATTCACCTGCGCATGGGGGCCGACCCCCGCCACGCCGATCAGCAGATCCGCGGCGTCGCCATGATGCCCAACGGCCTCGGCAAACAGGTGCGCGTGCTCGTCTTCGCCCAGGGCGAGGGCGTCCGCACCGCCCAAGAGGCCGGCGCCGACGTCATCGGCGACGATGAAACGATCAAGCGCATCGAAGGCGGCTGGGTCGAGTTCGACGTCGCCATTGCCACCCAGGACATGATGCCCAAGGTGGGCAAGCTCGGCCGCGTGCTTGGACGGCGCGGCCTCATGCCCAACCCTCGCGCCGGCACCGTCGTGCAGGAATCCGACATCCCCAGGGCCGTCGAGGACGCTCGGAAGGGCCGCCAGGAATTCCGGCTCGACCGCACCGGCGTCATCCACGCCATCTTCGGCAAGGTCAGCTTCGAGGACAATAAACTGAAAGAGAATCTGGCTGCGCTGATGGAGGCGATCGTCGCGGCGAAGCCCGCCGGCATCAAGGGTCAGTACATCCGCTCCGCGGCGCTGGCCACGGCGATGGGCCCGCCCATCAAGCTCGACGTCGGCGCGATTCAGAGCCTGCGCACGAACTAGCCGCATTTCAGACTTTCAGGGAGGCTAACGCCCCAGACAAGCCAAGCCGCCATAGCCGAGCCCAAGCCGTAGACAGCGGGTCGCTCACGCGCGTAAACCCCGCCGAGGTAGGAACGCTCAACCGACGCTCGTCCCTGTCGCCCGACAGCCCGCCGAGCATGCGAGCCCTGCCCGTCCGCGAGCAGGGCTTTTCGATACCCCCGAGCGCCCATTGAGGTAAGCGATGCCAACCGAACGTAAGATCCAGCAAGTCGCCCACATCCAAGAACGGCTCTCCCGCTGCACCGTTGCCGTCACCACGCGGAACAACGGCATCAGCGTGGCGCAGGTGAATGAACTGCGGAGGAAGCTCCGCGCCGCCTCCGTCGAATACCTGGTGGTGAAGAACAACCTCGCCGCGATCGCCGCCGACAACGCCGGCAAGCCGGGCCTCCGCGACATCCTGCAAGGGCCCACGGCGATCGCGTTCGGCTACGGCGAGGTTGTCGATCCCGCCAAGACGATCCACGAGGAGATCAGGAGCGCCGACCTGCCCGTCGAGTTGATCGGCGCCATCATCGACGGCCAAACGCTCGACGCCGCCGCGGTGCGCGAGCTCGCCTTGCTGCCGGCCAAGCCAATATTGATAACCAAGGTGATGGGCGGCCTGCTGGGCCCGCTCTACGGCCTCTCCCATGCCCTGAACTACCACATCAGCGGCTTGGCCAGGGCCCTCGACGGTATACGCCAACAGATGGAGGCGAGCCAGGCGCCCGCCGCGCCGCCGGCGGAACCGCCTGCTCCTGAAGAGGACGAAGCCAAGGAATAGGTGAAGACCGGCGGACGCAGCCGGAAGGAAGAGATGCAATCCGCGCCGCGTCCGGCGCGCACGAATAGGACTGGAGGAAAGCATGCCGGCAACGAAAGAAGAGATCTTCGATGGGATCAAGGGCCTGTCCATCCTGGACGTGGCTTGGCTGGTGAAGCAGCTCGAGGAGGAGTTCGGGGTCAGCGCCGCCGCGCCGGTGGCGGTCGCCGCCGCTCCTGCCGCCGAGGCCGCCGCTCCCGCGGAGGAGAAGACCGAGTTCGACGTCACCCTCAAGGAGATCGGCCCCAACAAGATCAACGTGATCAAGGCCGTCCGCGAGGTGACCAGCCTCGGCCTCAAGGAGGCCAAGGACCTCGTCGAGGCGGCGCCCAAGGCTGTGCAGGAAGCCGTGCCGAAGGATACCGCCGACGAGACGAAGAAGAAGCTCGAGGCCGCGGGCGCGGTCGTCGAAGTCGCTTAACGGCGGCGTTGCGGAGCCCCCGGCCGGGCCGGGGGCATGAGGTGGCGGCGTGACGACCGAGCACCCGACCGTCAGTTTCACGCGCATGGACCAAGGCACCGCCGAGGACTATGCGCTGCTGCAGCGCGCCTCGGAAGCGTTCAATGAAGACCTTACCGACAAGGTCCTCTCCATGCTCGACGAGTTGAAGGACGTGCAGCGCGGCTACCAGGTCAACCGGTACGTCCATTCCCTGCAGTCGGCGACGCTGGCCTACGATGACGGCGCCGACGAAGAGACGATCGTCGCCGCGCTGCTCCACGACATCGGCGACCACATCTCGCCGGAGAACCATTCGGCGCTGGCGGCGTCCGTGCTCCAGCCCTACGTGTCGGAGAGGATGTGGTGGATCGTCCATCACCACGGCCTCTTTCAGGGCTACTACTTCTGGCACCACTACGGCATGGACCGCAACGCCCGCGACGCCTACCGCGACCATCCGTACTACGCGGACTGCATCGAGTGGTGCGACAAGTACGACCAGTGCGCCTTCGATCCGGCCTTCCCCGCGAAGCCGCTGAGCTTCTTCGAGCCGATGGTGCGCTGGGTCTTCGGTCGCAAGCCCTGGGAGGCATCGGGGCGCGACCTGAGCGGCCCGAGTGTCGTCCCCGCCGGCTAGGGCTCCCTACCAGCCTCTCCGCTGGAAGACCCTTGCACAGCCCGCCGCGGCAGCGGCCCTGTCTCCTACGCGTCCGCAGGGCATGGGCCGCTCCCCGGCACCCGCCGTAGCTGTAGCGCCCAGCTTCCACGCGTCCGCGGAGTGTCGCTATCGCATCCCGGCCAAGAACGTACGTTCTGTTATGATGATAGCCGCGCGTGGGAGACGTGTCAAGAGGGTGGTGGCGGGGTCTTGATGAGCAGCGCCCTGCGGGCGCTCGCGCGCCTGGCGTCGCGCGCCCTCTTGAAGGACCGGGCACATGGGTGACGGTTAGACCGGGGACATAGGTAACACCTTGACGGGGGTCTTGGCGATGCGTTTGGTGTGGTCGTCGAGGAGGCCGATGAGGAGGGGGCCGAAGCGGACGGCCCAGCTGCGGTCGTCCTGCCGGACGAGGCCGACGGGCTCGCCTTTGAGGGTCTCGCTCACGTAGACCAGGTCCCCCTTCCACTTGATCTCGCCGTTGCCGCGTACCCGGCGTACCGTGACTTCGGCCTCGTAGTCCGGCGAGCCGACGCTGGCAGGATAGGGGCGAAACGAGGGCGTGTACAGGAAGGCCGGGGGGCGCTGTCCCAAGGCCTCGTGAGGGCGCTCGGTGTTGTAGCTGCGTCGGAAGCGGTCGAAGGCCTGCTGCTGACGGCGGCCGTTGGCCCTGGGCGGCGAGGCGGTTTCCGCCTTCAGGGTGCGGTGGAGGCGCTCGAGGCGTCCGTTCTGTTCGGGATGGCCCGGGGCGATGCGCTCGGGGAGGATGCCCAGCTTGACCCACCAGACGGCCAGGGAGGAGAGGCTGCCCAAGCTGGTGCCGGCGAAGGGCGGACCGTTGTCGGTGCGGATGACCCTGGGCAGGCCGTACTCACGGAAGGCGCGCGCTAACGCGCGCCGCGTCTCCGGGCCGGTGGGGCGCTCCAGCCCGCGGCAGGCGATCAGGTAGCGGGAGGCCGCGTCCTGGACGGTGAGGGGGTCGACGCGGGCCCCGTCGCCGGTGCGGAACCAGCCCTTGAAGTCGATGGACCAGACGTCGTTGGCGTTGATGGCGTAAGCGAAGGGCTCGCTCCAAGGGGAGGTACGGCGGCGACGCTGTCGGCGCCGTACCAGGCCGGCCCGGTCGAGGATGGCGCCGGCGGTGCTGGGGGCGGGCCAGGGCACGTCGGGCTCGGTGTCGTGGAGCCAGGCGATGAGCTTCTTGGGGCCCCACAAGGGGTGGGCTCGCTTCGCCGCGATGATGCGCTCCTGCACCTCACGGCGTGTGGCGTTGGGATGATGGTGGGGGGCGCGGCTCCGGTCGCGCAGGCCCTCCTCGCCGTACGCCTCGTACCGGCCGATCAGCTTGGAGGCAGTCTTGCGGCTGATCCCGAACTGCCGGCACAACTCGGCGATGGGTTCCTCCCCCGCCGTCCTGCGCTCAATGAACCGCAACCGTTCCGCTTCGACACTCGTCTCTTGCCAGGGCAACACAACTCCTCCTTCATGGATCGCTTCCTGCAATCCTCCAGAGTGTTACCCATGTGCCCGGTTTATCTGTTACCTATCTTCCCGGTCTGTACCCTCTCTCAAGTCTCCCCCAGAGGGGGAGAGGGAAGACCACCCCGCGCCACCCGTTTCGCAACCATTGACGGGAGTTACGCAAAGGTCTCCAGAGGGGGAGAGGGGAGAAGACCCCGCCCGCACCCCTGGGCAACCACGAGGTTGCCCCTACACCGACTGTCCCCTGCGGCGTCGCGGGTTACGCAAAGGTCTCCTACGGGAGAGGAAGGAAGACCTCCCGGCCCCGCCCCGGCCCTCTCTCAGTCTCTCCCAGAGGGAGAGAGGCTTGAAGGGGCGGCCCTTAGAGGGCGAGGGGCTTAAGGGGCGGCTCCTCGGAGGGAGAGAGGCCTAAGGGGCGGGCCTCAGGGGGGGAGGATTGGCCTACTACGTCGAGAGGTCCTTGGGGCGGGTTGGGGAGAGGGCGGCGGGGTCGAAGGCTAGGCCTTGGTTCTTCATGCTGACGTGGGATTGGCCGCCGATGATGACGTGGTCCAAGAGCTCGACGTTGAGGATTTCGCCGGCCTCGATGAGCTGCATGGTCAGCTCGACGTCGGAGCGGCTGGGTGTGGGGTCGCCCGAGGGGTGGTTGTGGACGACGACCAATGCGGTGGCGTTCTCCCGCACCGCGGGACGGAATACCTCGCAGGCACGCACCTTGGCGGTGTTGACCGTGCCCACGTAGACCTGGCGGATCCCGAGCACCTGGTTCCTGATGTCGAGCAGGACGCTGTAGAGATGCTCCTGGCGCAGGTGCGCCACTTCGCTGGAGAGGAGGTCGGCGATGGCCTCCGGCCGGTCGGCGATGACCCGGTCGGCGGCCCCCAGGGCCGCGAGGCGCCGGCCGAGCTCGAGCCCGGCGGCCACCTGACAGTACTTGGCCCGGCTGAGACCCTTGACCTCGGAGACCTCGGCGAGGGTGGCGTCGGCCAGACCGCGGAGCCCCTCGAACTTGGAGAGCATCTGCTGCGCGATGCTGAGCGCGCTGGCGCCTTCGATGCCGGTGCGCAGCAGGATGGCGATGAGCTCGGCGTTGCTCAAGACCTTGGGGCCGTAGCGGAGCAGACGTTCCCTTGGGCGCTCGCCGTCGGGCAGGTCGTGGATGCGCGGGCCTTCGGCTTTGATTGGAGTGGGGAGCGTGGCTGTCGTCATGGCGCCTCCATACGCCGCTCGACCTTAGCGGCGGCCCGCGGTTCGCGAAAGGCCCGGATGTCGCGTCCCGTCTATCCCTTGCCCCTATAATGTTCCTGGCCCGGCCTCACCCTATGCAGCACGATCCTTCTCCCGCCCGTCCCAAGCTGCGCCCGCTCGAAGTCCACCGCGTCGAGCAGGACGGCCAACGCTACTATCTGCTGCGCGACGCGATGGGGCTCGGCGACGGGCCCGCCATGATCCCCGAAGCACTGGGGCCGCTGCTCGCGCTGTGCGACGGCGGCCGCGACGTGGACGCCATTGCCGCGGCCTTTCACCTCCGCACCGGCGTCGATCTTGGCCGCGACCGGGTCGCCCAGATCATCGACTCGTTGAGCCAGGGCTTCCTGCTCGACGACGAACGCTTCGGCGACGCCTACCGGAAGGCCGTCGGCAACTTCCGGGAGCTTCCCTACCGGCCGCTGAGCCACGCCGGCGCCGTCTACCCCGCCGATCCGGCCGAACTGGAGCAGACCTTCGCCAAGTACCTCGAAGACGCGGGCGTGCAGTCCTCGAAGGCGGGCTTCCAAGACGGGCGCGGCTTCGGCGTCCTCTCGCCCCACATCGATTACCACCGCGGCTGGCGGACCTACGCCGAGGTCTGGTCGGAGGCCGCCGCCGCCGTCGCCGAGGCCGAGGTCGCCGTCATCTTTGGCACCGACCACGCCGGCGGCCCCGGGAGGCTCACCCTTACGCGGCAGAGCTACGCTACGCCGTTCGGGAAGCTGCCCACGGACCAAGACGTCGTCGACGCCCTCGCCGCAGAGATCGGCGAAGCGGATGCCTTCGCCGAGGAGTACCACCACCGCCGCGAGCACTCCATCGAGCTGGCGCTGGTGTGGATGCACTACTTCCTGCAACCGCGCGAGATCCCCATCGTCCCGATCCTGTGCGGCTCCTTCTACCCGTTCGTGCTCGGTGAGGCGTCGCTGGAGGGGCACGACGTCTTCCGGCGGGCCCTGGAGGCGCTCCGGCGCGCCTGCGAGGGCCGGAAGACGCTCTACGTCGCGGCGGGCGACCTGGCTCACGTCGGGCCGGCCTTCGGCGACGCTCTGCCGTGGTCGCCGCTGGAACGCGCCACCCTCCGGCAGGCCGACGAGGGGCTCATGGAGGCCATCACGTCCGGCGACAGCGCGGGTTTCTTTGAGCGGATACGCTCGGCGGGGGACCGCAACCGCGTCTGCGGCGGGCCGCCGATCTACCTGACCCTCCGCATGCTCGAGGGCGCCTCGGGCGCGTCGGCGGGCTACGATCAATGCCCCGCCGACCCGCAGGACGCCAGCTTCGTCTCCATTGCAGGCGCGGTGCTGGGAGTCGAGCGGGACTGACGCCGCCGACCACGTCTCCATCATGTCTTTCGCCGACAGAGTCGCCATCGTCACCGGAGCCGGTCAGGGGATAGGCCGGGCCATCGCCGAAGACCTTGCCCGCCGCGGCGCGACGGTCGCGGCGCTGGACGTCGATGGGGACAAGGCCGAGGAGACGGCGGCGGCGCTGGCTGGCTCCGGCGCGTTTGCGTTGGGCTGCGACATCGCGGACCGGGAGGCTGCCCAAGGCGCGATTGCGTCTGTCGCGGAACGGGCGGGGAGCGTCGATATCTTGGTCAACGCCGCGGGTATCGGCGGCGCCGGCCCGCTGACCGGTCTAACCGAGAAGCGGGTCGAACGCCACTTCGGGGTGAACCTCACGGGACAACTGTGGATGGCGCAGGCCGCTGCGCCGCACATGGAACGGGCGGGCTGGGGTCGCATCGTGAACGTCGCCTCGATCGCGGGTGTGATGGGCGGCACCAATCGCACCCTGTACACCGCGTCGAAGACGGGCCTCGTCGGGCTGACGAAGGCGTTGGCATGCGAGCTGGGGCCGCTGGGCATCACGGTGAACTGCGTCTGCCCCGGCCCGGCGGACACGCCTGCCTGGGAGACGTTCTTCAAACGCTTCCCGGAGCAGGCGGAGCAGACGATCGCCCGCAACCCGATGCGGCGCCTGGCGACGCCGCAGGACATCGCGAACGCCGTGGCCTTCTTCTCCTCCGACGGCGCCGCCTACGTTAACGGCGCGGTGCTCGCCGTCGACGGCGGCGTGTCGCGGCTGCCCTGAAGCCGGCCTACGTCTTTACCTCGATGATCAGGTTGCGCCACCGCTTGTCGGGGTCGAGATTCGTGGCGGTGTGTTCCTCGCCGTTGCTCTTGACCCAGATGAGCTCGGGCGTGATGACCTCGAACTCGCTCCGCGCCTCGCCGATTTCGTCCGACCTGACCGGGGTGGCTTCCAGTGTGACGATGAAGTAGTCGAGGTCGTGTACGTGGGGGCCGACGGTCTCGCCGGGGGCGATGGTCTGGTCCCACACGCGGAATTGGTCGTTCTCCCAAATCACCACGTCGCCGACTTGGTCTCCGGTATTGCGATTCATGAGCTGCCCTCCCTGCATTCGCCCGGCGGTGCGCCGCGCCGGTCGAGCCGAGCGTAGCCGCCGGAGGGCCGCGCGTCAAAGGCCGTCAGGTGGCGTCTTCAGAAGGGCTTGTGTATACTTAGCGCCGCGTTTTGAAGGCCCGGATCCCCCTATGACCCGGTTTTAGAGGAGACTTCATGCCCGGTATCAGCGCTGTCGGCGCCTACGTTCCGAAATACCGTATCGCGCGGTCGCTTTTCGCTCAGGCGTGGGGTTCGGGAGGCGGCCCCGGCGAGCGCGCCGTCGCCAGCTACGACGAAGATACGCTGACCCTGGCCGTCAACGCCGCCATCGACGTGCTGAACGCTCACGGGCGCGACGGCATCGACGCGGTCTACTTCGCCTCCACGACGGCTCCCTATCGAGAGAAGTCGTCCGCCGCGCTTATCGCCGCCGCAGCCGACCTCGGGCCAACGGTCCGCACCGCCGACTTCGGCGGGTCGCTTCGCGCCGGCGCGATGGCTCTTCGCGCCGCCATCGACGCCGTCAACGGAGGTTCGGCCGGCTCGGTGCTTGTCGTCGCCTCCGACACCAGGCGCGGCTATCCCAAGTCTCCCTTCGAGGCGACCTTCGGCGACGCGGCCGCCGCCGTCGTGGTGACGGGAAACGGCGCCGTCGAGATCTCCGACTCAGTCACCAGTACCCACGAGATCGCCGACATCTGGCGGCGCGACTCGGACGACTTCGTCCGCTCGTGGGAAGACCGCTTCGTGATCACCCAGGGCTACGAACCGATCACCAAGGCCGCGGTCGAAGAGCTTCTGGCCAAGAACGGACTCGCGAAGGAAGACGTTTCCACCGCCGCGATTTACGGTCCCGACATCCGCAACCACACCGCGTTGATCCGCCGGCTCGGCTTCGACCCCAAGACGCAGGTGGCGGGCCACCTCATCGACATCGTCGGGAACGCCGGCGCGGCCCATATGCTCCTCATGCTCGCCGCGGTGCTTGAAAAGGCCGAAGCCGGCCAGAAGGTCCTCGCCGCCAGTTATGGCGATGGGGCGGACGCCTATCTGCTTGACGTAAAGGAGCAGCCAAAGGTGAGCAAGGGGGTCGCGGGCCATCTCGCCGACCGCCGCGACCTGACCTCCTACGACCGCTTCCTCGCCTACCGTGGCGCGCTAACCGTGGACCCCGAGCCTCCGACGCGCCCCGAGTCGATGGGCGCGGCGAGCAAGTCGTGGAGGCTGGCGAACGAGCATATCCGGCTGCACGGCAGCAAATGCAACCAGTGCCCCACGGTGACACATCCGATCCAGCGCATCTGCTACACCTGCCGGGCGAAGGACGACTACACGGAAGTCCGGCTCTACGACAAGCCGGCGACGCTCTTCGCCTTCACCAAAGATCATCTGGCCGGCGGCCCCGAGCCTCCGGTACTCAACTGCATCGCCGAGTCGTCGGTAGGGCAAGCGCGGATCTTCAGCATCCTGACCGATGCCGGCGCCGACGAACCGAAGATCGGCATGCCTATCGAGTTCACGTTCCGAAAGATGAACGAGGCGGCGAACTTCCATAACTATTACTGGAAGGTGAAGCCGGTCTCCAACGGCCAAGCGGGCGGATAGGACCCAGACCGCCAAGAGAGAAAGGGGTTCCCCAGTGGGCACGATCAAAGACAAGGTCGCCATCGTTGGGATGGGATGCAGCAAGTTCGGCGAGCGCTGGGACGCGAGCCCCGAGGACATGATCATCGAGGCCGCCTACGAGGCCTACGAGGACGCGGGGATCGACCCCAGCGACATCGAGGCGGCTTGGGTCGGCACCCTCTACTCCGGTGAAGCCGGCGGCATCATCGCCGACACGCTCAAGCTGAAGAATATTCCCGTAACGCGCGTGGAGAACTGGTGCTCGACGGGACACGAGTCGCTGCGCAACGCGGCGTTCGGTGTCGCCTCCGGCATGTACGACATCGCGATCGCCGTGGGGTTCGAGAAGCTGAAGGACACCGGCTTCGGCGGCCTCGGCGTGGGCCGCGGCACCAACTCCGTTACCCAGTCGCGCGCCACCGCGCCCTCCTACTTCTCGTTCATCGCCAACCGGTACTTCAACCACTACGGCATTCCCGACGACGAGGGGAAGGAGCTTCTCGCCAGGATTTCGGTGAAGAACCACCACAATGGCTCGATGTCGCCGAAGGCCCACTTCCAGAAGCAGATCACGGTCGATCAGGTGCTGAAGGCGCCGATTATCGCGTGGCCGCTCGGTCTCTTCGATTGCTGCCCCACGACCGACGGCGCCGCCGCAGCCATCATCTGCCGCGCCGACCTGGCCCGGAAGTTCCGACAGGACCCGATCTACATCAAGGGCATCGGCTTCTCCGTGGACTCGATGCTTCCGATGACGCGTCCCGGGTTCGACTACCTGGGCTTCGAGGCGAACCGCTCGGCGGCCCGCCAGGCCTACGAGCAGGCCGGCATCCGCGACCCGCGCAAGGAGATCGACCTCGCCGTCGTCCACGACTGCTTCACCATCACCGAGATGGTGATCTACGAAGATCTCGGATTCACCACGCCGGGCATGGCCCCCGAAGAGGTGCGCAACGGCACCTTCACTCTCGAAGGCGAGTTGCCGGTGAACACCGACGGCGGCCTGAAGTCGTTCGGGCATCCTGTCGGGGCCAGCGGTCTGCGCACCGCCTATGAGATCTACAAGCAGCTCCAAGGCAATGCAGGGCCGCGACAGGTCAAGGACGCCGAGATGGGGCTCTGCCACACGCTCGGCGGGCCGCCGCAGGTCTCCTGCGTCACGGTGCTCGGGAACAGCGCCCCGGCGGGCGTCGGCAGCTAGCCCGCGCCATGTTCAAACGCATCGACCACCTCGTCGTCGCCGTCGAGGACGTGGAGGAGGCCGCCTCCCTCTACACCGACGTGTATGGGCTCGAGGCCTCCGAGGTGCAGGACTTGTCGCACCTTGGGTTGAAGGCGATCAACATCGAGCTTGGGAACGCGTACATCGAGCTCGCGCAGCCGACCAACCCCGACGGGCCCGTCGCGAAGTTCCTCGCCGAAAAGGGGGAGGGGCTGTACCTGATTGCCGTCCAGGTCGACGATCTGCCGGGCACGGTCGAGAAGCTGAAGGAGCAGGGCGCGCGCATCCTCGGCGGGCCGCCGGGTCAGACGTTCATCCACCCCAAGAGCACGCACGGCGCGCTGATCATGCTCATGGAGTAGCCCGCCGCCTGTTTGCGGACAAGAGAAGGGACGCCCGCAGGCGCCCCTTCCCGTCTCTGTAGAAACCCGCGGCGTTACGACGGCCGCTCGCGGCGTTCCTTCTCGCGTTCCTCGGCCTTGTGGCGCAACGGACGGCCCTTGTCGGGCGTGGGGTCCTTCACCAGGCCGTACATGCGGCGGCCTTCGTGCTCTTCGGGAAGATACTCGGTGATGGGGAGCCCGTCCCCATTAACAAAGAGCAGTCAGTGGCAGTACTTGTAGATCTGCATGTCGTCGCAGGCGCACATCCACGTGCGGTACTTGGTCTCTTCCTGCTTGTCCGGGTAGAAGCGGCAGGGACACAGGGGACGCTTGAGCTCGTCGACGTGCTTGGCCAAGCCCGCGATCACCGCTTCGGAGACCATGGGGTCGGGATGGGTGACGGTGCCGGACTTCTCGCAGTACTTCTTGACGAAGTTCTGCATCTTGCTCATGGCTTTTTCGCTCGGCTGATCGGACGGCTGATCGGACACGTCGGCCCTCCTCGTCGCGGCTTGTAGACATATTGTACCCGACGGACGGGCGAGCGCGGCGGGACGAGACGGAAATGGGCGAATCTGCGCGGTTTTGGTTAGCTTAGTATGAGCGTCCATCGAGGCGGATCACGACGCTGCCCTGGGCGTCGATCCGCCAACGCGGGGCGCCGTCGAGCGCCTGCTCGCCGGCGTGGCGCGGCTTCTCTCTGAGATAGTTGGGGACGAAGCGTACGGCAACCCCGCCGCGGAGGGCGACGGCGTCGAAGTCGAGGCCGGCCTCGGCCGGGACCGACCCGAGGCTGGGGACCTCGCCGGCCACCCAGGGATTCACGAGGTTTTGTCCGGCTCGGGCCACGGCCGCGAAGGTGGGGTAGGCGCCGGTGTCGGCATGGTAGCGGCGCACCGCCTCCTGTACGTTGGCGAGGTCTTCAACCTGTTGGGTGTTCTCGGTCTCGTCCAGTAGCACGGGGAGCACGACGACGATGAGCAGGACTACGAGGCCGAGGACGACGGCGGCCTCGACGAGGGTGAAGCGGCGCCGGTGGGGGAACCGCTCTTCGTTCATCGTGCCTTCAGACCTGTAGGGGGAGGACATGGGAGTGGGTTAAAGAGAAAGGCCCGCTCGCGGCGGGCCTTCTGAAGCGGATGTGCTGGACGGGTTAGCGCTTCACCTGCTGGACCTGAAGCTCTTCGCCCGGGGCGAGGGCCACGCGGCGAACATTAATACCAAACTTCAGGAGCCAGTACCAGAGTGTGCCCTTGCTGATGCCGAGCTCGGCTGCCATGGCGGGCAACCCTTTCTCGTTGTACATCTCGGGAAGGAGCTTCTCGAGCGGCTTGTTATACTGTTCCTCAACCCGTCGCATCAATTTCGTGCGCCTAACCATGTGTTACCTCCTGTCTGAAACATTAATAAGGTAGCACGTATTTTGACCCAGCGTCAAGACTTTGTTCAAAATCAGTTCATTCCGCTTGTCCGCTTCAGGCGCTCTTCAGACGGTAATTCTCCCGCATCGGCACGTTCGGAAAACCAATCCTTCCTAGCAAAACAAAACGGCTAAGACGTACCTTTCTCGTCGTCATAACGATATTCCCGGCGAACGGCGGCGGCCCAACCAACGATGCTCACCACCCTCTTCCTCGCCATGACGCCGGTCGGCGAGCTTCGGGCCGCCATCCCGGTCGGCATCGTCACGCACGACCTCGCTTGGTGGGAGGCCTACCTGCTCGCCGTGGCCGGTAACATGGTCCCGCCACTCGTGCTGCTGTGGGCCCTCGACCCCATCAACCGCTGGCTGACATCGTTCCGCAATCCCGCCGGACGATTCCTCACCTGGCGCATGGACCGGATCCGTGAGCGGCAGGGCAGGGCCTTCGCGCGTTGGGGCGTGCTTGCCCTCATCCCCTTCGTCGCGGTACCGCTCCCCGTGACCGGGGCCTGGACGGGGTCGCTCGCGGCGTGGGGGTTTGGTCTCGACCGGCGGCGATCCCTGGCGGCGATCTTCGCGGGCGTCCTCATCGCCGGCGCCGTCGTCACGCTCCTCGTCGAGCTTAGTATCGACTTCCCCTTCGTCCACGAGTAACGGGCGCCAACACGTCGAGGCGGCGCTACTCCGGGCGCAGGAGCGCGGCCGCCTCCTCTATGCCGCCGGCCTCGTCGATGTTCCGCAGCACATCGAGCAGGCGGCGCGAACGCGTCTCCCCGAGCACGTCGCCGGTGAGCGCGGCGAACTTTGTGTCCAACTGCTCGTCCGACAGCGGGTTATCGGGCGACCCCGAGGCGTGCTCGATCTCTTGGACGAACGTCCTGCCGTCTACCGTGGTGAGCGTGACGCGGGTGGCGTCCTGTTCCACGTCTGGTGAGACCGTGGCGCGGACCTTCGAGCGCAGAGCGGAAACGGTGGGGTCGGCGACGCGGGCGTCGGTGTACTGCAGGGGAAAGGCGGCCCCGTCGACGAAGCCGACGGCGGCGCCGTGCTGGTAGGAGAACTTCGCCTCCAGTCCGTCCTTGGGGTCGGGCCGGTCGACGAGCTCGAGGACGAGCGGATGCACGAGGGCATCGATCCGCTCGACCCCATGGGGGGGCACGCCCGTCTCGCGGAGCGCGATCGCCGCGTCGATGATCGGATGGGCTACGACGCCGCAGGGATACGGCTTCAGTCCGACGTTTAGGACCTCCCAGCGCCGGCCCAGTCCGTCGAGGGCGAGTGACCAGTCGCTCGCGGGGGCCATGACCGCCCCGAAGCCGCGGCGTCCTTCGAGCATCGTCCCGGGGCCGGTGAAGCCGTTCCGGGCGAGCAATGCGGCGAATGCTCCCACCTGCGCGGGATGACCCGCGTTCATCGCCTTGGCCATCGAGCCGAAGGTCTCGCGGAGCCCCGACGCCTGCGTGCCCGCGGTACCGAGGGCGTGTGCCATTGCGGCGGCGTCGAGGCCCAGGACGCGCCCCGCCGCCGTGGAGGCCCCGAAGACCCCGCACGTCCCGGTGATGTGCCAGCCTGCGTCGTAGTGCGCGGGGTGGCCCGCGAGCCCGATCCGGCAGCAGATCTCAATCCCCAAGGCAACTGCGAGCAGGAAGTCCCGACCGCTCCCGCCCGCGAACTCGGCGGCGGCGAAGGCGGCGGGGATGGTCGGCGCGCTGGGGTGGATGACGGTGGGAAAGTGGGTGTCGTCGTAGTCGTCGAGGTGACAGAACCAGCCGTTCGCCAGCGCCGCCTGGGGCACCGACGTCCGGGTGTGCGTACCCCAGATCGAGGCCCGCTCCGCTCCGCCCTCCGCCGTGAGGACGTCGAGCAGGGGCGATGCCTCCGCCCGCGCCGAGGCGTGCACCGCCACGGCCACGGCGTTGACCAGGCACCGCTTCGTGTGGTCCCGGACTTCGGGGCCGAGGTCCTCCCACCGCGTCTCCACGGCGAATGCCGCCAGCTCGGCTGTCGCGCCCATCTAACCCTCCGGCCTGGCCGCGCCTTGCGCGCCGGCCCGCGGGAGAGGGTATCATCACCCGCGTCGGGCGGCGCGCCGCCGGGAGGCTGACATGGAAACGGTTGGGTTCATCGGTCTGGGAAACATGGGGTCGCGGATGGCGGCCAACGTGCAGCGGGCCGGCTATCCGATGGTGGTCCTCGACGTCCGACCCGAGACGGCCGGCGACCTCGTCGCGGGGGGAGCCACGCTCGCAGAGTCGCCGCGCGACGTGGCGGCGCGGTCGGACGTCATCCTGACCTCATTGCCCGGCCCGGCCGAGGTCGAGCTTGTGGCAACGGGGCCCGACGGCCTCGAGGGCGCGTTCCGCAGCGGGCAGGTCTACATCGACCTGTCCACGAGCCGTCCGACGCTCATCCGCGAGCTTGAGGCGCGCTTCCGGCCCCTGGGCGTTGACGTGCTCGACGCGCCGGTCAGCGGCGGTGTCCCGGGAGCGGCCGCCCGCAATCTGGCGGTGATGGTGGGCGGCGACCGCGCCGTGTTCGAGCGCGTCCGGCCCATCCTCGACGCGATGGGCGACAAGGTCTTCTACGCGGGAGCCATCGGCTCGGGAACGGTCTGCAAGCTCGTTCACAACGGGATTGCGATGGCGGTGCGCCAGTCGATCGCGGAGGGGATGACGCTGGGCGTGAAGGCCGGCGTCGAGACGGAGGCGCTCTGGGAGGCGGTACGCCGCGGGGCGCTGGGCCGCATGGTGCTCCTCCATGAGCAGTTGCCGAGGTCGGTCTTCGCGGGCGACTTCGACACGGTGCACTTCGCCCTTGAGCTTGCACGGAAGGACGTCGCCCTCGCAATCGACCTAGCCAAGGAATACGGCGTGCCCGTGCCCAGCTTCGAGCAGGTCCAGAGCGTGCAGGACGAAGGCGTGCGCCGAGGCTGGGGCAAGCGCGACAACAGCACGACCTTCCTCATTCAGGAGGAGGCGGCGGGCGTCGAGCTCCGCGCGCCGGACGTCGACGCCGAGCGGGCCTCCAGGTTCGTCAGCACCCACCCCGACGCGTGACGGCTGCTCCCACGTATCCGCGCGGGCATATAATCGAACCCACGGCGGAGGCTCGACGCTCCCGCCCCGGCTCCCCGTAGCTCAGCTGGATAGAGCGACGGACTTCTAATCCGTAGGTCCTGGGTTCGAATCCCAGCGGGGAGGCCACCCAAACGCGATGCAACTAGAATTCACCAGGCACGCGGTTCACGTTATGGCGGAACGAGCGATCTCCAAGGAGTGGGTCGAGCAAGCCATATCTGAACCTGTGCTGCGTACCCCCGATCCCTACGACGAGGAAGTGGAGCGGTTCTTCTGTCGTGTCTCGGAACGGGGAGATCGTGTGCTGCGCGTAGCCGTGAACACACGTGTTGCGCCTTGGCGGGTGGTGACCGTATTCTTTGATCGGAACATGCAAGGTGACCTATGAAACTGAACGTTGACAAAGAGGCCGACGCCCTCTACCTGCGCCTCGACGACTCCACCATAGTCGATTCCGCGGAAGTCTCGCCCGGAGTCGTCTTGGACTACAACGAATCCAACGAAGTCGTAGGTGTAGAACTACACGATCTCTCGAAGCGCGCTTCCAAGGTGAACCTCGACGCCCTGCAATTCGAGACCGCCTGAACGCCGGCCGCTACTCCGCCGTAAGCAGCAGGCAGCCGCCGGTGGGGCCCATCGAGTTGCTGGAGACGCCGACCTTGGCGCCGGGGCGCTGCCGCGCTCCCGACTGGCCTCGAAGCTGGCGAACCACCTCGATCACGTGGTTCGCCCCGTGGGTGCGGCCGACGTTTACCGCCCCGCCGTCGCAGTTGACCGGCAGGCTCTCGCCCAGGCGGGTGCGCCCCTCGGCGACGAAGGGCCCGCTCTCGCCCTTGCCGCAGAAGCCGAGGCCCTCTAGCCACTGGAAGACGGAGAAGATGAATCCGTCGTAGAGGCCGGCGACGTCGACGTCGGAGGGCCTCAGGTCCGTGCGTTCCCACATGGCCCGCGAGGCGTTCCACAGCCCCGCCTCGTTCATGTCGGCCATGATGTAGCTGTCGGGCGTCGAGGTTGACCCCATCGCCCAGCTCTCGACGAAGACTGGCTTCTGCTTGAGGGACCGCGCCCGCTCCTCGGTGGTGAAGATGACGGCGGCGCTCGCGTCGACCGGGTAGTCACAGTCCAGCAGGCGGCACGGCTTCGAGATGTAGCGCACGCTGAGGTAGTCGTCCAGGGTCAGCGGGTCGCGGAAGAAGGCGTCCTCGTTCAAGGCGGCGAACTCGCGTTGCGCGATGGCCTGGGCCGCGAAGTGCTCCTCGGTGGTGCCGAAGTCGGCCATGTGGCGCCGCATGTAGAGGCTGATCCAATGCGGGCTGGCGTGGGCGCCGAACGGCGTGGTGAACTGGTCGTCACCGCCGACCACCGGCGGCGGTGGGCGTTTCGTATAGCTCCCTCCGGCTTCTAGCACACTCCGCACCGCGATGCAGACCTCGGCGCTGCCCGACGCCACCGCCGCGATGGCGGGGATCGCGCCGCCGAGGAATGTCGGCCCCTCCACCGTCGCCAGGTGCCAGCGAAGCCCCGGCGAGCCCAGCGCAGCCGCCGTCTTCACCAGCGAGAGGAGCTGGTTCGTGGTGACGTAGGACGACATGCCGTCCACGTCCTGCGGCGCGAGGCCGGCGTCGTCGAGGGCCGCCCGGCACGCGGCAAGCGTCAGCCATTCCAGGGTGCGGCCGCTGCGCCGCGCGACGGGCGAGTAGCCCACGCCGGCAACGGCGACGCGCCGTCCGCCGTCACGCGGAGGCATCGACGGCCTCCTTCGTCACGCCGACGGGCCGGAAGTAGGGCAGGACGAGTCCCTCGTCCGCCTCGCGGAAGACTACCTCGACCGCCATCCCGACCTCCATCGCCTCCTCGTCGCAGTCGACGATGTTGGTGACCAGCTTCAACCCAGGCTGCTCCACGAGTTCGACGACGGAGAGGATGTAGGGAATGTTGTTGGCGAAGGCGGGAATGAAGGCCTGCATGGCGACGCCGTAGGAGTAGACCACGCCGCGCCCCGAGACCTCCGCGGGAGCTAGGTTCTCCGATCGGCACCGGCGGCATTCCGGACGCGGCCAGTGGACGTAGAAGCCGCAATCGACGCAGCGGAGGATGAGCAGGCGGCCCTCATCGACGCCGTCCCAGAAGAACTTGGTCAACTCGGTCCGTTCTGGCCGGGGGATTCTCGCTTCCGTCGTCATCGCGCCCATTCTAGCGCCTCGAAGGCGTCGGGCAACGCGACGGAAAGCAGGCGCGGCTATAATCCACGCCGTTGACGCCGCCGCGAACGGGGCGGCGAGGAGACACGATGACGCAGCCGCTTCAGGGCGTGCGGGTGCTCGACTTCGGCTGGGTGAATGCCGGCGCGAAGGGCGCGCGGTACCTCTCCACCTACGGCGCGGAGGTCATCCACCTCGAGTGGAAGGGCCGCCTCGACATCCTGCGCACGACCTCGCCGCAGCATAGCGTTCCCGGCGGGGCGCCGCCGGGGAGTATCAACCTCGGCTCCAGCTTCAACAACAACCACGCCGGCAAGTGGGGCATCTCCCTCAACATGCGCCACCCCAAAGGGAAGGACCTCTTTCGCCATCTCCTCGCCGTCTCCGACGTGGTCATTGAGAACTACACCGCGACCACCCTCGAAAACTGGGGCTTCGGCTGGGAGCGCATGTCCGAGATCAAGCCGGACATCATCTACATCCAGGCGCCCGGTTTCGGACGGAAGGGCCCCTACTCTGCCTACCGCACCTACGGCCCGACCGCTGCCGCCGTCGGCGGACTGACCGCCGGGGTCGGACTTCCCGATCGCGACCCCTGCGGCTACGGCGTCTCGTACATGGACGCCATTGGGCCCTTCTTCATCGCCATCGCCGCGATGTCGGCCCTGCGGCGGCGGAACCAGACGAACCGCGGCGTCTACGTCGACCTCTCACAGGTCGGTCCGGCCATTCTGTACACCGGAACGGCGGTGCCTGCCTGGTCGGTGAACGGCACGGCTTACGAACGTTCCGGCAACCGCTCGCAGCACGTGAAGGCCGCGCCTCACGGCGCCTACCGGTGCGCCGGCGACGACCGCTGGATCGTCATCGCCTGCTCGACCGACGATCACTGGGGGGCCCTGACGCGGGCCATGGGCGAGCCCGCGTGGATCCGTGACCCGCGCTTCGCCACGCTCGAAGCCCGCTACGAGAACCAGGACGACCTCGACTGGTTCGTCGAGGCGTGGACGCAGCAGTTCGAGCGGTATGAGCTGATGGCGGGCTTGCAGGAGGCCGGCGTGCCTGCGGGGGTCTGCCAGGACACGCAGGACCGGTACGAGAACGACGAACAGCTCCGCCACCGCGGCTACTTCGTGGGTGTCGGGCACACCGAGATCTCCGAGTATGACGTCGAGGGGCACCCCGGCATCTTCAGCGATGCGTCGCCCTCCCCGCGCGGGACGACGGGGTGGGGCGCCGCTTGCTACGCCGAGCATAACCCCCGGGTTTACGGCGACCTGCTCGGCCTCTCGACCGCCGATCTCGAAGTCCTAGCCGCCGAGGATGTGATCTGATGCCGTCTGTGGAGAGCGCCGGCTTCCTTCCGCTCGAAGGTGTCCGCGTCGTTGAGCTTGCCGATTGGCGCGGCGAGTTTCTGGGGCGGCTCCTCGCCAACCTCGGCGCCGAGGTGATCAAGGTCGAACCCCCCGACGGGGCACCCTCGCGGCGTCTCGGCCCATTCCAGGACGATTCGGAAGACCCCGAACGCAGCATCTTCTGGTGGCATTTTAACGTTGGCAAGCGCGGCCTCACTCTGGACATTGGCGACTCCGACGGGCGGGACCTTCTGCAGCGTCTCCTGGGTACGGCGGACATCTTTGTCGAGACGCTGGGGGTCGACGGACTCGACGAGGCCGGTCTGGGCGGCTGGGACGGCGTTCATGAGCGGTGGCCGGGGCTCATCGTCATCTCGATCACCGACTTTGGGATCGACGGCCCTTGGGCGTCCTACGAGGGGGGCGAGCTCGTCTCCCTGGCCCTGGGCGGCCAGATGATGACGGCGGGCTACCCGCCGGACGAGACGGGGGCCTACGACACGCCGCCGATGGCTCCCGGCATGCACCAGCCGGCGAACATCACCGGCTGCCTCGGCGTCATGGACGCGCTCGCCGCCCTGGCCCAACGCGACCTGACCGGCCTGGGGCAGCGCATCGATCTTTCCGTCCACGGCGCGGTGAACAACGGCAGCGAGAACCATCTGTCCTGGTACATCGGGGCCGGCGTGATCGCCAAGCGCAAGCCCCAGTTCCCCACCGCCCCGGCGAAGGACGGCACGCTCGTCCAGGTGATGCCCGGCCTCTTCGGCCAGGAGTGGGGGAAGCTCGTGGCGCTCCTGGATAGTCAGGGCATGGCCGAAGACCTGGCCGATCCGAGGTACGAAGACCGCGCTTACCGCGCCGTTCCCGAGCGCCAGGCCCACATCAATGAAGTCGTCGCCGCCTTCATCGCCACCGGCAACGCCGACGATCTCTTCCATGCCGCACAAGAGAATGGCGTGGTGTGGGCGCCCATCCGCCTCCCTCACGAGAATGTCGGCGACCCGCATATGGCCGAGCGTGGGTGCTTCACCGAAGTGGACCACCCCGAGGCCGGGGTCCGGGTCACGATGCCGCACGCGCCGTGGGTCTCGGACCAACTGGGCTGGCGCACGGGCCCTCGCGCGCCCCGCCTCGGTGAACACACCGAGGCCATCCTCGGCGAGCTTGGGGAGTCTGCGGCCGGGATCGAGGCCCTGCGACGCAAGGGCGCCGTTTAGCCGCTACCGCACTTCCCTCCAACAGGGAAGAAGGCCTATTTGACTGCGATTGGGTCGCGGGTCCGGAGTTCTGGGAACAAGGAGAAGTCGCGATCCCGAGTGAGAAGGGCTGCGACGCCATGGGCGACACAAATGGCGGCGACCCTTGCGTCATGAACGAGTCCTCCCATGACTCTGGGTCGCTGCACGAAGCGCTTGAGTATCTCAAGGAAGTCGTCAGTCTCGCCGATCAAGCGAACGGAGGGAGAAGCGCTCCATGCGGCGAGTTGTCGCCATGCGTCGTCCGGAGGAGTCGCAGAATCCTTCCAAATGCGCGGATTGGTGGCGACGCTGAGGAATTCATAGCAACAGGGCCATGGAATGGCCCAGGCCTCGTCGCCCTCGACAAGCGCCCGCATGAGGGAGGCTGCAGCGTCATGGTGTCTCGACTCGCGTCGGTGAGCATAGACGAGCAGGTTGGTGTCGACGGCGATCATTGAGCGTCTGGCTGTCCGTAGATGAGCTCACGCAGGTCCTGCCAAGAATAGGCCTCCAACGGGTCGCGGACACCAACCTCCCCCACGCTTAGGTCCGGAAGCCGATAACGAGACTTCTGAGCCCCGGTGGAGAGCACCTGGCGGAGCCCTTCCTCGACGACCGCCCGCAGAGGGAGTCCCGTCTTCCGGGCATGCCGTTTCGCCCGCGCGAGCAGTTCATCCTGAATTTCGAGGGTTGTCTTCATGGAGCCCATATTACCCATAGTTGAAAGTATGGGCAACCCATATCTGTTACCGGAGGGCGATGAGGGTGCTGCAGGCGGGGGCGCGGACGGCCGCGAGGTTTTGGGCTTCCTGCTGGGTGGCGTAGGGGCCCTCGCGGGGGGTGTGCTCGCCGACGCATTCCGATGCGCGGTAGCTGTAGAACCAGCCTTCGGGCGTTTCCGTGATGACGATCTCCGGGAAGAGCTGGAAGGCGACGGCGAAGGCCCCGCCGGCGGTGAGGGTGGGGGATTCGGCGAGATCGGCGAGGCGCAGGTCGACGTCCCAGCGCCAGACCTCGTCGCCGGTGGCGGGGTCCAGGGCCAGCAGGGCGCGGTCGGTTGCGACGTAGAGGCGTCCGCCGGCCAGCACCGGGCTCCCCGGGCTTCTCTGGCCGACGTCGCGTTGCCAGAGGGTGACCAGCGACTCGGCGTCGAGAGCGAAGGCGCGTCCGTTGAGCGTGTTGATGTAGATGCGGCCGCCGTCCAGCACCGGGGCGGCGGCGATGGTCTCGTTGCGGCCCAGCCTTACGGAGCCTTCGAACCCACGCTGCGTCGGCGGGCGGTCGCTGAAGCCAAAGAGAAAGAGCTGCCCCTGGAGCCAGAAGGTCTGAGCGTCGAACAACCGCCGCCGTTCGTTCAGGTCTAGTGAGACGAGGATGCCGTTGGCCTGGCCGATCAGGGCGCGGCCGCCGTCGATCACGGCCTCACCCTCGCTCGACGCCGACAGGCGGTAGTCCAAGCGCTGGTCGCCATTCCGGGCGTTGAAGAGGTGGACGTTGCCGCCGCGCGTCGACGCAACCAGCAGGCCGTCCTCGGTCAGTGCCGGACCGGTACTGAACACACCGCCTGCCGCGAAGCTCCAGAACTCCTCGCCGGTGGAGGCATCGAGCGCGAGCACCTCCCCGCCGCCGGTGCCGAGGTAGACGACGCCGTCTTTGACCACCGGAGAGGAGTCGTTCGGCCCCTGCAAAGGGAGGCTCCACAGCGGCGACCCCGTGGCGGCGTCGAGGACGGACAGCCCCTCCACGGTGGCGATGTACAGCCTGCCTTCGGCGTAGGCGGGCGTCACGTTCACGAAGCCGAGCTCCGTCACCTCCCACAGCGTCGCGCCGGTGGCGGCATCCAGAGCCAGGAAGTTGCGGTCGCCGGGGCTCCAGTAGGCGACGCCGTCCACCACCAGGGGCTCATGGGTGATCCGTCCGATCCGGCTGATGGTCCAAGCGACCTCGCCCGAGAGCGACGGCCCCGGGCCGGGAAGGATGCCGCTGTGGAGCGGGTCCCCCTGGTTCATCGTCCAGTTCTCCGCCGACGATGCCGACGTGACTCCCGGCGTCGGGGAGATCGACGAGCCGGTCAGGGCGAACTGGACCAGTATCGCGATGACGATGGCAGCAGCGATGCCGCCGACGGTAAGGGTCCGTTGTGTCTTGGTCGTCGCCACGCTTCGCCACCGCTCGCCCGACCACCGTATGCGTGCCGCCTTGAACGGCTCGTCGGGGGCCGGCGGCCGAAGGGGAGCGGGTACGTTGACTGTCACCTCCGGCCTTGCGCGCCGGCGCGCGCTCTCTTCTGCCGGCGCGTCGGGAGCAGCATCCGCCGCTTGGGTCAGGGCCTGGGCGAAGGCGCCCGCCGTGGCGAAGCGCGATTCCGGGTTCCGCGACAGCGCCCGCGCCACGACGCCGGCGACCTCGCGGGGCACTCCGGGAGCGGCGTCCTCCAGGCTCGGCGCCGGGTAGCGAAGCTGCTTGGCGGCGACCGTCGCCGCGTCGCCGCCCTCGTAGGGCGCCTCGCCGCCGGTGAGCAGCCAGTATGCAAGCACGCCGAGGGAGTAGATGTCGCTCGCCGGTGTGGTTGCGCCGAGATCGGCCTGCTCCGGCGACATAAAGGTTGCCAGCGGCGTCTTCGAGGTCACGCGCACCAGCGGATCGACTCCGGCGGCGACGACGGGCATGCCGAAGTCGCTCAGCAGGAAGCGCCCTTCGTCGTCGATGAGCACGTTGCCGGGCTTCAGGTCGAGGTGCAGCAGGCCCGCGGCGTGGGCGGCGTCCAGTGCCTCGGCGACGTCGGAGACGATGCGGGCCGCCTCCCGCGGCGTTCGAGGGCGGGAGTCGTCCGCGAGCGATCCCTCCGCGAGCGCGAAGGCGGTCCAGGGCACGTCCTCCATGCCCCAGTCCACGATCGACGCGACGCGGGGATGACTGAGCGCGGCGGCGCGGGCCGTGATCGAGAGATAGTCCTCGGCGGCGTTCGAGGCCTCGGACAGGTAGGGGCGAAGGACCTTGAGGGCGACGCGGCGGCCCGTCGTCGTCTCACGCGCCCGGTAGAGGCTGGCGAGGCCGGTAGCTCCGATCCTCGCTTCGATCTGGAATCGGCCGAGACTGTCGCCGAGATTCAGGTCCATGACGTAGGCGCCGAAAAGAAGGCGTCGGTTGATTGTACGACGAGAGCGCCCCGCGTGGCCCTAGCGG
>OZ220082.1:0-87619 GCA_964291475.2 Dehalococcoidia bacterium | reverse complement strand
CACCTCGTTCGAGCTGAGCGTGCGCAACGGCGGCCCTCAGACCGCCGCCTTCGGCTCCTCGTTCGTGGGCGGCACGCTGCGCCGGCTCTACGACGAGTACGCCACGCTGGCCGAGTACGACGCCGGTGCGCCCTACACGGTGAAGCGCCGCGACCGGGACCTAGGCGCGTTCGACTCCGCCCCCGCCCTCATCGACATGGTGGACGAGATCCTCGAAGGCGGCGTGCGGGGGCTCAACCTGCAGCGCTACAAGGGTCTCGGCGAGATGAACCCCGAGCAGCTCTGGGAGAGCACCATGAACCCGGAGACCCGCACCCTGCTCAAGGTGGACATCGACAACCTCACCGATTGCCAGGACGCCTTCACCACCCTGATGGGCGAAGAGGTCGCCCCGCGCAAGGCCTTCATCCAGAGCCACGCCAAGGCCGTCAAGAACCTCGACGTCTAGCGCGTCTGAACTCCATCCACCCTGAACGAAAAAGAGGCGGGCCTTCGGTCCGCCTCTTCGTTTGTCTGAAGTCCGTGCCCTACGTCAGGTTGCCGTTGGCGTCGGCGTGGAAGAGGGCGCTGACCTCGTAGCCGCGGGCGCGGAGCGCGTCGGCGCCGCCCTCGCCGCGGTCGACGACGACGAGGACTCTCACGACCTTGCAGCCCTCGGCCTCGACGGCCTCGATGGCGTGGCGGAGGGAGCCGCCGGTGGTCATGGTGTCGTCGACGATCACGACCTCGGCGCCGGGCCCAGGGAGGTTGCCCTCGACCAGCTTCTTGGTCCCGTGCTCCTTGGTCTGGGAGCGCACGTAGAAGGCGTCGATCGGGCGTCCGGCGCGGGCCGCGGCGATCTGGGTCGCCGTGATGATGGGGTTCGCCGCCGTCGCCGGACCGCCGATGGCCGCGACACCAGGGTCGAGGAGATCGGCGACGAGCTCGCCGATCAGGCGCACGCCATCCGGGTCGTGAGTGGCGCGGCGGCCATCGAAGTAGTACGAGCTGGTCTTCCCCGACGCGAGGGTGAACGAGCCGCGCATGACGGCCCGCGTCTCGATGATCTCCTTCAGGCGATCGCGGCGGCTGCCGGCGGTCGGCTGGCCCTCGGCTCGGTAGAGCCCGCGGGCGGCGATGTAGCGGGCAACGGGCGGGGGAACCAGGTCGCGGATCGGGAGGCCCCGGCGAACACGGTCGCGGATCGTGGTGGCGCTGATTTCGATCAGAGGGGCCTCCAGCGGCGCGGCATCGACGTTGGCGACCTCGCCCCTCACTTCGTCGATGGTCGCCGCTGTGTCGCGGCCTGGGCGGCCTAGGACGGCAATCCTCGCGCGGCGGGCGACCTCCGCCGGCTCGCGCCAGGCGGCGAAGTTGGCGAAGGCGTCGGCGCCGAGCAGGAGGACGGGCCGGCCGTCTTCCGCGGGGAGGGCGCGCAGCGTGTCGAGGGTGTAGGTCTCCCCCGGCCGCTCGATCTCCATGCGGGAGACCCGGAACTGGGAATCACCCGCCACGGCGAGCTCGGCCATCCTCGCACGGTCTTCCGGCGGCGACACGTCTTCGCCGGCCTTCATCCACGGCCTGCCGGCGGGGATGAAAAGGACCTCGTCCAATTCGAGCGATTCGAGCGCGGCCCGGGCTACGATCAGGTGGCCGGTGTGGATGGGGTCGAAGGTCCCGCCGAAGATGCCCAGGGTCATGGCGCGTCTACCACTCGAGCTCGGCGTCTCCGAAGCGCACCGTGTCGCCCATGGAGACGCCGGCGTGCTCCAGGGCGTCGGTCACGCCCAGGCGGTCGAGCTGCAGCTTGAGCTGGGCGAGTCCGGCCCACTTGCGCAAATCGCTGCCGGCGACGAGGCGCTCTGCCGCCGGGTGCTCGACGACGTACTCGCCCTCCGCGGTGACGTAGACGCGCGGGGCTCCGCCGCCCACGGCGACCGGCTGCGGCACGGGAACGACCTCCGGCTCCGGCATGGCGGGCGCGCGCTGCGCCTCGGCGGCCGCGGCGCGCATGAGCTCGGACACGCCCTGGCCGGAGGCGCCGGAAACGAAGTGGAGCGGCCCGTCGAACCACGCAAGGTCGTTGCGTATCTCGGCCTCGCGGGCCGCGACTTCGGGCATGTCGATCTTGTTGACGGCGAGGATCTGCGGCTTGCGCTCCAAGCCCGCGCCGTAGGCCTCAATCTCCTCATTCACCTCGCGGACCGCGGCGGCGACGTCATCAAGTCCGCCGTCGACGAGGTGGACCAGGGCGCGGGTGCGGGTGCCGTGGCGCAGAAACTCGTGCCCGAGACCCACCCCAAGGTGGGCCCCCTCGATCAGGCCCGGTATCTCGGCGAGGACGAAACTCTCCCAGCCCAGGGTCACCACCCCGAGCTGCGGCTCCAGTGTCGTGAACGGGTAGGGGGCGACTTTCGGGGATGCCATCGTCGCGGACTGCAGCAGCGTCGACTTGCCCGCGTTGGGCTGGCCTATGATCCCTACGTCGGCCATGAGCTTGAGCTCCAGCCGGTAGGTCCGCTCCTCCCCGCGCTCGCCCTTCTCGGCGATGTACGGGGCCTGTTGGGTCGACGAGACGAAGTCGGCGTTGCCCTTGCCTCCCCGGCCACCGACGGCCGCGATGTATTCCTCCCCCGACTCCGTCAGGTCGGCCACCCGCACCGGTTGCCCCTTGCCGTCGATCCAGACCTCGGTGCCGGCGGGGACATCGACCACGACGTTCTGCCCCTTGCGACCGTACATGTCCTTGCCCCGTCCGTTCACGCCGCGCTCGGCGTTGAAGCGCCGGCGGCGGCGGAAGGCGCTCAGTGTGCTCATCTGTGGATCGGCCCTCAGGACGACGCTGCCGCCATCCCCACCGCGCCCGCCGTCGGGGCCTCCTTTGGGGACGCCCTTCTCCCGCCGGAAGCTGACCGCGCCATTGCCGCCGTCACCGGACCGCACCGTGATACTGACAGTATCGAAGAATGAATACATAGGTACGTGTATGGGATAGCTTATCGGAATTAACGATAAGGGTGTGCACTTGTGCGGTTGAGTGGGCGGGCCTTCAAGGCGTAGGCGGTGCGTGCGGACGTGCGTCGTGGTGCGCGGCGTGGGCGCGGGCGTGTGGGAGGTTGTGGCGGTTGTCGAGCGGGCGGACGAGCAATGGACGGAGCGCACAAGTTTTCCTGCGTTACGCACAGAAATAGCGCGGTTATGCACAGGAAATCGCCGGAACGCGAGGCTAGGAGACGGCCCGGGAGCGTCGCCGGTCGAGGGCATCGCGGATCTCGCCGACCTGCCGGCGGAGGTCCGAATGGACATCGATGTCGGCGGCGATCTTGCCGTGGGCGCGGAGGATCGTGGAGTGGCCGCGGTCGCCGAGGAGCCGCCCGATGTCGGAGAGCGACAGGCGGGTCTCTTGGCGGAGGAGGTAGGCGGCGACCTGCCGGGCGTGGGCGATGTTCTTCTTGCGGGTAGCGCCGGCGAGGTCGTCCGCGGTGAGGCCGTAGTACGCGGCGGCGCCGTCGATGATGTCGAGCGGGTGGTAGTTGCGGGCCCGGGAGGGCTCGGCCTGGAAGTCGCCGATCGCCTGCTCGGCGAGGGAGAGGTCGATGTCCCGGCGGCCCATCTGGGCCATGGCCAGCACCCTGTTGAGGCCCCCTTCGAGCTCCCGGACGTTGTGGAGGAACTTGCGCGCCAAGACCTCGATGACGTCGTCCTTGAGGTGGACGCCGGCCTGGTCGGCCTTGGCGCCGAGGATGGCCATGCGGGTCTCGAGGTCGGGCGGGCTGATGTCGGCGGTGAGGCCGCCCTCGAAGCGGGAGCTGAGGCGTTCCTCCAGCAAGGGTATCGACTTGGGGCGGCTGTCGCTGGTGATGACGATCTGTTTGCCGGAGGTGTGCAGGTCGTTGAAGGTGTGGAAGAAGCTCTCGCGGGAGTGCTCCTTGCCGGCGATGAACTGGATGTCGTCGATGAGGAGGACGTCGGTCTGGCGGTACTTGTCGCGGAAGTCCTCGACGCGGTTCTCGCGGAGGGCGGAGACGAAGTCGTTGGTGAAATGCTCGGCGCTGGCGTAGAGGTAGCGCCGACCCTGCGTGGCGACCGCGTGGCCTATTGCGTGCAGCAAATGGGTCTTGCCGAGGCCGACGCCGGCATGGATGAAGAGCGGGTTGTAGGCCTCGCCGGGGTTGTCGGCGACGGCCATGGCGGCGGCGTGGGCGAAGCGGTTGGCCTTGCCGACGACGAACGTCTCGAACGTGTAGCGCGAGTTGAGGGCGGCGCCGGCGCCCCGGACCCGCGCGCTGGGCGCGGAGGGCTGAGGCGCGGGCGCGGCGACGCCCCCGTCGCCGAGGACCTCGTAGCGGACGGCCCAGTCCGCCCCCGTCCGGCCCTTCAGCCCCCGGACGATGAGGGGAGCCATGCGCTTCTCAAGACACTCGGCGACGAAGCCGCTGGGAACGCCCACGGTGAACTCGCCGCCCTGGGCGCTCAGCCCTACGGTGTCCTTGAGCCAGGTGTCGAAGTTATGGCGGGTTACTTCAAGCTGGAGGCCGCCGAGCACGGCGGCCCATGTGTCCCGGGCCGATGGAGTAGGTGGAGGCAAAAGGAGGACTCCTAGAGGCCTGTTTCCTTGGGGGGTTATGCCTGCCGGAGGAAAGCAACCGGCGAACGTTCGGCGGCAACGCTATCAACGCGCGGAAAGCGGGGTCAAGGGCGCGCCGCGACGAATTTCCGCCGATTTTGCCGGGTCATGCGAAACGCCAAACAGGTTTGTATTCAGAGCGCGGCCTGCGGGCCGCCGGGGCCTATAATCGCGGCATGGCGAGGATCGTGCTCATGGCCACCCCGGCGTTCGCGTTGCCCACGCTCGTGGCGCTCGCCGACGGGCCGCACGAGCTCGTGGCGGTCTACTCGCAGCCCGACCGCCCCGCGGGCCGGGGCAGGCGGGTGATGGAAAGCCCGGTCAAGCGGCGCGCGGCCGAGCTGGGCCTCGAGACACGCACGCCGAAGAGCCTGAAGGACTCCGAGACAGTGGCGGCGTTGGCGGCGCTTCGGCCCGACGCAGCGGTGGTGGCCGCCTACGGCAAGTTCCTGCCTAAGCCCGTGCTCGACGCCTTCCCCAAGGGCGCGCTCAACCTGCACCCGTCGCTCCTGCCGAGGTGGCGCGGCGCGTCGCCGATCCCCGCGGCCATCCTGGCCGGTGACCGGGAGACCGGCGTGACGGTGATGCTCATCGACGAGGGCATGGACAGCGGTCCGGTGCTGGCCCAAGAGCGGGAGGCCATTGGCGACGGCGACACCGGCGAAACGCTGAGCGAACGGCTCGCCGCCCACGGCGCGGCTCTCACGGCGGCGACGTTGGACCGCTGGTTCGCCGGCGAGCTCGAGCCGATCCCGCAGGAGGAGTCGGCGGCGACCTTCACCAAGCGCCTGACGCGGGAGGACGGGCGGATCGACTGGTCGGAGGGAGCGGAGCGCATCGCGCGGCAGGTCCGCGCCTACCGTCCATGGCCGGGGAGCTTCACCTTCTGGCGCGAGGCCCGCATCGAAATCCTGGAGGCGCTGCCCGTGGAGGCAGCGGGCGGCGCGCCGGGGAGCGTCCACACAAGCGACGAACACGCCATCGTCATCGAAACGGGCGGCGGCGGCCTCGCGGTGACGGCGCTCAAGCCCGAAGGCAAGCGCGCCATGACGGCGGAAGGGTTCGCGGCGGGACGGCGGGACTTCGCCGGCTCGGTGCTGCCGAGTTAGTCGCCTTCGGCGGGGGCGTCGTCGCCGCCCTCGGCAGCGCCCTCTTCTCCCTCTTCGCCCTCGCCCTCTTCGCCTTCTTCGCCCTCGAGGACTTCTTCCTCTTCTTCCTCGACGCGCTCGATGTACTCGAAGACCTTGGCGACGATGAGCTCGGGGTCGGTGAGGACGGTCACCTTGTCCCCGAGATCGATCGCCTCGACCTTGATCTCGTCGTCGAGCTCTTGGAGCTGGGCGCCGTCGAGGCGGATCTCCTCGGGCAAGTCCATGGGCAGGGTTTCGACCTCGACCTCGTTCAGGAGCTGGTTGACGCGCTTGCTGAACTTTTCGAGGTCGGGATCGACGTTGTCGAGATAGATGGGCACGGTGGCGCGCATGGTGCGGGTCGCCTCGACGTGGAAGAGGTCGACGTGGAGGACGTCCTCGGTGAGGGGATCGCGCTGTACGCGCCAGAGGAAGACGGTGCGGGCCTCCGCCTCGCCGTCGATCTGCAGGCTGACGGGTGTGTTCCTGGTCGTCTGGACGATGGTGTCAATCAGATGCCTGGTGTCTACTTGCAGGGCGGTCGAGTCGATGCCCGCGCCGTAGAGGTTGGCGGGCGTGATGCCGGCGCGCCGGAGATAGCGCGACCGCTTACCGAGGATGGCCCTGGGGCTGGCCGTGAGCGTGATCGTAGCCATGACGAGACACCTGTGTGGAACGTTGCTGGGGTGACGGACGCCGGCTCACGCCGGACGTCGGAAAGCGCACCAGGAAATGATACGAGAACGCGGCCCCGTCCGCAACTGAAGCGCTACGGAAACGCTTCAACGAGGCGGTGGATGATGGGGACGGCCTGGCCGAGGCTGACGATTTCGGCGTCGGGAGAGATGGCCGGCTCGGAGTCGTTGCGGCGGAGCCAGATGGCGCGGAGGCCGGCACGCTTGGCGCCCTCGACGTCGTTGCGGTGGTGGTCGCCGATGTGCAGGGCCCGGTCGGCCGTCGAGCCGATACGCTCAAGTGTGCGGTCGAAGATGGCCTTGGCGGGCTTGGAGAGGCGCTCTTCGTCGGAGAAGGTGAGGGTGTCGAAGTAGCCGATCAGGCCGACGCGCTCGAGGAAGGTGCGCTGGGTGACCCCCGGCGTCGCGCCGGTGTTGCAGATTAGGGCGACTTTCAGCCCCATCTCGCGCGTCGCGGCGAGCACGTCCGCCGCCTCGGGGTCGACCTGCGGGGGATGGTCGAGGTAGGAGTCGGCGTAGTGGCGCTCGACCTCGGCGCGGGTCTCCGGCGAGAGCCGCGCCGCAATGTCCTCGTCGACGGCCTTTAGGAAGATTTCCACCTGCTCGGTGAAGGTGACGTCGCCCTCGTTGGTGCGGACCTCGTCGAGGATCTCGTAGGTGGTCCGGGTGGCCTTGCGCAGGTGGTCGTAGGGGAAGTCGAAGCCTTCTTCGCCCAAGGCCGCGGCGATGCCGTCGAGCCGCGCCTGCATCCTCGGCGCGCCGAGTTCCATCGAGTCGACGATCAGCGTCTGCCAGAGGTCGAAGGTGACCGTATCGAGGGGGCTCATGCTAGTAGCGGATGAGGGAGAAGACGTCGAGGCCGTCGAGCTTGCCGCGGCCGTTGAGGAAGCCGAGCTCCATGAGCACGGCGGCGCCGACAACCTCGCCGCCGAGCCGGGTCACGAGGTCGCGGGCCGCGGCCATGGTGCCGCCGGTGGCCAGGACGTCGTCGGCGAGCAGCACCCGCCGGCCGGGGACGATGGCGTCGGCGTGCAACTCCATGAGGGCCGAGCCGTATTCCAAGGCGTACTCCGCGCTGACCGTCTCGCGGGGAAGCTTGCCCGCCTTGCGGGCGGGTGCGAAGGAAGCGCCGAGTTCCAGCGCCAGCGGTACCCCGAAGATGAAGCCGCGCGACTCGATGCCGACGACGGCGTCGACGCCGCCGGGGCGGTAGCGGTCGGCGAGCAGGGAGACGGCATGGCGCACGGCGCCGGGGTCTTGGAGCAGCGGCGTGATGTCCTTGAAGACGATTCCCGGCGAAGGGAAGTCGGGAACGTCGTGGATCAGGGCTTTCAAGTCCATGGGAAGGGCCGTTGACGGGATGCCGCGATTATACATGAGGGGGGCCGAGAGCCCGCGCGCGTGATACGCTCTGGCCCCGCGGGAGGAAGGCAGATGACCCAATCCCAACTAGAAACCGTGGCATGCAACCTGTGCGGGGCGGAGGAGCACACGGAGCGGCACGTGGTGCGCGGCTACCGGATCGTGCGGTGCGACGCCTGTAGCCTGACGTTCCTGAATCCGCGCCCGGCGGCCGCCGATCTGGCGACGATCTATGACACCGCGGACTACTACGGCGGGGGGACCGACTACGAGGATGTCCGGCTGGGCTACCCCAACTACCTGGCCCTAGAGGCCCACCTGGCCTTCGTGGTCGGCGAGCTGCTGCGGCCCCTGAAGGACATGACCCCAGGCGTGGCGCTGGACGTGGGGTGCAGCATGGGCATCGTGCTCGACCAACTGCGCCGGCGCGGTTGGTCGCCCTGCGGCGTGGACGTCTCCGCCTACGCCACGGAATACGCCCGCCGGGAACTGGGACTGGATGTCGTCACGGGCACCATCGACCAGCTTGAATGCCCGCCGGAGAGCGTCGACCTTGCCACGATGCTCCTGACTATCGAGCACCTGCCGGACCCCAAGGGCGTCTTGCAGGCGGTGCACCGGCTCCTGCGGCCCGGCGGGGTCTTGATCGTGGCCACCCACGACGTAGAAGGCCTCTGGCCGAAGCTCGTGGGCGGGCGCTGGCGGCATTACAACGTGCCGGAGCACACCTACTACTTCTCGCGCCGCACCCTGACGCGCATGGCCGCCGCGGTGGGCCTGGAGACGTTCAAGGTGGCGGAGACGCCAACTCTGGCGGCGGTGACGGAGTCCGACGATACGGAGACGGGCCTCTACGCACCCATCCGCCTGCTCCACAAGACGGGGCTGCTCTCGGCGGCGGCGCCGGCGCTCAGAGCCATGCATGGCCTGGCGCGAGGGCTCGACTGGTCGGACGGCATCACCATGTACGCGCGCAAGGTGTAGGCGGGGCCGTCGCAAGTTGACGGAATGAGGGGCCGCACGTATCATGGAGACATCCCCTTGAACGCGGTTTTGGATTTTGTGTCGTGAGAGTTATCGCCGGACGCGTCAAGGGGACGCGGCTCGAGGCCAAGGCCCCCGGGGTGCGGCCCACGTCCGCGCGCGTTCGGGGCGCCCTCTTCTCGGCGCTGGGGCCTGAGCGACTGGAAGGGGCGCGAGTGCTCGACCTTTACGCGGGCGCGGGCGCGATGGGGATCGAGGCGTTGAGCCGCGGAGCCGCCTTCGCGCGCTTCGTGGAGCGGGACCGCCGGCAATGCGCGGCGATCCGGAAGACGCTCCGCGCCGCGGGGCTGCAGGACCAGGCCGCGGTTTCGTGCGCGACGGTTATGAAGTACCTACAAGCGACGGACGAGACCTTCGATCTGGCGATCGCCGATCCCCCCTACGCCGCCACGGAGGCGGATGAAGCGCTCGGCGCTATCGCGTCCGGGGGCATTGTCCGAAGCGGCGGCCGCATCGTCCTCGAACACGCCGCCCGGTCGGCGACTCCCGAACCGCAAGGTCTGGAGCTTCTGTCGAGCCGGCGCTATGGCGACACCACCCTATCGTTTTATGAGCCCCGCGAGGCTGCCGGGGCCTAAGCCATGACCATCGCGCTCTACCCGGGGAGCTTCGACCCCGCAACCAACGGCCACGTGGACATCGCCAAACGCGCCGCGAAGATCTTCGATCAGCTCGTCATCGGCGTGTTCGACGCGCCGCCGAAGAAGCTGCTCTTCGACACCGACGAGCGCGTCCATCTCTTCGAAGAGGCCATGGCCGGAGTGCCCAACGTCTCCGTCCGGACATACAAGGGCCTCACCATCGGCTACGCCAAGGAGATCTCGGCGACGGCGATGGTGCGGGGCCTTCGGGCCAACTCGGACTTCGAGTACGAGTTCGAGATGGCGATGATGAACCGAAACATGGACCCCTCGATCGAGGTGGTCTGCATGATGACGAGAATCGAATACCAGTTCCTGAGCTCCAGCCTTCTCAAGGAGGTCTGCTCGCTGGGCGGGCGGATCGACAACCTGGTCCCCAAGCACGTGGAGAAGGCGTTGCGCGAAAAGCTGACGCTGGCATAACGCTGGCGCCGGCAGGAGGGGAGGAGTCGCATGAAGAAGGAGAACAGCCCGGCCGACGCGAACGTCGAGGCCCTCAAGATTCTTGAGAAACTCGAAGCGCTGACATCGTCGGCGACGAAACTCCCCTGACCAACCGCGCGGTACTCAACCCCGCCGAGCTGAACGGCCTGTGCGCGGCCCTGAAGAAGGCGCTGCCGAAGGGCATCTCGGAGGCGCAGCAGATCATCCGGTTCAAGGACTCGATCCTGACGCAGGCGCAGGCCGAGGCGAAGCGCATCCGCTCCGAGGCCGACGAACAGTCGATGACCAAGGTGTCGGATACGCAGGTCTACCGGGACGCGCGGACCACCGCCGAGCGCATCATCGCCGAGGCGCGGGAGCAGGCCGGCGAAGTACTCGAGCGGGCCGAGGAGATCGCCCGGCAGCGCGTGAAGGGCGCCGACGACTATGCCGACGAGGTCTTGGAGAAGCTCGAAGGCGAGCTCGGCGCGCTGCTTGCCACGGCGCGGCGCGGGCGCGAGATCCTGTCGCGCGACCGGGAGAGTCCGACCAACAACGGGGTCGCCGAGCCCGTCAGCTAGCCGCCCACGACTGTGGGCGCTTCATGAGCGAGGGTCCGGTTGCTGATTCGCCGGCTTCGCCTCGAATACTTTCGCAATATTCGCGAGCTTGACTTGGAGCTCGCTCCCGGCCGTACCGTGCTGCACGGGGACAACGGTCAGGGGAAGACGAACATCCTCGAAGCGCTGTTCATGCTGGCCGCCGCGAAGTCCGTTCGCGCGCGGCATGAGCGCGAGATCGTCAGCCTGAAGTCAGACGCGGACATCCCGTACGCGCGTGTTGAGGCGGAGGTCCAGAAGTCGGGCGGCGGCGAGCCACGGCTGACGATCGACATCGTGCTGCAGCGGACGCCGGGCGGGCCCGGCGGCGAGGGAGCGCACCTCCAGAAGCGGGTGCGGGTGAACGGGGTGACGCGCCCGGCGGCGGGGCTCGTCGGCGAGGTGCAGGCGGTGCTGTTCGAGCCGCAGGACGTCGAGCTGGTGTTTGGACCCCCATCGGCACGTCGTCGCTACCTGGATTTGACCCTATCGCAGGTCGATGCACGCCTATTTCGCAGCTTGCAGGAGTACAACCGCGTGCTGCCGCAGCGCAACTCGCTGCTCAAGGCGGTCCGCGAGCGGCGAGCCGGCGTCGACGAGCTGCCGTATTGGGACGAAGGGCTGGTGACCGCGGGCGCCGTGGTTGTGGCGGCGCGGCGGATGGCGCTGGAGCGGCTCGGCGCGCTGGCGGCGGAGACCCACGGCGAGCTGACCGACGGCGCGGAGCGGCTCGACCTGACGTACGTGCCCTCGCTGGCCGGTGCGCTGGAGGCGGGAGACGACGAGATGGGGGCACTGTTCAAGGAGGCCTTGGCCGAGGGACAGGACCGCGAAGTGGCGCAGGGGACGACGCTCGTGGGGCCGCACCGCGACGACTTCACCTTCAGCGTCGGCGGGGCGAACCTGGCGGCGTTCGGGTCGCGGGGGCAGCAGCGGCTGGCGACGCTGGCGCTGAAGCTGGCGGAGGCCCGATTCATGGAGGAGCGGTCGGGAGAGCCGCCGGTGCTGCTGCTCGACGACGTGCTCTCCGAGCTCGATCCGGCGCGGCGGCGCTATCTGACGGAGCGGGTCGAGCGGCACGCGCAGGCGATCATCACCACGGCCGACCTCGCGGCGTTCGAGGCGGACTTCCTCGAAGAGTCGCGGGTGCTGCGCGTGGCCGGGGGCGCCGTCGACGCTTGCTAGGGCGCTGCCCGCTGACTAGCATGGGCGGGCTATGGCCATCGGCGACGACCACCGGCGCGCCTTCGACGAGGCGGCGCAGATCCTCGCCCGCTCGCGGCACGCCATCGCGCTCGTCGGTGCGGGCATGTCGGCGGAGAGCGGCATCCCCACGTTCCGCGGTCCGGGCGGGCTGTGGACGAAGAAGGGCGAGCCGGACATGCGGATGTACGACGCCTTCCTCAACGACCCGGAGGCGTGGTGGGAGCAGCGGCTGCGGCCGCAGGACCCCGACATGGCGGCCTTCTCGGAGGCGATGGAGAAGGCGAAGCCGAACCCCGGCCACTACGCGCTGGCGGAGATGGAGCGCGAGGGGTTCATCCGCCACATCGTGACCCAGAACGTCGACAACCTGCACCAAGTGGCGGGGAGCGTCAACGTCGCGGAGATCCACGGGAACCGGTTCAAGTACCGCTGCATCAACTGCGTGACCCGCTTCGAGGCGGACGAGGTGTCGCTCGACAAGCTGCCGGTGCGCTGTCCGCACTGCCAGGGGCTGGTGAAGGGCGACGGCGTCATGTTCGGCGAGCCGATTCCGGTGGACGTGCTCGAGGTCTGCCAGACGCAGGCGCTGATGGCGGACTGCGTGGTGCTGATCGGGACGTCGGCGCTGGTCTACCCGGCGGCGGGGCTGCCCTCAATCGCGCAGCAGCGCGGCGCGCGCCTCATCGAGGTGAACCCCTTGGAGACGGCGCTGTCCGGCGCGTGCGACATCCTGCTCCGGACGCCGTCGGGGGAGGGGCTGCCGTTCCTCCTTGAACGGGCCAAAGCCTTCCGGGAGGATACGGCGTAGAGACCTCCATGAGCACCGAGCAGCTGAACTTCTACCGGCACAAGCTCGCCTACGAGATGGACTCGGCGGACCTCTACGAGGCCCTCGAGCAGGGCGAGGCGATCGTCGTGGTCGACGGCCGGTCGGCCGACGCCTATGCCCACGAGCATATTCCCGGCGCGGTCAGCCTCCCGCACCGGGAGATCGGCCCCGAGTCCACGCAGTCGCTAGACAGGTCGAAGAGCTACGTCTGCTACTGCGACGGCATCGGCTGCAACGCTTCGACGAAGACGGCGATGAAGCTCCTGGAGCTTGGCTTCGAGGTGCGCGAGCTCATCGGCGGGCTCGACTGGTGGAAGCGCGACGGCTACGCCACCCACGGCGACGGCGCCCACGCCGCGGCCGGCGTCAAGTGCGGCTGCTGACCTAGAGGCCCTCCCTCGGGTTGACCGGCGGATTTGGGGGCTGCTAGGCTGGGAGCGTCCCTTCTGATTCGCTCTCCTGTTGAAGTCATGCTCCCCGGAGGCCCTGCTGTGCCCGATAGCGCGCCGCGTTTGCTCGATACGCCGAAACGGACCCTGCTGGGGCCCGGACCGGCCAACGTCCACCCCAGGGTCGAGGAGGCGCTGGCCCGGCCGGTGATCGGCCACATGGACCCGCGTTTCATCGACGTGCTGGAGGAGGTCTGCGCGATGCAGCGGGCCGTCTTCCGCACCAAGAACGACGCCACGATCGCCGTGTCGGGCACCGGGTCGGCGGGCATGGAGGCGGCGGTGTGCAACGTCGTCGAGCCCGGCGACAACGTGGTCATCGGCATGCACGGCTTCTTCGGCGGGCGCATCGGCGAGATGGTGGAGCGCTACGGCGGCAACGTCGTCCGCGCCGAAGGTGAGTGGGGTCAGCCACTCGACCCCAAGGCGGTCGAGGCGGCCCTCGACAGCGTGGACAAGGTCAAGATGGTGGCGGTGGTGCACGGGGAGACGTCGACGGGGGTGCTGCAGCCCCTGGACGGGCTCGCCGACCTGGCCCACGACCGCGGGGCGCTCTTCCTGATCGACTGCGTCACCTCGCTGGCGGGGGTGCCCGTCGAGGTGGACGCCTGGGGCGTCGACATCGCGTATTCGGGGACACAGAAGTGCCTGGGCGCACCGCCGGGGCTGGCGCCGGTGACGTTCAACGAGCGCGCGCTCGACGTGGTCCGCGCCCGGGAGTCGACGGTCGCCAACTGGTACCTCGACATCCGGTCGGTGCTGCGGTACTGGCGGGGCGAGAACGGCGTGCGGGGCTATCACCACACCGCGCCGGTGTCGATGATCTACGGTCTGCACCAGGCCCTGGCGGTGATCCTGGAGGAGGGGCTGGAGGCGCGGCACGCGCGGCACCGGCGGAACTCGCTGGCGCTGTACGCGGGGCTGGAGGCGCTTGGGGTGGAGCTGATCGTCGACCCGGCCTACCGGGCCTACCCCCTGACCACGGTGCGCGTCCCCGAGGGCGCGTCTGACGCCGAGGTGCGCGGCGCGCTGCTCAACGAGCACGACATCGAAGTCGGCGCCGGCCTCGGCCCGTTCGCGGGCAACGCCTGGCGCATCGGCCTCATGGGCTACAACTCGACCCCGGACAACGTCCGCCTCTTCCTGGACGCGTTGGGGCGCGTGCTCGCGGCGCAGGGCTGCGCCGTCGAGCCCGGTGCCGGCGTCGCGGCGGCGGAGCGGTCGTTGGCGGCGGTCGCGGCGGGGTAGGTTCCCCAGACGACGCTAGGGCGGGCTTTCCAGGTACAGGAGTGGCCGCTATCCGTGGCTCGTGCTTCGCGCCGCGCAACACGCGCGGGCGACACGGGGGGCTGGCGCCGATGGCGGCGCTCCGGTAGGCTCGGCGGGCTACGAGCAAGGAGGCGACGATGTCGTTGAATGTGTATCTGCACTTCAGAGAGGGGTGCCGGGAGGCGTTTGAGTTCTACCGGTCGGTGTTTGGGGGCGAGTTCGATATCTTTCAGACGTTCGGGGATGGGCCGGAGGACATGGGGGTGCCCGAGACGGAGCGGGAGAACGTCATGCACGTGTCGTACAGCATCGGAGGGACGGTGCTGATGGGCAGCGACGTGCCATCGGCGTTCGGCCCGCCTCCGGAGCAGGGGAACAACTTCTCGATCTCGTACACGGCGGGCAGCCGGGAGGAGAGCGACGAGGTCTTCGGCAAGCTCTCGGAGGGCGGCGCGGTGACGATGCCGCTGCAGGACATGTTCTGGGGGTCGTACTTCGGTTCGTGCACGGACCGGTTCGGCATCAACTGGATGGTCAGCTTCGACTTCCACGAGGAGTAGCCGCCGCGTTCGTTGCGCACCGGCCTCCCGAAGCCTACTCGCAGCGCCGCCGGAGACCCTTTGCATAGCGGTCCCGGTTGTGGGGGACGGGCGAGTCGCGACTTGCCCTACAGGGAGGGGGCGGCGAGTTCGATGGCGGTTGGCGGCGATTAGGGGTTGGGCGACCACAAGAGTCGCCCCTACTGGGAAGGGTCACTAGCCGCCGCCGCGGGTTGCGCAGTTCTCCGCTGAGTTGACAAGCCGTGGGGCAAACGGTAGATTTTGGACACCTAGTGATAGGGAGTATCAGTAAGAGGCCGGAGAGGGGACGTGGTATCAACACCACGGAGTCTTGTTTGTAGGCAACAGGTCTGCAGCGGGGAGCAGGCTGGGATGCTCGGCCGGTCGGCCTCGCGGGCGCAAGGGGCACGACGGTGATTCGAAGACTGGGCCCGGTGATCTTTGTGCTGCCCCTGTTGATCGTTCTCTTCCTCGTGCTGGGCTTCGAGTGGCTGCGCGGCGGCTCGGACTATGAGCCGCCGGTGGGCGTGACCGCCGACGCTGTGCTGGCCTCGCCGGACGGGACGGGTATCGGCACGGTGACCCTGACGCAAGGCGCCGTTGGCGTCATCGTCGCGGTTGAAGTGCGGGAGCTGACGCCGGGCGGGCACGCCGTGAGCATCAACGCCGTCGGCGCCTGCGAGCCCGACTTCGAGGCGGCCGGCGATCACTTCGACCCGGGCGAAGGCGGATTTCTGCACGACACCTGGAAGAAGGGCGGAAGTGTTGGGCCGCACGGCGGAGACCTGCCCAACCTGTACGCGAACGCCGACGGCACCGCGCGGGCCGATTTCTTCACGGCGGGCATCACCTTAGGCACCGGGGCGGACCACTCGGTGTTCGACGACGACGGTTCCGCCATCATCATCTACGGGGAACCCGACACCTATACGGAAGACCACGGAGAGGGTGAACGCGTCGCCTGCGGCGTCATTCGCCTCAGGTAGCGGCAGCGGCCGCGGCGCCGGTCAGGCCTGGCAGCAGGCAGCCCGGCAGCTGCGCACGCCGTAGAGGCAGTTCAGGCAGAAGCAGACCCAGTTCTCGCGTCCGTCGTGCTCGTCGCCGTTGGCCGCGACGTTCTTCCGGCCTTCCTTGATGAAGAAGGGGACGAGGACGAGGGCGGAGACGGGGTCGGCCCACCACCAGGCGAAGAGGCTGTTGAGTCCGAGGCCGACGAGGATGGAGAGGTCCTGGAGGTCGCAAGAGAGGCTTTCCATGGCCTCGGCGCGCAAGGACCGGGACTGCATCCGGGCGGCGATGCGCATCTTCCCCACGTAGAGGCCGGCCATCACGACGGTACTGGCGACCACGATCGCGACGCCGACGAGGCTGGGCTCAGGCTGGGGCAGCCAGCCCAGGAGGCTGGTCCCGGAGTGGATGACGATGTAGGCGGCGAGCAGGAAGAAGCTGAGTCCGACGAGGCGCTGCGCCCGCCGCTCGGCGACCGCCGACGCCTGATCGCCCCGGTCGCCCCACAGCCGCCAGACCAAGACACCGCCGGCGAGCAGCTCGACGATGCTGTCGAGGCCGAAGGCCAGCAGGGCCACGCTCCCGGCCTCGGCGCCCGCCCAGAACGCGACGCCGGCCTCGGCCAGGTTCCACGCCAGGCCGGCGAACACCAGCAGCAGCGCGGTTCGGCGGAGGGCGGCGGAGTTAGGCATCAGGAGGCGATACTGAGTCTTGCAGTAGCGGCTCGGGGATGATCGAACAGAGGTCTTGGCGATTGGAGTTGGGGAAGAATGCGGGTCGCCTGTCAGGATCCAGCATCGATTGGAAGTGCCATACCCCTGCGAGGTGGTCGTGCCGGGGTTTTAATTCTCCGTCCCTGCTATTCAACCAGACTCCGTCGCGCAGGGTGTTGGTTCCGGACCCCAACACTTCCCTGGTTTGTCTGTTGAACGAGACGTAAGGGATCACCGTTCCGTAGAGAGCCTCACTGACCGATTCCTGAACCAGCGTTTCGTCGAATATGGCAATGATCAGCGGGATGTCTCCCAGGCTCTCTGGTTCTGCGGTGTATTTGTTGTACTTCTTCCTCAGGGAGCCCCTAAACGTCTCGTATCTTTTCGTGGCGAGCCCGCCTTGGCCGTGGCTCTTGATCCAGCCGGCCGTAACCTTCTTGGTCGTCGGCATTCCGTGGGCTTGGAGTGTGACCCGGACGCCCTGGATGTCGAGTTTCAAGATTGACCCATCAGCGCCCGGATCCACGGTTGAGAGCCATGCCACGACTTTCTGGATGGCCTTGTCAGTCTTTGAGATGGGGCCGGTTAGTCGCTTGTCTTCGCCGTACGGATACTGCAACACTATGCCCCAACCCCCTGGAACGCTCTTCTCCAATAGTTCCTCGAGGTCCTCCTCGCCCCTCTTCTGTCTGAATTCGTCTGGCCCATGAGTGTGCGTGGCCTCCACGTAGCAGGCCCTCCCCCTGTGCTCGACCCAGAAGTCGGGAGTCTTGCCATCCGTGAGGACGGGTTTGGGAGTGCAAGCCATTCCCAACTGCACCATGCGTTCCAGCAGGTAACACTCGAACTTATTGCCAAATTCCTGCGGCGTCGTCAATCCGTGTCCTCTGCCTCAGCGGCGTAGGAGGCGGCGAGGAGCTCGACGACGTGGACGACGCGGAGGGGGAGGCCCCGTTCGCGGGCGCCGGATTCGAGCTGGAGCATGCAGCCGGGGTTGGCGGTGGCGATGACATCGGCGGCGGTGGCGGCGGCACGGCGCATCTTGTTGTCGAGGAGGCGGTCGGACATGCCGCGGTGGGTGACGTTGTAGACGCCGGCGGCGCCGCAGCACAGGTCGGAGCGCTCCATTTCGACGAGCTTGACGCCGGGGATGGCGTCGAGGATGCGGCGGGGGGCGTCGGCGACGCCCTGGGCGTGGGCGAGGTGGCAGGAGTCCTGGTAGGTGACGCGGGCCGGGGTGTCGCCGGTGGGCGGGTCGAGGGGGAGGGCGTCGAGGAACTCGTGGACGTCGTGGACCATGGCGGCGAAGCGCTCGGCCTTCTCGCGGTAAGCGGGGTCGTCCTTCAGGAGCTCGTGGTACTCCTTCATGGTGGAGCCGCAGCCGGCGGAGTTGACGACGATGGCGTCGACGCCGGCGTCGAGGAAGGCGTCGATGTTGCGGCGGGCAAGGGCGCGGCCGGAGTCGCGCTCGCCGAGGTGGGTGCTGAGTGCGCCGCAGCAGCCCTGGGCGGGGACGACGACCTCGCAGCCGTTGCGGGCGAGGACGGCCGCGGTGGCCTCGTTCACGCGTCCGTAGACGAGGGGCATGACGCAGCCGTCGAGCATACCGACGCGCCGCGACGGGGCGCCTTGGGGCGCTACCGGCTTGCGGGGGCGCCGGTAGAAGCGACCGAGTCGGGGGAGCTGCCGTTCGAGGCGGTCGAGTGCGCCGACGGGCCGGAGAAGGCCCGTCCCGCGGACGAGGGCCTGGAGTCCGGTGCGCTGGTAGGCCTTCAATGCCCAGGCGGCGGTCCGGAGCAGGACCGGGTGGTGGAGGAGGAGCCGCAGGCCGAGGAAGACGCCGAGGCGGTAGCGGAGGGAGCGGGGACGGTGCGTCGCCATCTGGGTGCGGGCAGCCTCCATCATGCGGCCGTAGGGGACGCCGGCGGGGCAGGCGGCCTCGCAGGCGCGGCATTGCAAGCAGAGGTCGAGGTGCCCGGCGACGCCGTCGGTGAGGCCGATGCGGCCTTGGTGGACGCCCTTCATGAGGGCGATGCGGCCCCGGGGGGACTCGGTCTCCACGCCGAGCTCGACGTAGGTGGGGCAGACCTGCAGGCAGAGCCCGCAGTGGACACACTTGTAGAGGTCTTCCTCGAGGGGCGCGTCGGGGCCGGCGAAGCCGGGGGCCGCCGGGGTGTGGACATGGTCGGTGTCGGTGGTCATCGCCGCCTCTAGAGCCCGCCGAGGAAGCGTCCGGGGCTCATTACCTCGTTGGGATCGAACAGGTCTTTGATCCGCCGCATGATGTCGAATTCGGGGCCCGGCTGACCCCAGACGTCGACCAGCTTCTTGACGGCGGGCGGGACGCTTTCGACGACGAAGGGGCCGCCGGCGATCTCCGCCGCCTTGCGGAGGGTGACGATGATCGCGGCGATCTTCGCATGCTCCGGCGGCGGGCTCTCGCCGACCCACCAGGCGGTGCGTCCCAGGCCCACGCCGAGGTAGACCTCGATCGCCGCTTCCGCCTCGTTGCTCTCCGCCAGGGCTTCGTGCCCCAGGACGAGCTTTTCGAGGCCGTCCCACCGGGTGGAGAAGCGGGTGATCATGGTGGCGGGGCGCTGCGCGGTGCGTCCGAGGTCGATGACGGCGCGCCAGAAGCCGTCCTGCTGGGAAGTCTCGTCGGCGAGGAGCGACTTGCCGCCGGCGCCGGTGATGGCGCGATGGACCTGCATCTTCTGGCGCTCGACCGCGCCGGGGACGCCGGCAAGCTCGGCGGCGAGGAAGTAGTCGCGGTCGGAGATGGAGGGCATCTGGACGCGCTTCGCCGCGGCCCGGTAGGCCGCGCCGTTGAGGAGGTCGAGCGCCGTGGGCCGGAGCCCGCTCTTGAGGACGGCAAGGGCGGCGTCGAGGGCGGGGCCGATCTTGGCGAATGCGCCGACGATGGCCGTCCGCGCGGCGGGGAGCGGCGCGAGCTTGAAGGTGGCCTCGGTGATGAGTCCGAGGGTGCCGTGGGCGCCGATGAAGAGCTTGGGGAGATCGTAGCCGGCGACGTTCTTCACCACCCGTCCCCCGCCCTTGATCGGCGTGCCGGAGGGGTCGAGCGCCTGGAGGCCGATGACGCGGTCGCGGGCGGTGCCGTAGAAGGCGCGGCGGGGGCCGTACACGTCGGCGGAGAGGATGCCGCCGAGGGTGGCGCGGCCGGGGCTGGGCGCGTCGAGAGGGAGCATCTGGCCGTGCTCGGCGAGGGCGCGGTTGAGCGCCTCGAGGGTCATGCCGGCCTGGGCCCCGGCGACGAGGTCGGCGGGCTCGTGGAGGGTGAGCGCGTTGAGGCGCCGGGTCTCGAGGACGACGTCGAGGCGGCCGGGCGGCATGCCCGCGGCCATGGAGACGCCGCCGCCGCGCGGGACCACGGCGAGGCTGGAGTCGTTGGCGAGACGGAGCAGGGCCGAGGCGGCGTCGGCAGAGTCGGGGGCGGCGACGGCCTTGGGCGTGATGCCGTCGACGGCGAAGCGGGCGAGGTCGCCGCGGGCCAGGCCGTCGGGGCCCACGGCTTCCGCCAGCGCGTCATGCAGCGCCGTCACGGTCATGGCCTAGAGGTAGGCCCCGGGGATGGAGGGCAGGCGCGACAGCTTCCAGCCCTCGCCGCAGGCGATGCCGGTGGGGAGCACCTTGCAGGGGTTGAAGGTGCCGGTGGCGCCGAAGGCCTCCTTGACCTGCTCCATGGCGTGCAGGTCGTCGTCGGTGAAGATCAGGCGCATGAAGCTTTTCTTTTCCAGGCCGACGCCGTGCTCGCCGGTGATGCTGCCCCCCACGTCCACGCAGACGCGCATGATCTCCTCGCCGGCGTCGAGGACGCGCTCGGCCTCGCCCTCGACGCGTTCGTCGAAGAGGAGGTTGGGGTGGAGGTTGCCGTCGCCGGCGTGGAAGACGTTGGAGACGCGGAAGCCGCGCCGGTCGCAGATGTCGTTGACGGTGCGGAGGACTTCGGGGAGGCGGGTGCGGGGCACGACGCCGTCGAGGATGTAGTAGTTGGGGGCGAGCCGTCCCAGCGCGCCGAGCGCGCCCTTGCGGGCGGCCCAGAGGCGCTCGCGGCGCTTGGGGTCTTCGGCGCTGCGTATTTCCTGCGCGCCGAGCTCGGTGCAGATGGCCTCGACGGAGGCGGCGTCGGCGTCGACCGCCTCGCGGGGGCCGTCGACCTCGATGAGGAGGACCGCGCCGGCGTCGGGCGGGTATTCGGCGCGGACGATGGGGCCGACGGCCTCGATGGTCATGCGGTCGATCATCTCAAGCGCGGCGGGGATGACGCCGCGGGCGATGATCTCGGAGACGGCCCGGCTGGCGTCGTCGATGTCCCTGAACGGGGCGACGAGGGTCTTGGTCGCCTCGGGCTCGGGCATGAGCTTCACCATGATCTTGGTGGCGACGCCGAGCGTGCCCTCGGAGCCGACGAAGAGGCCGAGGAGGTCATAGCCGGGGCGTCCGGGCTCGTAGCCGCCGAGCCAGACGGTGTCGCCGTTGGGCAGGACGACTTCGAGGCCGAGGACGTGGTTGGTGGTGACGCCGTAGGCGAGGCAGTGGGGCCCGCCGGAGTTCTCGGCGACGTTGCCGCCGATGGTGCAGGTCTTCTGGCTCGACGGGTCGGGGACGTACATCAGGCCGTGCTCGGCGGCGCGCTGGCTGACGTGGATGTTGATCACGCCGGGCTCGACGATGGCGAAGCGGTTGACGGGGTCGACTTCGATGATCCGGTCCATGCGCGTGGTGACGAGCAAGATGCCGCCCTCGATGGCGACGGCGCCGCCGCTGAGGCCGGTCCCCGCGCCCCGGGGGACGAGGGGGACGCCGTGGTCGTGGGCCAAGCGGACGACGCGCGACACCTGCTCGGCGGTGGAGGGCAGGACGACGGCCTGGGGGAGCTGCCGGTCGATGGAGCCGTCGAACTCGAAGACGAGCATGTCCTCGCGGGTGTGGAGGACGTGCTCGTCGCCCACGATCTCCTTGAGGACGTCGACTAGGGACAGGTCAGGCGCGGCTCGCGGCATGGGGTCATGGTAGGGGAGCCGCGCCGTTGAGCGCAACGAAGGCGGACGAAGTCAGTGATCGAGGAGCGCGTCCACGTGGATCAGGATACGGAGACCGCGGGCGTGGACGGTCTGGAGTGGAGCGTGGTGGTGGTCGGAGTGGTCTAGCTGTTGGAGCAGCGCTTCCGTCTCGACGGTCCAGTCGGCGTAGCTTGCGCGCCAGGCTTCGACGTCGTCCCGCGCGGGGTCGAGGCCGTCGACGTGGAGGAACTCTCCGACGCCGCCCGGTTGCAGCCATTCCTCTCCGAGCGACGCATGGGCGTGCTGATGATCCATGTACCAGTCGTCGGGTTCGGCGACATGCGGCCAGTGCGCGTCGACGAGCACGTTGATCGCCGCGACCCGCTCGGGGACGCTCAGTTGGAGCCCCGAGTCCGGCGAGCCGGAGTCCGAGGCGACGAGCGCGCCCACGGCTCCGCCGACGGCCCCGCCGACGACGGCGGAGACGATCACGATGGCGCCAATCCGCCAAAGCCCCTCAGCCGGGCGCACACGCGCGATGAATTCTCGAAGGACGGCCATTCCGGTGCGGTAGCATACCCTAATCGCGGCCTACGGGGTTGACAAGGGAGTGGACTTAGTCCTAGACTTAGCTAAGGGTGCTGCTGGAGCGTGCAATCATGACGACGGTCAATATCCATCAGGCGAAGACACAGTTGTCGCGCCTGCTCGCGGAAGTCGAGGGCGGCGAGGAAGTCGTGATCGCGCGCAACGGCAAGCCGGTCGCGCGCCTCGTGGGCTACGAACGCCGGGGCAAGCGACGCTTCGGCGCGCTTGCGGGGCTCATCGCCGTCGACGATAGCTTCTTTGATCCCCTTCCAGAGGAAGAGCTGTCCGCCTGGGAGGGGTAAGCGTCGCAGTATCTCCTCGACACCCATGCGTTCCTCTGGTGGCTTGCGGGTAGCGACCGGCTCTCGGCGACGGCCCGGCAAGCCATCGCGGATCAGGCCAACGAGGTTTACGTCAGCGCGGCGTCGGCCTGGGAAATCGCTACCAAGTACCGGCTGGGAAAGCTCCCAAGTGCCGAGATGGTCGCCCGCGACATTGCCGGGGCCATCGCCGACCAGGAATTCGGCGAGCTGCCGGTCACGGTCGGCGACGCCCAACGCGCCGGCGCGCTCCCAGGCTCGCACCGGGATCCGTTCGACCGGATGCTCATCGCGCAATCGCTTGCGCACGACCTGGCGTTGATCTCGAACGAGCCGCTGTTCGACCGGTACGCCGTCCGCCGCCTCTGGTGAGGGGCGGGGCGGCTGCTATACTGCGCCGCCTGGAGGGCAGCATGGGCGTGCTTGAAGGGAAGGCGGTCATCGTCACGGGGGCGGGACGCGGCTTGGGCCGAGCCTACGCCATGGCTATGGCCGCCGAGGGCGCCCGCCTGCTCATCAACGACATCGACGTGGAGGAGGCCGAGGGCGTCGCCCGCGAGATCGGCGAGGCCGGCGGCACGGCGGTCCCCGACGGCGGCAGCGTGGCGCGCTGGGACGAGGCCCGCGGGGTCGTCGAGCACTGCGTCGACGAGTACGGCGCCCTCGATGTGCTGGTGAACAACGCGGGGCTCTACCGCGTCGCGCCTATCTGGGAGGCGAAGGAGGAAGAGCTCGACGCGATCGTAGCCGTCAACGTCAAGGGTGTCTTCGCCATGGCGCGTCACGCCGTGGACGTGATGATCCCCCAGGGGCGGGGCTGCATCCTCAACGTCACCTCCGGAGCGCAGGCCGGCCTGGAGGGGCGCTCGATGTACTCGGCGAGCAAGGCGGGCGTCGCCGGGCTCACCTACGCCATGGCCCTCGACCTGGCCCGGCACGGCATCCGGGTCAACGGGATCTCGCCGCTGGCGCGTACACGGATGTCGGACATGTCGACCGTGGGCGGCTATCCGACCACGGCGGACGTGCCGCCGGAGACGATCGCGCCGCTGGTCGTCTTCCTGGCCAGCGACGCCGCGTCGAACGTGACGGGGCAGATCGTGCGGCTGCAGGGCAATACGCTCAGCCTCTTCTCCCACCCCAAGCCGGTGCATCCGGCCATCCACGCCGACGGGTGGGACGTCCGTGCCCTGGAGGAGTTTTTCGCGAGCACGCTGGGGCGGCATCTTGAACCCATCGGGATCGGCGCCGAGACCTACGCGTTCTACGACGGCGTCGAGGGCGGCGCGGAGCGGAAGTAGAGCGCCGGCGTTGCGCATCCTGTGCATGCCGCAAGCGTTCAAGGGAACGCTGAGCGCCCACGAAGCGGCCGAGGCGATGGGCCGTGGCTGCCGGGCCGCCCTTCCTGAGGCTGAGACCGTGGCTCTCCCCATGGCGGACGGCGGCGACGACACCCTCGACGTACTGGTGGGCGCGACCGGCGGGCGGTACTTCAAGGCCGACGTCCGTGGTCCGCTGGGCGCGCCGGTGCGGGCGCGATGGGGCGCGTTGGGCGGCGGCGGGCCTGCCGTGGTGGAGATGGCGCGGGCCTCGGGACTGCGCCTGCTCGACCCCACCCGTCTCGACCCACGCGCGGCGTCGACGTACGGCACCGGCGAGCTTATTCGCGCCGCGCTTGACCGCGGCTACCGCGACGTCCTGGTCGGCGTCGGGGGCAGCGCCACGGTCGACGGCGGGGCCGGCGCGTTGAGCGCCCTAGGGGTGCGGTTCCTGGATGCCGCGGGTGCGCCTCTCACACCAGGCGGGGCGGCCCTGGGGGCACTGGCTTCCATCGACATGAGCGCCCTCGACCCGCGCCTGGCCCAGAGCCGCGTTCGGGTCGCCTGCGACGTCGACATTCCCATGACCGGCCCGGAGGGGCCGCGCAAGTTCATGGAGCAGAAGGGGTGCGACGAGGCCGACATGGATCTCCTTGCCGCCTGCCTCGACCGCTATTGCGAGGTGACGCGCGCGGCGACGGGCGTCGAACTGCTCGCCACGCCGCGGAGCGGCCCGGCGGGCGGCCTGGCCGGCGGGCTGCACGCCTTCTTGGGCGCCGAGCTCCTGAACGGGGCGGCATTGGTGCTCGACTTCATCGGCCCCGCCGCCCGGTTCGATCGTGCCGACCTCGTCCTCACCGGCGAAGGGCGACTCGACGCCGGGACGCTCGACGGGAAGGGGACGCTGGCGGTCGCCCACGCCGCACGGGAGGCGGGCGCGCCGGTGATCGCGGTCTGCGGCCGCATCGACCTGACACCGGAGGACCTGTTGCCCCACGGCATCGTGGCGAGCGAGGGGCTTGGGGAGGAGGCCTCGCCCGACGCGCCGCCCGAGCAGGCCGCGGCGGTGGTCGAGGCGGCCACGAAGCGGGCCGTCCTGCGGTGGGCGGAGCGTCCGCGCGGGGGCGGCGCGGGAGTATAATCGGCGTGTGGAGCCCTCAGGCCAGCGCACCGTGCTCGTCATCGAGGACGAAGACACTCTTCGCCGGGCCCTCTCTTACAATCTGGGCCGCGACGGGTTCAAGGTACTTGCGGCCGGCGACGGCGCCGAGGGCCGCGACCTCGCCCTCACCTCCTCGCCCGACCTCGTGGTCCTCGACCTCATGCTGCCGAAGATGGACGGTCTCGACGTCTGCCGCGCCATCCGGCGCGAGGCCACGACGCCGATCCTCATGCTCACCGCCAAGGTGGAGGAGGTCGACCGGATCGTCGGGCTCGAGGTCGGGGCCGACGACTATCTGACCAAGCCCTTCAGCATGCGCGAGCTGCTCGCCCGCGTGAAGGCGCTGCTGCGCCGGGTCGAGATGGACCGGCGGGCCGGCGCCGAGGGGCAAGCCCACGAGGTGCTAACGGCGCACAACCTCGAGATCGATCCGGCGGCGCGGCGCTTCTCCATCGGCGGCGTCGAGACGGCGCTGCGGCCGAAGGAGTTCGACCTGCTGGCCTTCCTGCTCAAGAACCAGGGCATCGTCTTCTCCCGCGACGCGCTCCTCGAGCGCATCTGGGGTTACGAGTACAGCGGCGACACGCGGACCGTCGACGTGCACGTGCGCTGGCTACGGGAGAAGATCGAAGAGGACCCCAGCCGCCCCAAGCGCCTGGTCACTATCAGAGGAATCGGCTACAAGTTCGAGTCGTAGGATGCTGCGGAGCCTGCGCTGGCGGATGCTGCTGTCGAGCCTGGTGCTCGTGGCGGCGATTACCATCGCGACGTCGGTCGTCGTTGGCGGCCGGGCGCGCGGCCAGGCGGCCGACGAGCTCGACGCCAGGGCCGTCACTCAGGCCCATGGCCTGGTCGAGACCGCGCGGGGCCTGATCGAGGGCAGCCTCGAGCGGGAACGCCTCGACGCCGCGGCCGCCGCCGTCCTGGGCGACGGCGAGGCCGTCACCGTCGTCGACGCCGCGGGCGAGGTGCGCTACGCCTCGGACGAGGTGGGGCGCACCACCGGCGACGCGCTCGAAATCCAGGACGCCTTCGGCGGCGGGACCGAGCGCATGCACCGCAACGACCCCGTGACAGGCGACTCGCGGCTGCACGTCGCCGCGCCGGTCGTGGACGGCGGCGAGGTCATCGGCGTCGTCCGCGTGACCGTCGGCAGGGAGAGCTTGGGGGAGGCGTACTGGGGCGCGGTGCGGCCGGTGCTGATCGTCGGTGCGGTTGCGTTGGCCGCCCTCGTCGTATTCAGTCTGCTCTTCACCGGGAACTTGCAGCGGGCCCTCGCCGCGTTCGCCGGCGTCGCCCGGCGTCTGGCGGCAGGCGAGCTCTACCAGCGCGCGGAGACGCCGCACATCAGCGAAGCGGACCCTCTCGCCGTCGCGATCAACGAGATGGCGACGGCCTTGGAGAACCAGGTCCGCACGAGCTACCACGAGCGCGACACCTTCGGGGCCGTGATCGACGGTATGAACGACGCCCTGCTCATGGTCGACGAGGCGGGGACGATCGCCGTCGCCAATCCGGCGGCGCTGGCCGTCTTCGGGGTCTCGGCCGATGAGGCGATCGGTCAACGGCTGATGCAGGTGGTGCGCGACTACGAGGTGGCGCGGCTCGTCACCGACGCGCTCGCGGACGGGCGCCACCAGTCGGGGCAAATCTCCTACGGCCACGACCTGCGGCCCCTGGAGGTGTCGGCGACGCCGATGATGCGGCGCGGCGGCGCGGCGGTGCTGATCATCGCGCGCGACCTCTCTGAGATCCGCCGGCTGGAACGGGTGCGCCGCGAGTTCGTCGCCAACGTCTCCCACGAGCTCCGCACGCCCCTGGCGTCGATCAAGGCGTCGGTGGAGACGCTGCAGGACGCGGCGTCGGACGACCCCGCGGCGGCCGACGAGTTCCTCCGGCTCATCCACGGGGAAGTCGACCAGATGACGGTGCTGGTGCAGGAGCTCCTCGACCTCGCGACGCTGGAGGCGGGCAAGGCGGAGTTCGCCTCCGCGCCCATGAGCATCGTGGACCTCGTCGAGACCGCCGCCGACCGCGTGCGCCCCCGCGCGGCGAGCAAGCAGATCGACCTCGACGTCGCGCTTCCCGCCGACCTGCCGGACGTCGTCGCCGACCGCGCCGCCGTCCACCGCGTGATGCAGAACCTGTTCGACAACGCGCTGAAGTTCACCCCGGAGGACGGCTGCGTGACGGTGCGGGCGCGGGCGGCGGGCGGCGCCGTCGAGGTGTCGGTGGCCGACTCCGGCGACGGCATCCTGCCCGAGCACCTGCCGCACATCTTCGAGCGGTTCTTCAAGGCGGACACGTCGCGTGCGAGCAGTGGCACCGGCCTGGGGCTGGCGCTGGCGAAGCACACCGTGCAGGCCCTCGGCGGCTCGATCAAGGCCGAGAGCGAGCCCGGCGGGGGCGCCATCTTCCGCTTCACGCTCCCCATCAACGACGGCCCCGCGCCGCCGGCCCTGGACGCCTAGGCCGCCGGCCCGCCGCATGTCTCCCACCCGAGCCCGCGAGCCGATCCGAGGTCTGCAGGCCTTCCATTACCAGGGCTACCGCTGGTTCTGGATGACCGCGGTGATGACCTTCGCCTCGGTGCACATTCAGCAGTTGGGACGGGCGTGGCTGGCCCAGGAGCTGACACAGTCGCCGTTCCTGGTGACGCTGAGCTTCGCCCTCTGGTCGCTCCCTATTCTGTTGCTGCCGCTGGTGAGCGGGACGATGGCCGACCGGATCGACCGGCGAAAGATCTTGGTCGGCGCCGAGGTGTTCAACATCGTCCTCGTCCTCGCCATGGCCGTCGTCCTGGTGTTCGACGGTATGACCGTCGTGCTGCTGATGGTCTTCTCCCTGTTCGGCGGCGCGGTGACGGGGGGCACGCTGCCGGTGCGGCAGGCGATGATCGCCGACCTCGTCCCCCGGGGCGTGGTGACCAACGGGGTGGTCCATTTCACGGTGGTCCTCAACGGCATGATGGCGATCGCGCCCGGCGCGGCAGGATTCATCCTGGAGTCGGGCGGCGTCGAGGCGGCCTTCTTCACGGCCCTCGGCTTCTCCGTGCTCGCTTTGCTGACCGCGGCGCGGCTCCCGTCGCGGCCCCCGGTGGGCGACGCGACGGCGTCGGCGCGGGAGTCGTTCCTCGAAGGGATCCGCTACATCCGGAACTCGCACAGCCTGACGGTGATCATCTCGTCCGCCGCGCTGTTCACCGTCTTTGCCACGGCGTATATGGCGCTGCTGCCGATCTTCAAACGAGACGTGCTGGAGGTCGGCGACGCGGAGCTTGGACTGCTGTTCACCAGCGTCGGCATCGGCGGACTTGCGGCGTCGCTGCTGCTGGCGGCGCTGAATGTCTCCCGTCCCCGGCCGGGGGTGATGATCGGCGCGGGGGTGCTCCAGGGGCTGGTGCTGATCCTGTTCGCGCAGTCGGAAACCTTCGCCCTCTCCCTCGGCATCATCCTCGTGGTGGGGATGACGCAGTCGGTGTACCTGTCGCTGAACATGGCGACGGTGCAGTTGCTCTCGCCGCCCGAGATTTCTGGTCGCGTCTTCGCCGTCCGCACCATCATCTGGGGCATCGCCCCCTTCGGACAGCTTCTCCTGGGAGGGCTGGCCGAGGTCGTCGGACCGCAGACGGCGCTGGTGGCGATCGGCGCCGTCGCCGCGGCGACGCAGGTCGGCGTCTGGCTCTGGACGCGGGCAGCGCCCATCCGCGCGCCGGGCGAGAGCGAGCCGTCTCCCGCCGGGGCCGGCGACGGCTAGCGGGGCAGGCCCAGTCCGCGGGTGGCGATGATGTTGCGCTGGATCTCCTGCGACCCGCCGCCGACGCTGCACATCGTCGAGAGGTAGTGCGACAGCCGGAGCCCGTTCATCGGGGCTCGCTGTCCGCCCCCGTGAAGCTGCCCGGTGAGCCCGAGGATCTCCATGCCGCGGATGGCGAGCCGGTGCGAGACGTCGGTCGAGAAGAGCTTGGCGAGCGAGGCCTCCATGTTGGGCACCCCGCCGCTGGCCTGCAGCGACAGCACGCGGTAGGAGAGCATCCGCGCGACCTGGATCTCGACGGCGGCCTCGGCTAGCCGGTAGCGGACGTCGGGGCGGTCGATGAGCCGCTCGCCGAGGCGCGTCGTCTCGGTGCAGTAGGCGACGAGGTCGTCGAGGTTGCGCTGCGCCCCGGCGGCGCCGGCGACGTTGGAGCGCTCGAAGTCGAGCGTCGTCGTGGCCACGTACCAGCCGCGGTTCAGTTCGCCGAAGATGGAGTCCTTGGGGATACGGACGTTGTCGAAGTAGACCTCGTTGAAGCCCTCGCCGTCGTTGGCCTGCCGGATCGGCTTGACGGTGACGCCGGGCGTCTTCATCGAGAACAGGAAATATGAGATGCCGCGGTGCTTGGGGGCCTCGGGGTCGGTGCGGGCGAGCAGGTGGATGTACTCGGCGAGGTGGGCGCCGGAGGTCCAGATCTTCTGCCCGTTGATCACGAACTCGTCGCCGTCGATGTCGGCGCGCGTCTGCAGGGAGGCGAGGTCGGAGCCGGAGTTGGGCTCGGAGAAGCCCTGGCACCAGACGTCCTCCGCGGAGGCGATGCCGGGGAGATAACGCTTCTTCTGGTCCTCGGTGCCGTGGACGATGAGCGAGGGGCCGAGCTGGTAGGCCTGCGCGTCGAGCATCGGGGCGCGCCAGTAGGAGAGCTCTTCCTTCAGGATGGCCTGCTTGACCAGCGACTCGCCGAGGCCGCCGTACTCCTTGGGCCACGAGATGCCGATCCAGCCCCGTTTGCCCAGCTTCTTGCGGAACTCCAGCGTGTGCGGCCAGTTCTTGGTCGAAAAGCTGCTCTCGCCCCCGCCGCTGTTGCGGAGCGGCTCCGGCGTCTCCTTGTGGATGAAGTCGCGGACCTCGGCCCGGAACGCATCTTCCTCGGCGGTGAAACGGAACTCCATGCCTAAGCCTCCCGCGCGGCGCGCGCCCGGACAGTATAGAGGCTCACGGCGCGATCGGCAGCGCCCCGGACGCCGGTGCCGGCGCCCCCGCGCCGACGCCGTTTCCTTGACACCAACAGGTGTGGCGTCCTAGACTCGAAGACTCCCGTTCCCTCTCGGGCGATTAGCTCAGGCGGTCAGAGCACAGTCCTGATAAGACTGGGGTCCGTGGTTCGAGTCCACGATCGCCCACCAACTTGTACCGATTTCCGAACCCCGTCATTGAGGGCGACTTCAGCGGAGGTCCCTCCCCCAAAGGGGCTGTCACGGGACGCGCTCGCCTGGGGGGCGCCTCCTTGGGGGCGTGGGAGTCGAGCAGCTTCTTCTAGTGCCGCTATGTCCTAATGTGCACTATCCATCCGGGCAAAGTACCTCCTGATGGGCGGGTCAAACCCGAATGGGAAACCCAGAACGGGGTCCACGATTGCCCGACGGAGTTACGGGGAAGAGATGCTCGTACAGGAAGCGCCCCAGCAGCAGAATCTAGTGTATGAGATCTGTGGGCAGCTCGTCCTTGTCTTCATGGGGCGCATACCGAAAGTACTGGCTGATGTCGCCGGGTCCCTCGATCAGCTTCACCTGATCCAAGGCTTCCTGGAACCACCCTTCGTGCAAGTATTTGTTGCCCACGCCAGGATCGTTGCTGTTCACGAAGGCCGTGTAGGTGCTTTCCCTTATTCTCTTTGCTAACTCATTCCATTCAGTTTCAGCTTGCTCTTTCCTCTTGGGATGGGCCTGTGGCTGCGAGGTACGCCGGCCGAAGATACGCCGGATGTCGGCCTCCGATTCCGCCCTGAATGCCACGTACTCCTTGGCGAACACCTCGGATTCCGACGCGATTTCGTCTCGGAGCGACTCAGGCAGAGCCTCGTATAGCTTGACGACATCGTGTCCCGCGCTGAACTTGAAGCAGCCCCTGTCCCCAAGAGTTGCATGAGTCGCAATGGCCTTCAGACACAGTTCCACCGCCAATATGACGGTTGTCATCATCACTCGTTCCCTGTCCAAGTGATTGTCTTGCGCGAATCCCCAGACCTTCTCCATTTGCATCGAGTTGTAGAAGGCAAATGCATTGCTGGGCCAGATGTACGACGAAGTGCCGGAATTAGTCAGCAGTTGCCCGACCTCTGCCATTCGGTAGCTCTCGCCGATTTGAGACATCGAGTAGTAGTCCAGGAGCTTTCCCGACATGTAATAGATGTTGCCACGTCTCCAAAAGTTGTGGCGCTCAGCTGCATGGAGCCCCGTCAGCAATACAGGTTCTGACAGCACGAAGTGTCTGGATAGACCGTTCCCCTTTTCTTCTACGCGATTGAAGGAGTACGGCAACCTCGTTCGCAGGTACTCAACCCAAGAGTCTTCGATTTGCAAAGTGTAGTAGTTCGGAGGAGTGTCGCTCATTTCATGTACCCAGTGTCGCCTGATTCGAGTCTACCGCGGCCGCCGCGGTCACATGCAGCCGCCGGCCGATGGCGCCGAGGGCCGCGTCCATCTGGTCTAGCCGCGAGCGGTGCTGAACGTCGAGGACGCGGTCGCCTCGCGGCAGGTGCCATCCGGGGCGGCGGGCCAGCTCTCCGCGGTGGCTATTCGTCCCCGTCTTCCCAGGTCACCCCTTCGGGCAGACCGGGCCAGGCGACAAGCGTGCCGTCCGTGGCAATGGCCACCGTGTGATCGGAATAGATTGCAATGCTCTGGTACGTCCCGTTAGGAGCATCGCACCTGCCGCCCCGCTCGTTGCCCCAGCACACAACGGTGTTGTCGGTGGCTACGGCGCAGGTGTGAAACTCGCCAATGCTCACGCTCCGATAGGTCCCGGCAGGTGCGTCGGTCTGACCGTACTTGTTATATCCCCAGCACGCAATGGTGCCGTCCGTTGCAATGGCGCAAGTGTGAAACTCGCCGGGGCTAACACTCTGGAATGTCCCATCGGCCCCCTTCGACTTGCCGGACTCATTGCTGCCCCAGCAGGCGACGCTCCCGTCCGTGGCCACGGCGCAGGAGTGGTCGTCCCCGGCGCTGATACTTTGGTAGGTCCCTGTAGGCGCGTCGGTCTGGCCCGCTCGGTTGTCTCCCCAGCAGGTAATGGTGTCGTCAGTGGCGATGGCACAGGTATGAGCCGAGCCTGCGGCAACCGCTTTGTATGTGCCCATGGGTGCATCGGCGCGGCCGTTTGCGCTCAATCCCCAACAGGTAATGGTGTCGTCGGTTGCAATGGCGCAGGTGTGGTCATCGCCGGCCGCGATGCTCTGGTACGAACCCGAAGGAGCGTTGGTCTGACCGTGTCCACCGTAGCCCCAGCAGCTAATCGTGTCGTCGGTTGCGATGGCGCAGGTGTGGTCGAAGCCGGCCGCCAATTGCTGGTAGGTACCCGCCGGAGCGTCTGTTTGACCGAATTCGTTTAACCCCCAGCAGGCAATCGTGTCGTCACTGGCGATGGCGCACGTATGGTCGCGGCCCATGGCTGTGGACTCGTAAGTGCCGGTAGGCGTGTCGGAACGGGCGTCAACGTTCCATCCCCAGCACTTGACCGTGCCGTCCGTCGCAATGCCGCAAGTGTGGTACGCGGATAAAGCAGTCGCGGTGAAGGCTCCCGCGGGTGCATCGGCTTGACCTTCGTTGTTACTCCCCCAGCAGGAAACTGAGTCGTCGGTTGCGATGGCGCAGGTGTGATAACGTCTCGCGAAGAGACTCTTGTAGGTCCCCCCGGGCGCATCAATCTTGCCACTGCGGCTATCACCCCAGCAGGCAATGGTGCCGTCGGTTGCGATGGCGCAGGTGTGATAGTCGCCCGCGCTTATGCTCACATAGGAGCCCGCAGGCGCTTCGGTTTGACCCCGGTTGTTCATTCCCCGGCAGATTATCGAATCATCACCCTTTATGGCGCACGTATGAACAAAACCGGCCGCGATCGCCTTGTACGATCCGGAAGGAAAGTTGCCCTCTCCGTGATCATTCAGTCCCCAACAGGCGATGGTGTCGTCAGTCTTGATGGTACAGGTGTGCTCCCAACCGATGGCCATCGACTTATAGGTGCCGGCGGGCGAAGCGTTTTGATGGAAGCTGTCGTATCCCCAGCAGGCAATCGTGTCGTCCGTGGCGATGGCGCACGAGTGTCGCGAGTGCGATGCGATGGACTTGAACGTACCTGCCGGAGGGGTGGCCTGACTAAATGTGTCCCAGCCCCAACAAGAGATTGAACCGTCGGTGGCGATGGCACATGTGTGAGCGCTTCCTGATGCCAACGTCTTGTACTCACCCGCGGGTGGATCGATCTGACCTCGATTGCCTTCCCCCCAGCAATGGAGCGATCCGCCGGTGGCGATACCGCACATGTGGAAGGAGCCGCCGCTCAATTCAACGTATGTGCGCTCCTGGTCATCTACCGCTGCCACTGTGCCTGAGGGAGCGCTGGTCAAACTCTCTGGGTACCCGTCGTCGTCGGTGAAACTGACTTGCACCTTGACGGCCTTACCTGAGTCGTCGTCAGTCAGGGTGTACGTCTGCCCGGTGGCGTCAGAGATGTCCTCGTCGGACGTGCCGTCATTGCGCATCCACTTGTAAGCGAACTGCACGTTGTTGAGCCCGTTGGTGTCGCTGATCTCCGATGTGTCCGCCGCCAGCGATTCACCTACCTCGGCCGTGCCCGTGATGGTTGGGAGACCTGAGGGAGCGGCGTTAGGCGGTTGGGCCACGGTCGCCGTTGCGGCGCTCGTCAAACTCTCTGAGTACCCGTCGTCGTCGGTGAACGAAACGCTCACCTTGACAGTGTTCCCCTGGTCGTCCCGTGTCAGGGTGTAAGTCTGCCCCGTCGCGCCGGAGATGCTCGTGTCCGAGTTGCCGTCGTTGCGTATCCACTGATAAGTGAACTGCGCGTTGTTGAGCCCGTTGGTGTCGCTAATCCCCGATGTGTCCGCCGTCAGCGTCTTACCCACCTGCGGTGTGCCCATTATCGTTGGAAGCCCGGTGGCCGCGGTGTTGGTTGTCGTCGGTTCCGCCGGGGTACTGAACCCCGCTGCTGGTTGGGACCACTCGCTCAGCCCTTGGGCGTTGCGGGCCTTCACCCGGTAGCGGTACCTCGTCTCCGGCGCCACGGTCGCGTCCGTATACCTCGTGTCCGAATTGCCCGTGTCGTCCTCGATGACATCGAATACGCCAGGGTCGTGGATTGCAGGGTTCCGCCTGAGCACCTGGTAGCCGGTGATGCTGGTGTCCCCTGGGTCATCCCACGCAATTGCGACTGAGTTGTGTGCGACGGATTCAATGGTGGGACGCGATGGCGCCGCCGGTGGCACAAGCGGGTTGACGGGCAGCGGTGCCCCGGCCACCGCGCCCGTGGTCGCGCTGGTAAGGGTCTCGGCGTTGCCGGCATCGTCAGTGAAGTCCACCCGCACCTTGATGGTCTTGCCCTCGTCGGCGGCCGCCAGGGTGTAGCTGGAGTCCGTGGCGTCAGTGATGCTCGAGTCCGAATTGCCGTCATTAGCGATCCACTGGTAGCTGTAGGAAACGTTGGTCAGCCCGTCGCTGTCCGCGATTCCCGAAGTGTCGGCAGTGAGCGTCTCCCCCACCTGGGCGGTGCCGTTTATTGTCGGGGCTCCCGTGGCGGGACTGTTCTGAGGAGTCTCTCCGCCGCTACTCCCCTCTACGGCAGAGGTTACTGATGCAGTTGGGGCGCTGGTCAGCGACTCTGCATACCCGCCCCTATCGGTAAAGTCCACACGCACCTTGATGGTGTTGCCTTCGTCGGCGGCCGCCAGGGTGTAGCTGGAGTCCGTGGCGTCCGCGATAGCGGTGTCCGTGCCTCCGTTGTTGGAGATCCATTGGAATCGGAACTTTACTCTGTCCAGGCCGTTATCGTCCTCAATGGCCCCCGTATCTACCGTCAGGGTCTCTCCGACTTCCGCCGTGCCGGTTATGACGGGGGCGCCGCTGGCCGCCACGTTGTCAGGCCTGGATTGTCGGCCCTGCTCGTACTGACTCGTGGAGGCCAATTGAAAATAGCTAGACCAGTCCGAGGCCCCGTGAGAGTTCCTTGCCCGAACCCGAAGCCAGAGCGTGGCGCCTGGGTCCAGTTCGCTGATTATCGCTCCCGCCCCGTAGAAGGCGATCTCCACGCCGTTCGCAGGCAAGAGAGTCCATTGGCCGCTCGTGAACAGCTGTACCTCGTAGGAGTCGGCCCCGGCCACGTCGTTCCACTCCAGGTCAAGGCCCCCAATGAAGACTGCATTTCCAGCAGGTTTATCTGGAGTGTCTGGAGGTCCGCCTTGGGCGGACACGGTTGAGGCGCCGGCTAGCAGAGCGATTAGGACCGACAGAAAGACGAACGGCAGTATGGCCGGATGAGTCGGCGGACGGACAATCGAGGTAGGCTGTTCCGATGCCTCTCGATCCGTTCCCCGCGCCTTTTCTGTATGGGGAAGCTGTCTAGGCATAGGGGCGCCATGCTATCAAATTATGACGATAGTGACCAATAGAGTGTGAAGATACTATGCCATAAGCTCATAAGGAGCACCGCGTTATGGCGTCGCAGCGACCGGCGGAAAACAAGACCGCACAGTCCTAGGTGTCGCGACAAAGGAAAAGGGACGCCGGCGTCTGGCCGCTTTGAGGCTGCCGGTGCTGAGGATCATCGTGGCGAGCGCGATTGTCTGAATTGTGAGGTAAACGGGCCGGGATGTGATCGCAGCCAACCCAACTCACACGGCCGCGTCGGGACCCGAAACGCCACGGCTGGGTTGGCAGGGAATAGGCTACAACACCGCTTGCGTTGCAGGTTGAAAGAAGACTCCGGCCCAGGCTATAATCTAGCCAGATCATCTAGCTAGAGTCGCTATGATGGAATGGCCGCTACAGGATGCGAAGAACAAGTTCAGCGCGCTGGTCAACGCCGCGCTCGCCGGCGAGCCTCAGCGCGTGACCCGGCGCGGCGAGCCTGCGGTTGTGGTGCTTGCGGCGGAGGAGTACGAGCGGCTGTGCCGGTTGGAGAAGGCCGACGCTCCCACGCTGGGGGAACTGCTCCTTAGCATCCCGCAGGACGATCGGGAATTCGACCGGCTGGCCGTCCCTCCACGGCCGCTGGACTTCTGATGTTCCTGCTTGACACCGACGTGCTGTCGGCATTCCGCAGGCGCGAGCGCAACCCCGAGGTGGTCCGCTGGATGACGGGCCGGCGTACGGCGGACTTGCACCTCAGCGTCGTCACCGTGGGCGAGATAGAGCGGGGCATTACGCAGCAGCAGCGGCGCGACCCACCCTTCGCCCACGAGCTGGCCCTCTGGCTCGACCGTGTGCTGGCCTGGTACGGCGACCGCATTCTCCCCATCGACACCGCCACCGCACGGCGCCGGGGACAGTTATCGGCGGCGCTCGGGCACGACGGCGCCGACCTCCTCATCGCCGCCACCGCGCTGGAGCATGGCCTCACCGTCGTCACCCGTAACGTTCGGCACTTCGAGCCGGCGGGAGTCCCCGCGCTCAACCCCTTCGCCTAGGCGAGGCCGCCAACCGCGGCGGTGGCGCTTGGGCAGTCGGTGTGCCGCCCGCCCGCTGGGGGCTATTCCGCCGCGTAGCCCGAGGCTATGAACCGGTACTCCTCGTCGGCCATTCTGGCGTCGTAGTCGATGGTGGCATCCGTCGGGTAGCCGAGTGCGGGATCGTAGGTGACGGTGACCTCAGCGGCGTTCTCGGCTATCCCTTCCTGGATCGTGTCGAATAGGGCGTCGATGGTCACGTACCGGCCGAAGCCGTCGTGCTCGGGCGCCTTGCCGGAATCGACGTACACCGCCGATGCGACGGTTCCGTTCACTACGGTGATCCTGACCGGGTCCAGCAGGTCTTGCGGGCAGAAGCAGATCGGCTCCAGCACGAACGAGTAGTCGTCGGCGCGGCCCGCCTCCCAGAGGGCCCGGTGCTTGTCGAGCTCGGCCTGCGCCCGTTCCAGCGCCTCCTCGTTGCCTCCGCCAACGCTCGGCGTGTCGGTTGGAGCCGGAATCGGGATGGTCGGAGTGGGAGGCGGGCTAGTCGGCGTCGGAGGCGGGATGGTCGGAGTGGGAGGCGGACTAGTCGGAGTGGGAGGCGGACGAGTCGGGGTGCTCTCGCATGCGGCGGAAAGGACCATCAGCGCCGCCGCAAGCAGGGCGATCGTAGCGGTTAGTCTGGCGTTCATCTCGTCTCCCTCCGGTGATATGCGTCTTTGGGCCTCTATAAGCCAAGACGAATTCCCCGCCGCCTTTGTTCCAACCCATGCGTCTCGCCGATTGCGGTGAGAGCGTGCCGCGCAGGTGGGGCAGCGTGCCCATGGTACAGATGCGAGCCTCCTGCACGAGTGAGGGCGTTCATCACGGGCGCTATTGACATGAGGTATCAATACTGCGATGCTGGGGGGTCGTAAACAAGAGTTCGGGAGGAAGCTTGCATGAGCAAAAAGGGCAGACTACGGCGGCGGGACCAGGCCCCGAAACGGCCGCGCCTCCACCAGGTCGCGATCGTGGGCGCGGGGCCGGCCGGACTTGGATGCGCGGTTGCCCTCAAGGAGTTCGGCGTCAACGACATCGTTATCCTCGATCGCCACGAGGTCGGCGCCTCGTTCCGGCGGTGGCCGCAAGAGATGCGCCTGATCACGCCGTCGTTTACTGCGAACGCGTTCGGGTTGCTCGACCTCAACGCGATCGTCGCCGGCACCTCGCCGGCCTACACGCTGGACCGCGAACACCCCAGCGGAATCGCCTATGCGAAGTACCTCGACGCCGTCGTCAAGCACTATCAGCTCTCCGTCGAGTCGGGCGTCGATGTCTGCTCCGTCGCAGTCGAGGATGACGGAACGTTCACCCTCACGACGACCGGCCGGCCGGTGCGGGCGCGACATGTCATCTGGGCGGCCGGAGAGTTCCAGTACCCGGAGCTCCATCCGTTCGCGGGCGCAGAATGCTGCTGCCACTCCTCAGAGGTCCGCACATGGCAGGAGCTCGAGGGCGACCGTTTCACGGTGATCGGCGGCTACGAGAGCGCCGCCGACGCGGCCGTCTCGCTCGTGATGCTGGAGAAGAACGTGACCGTGCTGGCGCGATATGCGACATGGAAGAGAGAAGACCCGGACCCCAGCATCTCCCTCTCCCCGTTTTCCCGCGAACGTCTGGAATGGGCCGATTCCACAGGAGCCTTGGACCTCGTCGACAGTGTCGACATCATGTCGGTGCGCCCGGACGGTGACACGTGGGTGGTACAGGCCTCGGACGGCCGCGAGTGGGCGAGCGAGACACGCCCGATTCTGGCAACCGGCTTCAAGGGGTCCCTCGGCCACCTCGACGGCCTGATTGCGTACGATGAGGACGGCGCTCCCGTCGTCACCGAAGAGGCCGACGAATCCACGCTGGTGCCCGGCCTGTTCCTTTCCGGCCCCATGGTCGCGCACCGGGGCGTGAACTTCTGCTTCATTTACAAGTTCCGCCAGCGCTTCGCCATCGTCGCCGATGCGATCGCACAGCGCCTCGGAAAGGACACGACGGAAGCCGTTGCGGCCCACCGAGCCGCGGGGATGTACCTGGACGACCTCTCTTGCTGCGCGGAGTCCTGTGCGTGCTGACCGACATGGCATCGACGTCGAGGCGCCCCCCACCACGTTGGTCCTCGGACGCGCGAGCGTTGGCAAGTCCGCGCTGGTCCGTGCCTTAACGGGCCGTCCTGCGCGGAGCGTAGACTTCCGCGGCGCTGCGGTACCCTGCAGCGAGCACACGACCTCCAGCCGGGTTTTCGTGGATACGCCGGGGCTACACCGCGCCTCCGATGCCGGCACCGTGCGCCGCACGTTGGCGGCGCTCAAGGACGTGGACGAGGTGCTGCTCGTCGCCTCCGCGACCCAGCTCGACGAGGACCTTGACCTTCTCTTGCCGCTCGTGCGTGGGAGGCGGGCGAGCATCGCCGTAACACGCTGGGACCTCGTCGCCGACCACGCCTCCGCCCGCGAGGCGGTCGCGCGCATGTCGCTGGCGACCGGACTGCCATTCGTGGTACTCGATGCGCGCCGTCCCGATGCCGCGGCGCTCGAGGAATTGCAGGGCGGCGTCACGGCGCCCGGTACAGTCCGCCATGAGCGAACGCCGGTGCGAGCGGGGTTGCGGATCGAGCCGCGGCGCGGACTCCTCGACCACACGGTCGCAGGTCCAGCGACGGCGGTCGTCCTCCTGATCTTGCCCGCTCTGCTCGCAGTGCTCGGCGCGAACCAGGTTGCCGCCTGGCTTGACCCGCTGGCCGTGGCGAGCACGACACCCCTGGCCGAGAGAATAGAGGGCTGGCCGGGACCGCTCGGGGCTGTGCTCGCCGCTGACTATGGATTGCTCACGATGGGGCCGTTGCTGTTCGTATGGGCGGTCCCGACGGTGCTGGTCTACTCGGTGTTGATCAGCGTCTACAAGGTGAGCGGCCTCGCCGACCGCATCGGGACGGCGCTCCACCCTCTGTTGCGGCCGGTCGGCCTGCACGGGCGCGACGTGACGCGAGTGCTGATGGGCTTCGGCTGCAACGTCCCGGCAATCGTCTCGACACGCTCTTGCTCTGCCTGCACCCGGCCGACGACCGTCGGCGCGATCTCCTTCGGGTCCGCCTGCTCGTACCAACTCGGCGCGACGCTCGCGGTTTTTGCCGCCGCCGACAAGAGCAGTCTCGTCGTGCCGTACCTGGCGATGCTGGTCGCGGCGACGCTCGTCTACACGCGCCTCATCAGTCAGCCTGCCGCGCGGTCGACACTCAACACACTGCTCATCGAACCCCGCACCTTCCTCACCCGGCCGTCCTTCGCGGCAGTCGGGGCAGAGGCACGAGGGACGGTCTGGGCATTTTTCCACACGGCGCTCCCGACGTTCTTGGCGATCGCCATGGTTGCCTCACTCCTCGACTGGTCGGGCGTGCTCGATGCAGCGGGGGGCTTGCTGGCGCCGGCGATGGCCGTGTTCGCACTGCCGGCGGACGCGGCACTGCCGACGGTGCTCGCCGCTGTCCGTAAGGACGGCATACTGCTCCTGGCCGAGGCCGGCACCGTCGCCTCGTTGAGCGCGGCCCAGTTGCTGGTTGCAACATTCCTCGCCGGAACGGTGCTGCCATGCCTGGTAACCGCGATTACGATTGGGCGCGAACTCGGACTAGGGTTCACGGGCAGGCTTGTCATGCAGCAGTCCGCCTTTGCCGTCGCGGTCGCCGCCGCCGTCGGCTGGGCCTCGGCTGCGTTCGGTGGGTGACGGTCCACGTCCAGGCCGCGGGGAAGCTGCATTGCGACAACTGCCGGGCGGCAGGCGCAAGAGCGAAGCTTTCGGCGACCCGAAGACCCTGCGCTGGTACGACGGTGATCACGGCGACGTGCCGACTGCGCCGGCTCGAGAAGGCCGACCCACCGACGCTGGTTGAACTGCTCCTGAGCATCCCGCAGGACGATCAGGAGTGCGAGCGGGTATCCCTCGCTGCACACGTCGAGAAGAGTGGTGCCCCCTACCGGAGCGGCGGGGCGTAGATCTGGCCGCCCTTGGGGCAGTCGGTGCAGGGGGCGTCGGACCAGAGGGCGTTGCGGCCCCCCTCGCGCGGGAGGCCGAGGCCGCCTGAACCGAGGTGGCGGTCGTAGATCTCGCCGTAGTTGCCGACCTGCGCGATGACGGTCTGGGCGACGGTGGGGTCGAGGCCCAGGTCCTGCTGGCCCCAGGCGCCCTCGACGCCAAGGAGGCGCCGCACCTTGACGTTGTCCGAGGCGGCGCGCTCGGCGATGTTGGTGGAGTCGACGCCCAGCGCTTCGCCCTGGATGAGGATGCCCATCACCGTCTTCACGACGTCGAACCACTGGCTGTCGCCGTGCGGGACGAGCGGGGTGAGCGGCTCCTCCGAGATGACCTCGGGCAGAATGACGTGCTCGTCGGGGTTAGGGAGGCTGGACCGGAGCGCGGCCAGGGCGGAGCGGTCGGTGGTGAAGACGTCGCAGGCGCCGCTGGTGTAGGCGTCCAGGGTCACGTCGGCGGACTCGAAGATGCTCGCGGTGTAGTCCAGCCGGTTCTGGCTGAAGAAGTCCTGCGCGTTCAGCTCGCTGGTCGTGCCGGCCAGGGTGCAGACCGACGCGCCGCCCAAGTCGTAGGCGCTCGAGACGCCGAGCCGGGCGGGCACCATGAACCCCTGGCCGTCATAGAACATCGTCGGCACGAAGTCGCCCCAGGCGGCGTCCCGCGAGCTGGTCCACGTCGTCACGAAGATGAGCAGGTCGACCTCGCCGCTCTGCATGACGGGGCCGCGCTCCGCGGCGTCGATGATGCGCAGCTCGACGGCGTCGGCCTCGCCGAGGGTCGCCGCCGCGACGGCGCGGCAGAGGTCGATGTCGAAGCCCGTGTGGTTGCCTCGCGTGTCGAGGAAGCCGAAGCCGGGGGTATCGTCGAGGGTCGCGCAGACCACCTTGCCCCGGTCGCGGACCGAGGCGAGGCGCAACTCGCCGTCATCATCCCCGGCAGAGGTGCAGGCGACGGCGGCGGTCAGCGCGAGGGCGGCAAGGATGAGGAGGGAGCGCATCGCCATGAGACGCCGCCCGTGAGCGCGGCGCCCCTCATGATACTGCCTCTCGCCACACCGCGCCCCACCCTACACAGCTCTCCCCTTGGAGGCCGTTGCGTAATTGCTCTGGGGATGGGGGAACAGGCGATTCGTGAATCGCCCATACAGGGACGATCCCCTGCTAGCGACGCGAGTTACGCAAAGGCCTCCCCTCTTCTTCCCCTGGGGTCAGCCATAGGGATTGCGCCCCAGGTGCGCGTTGACTTCGGGTGCGAAGACGACGTCATCGATTGCGCAGTCGCTGGTCTTGCAAGTGCCTACCCTGACGTAGTAGGTGGTGTTCCAGGGGTCTGGCGTTGCGTTCCCTTGAATGTTCCACGAGACGTGAGTTCTGGCGGGCTGATGTTGGCGGCCGTCGGCCTCCCACATGTTGAGGCGGTTGCTGGCGACATCGAGGACGCTGCGAGTTCCAGTCTCGCCGGCATTGTACTGCTGGTCCGACCGCCTCCATTGCACTAGGTAACCGGGGTGACCGCGTTCGCCTCTCCAGGTGACCGTAAACCGGGCCGCTCCGGTCGCCGGCCCCGCGGTCAAGCGCACGTTGGTGGGGGCCACGTGCCGAGGGGACGGCTGGCTGGAGACCTGGACGTCGATCGCGGTCTGGGGGCCGCGGGTCTTGTCACGTCCGACGAACTGTACCCAGTACCGGTACCTGCCGCCGCCGTTCCAAGAGTCGGTGTAGCTGCTGGGGCGGGAGCCGTCGTAGAGTGTCATGACGGGGCACTCGCCCGGGTCCAAGCAGGTGACGCCCTCGGGCGGGTCGATGAGCTGTCGGCGGACCCGGACTCCGACGCCTCCGCCATCCTGCTCGGAGGGGACGTCCCACACCAACTGGGGATCCTGTCCGTCAACTTCATACACGTCGTTCGTCAGCGTGGCGTTGACCACCCGGACGTTCGTTGGGGCGGCCAGCTCGGGGAGTTCCGGCGTGGTTACCTCGATTTGTACGGGATTGCCCCAGCCGTCGGCATCCCCAAGATAGACGCGGTACTGGTAGACGGTGCCTTCCTTCCAGTCCCCGTGTTCGTCGAGGAAGTTGTCATGGAAGCTCGTGGCCGGCGTCTCCTCTTGGCGAACGGTCTCGAACTCGCTGGAGGTACCCTGACGGCGCTCCACCCAGTGCCGGGTGACGGCGTGGCCGGTAGGGAGGGCCCAGTTCAATGACGTGGTCCCGATGCGCGGGCTGGCGGTCAAGTCCTGAGGTTGGTCATGGTGGGGAACGGTTACATCCAGGGCTGCCGTCATGCCGGAGTATCGCGTGTCGCCGGCCTCGACGCTGAACCATACCTCGTAGGTGTACCGGTCTCCGCCGGCGAAGGTCTGGGATTCGGCATGCGCATAGACGTCGCCGCCGTATTCCTCGGTGTAGTCGGGGGAGGTGCTGCCGTGCGGTGTTTGCCGCACGTGGGTCTTCATGTCGGGTTCGGGGTTGAAGTCCGCCGACCATTCGAGGGTGATTGCATCGGTCGTCAGTATCGCCGTCCTCAGGTCCATTGGGTGGGGTGGGCTTGCCGTGGTGGCGGTTACCGTTCCCGCCGGTCCTAAGTCGTTGGCTGATGTCCCGAGCCTGACCTCGAACGTGTAGGTTGTGTCCGGGCGCAATCCGCTATAGCGGACGATGGTCGTGGTGGTCGCGGTTCTCGCATGACTGGGCAATCCCGGAGCCGTGCGGATGACTTGCACGAATAAGGAGGGGTTATCCCATTCGACCCAGATGGCCCCCCACGGATTGTCGGGGGATGCGTCGTTGGTATAAGCGCGGAGTTGTTGCGGGGGATCGTGTTGGACGCTCCGCGCGATGCCTTTCGGCGCGGGCGTCGTCACGGTGACCACGGTGCTCCACCTTGAATGGAGGCCGTAGTTGAATCTTGCGCGGACCTTGACCTTGTAAGTCGAGCCCGCCTCTAGGCCTGTGATGGTATGAGCGGTGCCGGTTGGGAACGCGTTCCAGTCGGTAAGACGGTATCCGCGGAACTTCTTGCCTGCGGGCGTCCAGGCCACCCGGTAGTCCTTGGCCCCGTTGGGGTGGGCCGTCCAGATGACGTGCACGGTGCCCTCGTCCACGGCCTGGGCGTCGATGCCTGTCGGGGCTGGGGGCCGGTACACCTGGGCGGACGCGGATTCAGGCGCCGAGGGGAGCACGGTCGCCGCAACGAGCGCCAAGAGGGCCACGACAATCGGGGTGATGCGCGGGAGAATCATAGAGTTCCGCACCTGGGCCTCCTCCTTCAATGTTTGGTGTCCGCGGATGTTCCGGCGGACGCTTCGGCGGCGATTGATGGCTGAGGCTGCAGGTCTGGGAAAAGCGTACGGTGGCCGACCGGCACCCAATGACGCAGGCATGCTAACTAATCGTGAGCAGAATAGCAATAATAGATGATAGTACTATGCCATATCCTCACAAGCGGCCACCGCGCTAAGCAGCGCAGCGTCAGGGCGGAAACAAGGCCGCATGGCATGGACGCCGCGCTGAAAACAAGATGTTGGCGCAGGCTTGGCCAACTTGGGGCCACTCGGCTACTGATGACCTGCCGTGGCGGGCGCGAACATCTGAAGTTGTGAGGCAGAGCGGATAACGTGATCTCAGGGGCCCCGCTCACATGGCCGCCGCCTTAGGTGCAAGCGCCGCCGCCGCGGTCAGTACCGGGGCGACAGGGGTGAGCAGCCCAGCCGCAGGTCGGGGCCCATTCCTTCCTTTGGCGCGTCGATGTCGAAGCCGACGTGGTTGCCCCGCGTGTCGAGGAAGCCGAAGCCGGGGGTCACCCCATCCCTCACCCCAACCCTCTCCCAGCGGAGACCTTTGCACAAATCCCGCCGCTGGTTGGAAAACGGGTGGAGTGGGGTGGTCTTCCCTCTCCCCCGCTGGGGGAGATTTGAGAGAGGGCGCGCGCCGTTAGGCGCGCGAGCGTCCGCAGGGCGCTGCTCCCCACTCGGTTCAAGATTGCGCAAAGGTCTCCAGCGGGAGAGGGAGAAACTCCCCGCTCCGTGCCCTCCCCCAGTCCCTCCCAGAGGGAGGCTTAAGGTAGTCGGCCGGCACCACAGGCGTGCCGGCCGACGAGCTACGAGTTGCCGGTGGGCCGTGATGACTTCGAGGGCCTGCACAGTCGAGCTCCACTAGCAGTCGTTGTGCAGGACGCTACCTGGTAACCCGAGCTGACCGGAGCCCGCGTCCGAGATCGGGTGGTGGCAGCTGTGGTACACCGGTTCATGGTGGGCGAGAGCCGGGCTCGGCTGCGTCAGTGCGATGGTCATTCCGACAACCAGCGCGATGACAGCGGCGATGGTCAGGAAGCCGGCCAAACGCGATCGGGACATCGACGTTCTGCTCTGCATGGGATGTCTCCTCTCTAGGGGTGCTCCCTCGGCAGTGCGGTTCCTTCCACCGGCAACTCGATTGCAGACGGTCCTAGCGGATGGAAAAGACCGGGCATAGCGTCAGTGCGAGGGTGGTCACAGCGACGATCGCGGCGACAGCGCCGATGGCCAGGAAACGTGCCTGGCGTGATCGGGACGTCAACGTTCTGCTCTGCATGGGTGGTCTCCTCTCTAGCAGTGCTCCCTATGGCAGTGCCGTTCCTTCCACCGGCAACTCGAATGCGGGCCGTTTACCAGTAAGTACGAAAACGGACTTGGGCGAGTTTCACCAATGGCGGTAGACTCTGGGGACCGGGAGGTGTGCATGACGAGCGAGAAGGCACGGACGCATCGAATACAGCGGGTCTATGACGCGAAGGACTACACGGAGCTGACGAGCGAGTACGACGGCTGGGCGTCGAAGTACGACGCCGACCTGGAGGAGCTGGGCTTCAGCGCGCCGAGGGCCGGCGCCGAGCTCCTGGCGAAGTACGTCGCCGACAAGGGAGCAAAGGTGCTCGACGCGGGGGCCGGCACCGGCATGGTCGGCGTGGAGATGGCCGGCCGCGGCTTCAGCCGCATCACGGCGCTGGACATGTCGCCGGGGATGCTGGCGACCGCAAAGGAGAAGGGGGTCTACGAGGACCTCATGGTCGGCGAGCTTGGGAAGCCGCTGCCCTTCGACACGGGCGCCTTCGCCGGCACCACGTGCGTCGGCGTGCTGACGTACGGCCACGCGCCGCCGGAGTCGCTGGACGAGCTGGTCCGGGTCACCAAGACGGGCGGGCCGGTGGTCTTCTCGATGCGGACGGACTTCTACACGGAGGGCGGCTTCGACGTCAAACAGGCCGCGCTGGAGGCGGCGGGCACGTGGCGCCTACTCGACCGGGGCGCGCCCTTCCAGGCGATGCCCAACGGCGAGCCCGACATCTGGTACGAGATGTGGGCCTACGAGGTGCTGTGAGGGGGGCTAGCCCCCGCCGCTAGCCGCCGGGCGGATCGCGCCAGGGCAGGCCCCTGGTGACCTGGAGGAACTCGTCCTTGAGGGCCTCGTTGGCGACGATGATGGAGGGGCTGTCCAGCGAGATCGGCGCCCCGTTGCGGTCGGTGACCACGGCTCCGGCCTCCTGAGCGAGCAGGATGCCCGCCGCGATGTCCCACGGCGCGAGGCAGTGGTGGAAATAGACGTCGGCGCGGCCTGAGGCGGTGTAGGCCAGCCCCAGCGCCGCCGACCCCATGATGCGCACCGCCTGCATCCCCGGCCAGAGCCGGTCGAGGAGCTGCAGCGCGAAGCCGGCCATGGCGTCGTTGTAGCCCATGTCGGTGGCCAGCGTGGCCATGCCCAGGCTCGTCCGTTCGGAGACGCGTAGGGGCCGCCCGTTGCAGGTCGCGCCGCCGCCTCGCCTCGCCTCGAACATCTCGTCGCGGGAGGGGTCGTAGGTGGCGCCGTAGACGACCTCGCCGTCGCGCGCCAGGGCGATGGTGGTGGCGAAGTACGGGACGCCGATGGCGTAGTTGCGCGTGCCGTCCACCGGGTCGACGATCCACACGTAAGGTGAATCCGCGCTGCCGCTTTCCCCCGACTCCTCCGCGAGCACGCGGAAGTCCGGGTACTCGGCGCGCAGGCGCTCCAAGATCAGCGCCTCCGCCTCGAAGTCGACGTCGGTGACAAGGTTGGCGCGCCCCTTGGAGCGCACGTTCTTGTCGCCGTGGAACCGGTCGAGGAGCAGCGCGCCGGCGTCGCGAAGCAAGGGAAGGGCGACCTCGCCGACCTCTTTGCCGCTGCGGGAACGTGGAATATCCGCCATGAAGGGACGCCGCGGCCTCGGACGGGGCACGCCGAACGTGAAGTCTAGCACACCCCTTAGAATGGAAGGTGAGCTTGTACAGAGGCGAACCGGCGAGGGGAGGGCGCATACCGATGCCGAAGGGACGCAAAGGCTCGCTGCTCGTGCTGCAGTCCGGCGGGCCGACGCACGTCATCAACCAGAGCCTGGCCGGCGTCTTCTACGAGGCCGAGCGCAGCGGCGCCTTCGAGCGCGTCTATGGGGCCGACCACGGCCCTCGCGGCCTCATCGCCGGGAACTTCATCGACCTCTCCGCCCAGACCGAGGCCGTGTGGCGCGCCGTCGCCCGCACGCCGGGGTCGGCGCTGGGCACGGCGCGGCGCAAGATCACCGGCGAGGACATCCCCGCCGTCTTCGAGGCGCTGCAGTCGCACAACGTCACCTGCATCATCAACATCGGCGGCAACGACTCCGCCGAGAACGCCCGTCTCTTCGGCGAGGCGGCGCGGCAGCGGGACTACCCGCTCACCGTGATCGGCGTCCCCAAGACGGTCGACAACGACCTGCCCGAGACGGACCACTGCCCCGGCTTCGGCAGCGCCGCGCGCTACCTCGCCCTCGCGACGATGAGCACCGCCCGGGACGCCGAGGCCATGGGCGTCGACCGCCCGGTCCTGGTCCTGGAGGCGATGGGACGCAACGCGGCGTGGCTCGCGGTGTCGGCGGGCATGGCCAAGCGGGAGGAGCGCGACGCCCCGCACGCGATCGTCAGCCCCGAGAAGGTCGTCCACGAAGACCGCTTCCTCGCCTTGCTGGACGAGGCGATGACCAAGTTCGGCTACGCCGTCGCCGTCGTCGCCGAGAACGCCAAGGGCCCCGACGGGCCGCTGGGCGCCGGAGGCGAGCCCGACTACGTCGACGAGTTCGGTCACGCCTATTGGCCGAGCCCGGCGCACTATCTCTCCCGCCTGGCGAGCCGACGGTTGAAGGTGCGCGCGAATTTCACGAAGCCGGGGATGCTGGCGCGGTCGATGGCCCTCGCCGTCTCCCGGGTCGACGCCCAGGAGGCGCGCATGGTCGGCGAGGCGGCGGTGCGCTACGCCCTGCAGGGCGAGACCGGCAAGATGGTGACGCTGGTGCGCGCCCCCGATGGCCCCTACCGGTGCGGCGTCGGACTGGCCCCGTTGGAGGCCGTCGCGGGCAAGGAGCGCCTGCTCCCCGAGGGCTTCTCCGAGCCGGTCACCGATCTCCCCACGCGCCTCTTCCGCGACTACGCCCGCCCCCTCATGGGCGGCCCCCTCCCCCGCTTCGGCCGCTTCCGCTAGCGCCTACCCGGCCGCGCGGTGCGACTCCTCGATCGCGGCGGCGAGTGTTCCGGCGAACTCGTCGCAGACCTTGGGCAGCACGGGCGCCAGCAGCGCGTTCACCATGGGCCCTTGGAAGCCGCCGGGGACCAGCTCGAGGTGGACGTGCATCGTGGTCGAGCCGCCGTCCGCAGGCGCCGCCGTAAAGGAGCCCGATCCGGAGACGTTGTCGTTCGTTGCGTCAAGCGTGAAGGCGACCTTCGACGGCTCGTCCCACTCGGTGATGCGGACGCGGAACGTCACCGCCTTGCTCAGTTGACCGATCTGTCCCTTGAGCGTCCACAGCGACTCGTCATCGGAGAGCCGCTCGTGCGACTGGTAGCCGGTCACCAGCGGCGCCCAGTTGCCCATGTCGCTGGTGAAGCGCCACACTGCCTCGATGGGAGCGCCGACCTCGCGGACGGCCTCGCCCACGGCCACGGCTAGCCCCCCGACGGCAGGTCGCGTGACGGCCGCGCCGACGCCGCCTTCCCCGCGATGTAGCCGAACGTCATCGCCGGGCCCAGCGTCGCGCCGCCGCCCGGATAGGTGGGGCCGAAGACCCCCGCCGCCACGTTCCCCGCCGCGAAGAGCCCCTCGATGAGGCCGCCGCGGTGGTTCTTCACCTGCGCGTTCGCGTCGGTGCGCGGCCCGCCGTTCGTCCCCAGCGCGCCCCAGAGGATGGGGAGGGCGTAGAAGGGCGGCGTCTCCAGCGGCGACAGCGTCCGCGTCGCGTCGTAGTCGCCGCCGGTATGCGGGCCGTAGGCCTTGGCGCCCCGCTGGAAGTCGGGGTCGACGCCCTCGGCGGCGAAGCGGTTGAAGCGGGAGACCTGCTCGTCGAGGCCGTCCGGGTCGATGCCGACCTTCTCCGCGAGCTCGCGAATGGTCGGCGCCTGGTCGAGCCAGTCGGGGGCGGGCTCGCCGGGCATCATGGTGAAGATGATGTTCGTGCTCTTGCAGGCGTCGTCGAAGATGGCCCACGACGGGTAGTTGGGGTGCTCCTGCGCCACCGGGTCGAAGGTGTAGAACGTCTTCGGCAGGTCCATGTAGGTGGTGCACTCGTTGACGAAGCGCTTGCCGGAGCGGTTGACCAGCATCGCGCCGGGGAGCGTGGGGATCCCGCTGCCGGTGTGGGCGAGGGGGTGCCCCTCGAACTCCATCGTCGGGTCGACCACCGCCGGGCTCCACCAGGCCTGCCCCATGTTCCCCAGCGCGGCCCCAGCCTCCATCGCCATGACGAGGCCGTCGCCGTCGTTGTAGGGCGGGCTGAGGGGATGGGTGAGACCCTGCCGCAGGAAGGTGCTGACCAGCTCCTTGTTCCATTCGTAGCCGCCGGTGGCGAGGATGACGCCCCGCCGCGCGCCGACGTAGAGGTCGCCGCCTTCGTGCTCGGCGCGCACGCCGACGACCGCGCCGTCGCCGTCGAGCACCAGCTCGCGGGCCGGCGCCTCCGTCAGCGCCTCGACGCCGCGGTCGAGCAGCCCCTTGAACAGCGAGGCGACGAGGGCGCCGCCCATGGTGCGGATGTCGTTCTGCGCCCGTTCCGCCAGCAGCGCGAAGTTGATCTGCGACGGATCGCTCGCGACGGAGCCCTCCTCCATCGTGATCGGCGGATAGATGGGGCTGATGCGGAGCCGCTGGGCCCACTCGCCCAACTGCTTGGCGTCGAACGGGTGGTTCTCGATGGAGCGCCCCCGTTGCTTGCCGCCGGGGAACTGGTGGTAGTAGTCGGCGAACCAGCTCGTGGAGAACATGCGCAGCGGCGTGTGCTCCTCGAGGTAGTCGATCATCTCGTGCGCGGTGTCGACGTAGACCTCGAGCAGCGACGAATCGGGCTCGATGCCCAGCGTGAGGCGGCGCAGGTAGGTGAGCGCGTCCTCGCGGGAGTCCTCGACGCCCACGGCGGCCATGTGCTTGTTGCGGGGGACCCAGGGCATCCCGCCGGAGACGCCGGTCGTCCCGCCGATCAGCGGGGCCTTCTCCAGCAGCAGCGTCTCGGCGCCGCCGTCGTGCGCCAGGGTGGCGGCCACGAGGCCGGCCCCTCCCGACCCAAGCACGACGACGTCGACTTCACGGTCCCACTTCGCGGGAATCTTGGCAGGCATGTTCGACCTCCCGCCGCGGTTGGCTCGCGGCGTTCGCATCAGGGGCACTAGGGGTCTACCGGCGAAGCAGCTCCGGGTTGCGGGCTTCGATCATCCGCCGCAGGCCGTCCTTCCACGGCACCGTGGTGCGGCTCAAGTGTTGGTGCATCAGTTCGGGGTCGGGCGAGATGCTGCCGAGGGCCTGCTCGGTGTAGTCGAACTTGGGCTCGAGGCCGGTCAGCTCGCCCATGTGGGCGCACCACTCCTCGATGCTCGCCTCCTCGCTGCCGCCCCAGTTCAGGGTGAGCGCGGGCACGGACGCCGCCGCCAGCAACTCCTCGACGTGGACGTCGATGTCGTCCTCGTGGATGGGCGCGTAGTAGTTGCCCAGCGAGGGGTGCACCGGAATCGGCAGCCCCGCCATCATCGCCAGCAGGTGGTAGTAGGGCCAGCCGCCGTTGTCCCCGAAGGGCACGTTGAGCCGCGCGATCACGGTGGGGAGTCCGAGCTGCACGCAGGCGAACCGGGCCACGACCTCGCTGGCGATCTTGGAGATGCTGTACGTCGCCATGCCGGGGCCCATGACCACGTGGCTGTCGCCGAGCAGGTCGGTCTCCTTCAGCTTGCGCCCGCCGGTGGGCCGGTAGACCGCGGTCGAGGAGCAGTGCAGGAAGGCCTTCGCCTTCCGCGTGTGGTACATCAGCCGGCCCGTTCCCTCGCCGTTGACCGCGAGGTCGTAGTCGAAGTTGTCGTCGGGGCTCTTCACCACCGCGAAGTTGAGGACGTAGGTGAAGTCGTCGTCGAGCGCGTCGAAGGAGTCCACGCCCATGTCCAGCTTGACCGCCTTGACGCCGGCCGCCTCGACGCGGGCCCGGTCGTCGGGGTTGCTGAAGCGCGCGATCCCGACGACTTCGTTCTCCTTCGCCAGGGTCTTGCAGACCGGAAACGCGACCTGCCCCGCGGGCCCGGTCACGAGAATCTTCTCACCTTTCAGCACGGCGGCCTCCTTGCGGCGCGGATATGGGATGCCTCGGCGCCGCGCCGAAGGATAGCCCAGCCCGCGCCGGAAAGATAGGACGCGAGCCAGAGACCTGAGGGGCGGGGGTTGCGGGGCGGTCTTCCCCCTCTTCCGCTGGAGACCCTTGCACAACTCCCGCCGAGGGTTGGGAAACGGCTGGAGCGGGGCGGTTCTTCCCTCTCCCCCTCTGGGGGAGATTTGAGAGAGGGCGCGCGCCTTCAGGCGCGCGAGCGCCCGTAGGGCGCTGCTTCCTAGGGTGAACGCGGTCCGAAATAGACTCACCCCCTCCGGCCGGAGAGGGGTGAGGACGCTTGCCTTGGGGAAGCGGGGCGGCGCTAGGCGTTGAGGTTGTAGAGCTCGACGCAGTTGTCGGCGATGATCATGCGCCGCTCGTCTTCGGGGACGCCGTCGAGGTGCTTCGCGATGTACTCCTGCGACTTCGGCCACGTGCTGTTGATGTGGGGATAGTCGCTGGACCACATGATCCGGTTGACGCCGATGGTGTGCCGCTCGCGGACGCCCACGTAGTCCTCGATGAAGGTGCCGTAGACGTGGCGGCGCCAGACCTCGCTGGGCGGCTCCTCCAGCGGGCTGTTGGTGTGGTAGCGGTGCCGCTCCCAGCTGTGGTCCATCCAGTCCACGATGAAGGCCATCCAGCCGATGCCGCTCTCGACCGAGACCAGCTTGAGCTTGGGATGGTTCTTGAGCACGCCGCTGAAGATTAGGCTTGTCATCGGCTCGGCCATCATGGCCTTGTTGACGGTGACGCTGACCAGCAGCATCTGCTCGAGGCCGCGGGTCCGGGGCTTGCCGCCCAGGTGGAAGTTGATCGGCATTTCGAGGTCTTCGAGGGCCGACCAGAGCGGCTCGTAGACCGGGTCGATGTAGGACTTGTCGCCGGGGTCGGAGTTGTCCACCGCGGGGATGGAGGGGAGCAGGACGCCGCGCAGGCCCATCTTCTTGGCCCGCGTCGCCTCGGAGATGGCGAGGTCGATGTCCCAGAAGGGGATCTCGGCGATGCCGACGAGGCGCGCCGGGTTGGGCTGGCAGTACTCGGCGAGCCAGTCGTTGTAGACCTGCATCATCGCGAAGCGGAGCTCGCGGTCGGTCGTCTTCATCTCGACGCCGCCGCCGTCGCCGCTGCCGTAGAGCACCTCGGCGTCGACGCCGTCGGTCTCCATGTCCGTGAGGCGGGCGATGGGGTCCCAGCCGCCCTTGTGCCCCTTCTGGGCGACGTCGCTCTCGGTCTTCAGCTTGGCGTAGTCCGCGCCCGCCGCTCCGGCCAGCGACATGAACTTCTGCTCGCGGCCCTCGAAGCGCAGGACTTCCTTGCCGTCTTTCTTCTCGACCCTCGGGGCCCGCTCCTTCAGCCCCGCCGGCACGCGGTCGGCGTAGATGGTGGGCGGCGGGTTGACGTGCGAGTCCGCCGAGACGCACTTGTAGTTGATCTTGGTCTGCGTGGTCATCGATTCCTCCGTGGTCTGCACTAGCCCCGGCCTACTCCTAGCCCGGCCGGGCCTAGAGGTAGTCTACCGCCATCAACCAGAAGCGTCCACCGCGCCGGACGCTATACTCGGGCGGCGCCGCTGCGCAGGAGGATAGTCCATGGCCGAGAAGAGCCGTCCCAAGGAGATGCGGGGCCGGATCACGCCCGAAAGCATGGCGCGCATGCGGGCGCGCATCGGCATCCTCGCTCCCCGGCCCAAGCCCTTCAACACCGTCGCCTCCGAAGACTCGATCCGGCACTACTGCTACGGCTACGGCGAGGACAACCCCCTCCACACCGATCCCGAGTACGGCGCGAAGACGCGGTGGGGCTCGGTCATCGCCCCGCCGGCCTACATGTCGACCTGCGGCAACGTGAACGCCAAGCCGATCCCCCCGACGTCCGCGAGAAGGGCCGGGCCGCCCTCAGCGGTGTCCCCAACTACCTCTCGGGAAACTCCTGGGAGTTCTACCGCCCCATCCACCCCGGCGACGTCATCACCCGCCGCTTCTACATCTCCAAGGTCGAGGAGAAGGAGACCAGCTTCGGCGGCAAGTCGGCCGTCGTGCACCACAAGAACGAGTACGTCAACCAGCGCGGCGAGCTCACCGGCGTGCTGATGAACTACTTCTTCCACGTCGAGCGCGAGGCGTCGGAGAAGAAGGGCAAGAACCTCACCATCGACGACCCCGCCTACGACGAGGCCTATCTGGCGAAAATCGACGAGGCCTACGCCAACGAGTACGTGCGCGGCGCCGAGCCCCGCTACTGGGAGGACGTCGCCGAGGGCGACCGCCTGCCCTCGATCGTGCGCGGCCCGCTCTGCGTCACCGACATCATCTGCTGGCACATCGCCAACGGCTTCGGCCAGTTCGGCGTCGGCCCCCTCCGCGCCGCCTACCGGAACCGCATGAAGGCCCCCAACTTCTACACCCTCAACGAGTACGGCGCCTGGGACGCCGCCCAGCGCGTCCACTGGGACGCCATCCGCGCCAAGCGCGTCGGGAACCCCCGCCCCTACGACTACGGCCGCATGCGCACCCAGTGGATGATGCAGCTCGCCGGCAACTGGGCCGGCGACGACGGCTGGCTCTTCCGCCACTCCGACCAGATACGCAAGTTCAACTACATCGGCGACACGTCATGGGTCCACGGCAAGGTCGTCGGCAAGCGCGCCGAGGGCGTCCACCGCATCGTCAACCTCGAAGTCTGGATCGAGAACCAACGCGGCGAGGTCACCGCCCCCGGCCAGGCCGCGGTACTCCTCCCCTCCCGCGAGGCCGGCCCCGTCACCGTCCCCGGCGACACCGGCGAATACCAGCCCGCCCCCATGGCCACCGACTACTCGGTAGTGGTGGAGTAAGGGTAGGCGCCCGCGCTACTTTGCGAGAAAGCCCCCGTCGCCCCATACTGATGACTAGCCGCCGCATCGGGAAGAATCGCCATGCCCACCCCTCGTATGAAAACAGACCCCCGCAACCCCAAGGCTCGGATGACCACGCGGATTCGCTTGGGAGGGAACGGAGAGGTCGTCATACCCGAGAAGCATCGCAAGGCGCTCGGGGTTGAGCCCGGGGACAGGATGACCATCTCGTTCGTCGACGGCGGCCTGCGCATCACGACCTGGAAACACGCATTGGCGCGGCTGCAAGAGGAATTCCGCCGGCGTGTTCCACCTGGGGTGAGCTTGGTGGACGAGCTGATCGCGGAGCGGCGGCGTGAGGCCGCGCGCGAGGCTGCGGAGGACTGGCCCCGTCCTCCCAGGCCCTAGAACACCCGCCGCCCCGCCGCCGGGTCCGGCGGCGTCAGCCCGAGGGAGACGAGGTCGGCGTCGAGGTTTTCGCGGTAAGCCTGACGCAACTCTTCATTGGTGCGGCGCTTCAGCCCCCACCTCCGGTAGCGCTCGTTGCGCGGACTCTCCGACCGCCCGAACATATCGAGGGTGAGCGGGTACCAGAACCGCTCGATCTTCTTCTGGACCTTCGCCTTCGTCGCCGCGTCCTTCAGCAGCGGCCGCAGGTGGATGACGCCCATCCGCGCGTGCCGGTGCTCCTCCGCCGACTGCATCGCCGCGATGCGCGCGAACGGCGCATAGCTCGACTCGATCCACTCGCTGATTTGGAAGGCGCCGAAGCGGTCGAAGAAGACGTTGGTGATGGCGAAGTCGAGCCAGGGGTCGGTCCTCTTGGACCGGGGAAACTCCAGCCGGCCGTGCTCCTCAATCTTGCGCGGCAAGTCGCCGTCGATCTGCGCGTAGACCTGGTAGAACTGGTGGCCGTGCTTGATCTCCTCGTGGCAGAACTTGGCGATGCGGAGCATCGACCGCGAGTCCGGCGCATGCTCCGACGCCATCGCCATGACGTCGGCGATATGCCCCTCGAACCGCCCGCCGACGCCGATCAGCTCCTCGCTGTTGTGATAGCAGAGCTCGAGCAGCGTCTCGCGGTACTCCCCGGGCATCTCCGACCCTGCGTCATACGTCCTGGGAGCTACCCCGTTCACCATCATGCCTCCTGGCGCGGCGCCTCATGCGCGCACGGCCACCTACTGTACCGGACGACGGCGCGGCGGGTCTATCGCCGGGCTACGGCCGCGCCATGAAGGCCTGGAGCAGGGGCGCGATCTCGCCGGGGGCCTCCTCGGCGAGGAAGTGGCCGCAGTCGTCGAACTCATGCGCCTCGGCGTTCGACAACTCCGACCGCCAGCGCTCGAGCTCCTTCCTGCGGAACGCGATGTCTTTCAGCCCCCAGAGGACCAGCGTGGGCTTCTCCCTGAACGCCGCCCGGTCGTCCCAGATCGACTGCAGCCAGTCGGTGGCGCGAATGATGGCTCCCGGCAGGGCGGCGCTCGCCGCCCGCGACGCCGGAGTCGGCTGAGCGTTGCGGTAGTGCTCCACGGCCTCCGGCGTCAGGACGCCCTTCCTCCCGACCGCCCTGGGCATGACCTTGTCGATGAACACATTGCGGCGCTTGATGAGGTAGCGCCCCAGCCAACTCGACATGGTCAGACTAAATGCCCGGAAGTGCAGCTCGCGCCGTACCGGCCAACACCAGGTATTCGTGATGACGAGCCGCTTGACGCGGTCCGGGTGCTTCCGCGAGAAGTCCAGACCGATCGGCCCGCCCCAGTCGGTCAGGAACAGCGTCACGTCCCGGAGGTCTAGATGATCCAGAAGCGCCGCGAAGGCGTCGGCGTGCGCCGCGGGGTGGTGGTCGTCAGTTCGGTCGCTGCGGGACGACAGGCCGAACCCGATGTGGTCGGCGGCGACGCAGCGATAGTCCGACCGCAGGTCCTTGATCAGGTGCCGGAACTCGAACGACCACGACGGATTGCCATGGACGAACACGATCGGCTCCCCCTCGCCCTCGTCGACGTAGTGCATCGACTGGCCCGACGGCGTCGAGAAAAACCTGCTCTCGAACGGGAACATCTCGTCCGACACCCACGCAGGGCGTGCGGCTGACCCTTGGTCCATCAGGAGGTCTCCTTGGCCGATTGCGGCGGCCCCAAAGGATAGGGCCTGAGGTGTCGCCGGCCAATGCCCCGCTGTCTGTGGCGCGAAGCGATAGACGACGCTGCAGTCGTCTACTCCGCCTCCTCCGCCCGTGCGGGATTGACCCGGCCCAGGAAGACATCGGTCAGGATGTTGGTCTCGCGGACGGATTCCGGCGTGCCGTCGTGCGCGACCATGCCCTTGTCCAGCACGTAGGCCCGGTCCGCGATGCCGAGCACGCCCTTGATGTTGTGCTCCACGATGAAGGTGGTCATCTTCAGCCGCTCGTTGATCTCCGCGACCTTCTGGAAGACCTCTTTGACGATGATCGGCGCGAGCCCGAGCGTCGGCTCGTCGAGGAGCAGGACCTCCGGCGCTGCCATCAGCCCGCGCCCCAGCGCCAGCATCTGCTGCTGCCCTCCCGACATCTGGCTCGCCAGGTCGCGGCGTTTCTCGTGGAGAACGGGAAACAGCTCCGTCACCGAATCCAAGCGGCGGGCCTGCTCCGCGCTGTCGTTCAGGTACAGGCAGCCCATCTCGAGGTTCTCTTCGATGCTGAGATGGGTGAAGACCCGCCGTCCTTGGGGAACGAACGCGACACCCTTCTTCACGATCTCGTGCGTCGGCTCGTCCAACGGCTCGCCCCGCAGGTAGACTGTCCCGGCCACGACCGGCGCCAGCCCCATGATGGCCTTGAGCACGGTCGACTTCCCCGCCCCGTTCGGCCCCATCACCGCCACCAGCTCGCCCCTGCGGACGCCGAGCGACACGCCTTCGAGCGCCCGCACCGCCCCATACCGCACGGAGATGTCGACGAGCTCGAGCAGCATGTCGTCGCCGCCCGCTCCGTCGCCGTTGGCCGCGTCGGGGCGCTGTGTTGTTTCGTCCGTCGCGTTCATATCTCTGCTATCCGTTGTTACATCCCCAGGTACGCTTCGATGACCTCGGCGCGGCTGAGGACCTCGTGCACGTCTCCCGCCGTCAGCAGCTTCCCGCTGTCGAGCACGATGATGCGGTCGGGAAGCTCCCGCACGATGTCCATGTTGTGCGAGATGAAGATCAGGGTGCGCCCTTCGTCCCGCAGCCGCCTTACAATCCCCTTGACCCGCTCGATCATCTGGGGAAAGAGGCCGGCGAAGGGCTCGTCGAACAGGTAGGTGTTGACGTCCAGGGCCAGGGCGCGGCCGATCTCCAGCAGCTTGCGCTGGCCGTAGGACAGGTCCATGGCAAGCGAGTCCCGCTTCTCCCACATCCCCACGTCTTCCAGAATCTGCTGCGCCTTCTCCCGGTGACTCGCCTTCGTTCGCTCGACCATGGCGGGGAAGAGCTTGCGGTTGGTCAGGACGACCATGATGTTGTCCCACACCGAGATCTGGTCGAAGAGCCGCACCTCCTGGAACGTCCGGGCGAGGCCGTGGGACGGCGCCTCGTGCGCCTTGACGACTCTGAGCCCGACCCCGCCGATGATCACCATGCCGCCGTCGAGGGGCAGCACGCCGCTCAGCAGGTTCACCAGCGTCGACTTTCCCGAGCCGTTGGGCCCGACGATGCTCGTGATCCCCGTCTTGGGAATGACGATGCTCAGCTCGTCCACCGCCTTGACGGCGCCGAAGTGCTTGGAGATCTCGATGGTCTCCAGCGCGTAGTCGTCAGCGTCGGGACGGTCCGCGGTCACAGCTTGTACCTCCCCGTCAGGCCTTGCGGCCGGAACAGCATAAGCACCACGAGCAGGATGCCCAAGACCACCTGCCGCGCTTGGCCGATGTGCTCGTTCGGCAGGAACGGGAGGAAGCGCATGCCCTCTTCCAACAAGACGAAGGCCATGGCCCCGAGCAGGGAGCCCCAGATGGTCGCCAGCCCTCCCAGGATCACGATCGACACCAGCAAGCACCGACTCCAGCAGGACGAACGAGTTCGGATCGACGAACGTCGTCCAGCTTCCGAACAGCCCGCCGGCGAGCCCCGCCATCATCGCCGAGATCACCCAGATCGCCAGCTTGTATCGGGTCACCTGGTAGCCGAAGACCTCGGCGGCCTGCTCGTCCTCCCGGATCGCGGTGAGCACCCGCCCAAAGGAGGAGGTCACCAGCCACCAGGCGATCAGCACCACCACCGCGAGGGCCACGAAGCAGAACAGGAGGAACTCCAGCTCGCCGTCGAAGATCCACCCGCCGATCTGCGGCCTCGAGATGTCGTGGATGCCGAACGCGCCCCTGGTGAGGCCGCGCCAATTCAGGAAGACGTTGAAGGAAATGATCGCGAAGCCGAAGGAGACCAGCACGTAGATGTCGTCTCTGAACCGGTTGAAGACGATGCCCACCACCACCGCCACAAGGCCCGCCAAGAGCACGCACACCGGCAGCGCGGCGAAGAACGGCCAGCCGAAGGTGGGGATGGCCTCCGTCCGCAGCGTTTCGTAGGAAGTCTGCGACGTGAGGATGGCCATCGCGTAGGCGCCGATGCCGAAGAAGCCGATGTGGCCTACCGAGAGGAGTCCGGTGAATCCCACCACCAGGTTCAGGCTGACGGCCAAGATCGCCCAGATGGCGAAGACCGTCCCCACGGTGATCGCGAAGCCGTGACCCTGCCAGACGGCGAAGGCCACCGCCCAGGAGATGACGAGCAGGTTCGCCCACAGCTCCACCTTCCCCCGGCTGAACCGGAGGAGCTCCCGGGGGTCGCGCGCGGTCACCCGCGATAGCATCACGACACGCCTACTTCCTCGGCAACAGGCCCATGGGCCAGAACGACAGGAACAGGATCAGGATGACGAAGGCGATGACGTCCTTCCACTCGCCGGCCAGGTCCCAGATGCCGAACTGCTCGACCATGCCCAGCACGAAGCCGCCGACGATGGCCCCGTACAGGTTGCCGATGCCGCCGACCACCGAGGCGATCCACCCTTTCAGCAGCAGCAGCAGCCCCATCCGCGGCTGGATCGCCGTGTCGTGCCCGCTGAGGAGCCCAGCCAGCGCGGCGAAGGCCGCCCCGATGAAGAACACGATGGCGATGACGACCGTCGTGTTGATCCCCACGACCTTCGACACCTCTTCGTCGTCGCCGATGGCCCGCACCGTCCTGCCGAAGGCGGTCTTCTTCAGCAGGAGCAGGAGGCCGACAAAGCCGGCGATCGCCACGCCGATGATGAAGATGTTGAATCCCTTGATGTTGGCGCCGCCGATGGTCCACGGCTCGCTGCCGAACGGATCGGGCAGCGGGCGCGGCGCGCTCTGAAAGATGATCACGATGAAGGCGCTGATTGCGAGCAGAATGCCGAGCGTCGCGACGAGCATCACCAGCGGCGACCTCGCCCGCTGGCGCATCGAGACGTACAGCCCCCGGTAGAGGGCCAGCCCGACAGACCCCGCCAGGAGGCACGACACCGCCCAGCTCAGATACAGCTTGGCCCCCGGAGCGCCGGCGACGAGGAGGCCGCAGTAGGCCCCGACAACCGCTCCCACGGCGGCGGTGAGGACTACGACGGGACGGGTGGGAGCGCTCCCGATAGCCGTCTCGGCGCCCCATCGGAGCGCCCACGCCGCCGCGAGCGCCGTCAGCACGCCGATGACGGGGCTGAACGTGACGTGCAGGTCCGCGGGATAGCTGAGCACTACACCGGCGTAGACTCCGGCGCCCACGGACAGGAGGACCCAGCCGGCGCGCAAAGCGGCCGGCGGGAAACGTTGCCGGAGCCGGCTGTACAGACCCTCGTACAGGGCCCACGCCACGACGCCCGCGACCACCGCGGCGAAGACGCCGTTGACGTACGGCGTGTTCACCTCGTAGATGCCGCCCAGGGACTCCTGCGACCGCAGGTAGAAGACACTGTACGCGCCGAGGGCGGCCGCCGCTCCGTAGTAGAGATCGAAGAACCAGACCGTGCTGTAGACGAGCGTGAACCCCATCGCCAGCAGCGCGTAGATCGCCCCGACGGACAGCCCGTTGAACGTGAACTGCAGCGCCTGGTTCGGCGACTGGCCGATCTTCCACGCGATATAGCCCACGACCGCGGTCGTCAGCACCACCGCGAGGAGCCTGCGATGGTCGGCCAGACTGCTAAGCAACGGCTTTCTTCACCGGATGCTCCGGGTGCCCGCCCTCAGCCCCTCCCAGAGAGAGGGAGGTTTATGGAGGGAGCCTAGGGTGGTCCCCCTCCGGCCTCCCGCCCGTTGGGCGGGATGAGAGGGCGGGTTCCGTTCTCCCTTTACTCGCTGGGCGCGGGCCCGAGGACCTTGTAGCCGGAGTTCTCCTCCGTCCGCTCCGCCACCGGCAGGACCTCGACCACGAGGTTGGAGAGGCCGACGACTTCGCCCCGCTCGTCGAAGGTGTAGTTGTCGCCGATGGCGCCGCTCCAGGTGATGCCGTAGAGGCAGTCGCGGAAGCCGTCGGCGTCCTGGTCGTCACCGGTCTCTTCGAGGCACGCGGCCGTGATGTGGACGTCGTCGTAGACCGAGCCGATGTACCACGGCAGCGTCACGTACTGATACCGTTCCCGGAAGTTCCGCAGGACCTCTTGGGCCGTGGTGTTGTTCGGGTCGAGGTCGGTGGTGATCGCCTTCAGGCCGGTGGCCGCCTCGCCGGCGACCTCCAAGGCGGTGGCGCCGACGGGCACGACCTCGCTGTAGATGGGGCCCTCGTAGCCCAGCTCCCGGATCTGCTTCACGATGGTTCCGCCGGAGGCCTCGCCTTGGGCCGCGAGATGCACGCCGTCGGGGTTGGCGCTGAGCAGCTTGGTCAGTTGCGTCCGGAAGTCGATGACGTCCGAGGAGTAGCGCTCCTCGGCCACGAGCGTGCCCCCACGCTTCTCGAACTGGGCCACGGTGGCGCCTCGCACACCCTCGGCGTAGTCGGTCGCTTCCGTGATCGTCGCCAGGTTGCGGACGCCGTCGGCCCACATGAGGTTGCCCGTGTCGATGCCGAGCTGTGCGTCGTTCAGCGCCGTCCGGAAGATGTAGTCGCCGGCGTTGGCGATGTCCGGGTTGGTCGCCAGTCCGGAGAACATGACGACGCCGTCGGCCTCGGCCAGGGGCGCCGCGCCGAGCATGGCGCCGCTGCACGACGTGCCGAGGATGATCTTGACGCCGTCCACGTCGGTGAGCTTTCTGTAGGCGGTGATGGCGTCCTGCGCGCTGCACTTGGAGTCTTCGACGATGAGTTCGATCATGCGGCCATTGACACCGCCCGCCGCATTGATCTCGTCCACCGCCATCCGCTTCGCCTGCACGGCCACGGTGCCGTAGGTCTCCCCGGGGCCGGTCAGCGATTCCATCACGCCGAGCTTGAGAGGTGGTAAGGGGGTCGGAGTACTGGGGATCGGTGTGCTTGTGGGTGCAGGAACTGGCGTGGCGGTAGGTTCAGCGTCGCCGCAGGCGGAGACCGCTAACGCGAGGGCCCCAGCAAGCCGAGAAAGACGATCCACATCTTGCGCGATACCCGCATGGCAACCCCCTTGAATGCGGTGGGTGAGAGCCGCGTAGATTCTGTGAGATTTTGTACCACTAGCGGGGCCGTGTTGCAACCGCGCCCCAGCGGAGAGTAGGTAGCGAGGAGAAGCCCACGGCCGAGGGCTAGCTCCCGGCCGGCGGGAAGGGGTCGTTCTCACTCAGGAGCTGCTGCGTCTCCAGGATGGAGTTCCCCTGAAAACTCTTGTCGCCCCAGAGGCTCTTCACGTACGTCACCACGTTGATGATCTCTTGGTGGCTGAGCTGGTCCCCGAAGGCCGGCATGCCGCTCCTGTAGCCCGGTATCCCCCCGCCCCGGCTGACGATGCGGTACAGGAGGCCGTCGGCGTGGTGCCAGGTATGGCCGTCGCCGTTGAGCGGAGGCGGCGGGAGCAGCCCGTCATCATTGGGGATGCGCCAGGTGGGGTGTCCCTCGCCGTAAGTCCCATGGCATGCCGCGCACGTCGCCGCGAAGACCTGTTCCCCCGTCCTATCGACGGAGACCGGGGTGGCCGCGCCGCTCGTGGGCGCGCCCCTCGTCGGCACGCCGCCGTCGCCGCCCGGCGACGAGCAGGCCCCGGCGATCACGGCGACCAGCAACAGCCCAAGGACTGTCCCCCAAACACCGCCTCGCCGCATCGCCATCGCGCCTCCCTTGCCGCCTCGCGCCACCAAGTCTACCGCCAACCGTCACGGAAGAGGGGGCCGGGAGGAGGAGGTCTTGCCTCTTCCCCCCCCCGGGAGAAGATTGAGATGAGGGGCCCTCCTCACCCGCCGCAACCCCGCCGCCCTCCCTCCCCTGTAGGGGCGCGTCGCGACGCGCCCGTCCGCTCCAACCGACCACCCTCTGGGAGGCCGCCCCTAAACCTCTCCCCCTCTGGGGGAGATTTGAGAGAGGGCGCGCGCCGTCAGGCGCGCGAGCGCCCGTCAGGGCGCTGCTCCCCACTCCCCCCGCGCCCCGCCACGGGCCCATCGAAGCCGCACGTTATGTTACAATCGCCCCCACTCCAGCCAGGCCCCCGCGAACGTGCCGACGCCGTTCACTCACCTCCACCTGCATAGCGAGTACAGCCTGCTCGACGGCCTCTGCCGCGTCGACCAGCTCATCGAACGGGCCCATGCCCTCGAGATGGACTCGATCGGGCTCACCGATCACGGCGTCCTCCACGCCATCGTCGACTTCTACCGCCAGGCCCGCACCGCCGGCATCAAGCCGATCATCGGCATGGAGGCCTACCTCGCCGCCGGCAGCCGCCGCGACCGCCTGTCCGACGCCAAGAAGCCCTACCACCTCACCCTGCTGGCCAAGGACCAGACCGGCTACCGCAACCTCCTCAATCTCGCCACCAAGGCCCAGCTCGAGGGGTTCTACTACAAGCCGCGCATCGACCGCGAGCTCCTCGAGCAGCACGGCCAAGGCGTGATCGCATTCTCCGGCTGCCTCAACGGCGAGATTCCCCGCTACCTCCAAGACGGCCGCGACGATGACGCCCGCGCCGCCGCCGTGTGGTTCAAGGAGCGCATGGCCGGCTTCTACTTCGAGCTCCAGCGCCACGGCAACATGCCCGAGCTCGACCAGGTCAACGCCAAGCTCATCGAACTGGGCCGCACCCTCGACATCCCCATCGTCGCCACCAACGACGTCCACTACGTCCACGGCCACGAGCACGGCACCCAAGACGTCCTCCTCGCCATCCAAACCAACACCACCGTCGACCAAGAAGACCGTCTGAAGATGGCCGACGCCTCCTTCTTCTTGAAGGATGGCGACCAGATGGCCGAACTCTTCCGCGACCTGCCCGAGGCCATCGAGACCACCCGCCGCATCGCCGACGCCTGCGACGTCTCCATCGACTTCTCCACCGCCCACCTGCCCCGCTACCCCGTCCCCGGCGGCGGCGACGCCTTCGAGTACCTCTCAAGTCTGTGCCGCGAGGGACTGAAACGCCGCTACGCCAACGTCACCGACGAGCTCGAACGCCGCCTCGCCTACGAGCTGCAGGTCATCCGCGACACCAACTTCCCCGACTACTTCCTCGTCGTCTGGGACATCATTCGCTTCGCCAGCGAGCAGGGCATCCTCTACGGCGTCCGCGGAAGCGCCGCCGCCAGCCTCGTCCTCTACACCCTCGGCGTCACCAACGTCGACCCCATGCGCTACCGCCTCGTCTTCGAGCGCTTCCTCAACATCGAGCGCAAAGAGATGCCCGACATCGACATGGACTTCCAGGACGACCGCCGCGACGAGGTCATCGACTACGTCGTCAACCGCTACGGCTCCGACCGCGTCGCCCAGATCATCACCTTCGGCACCCTGGGCGCCAAGGCCGCCCTCCGCGATACCGGCCGCGTCCTCGGCATGTCCTACGGCGAGGTCGACGGCATCGCCCGCCTGATTCCCCCGGGCTACCGCAAGGGCGATCGCGGCGAAATCATGAGCTGGAGCATCGACCTCGCCCTCGAGCACATCGACGACTTCCGCCTGCGCTACGAGGAGGACGAGCGCGTCAAGAAGCTCGTCGACACCAGCCGCAACCTCGAGGGCGTCAGCCGCAGCTACGGCACCCACGCCGCCGGCGTCGTCATCGCCGACGAGCCCCTGATCGACTACGTCCCGCTGGCCCGCCCCAAGGACACCAACGAGAGCGGCATCGCCGTCACCCAGTTCGCCATGGACGACATCGCCAGCCTGGGCCTCCTCAAGATGGACTTCCTCGGGCTCGTCAACCTCCAGATCATCCAGCGGGCCATGGCGTACATCAAGGAGACCCGCGGCGAGGAGATCGACCTCCACAACCTCTCGCTGGAAGACCAAGCGACCTTCGACCTCCTGGCCTCCGGCGAGACCACCGGCGTCTTCCAGCTTGAAAGCACGGGGATGCGCCGCTACATCAAGGAGCTCAAACCCTCCTCGCTCGGCGACCTCTCCGCCATGATCGCCCTCTACCGCCCCGGCCCCATCGAGCAGATCCCCAACTTCATCGAATCCAAGCGCGGCAACCGCGCCGTCAGCTACCCCCACCCCATCCTCCAAGACGTCCTCGAAGAGACCTACGGCATCATCGTCTACCAGGACCAGGTCCTGCTCATCCTCCAGCAGTTCGCCGGCTACACCCTCGGCCAGGCCGACATCGTCCGCAAGGCGATGGGCAAGAAGATCGCCGCCCTCATGAAGGAGGAGCGCGACGGCTTCATCGCCGGCGCCCGCGCCCAGGGCTACGACGAGCCCCTTGCCAACCAGGTCTGGGAGCTCATCGAGCCCTTCGCCGGCTATGCCTTCAACAAGGCGCACAGCGTCAGCTACGCCCTCATCGCCTACTGGACCGCTTACTTCAAGGCCAACTACCCCGTCGAGTACATGGCGGCGCTGCTCACCTGCTTCAAGGACTCCACCGACAAGGTCACCGCGACCATCGCCGAATGCCGCCGCCTCGAAATCGACGTCCTCCCGCCCGATATCGGCCAGCCCACCACCGGCTTCTCCATCCAGCGCGACGAGGCGGGCCGCCCCGCGGTCCGCTACGGCCTCGCCGCCGTGAAGAACGTCGGCGAGTCCGCGGTGGCCCCGCTGGTCGAGGAACAGCGCGAGCACGGCGCCTTCGAAGACCTCGCCGACTTCTGCCGCCGCGCGCCGGCCCGCAGCCTCAACCGGCGCACGTTCGAGTCGCTGATCAAGGTCGGCGCCCTCGACCGCTTCGGCGGCCGCGGCGCCCTCCTCGACAACCTCGACCGCATCATCTCCATCGCCAACGAGCAGGCCCGCATCCGCGACGAGGGCCAGACCACCATGTTCGACCTCTTCGGCGACGAAGTCGCGATACCGATCCCAACGATCGAGCTCGAAGGCGAGGAGATCGGCAAGCGGCAATGCGCCGAGTGGGAGCGCGAAGGGCTCGGCGTCGCCCTCAGCGAGGACCCGCTGCTCGACGCCTACCGCGCCCTGGGCTCGGCCATCGTCACCCCGTCGCGGCAGGTCGACGCCGACATGGAGGGTGAGACCATCACCATCGCCGGCCGCGTCTCCTCGGTGCGCATGATGACCACGCGCCGGGACAACCGCCCCTTCGTCATCGCCCTCATCGAAGACTTCCAGGGCAGCCTCGAGGTCGCCGTCTGGCCCAACGTCTACGAAAAGACGGCGCACCTCTGGGAGATGGACGAAATGGTCGTCGCCTCGGGCAAGGTCCGGGTGCGCGAGGACCGCCCGTCGATGTCCTGCGACACCGCCGAGGGCTTCGAGGCCGCCCGCGCCCGCTACGCCGGTCTCCCGAAGGACGAAGCGCCTCCCGCCGCTCCCATCGCTCCGGCCCCTGCCGCCGACGAAGCCCCGGCGGACCCGGCGCCGTTCGACGTCGTGCGCGAGGCGGAGGACGTGGCCCGGCGTGCCGAAGAAGCGCCCGCCGAGCCCGAAGCGGCCCCGCCCGTCGCCCAGCCCCCCGAGCCGCAGCCCGTCGTCCTCGACGGCGAGGCCGTGCCGGCGCCCCCTCCGGAGGATGCGGCCCCGCCGCCGGCCGCCGTCGAGCCGCCCGCGCCGGAGGCTGAGAACCAGGAGCCCGCAATAGCCGATCCCCCACCGGCCGCTCCGTCCCCACCTCCATCGCCGCCCATCGTCCGCACGCTCTATCTCAGCCTTGAGGAGAGTGGAGATGAACGCGCCGACCTCGACCGGTTCAACGCCCTCCTCGAGATGCTCAAATCGCACGGCGGCGAGAGCCCGGTGCGCCTCAACGTGACCAGCAAGGGACTGCGCAGCGAGATGGAATTGCCGCTGACCGTCGCCTGCGACGACTTGCTCATGGAACGCCTCAACGCCCTCGTCGGCGAGCGCGCCGTCAAGCTGGTCTAAGGCCGGCCATGCGCTGGGTCGAGGTCGGCGACGACGAGCCGGGCCGCGAGGTCTTCTGCGTCGCGACGATGCTCCGCCTCAGGCACTACCGCGACATCTTCCCGTTCATCAAGCTCAACTACCGCATTGCGGAACGGCTCAACGGAACGCCCGGCCTCATCAGGTACGCCCTCGCCGCGCGGTTCTTCACGCGCCGGTTCCGCACCCTGACGGTCTGGCGAGACCGTGAGTCGATGCTGGAGCCCCTTCCTCGCAACCGAGGAGCACCTGGAGGCCGTCGACCGCTTCGACACGTGGGTGGAGCGCGGCGCCTTCACCGAGTGGTCGAGCGTCGACGCCCGCCCCGATTGGAAAGAGGCGGCGCGGCGGCTCGAACAGCCAACCGCCGTCCGGCATGGTGGAAGGAGCGGTTAGATGGACTGGGTCACCGTCACCACGGCGCCGAACGAGACCATGGGCGAAGTGATCGCGCAGCTCCTGCGGAACAACGGCATTCCGGCGCACGTCCGCACCGCGACGCTGGCTTCCTATGCCGGGTCGGGCATGACGCCCGTGCGGGTGATGGTGCCCGACAACCGGGAGGCGGAGGGCCGCGCTCTGCTCGCCGACCTCACCGGCCCCTTGGACCCCGACGAGCCGCTCGACTAGACCAACCGGCGCGTGAACGGCGGGTCCAACGCGCCTTCCATCTCCAGCATGCGGCGCTTCATGGGAAGGCCGCCGCCGTAGCCGCCCAGGCCGCCGTCGGCGGCGACCACGCGGTGGCAGGGAATGATCACGCAGACCGGGTTGGCCGCCATCGTCGCGCCGACGGCGCGCGCCGCGCCGGGGCGCCCCACCTCGGCGGCAACCTCCCCATAGCTGAGCGTTTCGCCCCGGGGGATGCCCCGCACCCGCTCCAGCACCTGCGTCTGGAATTCGGTGTGGCCGGCTAGGTCGACGGTGAACGACGCCGGGTCGGCGGGACGGCCGGCGAAGTAGGACTTGAGGAAGGCCTTCAGCATGCCCACGGCTGCCCCGTCGTCTTCGCCGCCGGCTCCGAACACGTCCGGGCCCAGCGAGTCGTATGCGTCTTGGCGGCTGTTCAGGGGGAGGGTGAGCCGTGCAAGGCCCCGCTCGGAATAGATGTAACCCATCCATCCTTGGCCGGCCTCGATGACGCCAAATCCCATGCGCTCGCTCCGTTTCGCGAATATGCGGTGGTGTAGTGTAACCGGGACGGGCCGCGGGTCAATGCCCGCCGGGACGCCGGGCGCGGTTACGTCTGGACGCGGTCCCTCGGACGCGCGCCCGGCACCGGTACGCGGTCGAGTATCTCGGTAAGGATGGTCGACCCCGTGATGTCCTTCATCCGCGATGCCGGATTGACGATCAGCCGGTGGGCCAGCACCGCCTCGGCCAGGTCCTTCACGTCGTCGGGGATGGTGTAGTCCCGGCCCTCCAACAGCGCCTTCGCCTGCGCCGCGCGGAAGAGCCCCAGAGAGCCGCGCGGCGAGGCGCCCAGGTAGATCGCCTCGTGCCGGCGGGTGGAGTCGCTCAGGTTCACCACGTATTCCTTGATCAACCCGTCGACGTAGACCTCGCGCGCCGCAGCCTGCAATACGGCCACTTCCTCCACCGACACCACCTGCTCCACCGAATCGACGGGGTGCTCCGTCTGCTGCATCTCGATGATCGCCACCTCCTCCGCCCTGCTCGGATAGCCGAGCGTGATGCGGAGCAGGAAACGGTCGAGCTGCGCCTCGGGGAGCGGGAAGGTGCCCTCGTACTCGATGGGGTTCTGCGTCGCCAGCACCAGGAAGGGCTCGGGCATCATGTGGGTGACCCCGTCCGCGGTCACCTGACGCTCCTCCATCGCTTCGAGCAGGGCCGACTGCGTCTTCGGCGTGGCGCGGTTGATCTCGTCGGCGAGCACGACCTGCGCCACGATCGGCCCCTCCCGGAACTCGAACGCCCCGTCCGCCTGGTTATAGACCGAAACGCCGGTGATGTCGGCGGGCAGCAGGTCGGGCGTGAACTGGATGCGCTTGAACGTACAGCCCAACGATCGGGCCAAGGTCTTGGCGAGGGTGGTCTTGCCCACCCCTGGGATATCCTCGATGAGCGCGTGCCCCCGGCAGATCAGCGCGATCAGCGACAGCTGGACCTCACGCCGCTTGCCGACGATCACGCGCTCGACGTTGCCGATGACCCGGTCGGCGACTGCTTTCCCGTCGCTCAAATCCGCCCGCCTTTCCGGTATCTACACCGGAGAACCGCCGCATTATAGCAACGCGGCGCGCCGCCTCAACGGCCTGCGCTCCGGAAGCGGTTAGGGGACCTGGAGCACCAGCTTGCCGAAAACGTTGCGGTCTTCCATCGCCTCGTGGGCCTTGCGGGCCTCTTCGAGGGCGAAGACTTGGTCGACGACGCCGTGCAGCTTGCCCTGGTCTAGCAGGCGCACCACCTGCCGCATGTCGTCGTTGGTGCCCATGAACGAGCCGTAAAGCTGGATCTGCTTGGTGAAGAGCTGACCGATGTGCAGCTCGGCCTTGTGGCCGCTGGTGACGCCGCAATTGACGTAACGCCCGCCCATCGCCAGGCTGCGGATGTTGCCGGTGAAGGTCGATGCGCCGATATGGTCGAACACCACGTCGACGCCCTGGCCGCCCGTGATCTCCTTCACCTCGGCGGCGAAGTCCTTCTCCTGGTAGTTGATGACGTGGTCGGCGCCCATCTCCTTGGCGCGTTCGAGCTTCGAGTCCATGCTCGCGGTGACGATCGTGTTTGCGCCCACGAGCTTCGCGATCTGCAGCGCCGCCGTGCCCACACCCGACCCCACGGCCTGGATCAGCACCGTCTCCCCCGCCTTCAGCTTGGTGAGGCTGATGAGCATGTGCCAGGCGGTGAGCATGGTCAGCGGGAAGGCCGCCAGCTCCTCCCACGAGCCCTCGCTGGTCACGCGGTGGGCGTTCTCCGCGGGTACCTGGACGTACTGGGCGTAGCCGCCGTTCCGCGCCGCGCCGATCATCCCGTAGCGCGGCGACATCGTCTCGCGCCCCGCAAAGGTCTTGTGGTCCTCGGGAGGGATGACGCCGGGGTTGATGATGACCCGGTCGCCCTCGGAGAATCCGCCGACGTTCGCCCCCGTCGACGCGACCTCGCCGGCGATGTCGCAGCCGAGGATGAACGGCTCGTCGAGGGTGCTCTTCGTGCCCCGCTGACCGGCCCTCCGCCACACGTCCAGATGGTTGAGCGCGGTCGCCTTCACCCGGACCAGCACGTCGCCCGCCCCGATTTCGGGGTCGGCGACGTCGCCGTAGGTGAGGACCTCGGGGTCGCCGAACTCGGTGATGTAGGTCGCTTTCATCGCTTCTCTCCTCCGGCGGCGGGGGCGAAACGCGCTAGCGGGCCCCGACGGGCGTCTTGCCCACGTCCGCGCTCGGCGCCGCCGCGGCGCGGTTGTTGTCATGGGCCGTCTTGGGCACGACCTTCCAGAAGGAGCTCCGGTACTGCTCCCACTCGGCGAGTATGTCGCTCGCCTTCTGGCTGCCGGTCGCTTCGTAGTGCTCCTCGATCAACGACCGGAGGAACTCCGCGTCCTCGACCCGGCGCACCCGCTCCAGGGTGATCATTTCTCGGTTGTAGCGGGTGGGGAACTGCTCGTCCTCGTCAAGGACGTACGCAACGCCCTCGGACATGCCCGCGCCGAAGTTGCGGCCGGTCTCCCCGAGCACGACGACGAGGCCCGCCGTCATGTACTCGCAGCAATGGTCCCCCGCCCCCTCGATCACCGCCGTCGCGCCGCTGTTCCGCACCGCGAACCGCTCGCCGGCGCGGCCCGCCGCGAAGAGGCGTCCGCCGGTCGCGCCGTAGAGCACGGTGTTGCCGATGATGATGTTCTTGTGCGGCGTGAATCGGGCATTCTCCGGCGGCTTGATGACGATCTCGCCGCCCGCCATGCCCTTGCCCACGTAGTCGTTCGCCTCGCCTTCGAGCACCAGCCGCAGGCCGCCGGAGCAGAACGCTCCGAAGCTTTGGCCGGCGCTCCCCTTGAAGCGCAGCTCCCCGACGTGGCGTTCGAGCGTCGACGTCCGGTGCTTCGTCGCGATGGCGCCGGAGACCCGCGCCCCAACGGTGCGGTCTTCGTTGCCCACCGGGTAGTCGAGGGTCAGCGGCTCCCCGCCGTCGATGGCGTCGGCGAGTGCTTCGACCATCTTGTCGTCGAGGGGATGGTGGTTGGGGCGGTCGTTGCGCGGCTGCATCCGCTTCCGCGGCTTCGTGCCCGACGGATCGGGGTCGGCCAGCACCCGCTCCAGGTTGAGCTGCTGGATGCGCGGGTTGTCCGACTCGATCGGTTCGAGCAGCTCGGTGCGCCCGATGATTTCGTCGAGCGAGCGGACGCCGATGCTCGCCAACACCTCGCGCGTCTCCATGGCGACGTGGTTGAAGTAGGTCACCGCCATCTCCGGCGTGCCGAAGAACTTCTGCCGCAGCTCCTCTTTCTGGGTGGCGACGCCGACCGGGCAGGTGTTGAGGTGGCACTGCCGCGCCATCTTGCACCCGATGGCGATGAGCGCCGCCGTGCCGAAGTTGTACTCCTCCGCGCCCAGGATCGCGGCCACGACCAGGTCCCGGCCCGTCTTCAGGCCGCCGTCCGTCCTGAGCAGCACCCGGCCCCGCAGGTCGTTGAGCACGAGCACCTGCTGCGTCTCGGCCAGGCCGAGCTCCCAGGAGCTCCCCGCGTTCTTGATCGAGCTGAGCGGCGAGGCGCCCGTGCCGCCGGAGTCGCCGCTGATCAGGATGTTGTCGGCGTAGCCCTTGGCCACGCCGGCCGCGATGGTGCCCACGCCCGCCTCGGAGACGAGCTTCACCGTCACCCTGGCCCGCGGGTTCACCATCTTCAGGTCGTAGATAAGCTGCGCCAAGTCCTCGATGCTGTAGATGTCGTGGTGCGGCGGCGGCGAGATCAACGGCGTCCCCGGCTTCGAGTGCCGCAGCCGCGCGATGTGCTCCATCACCTTGTGGCCGGGAAGCTGTCCGCCCTCGCCGGGCTTCGACCCCTGCGCCATCTTGATCTCGATTTCATCGCCCGACGCCAGATACTCCACGGTGACGCCGAAGCGCCCCGAGGCGATTTGCTTGATCCGGCTGTGCGGCGAGGGGCCGCTCTTGGCGGGCCAGTAGCGGGCCGGCTCGTCGCCGCCCTCGCCCGTGTCGCTCTTCCCGCCGATCATGTTCAGCGCCGTCGCCAACGTGACGTGCGCCTCCGGGCTCAGCGCCCCCAGCGACATCGCCGCGCCGTTGAACCGCTTCATGATCTCCTCGGCCGGCTCGACCTCGTCGAGCGGGACGGGCGCGTTCTGCGGCTTGAACTTGAGCAGGTCGCGGATCTCCATCGGCTCGCGGTCCTGCACCAGGTCGGAGAAGACCTTGTAGTCCTCGTAGCTGTTCGACTTCACCGCCGCGTGGAGCGCGCGGACCATCTGCGGGCTGTTCGTGTGCCGCTCGCCGTCGCGCCGGAACCGGTAGTACCCGACGTCTTCGAGCTTGTGGAACTTCGTCGGCTCGAACGACCGCTCGTGCTTGGCGATCACGTCCTCGCCGAGGTCGTGCAGCGTGAGCCCGCCGATCCACGACGTCGTCCCGGTGAAGCACTTGTCGATGAGCTCCTCCGAGAGCCCGATGGCCTCGAAGATCTGCGCGCCGTGATAGCTCGTCACGGTGCTGATGCCCATCTTGGACATAATCTTCAGGATGCCGGTGTTCAGGGCCTTGCGGTAGCTCCCCTTCGCCTCATCGAGGCTCATGTCGCTCATGTCGCCTTCGACGATCAGCTCGGAGAGCGTCTCCAGGCCCAAATAGGGGTTGATCGCGCTGGCGCCGTAGCCCAGCAGACAGGCGAAGTGGTGCACCTCGCGGGGCTCGGCGGACTCCGCGACCAGGCTGGCGCGCATCCGCTTCCCCTGCCGGATCAGGTGCTGATGCAGTGACCCCACCGCCAGCAGCATCGGGATCGGCGCATGCTTCTCGTCGACCTTCCGGTCGCTGATGACGACGATCGAAGCGCCGTCGTCGATGGCGGCCGAGGCATCCTCGCACAGCGCGTCGATGGCCTCCTCCAGCCCGCCCGGGCCGCGCGACGCCGCGAACACCGCGTCGAGCGTCACCGACTTGAACGCCGCCTCCGTCCGGTTGCGAACGGCCTCAAGCTCCTCGTTGAAGAGGATTGGCGAGTCCAGATGAATCAAATGGCCGTGTTCGCGAAGGCCCGGCTCGAGCACGCTGTGCCGCGCGCCGAGATAGGTATCGAGCGCCATCACCAGCTCCTCGCGGAGCGGGTCGATGGGCGGGTTGGTGACCTGCGCGAACCGCTGCTTGAAGAAGCTGTAGACCAACCGCGGCATCGACGCCAGCACGCTCAGCGCCGTATCGTCGCCCATGGAGAAGACCGGGTCCTTCGATTCGAGCACCATCGCCTTGATGACGAACGAAAGGTCCTCCAGCGTGTACCCGAACGTCCGCTGCCGCTGGAAGAGGTCGAGCTCGCCCGGAGCGCCGCCGTTGGGGCTGGCCTCCGGAATCGAGCCCAGGTTCACCATGCGCCGCGCCAGCTTGCCGTACGACTCCCGCGACGTGATGTCGTTCTTGATCTCATCGTTGGAGAGGAAGCGCCGGTTCTTCGTGTCGACGGCGATCATCTGCCCCGGTCCGAGCCGCCCCTTCTCGATGACGCGGGCGTCGTCCAAGTTGAGGATGCCGACCTCCGACCCCATCACCACGATGCCGTCGTCGGTGTACTTGTAGCGGGCGGGCCGCAGCCCGTTCCGGTCGAGCGACGCGCCGGCGATGTCGCCGTCGGTGAAGGCGAGGGCGGCGGGGCCGTCCCACGGCTCCTGCAGGCTGGCGTGGTACTGGTAGAAGTCCCGCCACCGCTGCTTCATGTGGGGCATGTTCTCCCACGCCTCGGGCACGAGCATCATCATCGTGTGGAGGATGTCGCGCCCCGATTGCGCGTAGAGCTCGGCCACGTTGTCCAACTGCGACGAGTCGCTGCCGCTCGCGTCGATGACGGGCATCAGCTTGCCGATCCGGTCGCCCCAGACGCCGCTTTCCAGCTCGGGCTCGCGGGCGCGCATCCAGTTGTAGTTCCCCCACAGCGTGTTGATCTCGCCGTTGTGCGCCGAGTACCGGAACGGCTGCGCCAGGAACCAGTTCGGGAACGTGTTGGTGCTGTACCGCTGGTGGAAGAGCGCGATCGCCGTCTCGAAGTCGGGGTCTTCGAGGTCGCGGTAGTAGTGGCTCAGCTGCGGCGCCACGAGCAACCCCTTGTAGACCAGCGTCTTGTGGGAGAACGAGGGGATGTAGAGGTCCTCGAGCCCGGATTCGCTCGCCCGTGTCTCGATCTCCTTGCGCGCCAGATAAAGCCGGCGGCCGAAGTCGTCGTCGTCGCCGGCGTCCGCCCTGCCCAGCATGATCTGCCGGATGTCGGGCTCCGTCTCCGCCGCCGTTTCACCCAGGGCCGACTTATCGACGGGGACCCGCCGCCAGCCCAGGTGCTCGAAGCCGTGCGCTTGCACCACCTCGTCGATCAGCCCGAGCGACCTGTCCCGCGCCGCCTCGTCGTGCCCCGGCAGGAAGATCATGCCGACGGCAAGGTCCTCGACGTCGAGACGCTTCCCCTGCCTGGCGATCTCGCGGCGGAAGAAGGCGCGCGGGATCTGCGTCATCACCCCCGCGCCGTCGCCGGTCTTGGCGTCGGCCGACACCGCGCCCCGGTGCGTGACGTTGCACACCGACTCGATGCCCTTCCGCAGCGTGGCGTGGCTCTGCCGCCCGCTCACGTCGGCCACGAAGCCGACCCCGCAGGCGTCATGCTCGAACCGCGGATCGTAGAGCAGTCCGCGGTCGCGCGCCTCTCTCTGTTGCTTCGTCAACATGCCCATAGCCCGGTCACTATCGGTGCACTATAAAACGGGCAGGTACCTGCGGCGCTCATACTCGTGGACGCGCCCGCGGTACTCTTCCCATTCGTTTTGCTTATTTCGCAGGAAACTCTCGAAGACGTGGTCGCCCAGCGCCTCGCGAACGAGGTCGCTGTCCGAGGCGGCCTCGACCGCCTCCATGAGGTTGCTCGGCAGCGATTCCACGGGGCCCCGTTGGCCGGCGTCGGCGTGGTCCGACGGCGCCGGCAGCTCCATCTCGCGCTCCACCCCGTCGAGCCCGGCGGCAAGCAGCACGCTGAACGTCAAATAGGGATTGGCCGCCGAGTCCGGCGCCCGGTACTCGACCCGCGTGCTGTCCCCCCGGCCAGGCCGGTAGTCGGGAATCCGCACCAGGTCGGAGCGGCTGCGCTTCGCCCAGGTCAGGTTCACCGGGGCCTCGAAGCCGGGCACGAGCCGCTTGTACGAGTTCACCCACTGGTTCGTCACCACGCAGGTTTCGCGGGCGTGGGCCAGTTGCCCCGCCACGAAGTGCTTGGCCAGGTCCGAGAGGTGGTACTCATCGTCCTTTCCGTAGAAGGCGTTCCCCTCGCCCCGGAACAGCGATTGCGAGACGTGCATCCCGCTGCCGTTCACCCCGTTGATGGGCTTCGGCATGAACGTGGCGTACACCCCGCGGCTCGTCGCCACTTCCTTCACCGCCAGCCGGTAGGTCATCACCGCGTCGGCCATGGTGAGCGCGTCGCCGTAGCGCAGGTCGATCTCGTGCTGGCTGGGCGCCACCTCGTGGTGGCTGTACTCCACCGGCAGGCCCATCTGCTCCAAGGTGAGCACCGTCTCCCGGCGCAGCTCCGACCCCACGTCCAGCGACGTTTGGTCGAAGTAGCCGCTGTGGTCGAGCACCTGCGTCGATTCGTTGTCCTTGAAGTAGAAGAACTCGATTTCGAGCCCGATGTAGTAGGTGTAGCCCAGGTCGGAGGCGCGCTTCAGGTTCCGCTGGAGCACCTGCCGGGGGTCGCCCTCGAACGGCTCGCCGTCCGGCCTGAGCACGTCGCAGAACATCTTCGCCACCGCGTTCTGACGGGGCCGCCATGGCAGCAGCGTGAACGTCGTCGGGTCGGGAAGCGCGATCAGATCGCTCTCGGCCGGGTCCCACCGGTCGCCGCCGTCGGGGTCGGAACGGGCGTAGCCTTCGATCGACGAGCCGTCGAACGGCTTGCCGCGTTCCAACGCCTCGCGCAGCTCCTCGGCGGTGATGGCGAAGCCCTTCAGACCGCCCAGGATGTCGGTGAACCAGAGGCGAATGAACTTGACGTCGTGCTCCTTCGTCGAGTGGAGAACGAACTCGATCGCCTCTTTTCGCTCCCTAGCCTGCACCACTTCCCATCCTCTCCAGATCCGGGATTCTCCGGAGCGGGACGCTCTTCCGAGTGCCGCCTCACCGCGGCCTGCGAACGCCCGCCGCCCGGCCCCCGGCCGCCCCGCGAATCCTACGGAAACCGCCGAAACTGGGGCCGGAGGTGAAATGTGACTATATGAGATTGTGAAGAAAATGTCAAAGCCGTTTTCGCTCCATTACTTCTGTTGGGCCGCCGCCCCGCGCCCTCGCGCCGCTCGTTGACCCACGCTCCGGCGCGATATAGAATCGGGGGCGCGGCCAGCCGCGCGGAGGTGCGAGAACGATGGATTCCAGCCTGATCGGGAAGGTCGAAAAGGCGAAGCGCTACGCGAGAGAGCGCGAGAGAATAAGCTTCAGCCGATTCACCCTCCGGTTTACAGGCGACCATCGCACCCACGAAATCGGCTTCCGCGAAGGCGTCTTCCGCTGCACCTGCGACTACTTTTCCAAGCACGACGCGTGCAGCCACAGCATGGCCATGGAGCGCATCCTGGAAGGCATGCTGCCCGGCAAGATCGAGCCGCTCGAAGCCGCCGCCAGGTAAACGGCCCTAGTCGGGCCGCGTCATCACCACGCAGGCGTTCTGCCCGCCGAATCCGAAGCTGTTCGTCATCGCCGCCCGCACGTCCCGCTTTCGCGCCTCGTTCGGCACGTAGTCTAGGTCGCAGTCGGGGTCCGGCTCTTCCTGGTTGATCGTCGGGTGCATGACCCCGTCGACGACGGTCATCGCCGTCGCGACCGCCTCCATGCCGCCCGCGCCGCCCAGCGCATGCCCCAGCATCGATTTCGTCGAGCTCACCGCCACACCGCCTGCGGCCTCGCCGAAGAGCCGCTTGATCGCCAACGTCTCGATGCGGTCGTTGAGCGGCGTCGAGGTGCCGTGCGCGTTGATGTAGTCGATCTCGTGCGGCGCGAGGCCGGCGTCGTCGACGGCGAGCTGCATCGCGCGCATCGCGCCGGAGCCGTCTTCGTCGGGGTGGACGACGTGAAAGGCGTCTGACGTCGCGCCGTAGCCGGCGATTTCGACCAGCGCCTCCGCGCCCCGCTCACGGGCGTGGGCCAGGCTCTCCAGCACGAGGATGCCCGCCCCCTCCGCCGGTACGAAGCCGTCCCGCCTCGCGTCGAAGGGGCGGCTCGCCCGCTCCGGCTCGTCGTTGAACGACGTCGAGAGCGCCCGCATCACCGCGAAGCCGCCCAGCCCAAGCTGGCTGATGCCGGCCTCCACGCCGCCGGTGATGACCACGTCCGCCGCGCCGCGCCGGACCATCTCGGCGGCCTCGCCGATGGCCTGCGTCCCCGCCGCGCAGGCGGTCACGATCGTCGAGTTCGGCCCCCGCAGGCCGTAGGTGAGGGCCACTTGGGAGGCGGCGATGTTGGGCAGCGTCATCGGGAAGAAGAACGGGCTCATCCGCATGCCGCCCTTCGCCACCAGCGTCCGCGCGCCGTCCTCGATTTCCGGATAGCCGCCGTTCCCGTTGCCGAGCACGACCCCGATCCGGTCGAGGTCCTCGGAGTCCAGGTCGAGCCGCGCCTGCCCGATCGCCTCCCGCGCCGCGACGATCGCGAACTGCACGAACCGCGCCATGCGCCGCGCCGCCTTGGCGTCGAGGTAGTCCGACGCCTGGTAGTCGGTGACCTCGCCGCCGACCGTGCACGAGTAGCCCGTGGGGTCGCACAGCGACAGCCGGGCGATGCCCGACCGCCCCGCCTTCAGCGCCTCCCACGTCGCGGACACGCCCACGCCGGCCGGCGTCAAAGCGCCCAGCCCGGTCGCCACGACTCGCGTTGCTTCGTCCCGCTCCCGCACGTCGGTCCCTTGCTCCCTTCTCAAGGAAGGGGTTGTAGCGAGGGCTCTCCCAGGGCGTAGACCTCGGGGCTGATTCCCAGGAGGTGCTCCCTTGCCTCCGCCGCGGCGAACAGTGAGCCCGTCACCACGATTACGTCCCCGGGGCGGGCGTCCTGGCGCGCGGCGTCGATGCCGCCGGCGACGCCGTCTGCCTCCTCGGCTTGCACGCCGCACCGGGAGAACGCCGCCAGAATAGCACGCGGCGGCGCCGATTTGGGGTGCCGCGACTGAACTGCGAAAACTCGGTGGGCCGCGGGGGCGATCTCGGCGACCATGCCGTCCAGGTCCTTCGAGCGGTTGGCGCCGAAGACGAGGAGCACCTGCTCGCTCGGCAGTTGCTCGCGGAGCGACTGCCTGAAACGGCGCATGGAGAACCGGTTGTGGGCGCCGTCGAGGAGGACGACAGGGTCGCCGGGGATGGTCTCCATGCGCGCGGGCCAGCGTACAGAGGCGATTCCGCGCGCGATTGCGGCGGGGTTGAGGGGGACTCCGGCCCCGGTGAGGGCCTCGCAGAGGCCGACTACGACCGCGGTATTCTCCGCTTGGTGGCGGCCCGCGAGCGGGACGAGCAGGTCGTAGCGCCGCGACGCCGTCGCCACCTCCACGCGGGCGCCGGCGGCGGCGAGGCTGCGATCATACGTGATGTCGCGGCCGACGAGGCGGAGGGGGGCGGCGGCGCGCTCGGCGGCGCGTTCGACGACCGCGAGCGCGTCCGGGGGCTGGGGGGCGCTGACCGCGGGGACGCCGGGCTTGATGATGGCGGCCTTCTCCCCGGCGATCTGGGGCAGGGTGCCGCCGAGCACGTCGACGTGATCGAGGCTGAGGCTGGTGATGGCGCAGGCGGCGGGGGCGACGACGTTGGTGGCGTCGAGGCGGCCGCCGAGGCCGACTTCGATGACGCCCAGGTTCACGCCCTCCACCGCGAAGTGGCGGAACGCGAGCGCCGTGAGCGCTTCGAAGGTGGTGATGCGGCCCCCGTTCGTGAGCGCCATGAGCGAATTTACCTCGAAAACGGCGGTTTTTAGCGCCACGACGCCCTCGGCGAAGGCGGCCTCGGAGATGGGCTCGCCGTCGACTTGGATGCGCTCGCGGATGGTGTGCAGGTGCGGCGAGGTGTAGAGGCCGACCTTGAGGCCGGCGGCCCGGGCCGCGGCGGCGGTCATCGCGCAGACGCTGCCCTTGCCCTTGGTCCCCGCCACGTGCGCCGTGGAGTAGCGCAGGTGCGGGTCGCCGAGCCGCCGCAACAGTTCGTTAACGCGCGTGAGGTTGAAGTCGCGGTAGCGCACCTTCTCGGGCCCCTCGACTTCGAAGTTGGCGAAGCCGAGCACGTAGTCGACTGCTTGGCGGTAGTCCATGAGCGGCGGCCATTCTAGCAAAGTGGTGGCTCTTTGCCCCCTCTCCCGCTGGGGAGAGGGCCGGGGTCCGGCCTCTCCCCCAGAGGGGGAGAGGTTTAAGGAGGGTCTCCTCCAGAGAGGGCGGTGCGTGGTGCTAGAATGGTGACGCAACCCTCGCCGGGCGCCGGCTCCCTGCGCGCCGCACCCCATTCCCTTGACCAGCACTACGCGCCGCACCATATCCCGCCGCGTCGAGGCCGTCCCGCCTTCGGGGATACGGCGGTTCTTCGATTTGATCCTGACGATGGACGACGTCATCTCCCTCGGCGTCGGCGAGCCCGACTTCGCCACGCCCTGGCGCATCCGCGAGGCGGCCATCCACTCCGTCGAGCGCGGCCACACCCACTACACGTCGAACCACGGCCTCTTCGAGCTCCGCCGCATGCTCTCCGACGACCTGAAGCGGCGCTACGACCTCGAGTACGACCCCAACGACGAGCTCCTCATCACCGTCGGCGTCAGCGAGGGCCTCGACCTCGCCATGCGCGCCATCCTCGACCCCGGCGACGGCGTCATCGTCCCCGAGCCGAGCTACGTCTCTTACGCCCCCTGCGTCACCCTCGCCGGCGGCGAGGTCGTGCCGGTGGCGACGACCGAGGAGAACGGCTTCCGCGTCACCGCCGAGCAGATCGAGGCGGCGGTGGGGTCTAAGGTCAAGGCGCTCGTCCTCTCCTACCCCAACAACCCCACCGGCGCCGTGCTGAGCCGCGACGAGCTGCTCGCCATCGCCGACGTCGCCCAGCGCCACGACCTGATCGTCATCTCCCGACGAGGTCTACGACCGCCTCGTCTACCGGCACACGCACACGAGCTTCCCCTCGCTGCCCGGGATGCGGGAGCGGACGGTCCTCCTCGGCGGCTTCTCCAAGAGCCACGCCATGACCGGCTGGCGGGTCGCCTTCGCCGCCGCGCCGCCGGAGATCCTCGGGGCGATGGTGAAGATCCACCAGTACACCATGCTCTGCGCCCCCGGACCCAGCCAGGCCGCCGCCATCGAGGCCCTCAAGACCGACGACCGCGTCGTCGACGACATGGTGACGGCCTACAACCACCGCCGCCGGCTCCTCGTCAAGGGGCTCAACGACATGGGCCTCCGCTGCTTCGAGCCGCGGGGCGCCTTCTACGCCTTCCCCTCCATCAAGTCCACCGGCCTCTCGAGCGACGAGTTCGCCGAGTCCCTTCTTAAAGAAGAAAGGGTGGCCGTCGTCCCCGGCTCCGCCTTCGGCGCCGCCGGCGAGGGCTACGTCCGCTGCTGCTACGCCGTCTCCACCGGCGAGATCGAAGAGGCCCTCGAACGCATGCGCCGCTTCGTCGCCCGCCGCGCCGGCTGACGGGGGCGGCGGAGACGGCCCCCCCAACCGCCGGTGGTGGATGAGGGCGGGCGATTCGTGAATCGCCCCTACAGGGGAGGGGCGGTCCCTCCCCCCTCCGGCCTCTCCCCCCGAGGGGGAGATGAGAGAGAGGGCCGGGGCGGGGCGCGGCCCGGCTACACACGGCGGCGGCGAGGGCGTAAAGTAGCGGTCTAGCGGGAAAACCACGCGACCCCGTGGGAGGAGCCGATGTCTGAGACGGAGATCATTTTCGAAGTCAGCGAGGATGAGGTCGACGGCGGCTACACCGCCAGCGCACTCGGACACGGCATCCACACCGAGGGCGATTCCCTGGAAGATCTTCGCCGCAACGTCAAAGAAGCCGTCGACTGCTACTTCGACGACACCATGCCGCGCCCCAAGCTGATCCGGTTGGCTTGAGCTGTGAGCCCCCTCCCCTCCGGCCTCCGGGGGGTCTGGCCTCCCGCCCCTTGGGCGGGATGAGAGGGCGGGTCCCGTCCGGACCTCCCCCCACGAGTGCCCGCCCTCAGTCCCTCCCAAAGGGAGGGAGGCTTAAGAGGGGAGGCTCGGCCTCCCGCCCCTCCGGCCTCTCCCCCTGAGGGGGAGATGAGAGAGAGGGCCGGGGGCGGGGGCGCGGCGGTCCCCTTCGATGGCCGCCGGCGGTGGATGAGGGCGGGCGATTCACGAATCGCCCCTACAGGGGAGGAGAGGCGGTCCCCCTCCGGCCTCTCCCCCTGAGGGGGAGATGAGAGAGAGGGCCGGGGCGGGGCGCGGCGGTCTTCCTTCGATGGCCGCCTGCGGTGGATGAGGGCGGGCGATTCGTGAATCGCCCCTACAGGGGAGGAGACATGGCCGACACCCCCGACCTCAACCTCGAAATACGCCGCGTGGCCGCCGACCCCCACCCCGACGGCACCCTCGCCGTCGACATCGACACCTCGCGCGGGCCCATCCCCGCCATCTTCCACCCCCACGAAGGCGCCGACGGCGCAGTCGTCTGGGTCTCCGGCGCCCGCGGCGGCCTCGACGGCCCCGCCGGCGGCCTCTACGCCCACCTCGCCCGCGACCTCGCCCCGCGCGGCGTCAGCTCCCTCCGCCTCGACTACCGGCGCCCCGGCGAGCTCGCCGAATGCGTCCTCGACACCCTCGCCGGCGTCTCCATGCTCAAGGGCCTTGGCGCGCGGAGGGTCGCCCTCGTCGGGCATTCCTTCGGCGGCGCCGTCGTCATCGCCGCCGGCGGACTCAGCCCCATCGTCGTCGCCGTCGCCGCCCTCAGCAGCCAGACCTACGGCGCCACCGGCGCCGCCCGCCTCGCCCCCCGCTCCCTCCTCCTCGTCCACGGCGAGGACGACACCCGCCTCCCCGCCGCCTGCTCCCAGCAGATCTACGACTGGGCGTCGGAGCCCAAGCAGCTCCTCCTCTACCCCGGCGCCGGCCACTCCCTCACCGAGTGCGCCCCCGACCTCCGCCCCACGCTCGCCGACTGGCTCCTCGCCCACGTGGGCGACGGCCCCCCCAACCCCCCCTAAGGGGGGGCTACCCTCTCTCAATCTCCCCCAGAGGGGGAGAGGTTTAAGAGGGAGGCTCGGCCTCCGGCGTCCGGCCTCTCCCCCTGAGGGGGAGATGAGAGAGAGGGCCGGGGCGGGGCGCGGCGGTCTTCCTTCGATGGCCACCGGCGGTGGATGAGGGCGGGCGATTCGTGAATCGCCCCTACAGGGGAGGGGAGGCGGCCTCCCGGGGGTCTGGCCTCTCCCCCTGAGGGGGAGATGAGAGAGAGGGCCGGGGCGGGGCGCGGCGGTCTTCCTTCGATCACCACCGGCGGCGGATGAGGGCGGGCGATTCGTGAATCGCCCCTACAGGGGAGGGGAGGCGGCCTCCGGCGTCCGGCCTCTCCCCCCGAGGGGGAGATGAGAGAGAGGGCCGGGGCGGTGGGGTCTTCCCCCCTCTCCCGCTGGGAGAGGGTTGGGGTGAGGGCGGGGAGTGGGGGGTGCGCGTTCGTCGCGGTTGGCGGTTGATGACGGGGCCCCTCATCTCAATCTTCTCCCGGGGGGAGAAGAGGGGGGACCTCCCCGCCGGCCCCTCATCTCAATCTTCTCCCGTGGGGAGAAGAGGCAAGACCCCCCCCCCCACCCCCACCCACGCTCACCAAACGCTCACCACCCCGACCCCGGCGCGCGTTCACCAACGTTCACCAACGTTCACCAACTTGCCGCCCCGCCTGCCCTCTCTCAGTCTCCCCCGGCGGGGGAGAGGCTTAAGGTGTTTCTATACCCGTTCAAAACTGGTTTCTGAACCTATCTTGACCAATTTTTCGCCCCTTCTTGCATTTCCCGCACTTCCTATGCTACTCTTATGTAGTCTCGCCTCAGCGGGGCCATATCCTTCCATGCCGCCGACCTCTTCACATAACCCCTCACGCGCCATGACCCCCGCTTTCTTTTTTCCCGTGCCCGCCCGCCCGCACGCCAATTCCCGAAATCTCGTTGCGGAACGGGTTGACACGTACGCACAGGAGTCCATAATGGATGTGTGTGGGGCGAGGTATGCCCGACACGCGTTTCCTGTATCTTCCAACGGCTTGACACTTCATATAACCTGAGTAGCCGAAAGACCACTCCTGGCTTTATGTCGATTTCACCGATTCCATACGTAGACTCGCTCCCGACGCGGAGATGTTCCGATGACACTGCACGAAATGGGCGAAGTCCGCAAAAAGGAGGTTGCGATGGCTCCACGATGCCGCGGGAAGCCGGATCCTTGGACCGATGGGTAAGCGCTCAGGCGCACGGGCCGGGAAAGGCCCTCGTGGCTTCTTCTCTATGAAGCAACCTGAGACAAACGTACGAAAGGAGCAAGAGTGTTCATTATGAAACACGCAACCTCCCGATTCCTAAGATTCTTCTTGGTCGCCGCCCTCGTGGCGGCCATGGTAGGTTCTCTCATGCCGACGAAGGTCGTCGGCCAGACGGCCCCGACCGCCGTGACCGTTACTCCGAGCACGACGCGCGCGGGCGCAACGGCGGAGTTCGTGATTGCGATGACGGGCGGCGCCTACACGCAGAACGTGCACAAGGTCGAGTTGAAGTTCAACAACGCCCAGGTGCCTTCGACCATCGACCGCACCGACATCAGTGTGGCCGATGCAAGCGACGCCGCCGCGCTGTTGACGGTCGCGCCGACGGTCTCGGGCAGCACGATCTCGTTCTTCACGCCGATTGCAAACCCGGTCAGGGTCGTCATCTCCAGCTCGGCGGGCCTGAGGAACGCGAACACGCCGACCGCCGCGGCGACGGTGGAGGTGAACGGGTTTGAGAGCGACGGGTACGCCATCACGCAGTACCTGAGCATCAGCCCGGGCAGCCAGAGCCGGAACGGGACGGTCACCGTCACCGGCGGCGGCTTCTCCCCGGGCACCAGCGGCTCGATCAGCCTCTACAACGACGGCATCCGGGGCGTCTCGGACTTCGTCATGGCCCTGGAAGATGACCCGACTAGCGAAGACCCCGCTGACTTGATTCCCAGCTTGTCGGCGGTCACTGATCCCCCGACGCCCCGAACGGTCGACTTAGACGGTGCCACCGTCATCAGGCCGGTACCGTTGCCTGCGGATGCCGACGACGAGATGGACGGCATCCAGTTGTCCCAGGACGACATCGACAAAGGCATCATCGCCCGGGCGTACGTGGGTGATGATGGTAGTGATACGTTTGTGTGTAGTGAAGACGCGCCCCTTACCGCACTCGGCACCAGCCAGACCGCCGCCGCTGCAGACCAAGAGATGGACCGGGCCTGCAACGACGACGACGACGCTGCGCCGAGCACGGCCGGCACCGGCGGCACCTACACCGTCGATTCGTCGGGCGCGCTGAACGGCAGCTTCGTGGCGAGTTCCGGCACGGCCGGCGGCGGTGTCGTCCAGGTCCTCGACCTCGGCACCGGCGTGACGATCAGCTCCAGCGCCTACTCGCAGAAGGCGTCGGCGACGCCGGCCTCGACCGAGGTTTCGCTCGGCTCGAAGCTCAGCATCACGCTGACCGACTTCGCCGCGGACAGCACGTTCTCGGCGACGATCGCGGGCCAGGATCGGACCCTCGAACCGGACGGCAGCAAGTACAACCTGGTCATCGCGCAGAACGAAGGCACGGGCACCAAGCGGGTCGCCGTCACCGGTACCCGCATGGTCTCGAGCAACATGCAAGACGACCAGGGCACCGGCACCATCGACGAGGCTGCGGACGTGACGGTGACGCAGACGGTGAGCTTCCTGATCACCATCGTGAGCCGGACGCTGACCGTGTCGCCCTCGTCGACGGTGCCCGGCCAGGCCGTCACCGTGACGGGCGCCGGCTTCGGCGGCATCACCCGGGTCAACCTGACCCTAGCCGGCGAGTCGATCGCGGACAACATCGCGGTGAACACGGACGGGACCTTCCTCTACACCGGCAAGGTGCCCTTCAACGACGACACCGTCTCCAAGGGCAGCAAGACGTGGCGCGCGGTGGACGCGAACGACGCGGCGGGCCGCGCGGCGACCTCGTCCGGCTTCTCCATCCAGGCGCGCTCGATCACGCTGAGCCCGAGCACGTCGAACCCCGGCTCCACGGTCGATGTCGTAGGCTCCGGCTTCGGCGTCACCACGCGGGGCACGGTGAACTCGCAGGTCACGCTCAACTTGGAGGACTCCGCGGGAGTGCCGATCAGCAGCGCGGTCTTCGGGCCGTTCCCGGTCAGCTCTTCGGGTGAGTTCACCGGCGCCATCCAGGTGCCGACCAGCGTGGGCGTCTCCAGCATCACGGTGAAGGCCACGGACAACAACGGCGGCGGGGACACCCCCGACACCGACCAGACCGGCGGCTTCGCCGAGAACCAGACGGCGACGGCGTCCCTGCGGGTGCCGACGGGCGTGATCTCGGTCAGCCCGGACTCGGCCTCCACGGGCACGGTCATCACCGTCTCCGGCCAGGGCTTCCCGGCGCAGACGAACCTCGCGGAGCTGTTCTTCGGCGACGCGAACGCGCTGCCCGTCCCCGCCCCGGCGACGGACGTCAGCGGTAACTTCACGGTGACCCTGACGGTCCCGGCGGCGCCGCGCGGCGGCTCGCTGGCTCCGGGCGCGGTGGTCATCAAGGCCAAGGTGGCCAGCATCGAAGGGACCACCTCCTTCACCATCCCCGGCCCGAGCATCACGCTCTCCACGAGCGAGGCGCGGCCGGGCGAGACCATCAGCCTCACCGGCACGGGCTTCAGCGCCTACTCCAACGTTGGCACGATCAACGTCGGCCAGCAGAACCAGGCGCCCACGCCCAACCCGCTGACGGACGGCATTGGCGACTTCAGCGCTGAAGTCCTCATGCCGGCCCTGAACCCCGGCGCGTACACCATCACGGTGCGCACGAGCCCGGCCTTCACGGCCACGGCGCCGATCCGGATCCTCAGCTCCACGGTGGGTAACGTGGTGCCGGCCGAGACCGCCTTCCAGGCGCTCACCTCGCGCGGCATCCTGACCCTCGCGGCGGCTGCGCCTCCGGGCGGCACCAGCTTCGGCGCCTTCGTGCCCGGCCTCGCCGGCAACACGCTGGTGAACGTCGAGCCCAACGGTGTGCTGATCCTCACGCTCAACGCCGACGCGCGCGTCGCGGTGAGCGGCCAAGCGGCGGTGGATGTGGCGGCGGACACGCCGACCTTCTTCGCCCTCGGCTCGGTGGTCTCCATCGAGGTAGTCGAATAGCAAGCAGATAAGGACGCGGAGGCCCTCCCGGCGCCGCCGGGAGGGCCATAACCGCAGAAAGAAGAGGAGAAGCTCATGACAAAGCTCCGACTCGCAGGCGTCCTTACTGCGATCGCGCTGCTGGTGGCCCTCATGGGCTCGGCGCTCACGGTGTCGGCGCAAGGCGTCGCCGTGCTGACCGGGTACGTGACCTTCAGTGGCGAAGCGGCCCCATCGGGGACGCACGTACGCGTGGTGGATGCGGACGGGAACGAAGTGGCAAGAGCAGCGACGGGCGCCGGCGGCCTGATGGCGAACCAGTACCGGATCGACATCAGCCTGACCTCCGGCGACCCGCTTCAAGGTGCGACGGTGAGTCTGCAGGCGCTGACCGGCGGAGGCCTCACGGATGAGATGTGGGTCCCGGCGGCGGGCGCGGTGACGGTGACGGTAACCCCCAACCAGGTCACCATGCAGAACATCGACTCGGATGCGCAGCCTCCGGGCGCAGGCGGCGACATCAGCCGTCCGGCGCTCGAGGCGATCGTCACCGAGATCGTCAACGACATGCGCGCGCAGTTGCGCGGTGCTCAGGGTCCGCCGGGCCGTAACGGCACGGATGGCGCGGACGGCGCGGACGGCGCAGACGGCGCGGATGGCGCAGACGGTGACGCCGGGCCTGCCGGCCCGCGCGGCGCGACCGGCGGCCAGGGTCCCCAGGGCCCCGATGGCGAAGCCGGACCTCCGGGTGCTGACGGCGCAGACGGCGTCGCCGGCCCGCGCGGCCAGACCGGTAACACCGGTCCCGAAGGCCCGCAGGGCATCGAGGGTCCGCAAGGCGCGCAAGGCGCCCAAGGACCTCCGGGCACCAACGGCGCCGACGGCGAAGACGCCAGCGCAGTGCTCGCTGTCATTGCTCTCATCATCGCCATCGTCGCGGCAGTAGCCGCCGGCGCCAGCGTGATGATGTCGCAGCGCAGCTAAGCCCACGCGGCCTGATCCAAGGACGCAAAGAAGCGCCCCGCCACCCGGCGGGGCGCTTCCTGCGTTAACCCGCAGACGGCCCCCCCAACCCCCCCAAAGGGGGGGCACCGCGATCAACCTCTCCTCTCTCCGGTCCCCTCCCACCTCTTCTCCCCCCGGGAGAAGATTGAGATGAGGGCCCCCCCCACCGGGCCTCTTCTCCCCCTGGGAGAAGATTGAGATGAGGGTTCCCACCGGGCCTCTTCTCCCCTGGGAGAAGATTGAGATGAGGGTTCCCTCCGGGCCTCTTCTCCCCCTGGGAGAAGATTGAGATGAGGGTCCCCCCTCCGGGCCTCTTCTCCCCCTGGGAGAAGATTGAGATGAGGGTCCCCCCACCGGGCCTCTTCTCCCCCTGGGAGAAGATTGAGATGAGGGTCCCCTCCGGGCCTCTTCTCCCCCTGGGAGAAGATTGAGATGAGGGTTCCCACCGGGCCTCTTCTCCCCCCGGGAGAAGACTGAGATGAGGGTTCCCACCGGGCCTCTTCTCCCCCCGGGAGAAGATTGAGATGAGGGGCCCCCCTCCGGGCCTCTTCTCCCCCTGGGAGAAGATTGAGATGAGGGGCCCCTCCGGGCCTCTTCTCCCCCGGGAGAAGATTGAGATGAGGGGCCCCCTCCGGGCCTCTTCTCCCCCGGGAGAAGATTGAGATGAGGGCCCTCTCATGC
>OZ220081.1:0-39640 GCA_964291475.2 Dehalococcoidia bacterium | reverse complement strand
CCGGGCCGCAGGATGCCGCGGTCGTAGATGTTCCACACCGCCGCGGGCACGAACGTCAGCATCCGGACCGCCTCTTCCAGCGAGAACAGTCCCTTGTCGCGGACGTACTCCTGCAGGAAGTGGGTGGCGTAGTAGGCCCCGTCGTCGCGGTCGAGGTGCGCCCCCGCGTCCGAGATGCCCAGCACCGCGTACGGCGACCGCAGGTCGCGCAGCATGCGTTCCTCTTCCTCGTCCGTCCGTCCTTTGTAGTAGCGGAAGAAGGTCTCCAGGTCCTCCTCCAGCGCCAGGTCGACGATGACGTCGGCGATGTGCTTGCCGGTCTCCTTCGAGATCTCGACCACCGACTTCCCTTCCAGGCCGCGGTTCTTGTCGAGCTTCACCGTGTTGACGAAGATCGTCTCCCACGGTGGCGGCGGCAGGACGACGCCCTTGCTGCGGTCGGTGTTGGGGTGCTCGACGTCGTGGCGCATGGCGGCCCGCGTCTCGGGGTCGCGGAGCAGGCGCAGCCGCTCATCCATGGGCGAGCGGAGCACCGCGCCCCACGTGAGCAGCCCGTCGAGGATGGTCGTGTGCTTGAGGTTGAAGATGCGGTCGAACGGCCTCGCCTGCAGTAGGCCGAAGACGCCGGCCCCGGCGTCGATCGCTTCCTGGATCAGGCGGCCCTGGATGATCACCGGGCGGCCGTTGTCGGCGGAGAGCCGGATGAGCAGCTTGCGGTCGTCGGCGTTGATCCCCTCGATGGCGCTCCGGCAGAGGACCATCAGGTTGCCGGCGTTGGCGTCCCCGACGGCGCCGGCGAGCGTTTCGATCTCATGGTCGGTGGCGAGACGGCTGGGAATCGGCTCCTCGTAATAGCCGACGTGGCTCGACGCCTGCGAGGTCGAGAAGCCGCAGGCGCCCGCCGCCATGCCCTTCGCTACCTCCATGCGCATCCGCTGGATCTCGTCGTCGTTGGCCTCGCGCTCGAAGCACTCCTCGCCCATCACGTAGCGGCGGACCGCCGTGTGGCCGATGTAGGGGACGGCGTTCACGCCGAGCCGTGCGTCGAGCGAGTCCAGATACTCCGCGTACGTCTCCCACGTCCACGGGACACCGGCCTCGAGGGCCGAGAGCGACATCCCCTCCACCTTGGCGAACGTCTTCGTCATGTACTCGTGCTCTTTGTCGCCGGGGCGGCAGGGCGCCAGCGTGTAGCCGCAGTTCCCCATCACCACCGTGGTGACGCCGTGCCACGAGGACGAAAGCGCCAGCGGGTCCCAGGTGAGCTGGCCGTCGTAGTGCGTGTGCGGGTCGATGAAGCCGGGCGAGACGATCAGACCTTCGGCGTCGATGGTCTCGTTGGCCGGGGCCTTGATCCGGCCGATCTCCTGGATCAGCCCGTCCTTGATCGCCACGTCGGCCTGCTGCTTGGGCAGCCCCGTCCCATCGACGACGGTCCCATTCTTGATCACGAGGTCGTACTGCATCCGAGTCCCCTTCCGGCGGGCCGTCCCGCCGTTGCGCGGCCTTACACGGCCGGTCGTTCGCTTACGGAATTGTAACCGAATGCCCCCGCAATGGTCAGCGGTTCCTAGGCCCCGCGGAGCCTGGGATCGAGCACGTCGCGGAGCGAGTCGCCGAGCAGGTTCGCCCCGAACACGGCGGCGGTGATCACCAGGCCCGGCCAGACGACGAGCAGCGGCTCGGTGCGGGCGTGGATCACCACTTGGCCTGACAACATCTGCCCCCACGAGGCCTGTCCTGGCGGGATGCCGACGCCGAGGAAGGCGAGGGCCGCCTCGACGGTGATGGCGATGCCGACGATGGAGGATGCCATGATCATCAACGGCGCCAACGTCTGCGGGAGCACGTGACGGGCCATGATGCGGATGTCGCTGGCGCCCAACGCCCGCGCCGCCTCCACGTACTGCGACTCCTTCACGCTCAACGTGACCGACCGGATGACGCGCGACGTCGACGGCCATAGGAACGATGAGATCGCGATGATGATCGTCAACGTGCTCGCCCCGACCCCTCCGACGATCGCGATGGCCAGGATCAGCCCGGGTATGGCAAGCCAGGCGTCGACCACCCTCTGCGCGAACAGGTCGATCCTCCCCCCGTAGTAGCCGCTCAGCAGGCCCACGAGCAGACCGGCCATCGTCGCCAGCACGACGGCGCTCAGCGAGAGCCGGGTAGCCGTCCACGCCCCATGCACCAGCCGGCTGAAGACGTCCTTGCTCAGTTGGTCGGTGCCCAACAGGAAGAAGACGTCCTCGATGATGATGTCGTCGACGGTGACGGCGTCGTCGGGAATCTCCGACACGGTGCCGCTGGTGAAGGGTGCGCGGAGCCGGAGACTCTCCGACGGCTTCTCCTCCGTGGCCGTGGTTTCACTGAAGACCCGCTCCGGATCGTAGGGTGCGATGAAGTCGCGGAAGACGCCGATCGCGACGATGCCGACCAGAATGGCGAGCCCGATGCCGCCGAGCGGTTTGTGCCGTGAGAAGCCCCAGAGGGTCGCCGGGAGCGTCCGCGCCCGGTCGATCGCCCACGCCGCGGGGTGGCGGGCCTGTCCTTGCAGTGGTGCGTTCGTGGTCATGTCAAGCCGCGCCTATTCGTACCGGATCCGCGGATCGAGATAGCCGTAGAGCAAGTCCACGAGCAGGTTGATGATGGTGACGAAGAGCGCCACCAACACCACCACGAACTGGATGATCGGGAAGTCGTTCGTATCGAGCGAGAGGATCAGCTTCTTACCGACGCCGGGGAGGTTGAAGAGCTGCTCCGTGATCACCGTACCGCTGAAGAGCACGGCGAACTGGAGTCCGGCCACCGTCACCACCGGCAGCAGCGAGTTCTTCACCACGTGTCGCGCCACCACCGTTCGCTCCCGCAGGCCCTTGGCGAAGGCCGTCCGAACGTAGTCCTGGCGCAGCACTTCCAGCGTCGCCGAGCGCAGCATCCGGGCGATGACCGCCGCCGAATTCAGTGCCAAGATCAGGACCGGCAGCCACAGCTTCCTAATGTTCAGCCAGGGGTCTTCCCAGACATCGGCGTAGTCCACCGGCGGCGCCCAGGCGAACATCTCGAAGGCGATTACGAGGGCGACGATCCCCGTCCAGAAGATCGGCATAGCCAGAAAGCCGATACTGAAGACCCGCAGCAGGTAGTCGAGCCAAGTGTCCTGGCGTATGGCGCTGATGATCCCCAGCGGCAGCGCCACCGTCACCGCGATGATCATGGTGGCGAGGGCAAGTTCGAGCGTCAGAGGCAGCGACGCCTTCACCACCTCGAGGACTTCTTCCTGGGTGCGGAACGACTCTCCCGGATTCAGCGTGAAGACATCCGCCACCCACAGGCCGTACTGCACCACGACGTTATGGTCGAGGTCGAGGTCGACGCGGAGCGCCTCGCGCTGCTCCGGCGAGAACGTGACGCCGGCGTCGATGCTGGGGTCGGTCCCGAAGAACGTGTCGACCGGGTCCCCCGGCGCGACCCGGACAATGAGGAAGACGAGGACCGACGCGAGGAACAGCGTCGGGATGAAGAGCACGATCCGGCGGGCGATGTACTTTTGCATGAGCCGGCAACTAAAGCGCGATCGGGGCGCACTTCCCAACTAAGGACTGGTCCGGAGAATCGATGGACCGCGGGCGGGCATTCCGCCGGGGCGAGCGTGCGCGAACTGTAGTACGCGCCTCTAGGGGCGTCAAGCGGCGTTCTTCCGCCTTCTTCGGGCTGCGCTTGACCGCATTGACAGAAGCGAAATCCCCCTGCTATCGTGCGCGCCACGAGCGTCTCGGCGCCCCTCCGGCTTTGGTGAGGATCTGGGCCGAGCCAATGCGCTCACCTTCAGGAGGCACACATGCTCAAGCGCCACCGACGACTCTTTTCGTTTGTTACCGCACTCGGCGTCATGTTGCTGGTCGTAGCCGCGTGCGGCGGCGCCGACCCCACCGCGACACCGCGGCCCACGGCCGCACCCGCGCCGACGGCTACGCCCGCGCCTGAGGCCACCGCCATGCCCGAAGCTACGGCCATGCCCGAGGCTACGGCCATGCCCGAGGCCACCACGGCTCCCGCACCCACCGCGGCGCCTGAGGCCACCGCCATGCCCGAGGCTACGGCCATGCCCGAGGCTACGGCCATGCCCGAGGCCACCGAAGCGCCCACGGTCGCGCCGACCCGCGCGCCCACCGCCACGCCCGTGCCGGTGCCCACCGCAGTCCCCGGCGTCGACCCCATCCGTGGCGGCACCCTCGCCGCCGTCCAGATGCTCAACGCGAGAGGCATCGATCCGCTCCTGCGTATCAGTACGGGCGTCGTCGCTCCCGTCCGTCCCATGTACGACAAGCTCATCGAGCCCAGCAAGTTCGACGGCGCGACCGCCGTCCCGGATCTGGCGAGCGAGTGGTCCCTCAGCTCCGACGGCACGGTCTACACCTTCAACCTGCGCGAGGGCGTCAAGTTCCACGACGGCTCGGACTTCACCGCCGAGGACGTCGTCTACAGCATGGACCGGATGAAGAATCCCGAGAAATACGAGAGCAAGGAAGAAGGCGACGGCGGAACACCGGCGAGGCTGCGCGATGCCGGTAACGCCAACGCCATGGCGATCGTCAATGAGGTCGTCGCCATCGACGACACGACCGCCGAAATCCGCCTCAAGGAGTTCAGCAGCGCGTTCTTCAACCAACTCCTCGAGCTCACCCGGACGCTCTACATCCTTCCCTCCGACGTGGCCCCCGGCCTCATCAACGAAGAGGGAATCGGCACCGGACCCTACCGCTTCGTCTCCAACGAGGCCGACGTGAAGTTCGTGATGGAAGCCAGCCCCGACCACTGGAAGACCGACGCCAATGGTGGGCAGCTTCCCTACCTCGACGCCATCGAGGTCTTCATCATCTCCGACACGACCGCCCTCATCGGTGCGTTCGAGTCGGGCAACGTGATCTGGGAGCGCCCGGTGGCGGCCAACCGTGTCGCCGGACGGGCCAATCAGTTGGCGGCGACCATCCCCGGATGGCAGAAGGCCGACCTGGCGTCCACCCTCAACTCCCTCTTCTTCAACAACCGCAACCCAGCGCTTAGAGACCCCCGCGTTCGTGAGGCCATCGACATCGCAGTCGACCGCTTCGCCGTCCGCGACCTCGCCTACGGCGCCGACACCGGCATCGTGCTCCACGGCGTCGGCATCCCCGCCGAGCTGAACGGCGCGTGGGCCCTGCCCAGGCAGATGTTCGAGGGCCGGCCCGGCTACGCCGACAACCAGGCCGACCGCGCCCGCGACGTCCTCGCCGCCCGCCAGCTCATGAGAGCCGCCGGCTACGGCCCCGACAACCCGCTGAAGCTGCGCTTCGTCGCCCGCCTCTCCTCCCAGGAGGCCATGCAGATCTCCATAGACTCCCTCTCCGACATCTGGATCGAGCCCACCGACGAAGGCCTCGTCATCCCCGGCTCGAACGACTTCGACGAGCTGCGCACCAAGAACTGGGACGTGGGCTGGTTCTTCCTCTTCTCCGGCTCCCCGTTCCCCGGGGCGAACATGCGCCTCCAATACGGCCCGACCTTCAATGAAGAGGGCTACTTCACCGAGCCCTGGGACCTCGGTCCCGTCCCGGGGCTTTGGCAGGACTTCCTCCAAGCCAAGACCTTCGAGGAGCAGTTGGCCGTCGCCGAGATGATCCAGCTCGACTTCCTCGAGCGCCGCATCTTCATTCCCATCTTCCGGAGCAAGCGATTCCACTCCTGGTGGCCCTCCCTGCGCAACATGCCGCTGACCCAGTGCTGCACCGTCGCCGACGTAGTCGAGGACATGGAACAGCTCTGGATCGACCGGGACTTCGCGCCCTTCGGCAGCGGCACCGACGGCGGCTCGCCCAACTACGTCCCCGGCAGGAACTAGTCCGCGAACAGAGACGCTGAACGGAGAGGCGGTCCTCAGGGGCCGCCTCTCTCTTTATGACATCCTCCCGCTTGACAGGCCGCGCCCCGCGCCCTAGCGTCGAAGGCCCCGGCCCATGGACCTAGGACTCGAAGACAAGACCGTCGTCATCGCCGGCGGCGGCTCGAAGACCGGACGCTCCCTCGCCCTGCTTTACGCCGCCGAGGGGTCGCGCGTCTTCCTCTCCGCCGACGACGAGGCCATGCTCGACTCCGTCCACCGCGACGTCGACGCTGCCGGCCTCTCGATCACCGCCGTCCACACCGGCGCCGCCTCCCGCGAGCAAGCCCAAGTGGTCATCGACCGCGCCGTCAAAGAGACGGGGCGCCTCGACGTGCTGGTCGTGGCCATCGCCCGCTGGGCGGGCCGCGCCTTCTTCCTCGACAACGACCCAGAGACCTGGGGCGGCATCGTCCACACCAACTACATCGCCGTCCTCAACACCATCCACGCCGCACTCCCCCACATGGTCCGCCAGGGATCGGGCAACATCGTCGCCCTCTCCTCCGAGGCGGGTCGCGCCGGCGAGTTCAAGGCCGCGGTCTACTCCGGAGCGCGGGCGGCGGTGATCGCCGCCTGCAAGTCAATCGCCAGGGAGGTCGCCCCCCAGGGCGTGCGCGTCAACGTCGTCGCTCCCGGCGCCACCCAGCCCGAGGGCACCCACATCGAGTCCCTCACCGGGCCCTGGCGCGCTGAGGAGCGCGGATCGCCCGAGTACCGCCTGCAGCGCGCCACCGCGCACTACCCCCTCGGACGCCTCGGCTACGGCGACGACATCGCCAACGCCGTCCTCTTCCTCTCCTCCGACGCCGCCGCCTTCATCACCGGCCAGACCATCAGCGTCAGCGGCGGCTTCACCATGCTCTAGGGACGCGGCAGCGGCCCCTACAACCGACCTCGAAAGGCACGCGAATGACAATCCGCTCCTCCAGCCCCGCACCAGGGCCAAAGACTTGCTGGGACCTCTTCAAGCGGAGAGGCCTCTGGGCTCTGGCAGTCCTGGGCATGGTGGCCGTTCTGGCGCTGACCGCCGGCTGCGGCTCGGACGATCCAACGCCGGTTCCCCCTACCACGGAACCGGCGAAGGCGCCGCCCACGCCGACCACAGCCGCGAAGCCGACGGCAGCGCCGACCGCCGTGTCCACCGTGGCGCCAACCGCGACCAAGGCGCCGCTGCCAACCACGGAGCCGGCCGCGCCCGCGGACCCCACCGACGCATTCTTCGACCTTGACCGCGTGCTGAACGTCAAGATCGAGATCGCCCGCGAGGACTGGGACACCCTGCGCCATCAGACCCGGACATTCGAAGACCTGGTGGAGGAAATCGAGAAATATCAGCTGTCCCGGCCCTTCGCCAACATCTACGACTGGTTCCCCGCCACCGTCACGGTTGACGGCGAGACCCACACCGAAGTCGGCGTCCGGAAGAAGGGCTTCCTTGGGTCGCAGAGCGACACCAAGCCGGCGCTCAAGCTCCGGTTCGACAAGTACGTCGACGGCCAGGCCCTCGGCGGCATCATCGAGCGGATGACGCTGAATAACAGCATCCAGGACCCTTCGATGATCAACACCTGCTTGGCCCTCCAGGTCTTCGCCGCGGCCGGCAACCCCGCCTCCCGCTGCAACTTCGCCACCGTCACCGTCAATGGCAAGGACCTGGGGCTCTACGTTCACGTCGAGGAAATCAAGGCTCCGATGCTGGCGCGCCACTTCGGCAGCGCGGACGGCAATCTCTACGAAGGCACCGTCAGCGACTTCACCCCCACGCATCGCGGCACGATCGAAAAGAAGACCAACGAGGACGCCAACGACTGGAGCGACGTCGACGCCGTGGTCGATGCCCTGCTGGACCCCTCCGACGCATGGCTTGAGGCCTTGAGCGACGTCGTGGACCTCGACCGCTTCCTGACGTTCTGGGCAACGGAGGTGCTGGTGGGCCACTGGGACGGCTACGCCGGCGATCGCAATAACTATCACTTCTACCGCGAGCCCGAGGGCAAGTTCGTGTTCATACCCTGGGGCGTGGACGACGTCTTCCATTTGAAGGACGACCCCAACCCCTTCGACATGATCAGCAACCCGCCGCCGTCGGTGCTCGCCTACACCGCCATCCCCAACCGGCTGTACAACCACCCGGACTGGCGGCTCAAGTACGCCAACCGCATGAAAGAGCTGCTGGACACCGTCTGGAACGAGGCCGAGTTGCTGGCCGGCGTCGACCGTATGGCCGCCATCGTGCAGCGGCATTCGCTGCCCGAGGCTGCCCCCGCCGCGGCCGCCGACGCCGAGCGTGTCCGCCAGTTCATCAAGAAGCGCAAGGCCGAAATCCTGGCCGACTTGACGCCCGTACCGCCGGACTGGCCCGAGCCTGAATTCCCCGCCCTCCCTGAGGGCGCGGTGGAATCCGCGGTCCTTATCGTCGAATTCGAGACCGTCTTCGGCTCCAACAACAGCGCCAACCCCCTGGAAGAGGGCAAGGTGGCCGTGCTGCACTCCGAGCCGGACGACGTCTTGCCTCCGCTGGGGGTGATCGCCGGCGCGGCCACGCCCGACGAGCAGAACATCCTGCCCGGCGTCGGCAATCTGGCGAGTATCGCATTCCTGGGCTACGCGCTCGATACCAACTCCATCGACGGCCTGACGATCGTGCTCCCCCGTGAACTGCTGGCCGACGGCGCGGTGCTCCAACCCGCCGATGTGCGCATCGGCGGCGTCATGTGGAGCTTCCCCAGCGGAGCCGCCGAGCCCGCGTGGGTCGTGCCCCTCACCGACGGACGGCTTGAACTGGAAATCGCCGGCGACGAGCCCGGCGCCGTCATTCGCGGACGTCTGTACGCAGCCGCCGGGGGCGTGCCTCTACCCGGACCATCTGGTGACGGCAGTAGTGCGAGCGGCAGCGAAGACGCCGCTCCGGCCGGGCTGGTCATCAACGAGGTCGCGGCCAAAGGCGACCCGCTCGACTGGTTCGAGCTGTACAACGCCTCGGACGCCCACGTCGCCCTCGCCAACTACGTCGTTGCCGACGACTTGGCCGACCCCACGAAGAGGGTGCCCTTCCCCGCCGACTGGGTCATCCCACCCGGCGGCTACTTCTTGGTGGAGTTGGACAAGAACGCCTGGCCCGGCTTCGCTCTCGGCAGCGACGAAGCACTGGGCATCTGGACGGCGGACGGCGCGCTCGCCGCCCAAGTCGACTGGGAAGAGGGACAGTCGGGAGAAGGCATGAGCTTCGCCCGCCTGCCGGACGCCACCGGAGAATTCCAAACGGTTGGAAACCCAACCCCCGGCACCGAGAACCAGCCGGACAACTAGCGGGAGGGGCCTATCGACCGTGAACCCCGTGGAACTCCGATCGGAGACCCTTGCAAATTTGGGGGTGGCGGCAGAGTTCTCCCGTAGGGGCGATTCACGAATCGCCCTCCCCTCCGGCCTCTCCCCCTCTGGAGACCTTTGCGTAACCCACGCTCGGTTAGGAACCGGTGGGGCCGGGAGGTCTTGCCTCTTCTCCCCCCGGGAGAAGATTGAGATGAGGGGCCCCCTGACAACCATCACGGGTGATCAAGGTTCGCCTTCCTCGCACCATCATCCGGTTACGCAAGGGTCTCCGTAAGGGCGAGTCGCGGCTCGCCCGCCCCCTCGGACCTCTCCCCTCGAAGGGAGCGCCTTAAGCCTCTCCCCCTCTGGAGACCTTTGCGTAACTCGCGCTCGGTAGGGAACAGGTGGGAGTGGGGAGGTTCTTCGCCCTCTCCCGCTGGGAGAGGGTTGGGGTGAGGGCGGGGGGCCGGGAGGGGTGCGCCAACATCACCGCAGCCTCCGGCCCCATTCCGCAAAGGTCTCCTTTGGGGAAACTGAGAGGGCGCTGCACTCAGCCAAGGTTGCGCAAGAGTTTCGGTCGGGGAGAGCGAAGTCAATCACCGAGGCCAAGACCCCTCCTCACCTCCGCCGCAGAATGCAGGCCTTCCTTCCCTTTACGAACGCGCTCGAGAGCGTCCGCTGCCAGGTAATAGTCCTCGACATCCTCGAGCCCACGCTCGATAAGCTCCCGTAGGTAGAAGGCCTTCGTACGCCCGGTCTGCGCGGCCAGGGAAACAAGCCGCTGCTCAACATCGGACGATAGCCGGATAGTGAATGCCACGCTGTCCCCCAGTCCTTTGCTCTACAGCCACCTTACAGCTTCGCGATGACCTCGTCCCCAAAGCGGTCGATGCCTTCGAGGCAGGCCGCGGCGTCGGCGTCGCGCTTGAATGGGGTCAGCTTCAGGCGCGTCACGCCGAGGTCCCGGAAGCGCTTGACCGCGTCGAGCGTGGGCGGGACCGCGGGCGTCACGGTGATGTCGAACGCCTCCCCCTCACGCCCGTGCCGCTTGCGCAGTTCGGTCAGCCGGTCCAGGTAGCCGGGCAGTTCGTCCGGGGTGTAGCCCATGCCGATCCAGCCGTCGCAGAGTTGCGCCGCCCGCCGCAGCGCGACCGGGGTGTGCCCGCCGTAGAGCACCGGCGGGTGCGGCTTGCGCACCGGCTTCGGGTTCAGCCTCACCTTGCCGAACGAGTAATACGTCCCCGAATGCTCGACCGCGTCCTCCGTCCACAGCCGGACGAGGATGTGCAGGATCTCCTCGGTCCGCTTGCCCCGGTTGTCGAAGTCGGTCTCGGTGGCGGCGGCCTCGTCGGGCATCCAGCCGACGCCCACGCCGAGCAGCAACCGCCCGTTCGACAGCCAGTCCACCGTCGACAGGCTGCGCGCCAGCAGGTGCGGATTGCGCAGCGGCACGATGTAGATGCCGGTTCCCAGGCCGAGGGTCGTCGTCCCCGCCGCAAGGTACGTCAGCATCGCCGTCGGCTCCAGCCACGGCGACTCGTTGTTGAACGGCGGACGGCCGGTGTCGTTGTATGGGTACTGGGGCGGTATCGCCTCCGGGATGACCGGATGGTCCGGTATCCAGATCGATTCGAAGCCGGCGGCCTCGGCCCGCTGAGCGATGGCCAGCGCGTCCGACGGCGGCAGGGAGAAGATTTGCAGACCTGCGGTGAGTCCGATATGCATGGGGGCCTCCGGGCGCCGGAACGCGGCGCCGCCACATACTACACGCCTCTGACCTACGCGGCGGCCTCGTTGACCCTGCCCGTGGGCGCTCCTACAATTCCGGCATTCCTCTAGATACGCGAAGGAGCAGACGATGCGGTACGCCTGCATCTCGACCGACGACCACCTGCAAGAGAAACCCGACACCTGGACGGCCCGCATGAGCGCCGCCAAGTGGGGCGACAAGATTCCCCACGTCGTCCGCGGCGACGACGGCGGCGACACCTGGTGGATCAACGGCGAACCCCGTGCCGTCAAGGGACCGGGCAGCGTCCACGCCACCATGGCCGACCGCACCGCGAGCGCGGTCAGCTTCGACGAGATGCCCAAGAAGGCCTACATCCCCGCCGAGCGCGTCAAGGCCATGGGAGCCGACGGCGTCGACGTCCACACCTTCTTCGCCAACGTCGCCGGCATCGCCGGCAACACCTTCTACAACGCCGCCTGGCCCGCCGACTTCCGCCTCGACTGCATCCGCGCCTACAACGACTTCCAAGTCGAGGAGTACGCCGAGCCCTTCCCCGGCCGCTTCATCACGCTCGCCCAGCTGCCGATGTGGGACCTCGATCTCGCCATCGCCGAGCTCCGCCGCGCCGTCTCGCGCAGGATGAACGGGATCGCCATCGCCTTCCCCCAGCAGTTCGGCTACCCCGACGTCTGCGACCCCTACTGGGACCCCCTCTGGGACGCCGCCCAGGAGACGAACATGTCGGTGAACTTCCACATCGGTTCCGGCGGGGCGCAGGGGATCTCCTTCCCGGCGCCGTGGGACGGCCACAACACCGTCACCAAGCTCTCCGACGGCTCCACCCGCACCATCTCGGCCAACATCATGGTGATGAGCACCATCCTCTTCTCCGGCATCCTAGAGCGCTTCCCCACGCTCAAGGTCGTCTCGTCGGAGAGCGGCCTGGGCTGGGCGCCCTACCTCCTCGAAGTCGCCGACCACCAGTGGCAGGCGCAGAACCTCAAGGAGCGCGGCAGCCTGAAGATCAAGCCCAGCGACTACTTCCACCGCCAGTGCTACATCAACTTCTGGTTCGAGTCCGTCGGCCTCCGCATGCGCGACGTCATCGGCATGGACAACATCATGTGGTCGTCCGACTTCCCCCACCCCACGAGCACCTTCCCCAAGTCGCAGTGGTACATCGAGCGCGCCGTCGGCGATTGGCCGGAAGCGGAGCGCCGCCAGGTCCTCGTCGACAACGCCGTCAAGGTCTTCAACCTCAACGGCAACTAGGCCGCGCTAGAAGCCGTACAGCGCCCGGGCGTTGTCGGCGACGATGCGGGCGCGCTCGTCGCCGGGGACGTCTTCCATCAGGTAGTCGATCATCTCTTGCGACCGCGGCCACGTGCTGTCCCCGTGTGGGTAGTCGCTCGACCACATGATCCGGTCGACGCCGATTAGCCCGCGGTTCATCACGCCGGCCTTGTCCCGCATGAACGTGAGGAAGACGTTGCGCTTCACCAGCTCGCTGGGCAGCGTCTCCCGCGACAGGTTCATCCGGTAGAGATTGCGCCGCCGGTCGAAGACGTAGTCCATGCGCTCCAGGTAATACGGCATCCAGCCGATGTCGTTCTCGGCGGAGACGACGCGCAGCTTGGGGAACCGCTCGAAGACGCCGTTGAACGTCATGTGTGCCAGCGAGCGCTGGATCGTATCCGCCTCGCAGACCCCGTCGGCGGGGCTGCGGTAGATGGTCGAGGCGCGGCGGCGTTCCGTCAGGATGTGCAGGCTCACCGGCACGCCCACCTCCTCGGCGGCGGCCCAGAACGGGTCGAAATCGGAGTGCCCGTAGTGGCGCTCCTGGTCTTGATAGAGCGCGATGCTCACCCCCGGCAGCCCGATCTCCAGGCAGCGTTCCATCTCGACGATGGCGCTTGGCACGTCGTCCAGGTTGAGCACCCCGATGCCCTTGAAGCGGCCGGGCACCTCCTTACAGAAGTCGGCGAGCCAGTCGTTGTAGGCCTGGAAGCAGGCGTCCTGCAGCCCCGTGTCCTCCACCGCGAACAGCCGCAGCGTCATCGTGGGGTAGAGGACCTCGGCCTGCACCCCGTCCGGCTCAATCTCCGTCAGGCGCGCCTTCGGGTCCCACGCCCCGCGGGGCACTTCATCCTCGCGGCCCTTGAAGCCCAGCTCCTCACTGGGCCGTCCCGCGCTCGCCGCCCCCGCATCGAAATCAGCCGCATCCCCTCGCACATGTAGATGTCCCGGTCATCCTCCTGGACGACACGGGGCGCCCGGTCGCGGTACGCCGGTGCGATGTAGTCGAGAAACAGGTTGCCCGGCTCCACGACGTGCGAGTCGGCGGAAATGCAGGTCAACTCGGCCACGGGCCGCCTCCGGGAAAAAGCGCTTCGGAATGCGACGGTAGCACCGCCCTTTCGGCGGTGTCAACGGAAAAGAAAGCCGCGACGCCTAGCCCAGCGGAATCTCGACCACGACTGCGCCCGTCGTGGGAATGTCGCCCCCGTCCTTCTCCAGCCACATGTCCAGAGTCACCACCCCCACGCCATCCTCTTCCGACTTGCCGGTGACCTTCGCCCGCACCGTCAGCCGTTCCCCGGGGATCACCATCCCCCGGTTCTGATAGTCGATCGAACGCAGCCGTCCCGCCGCCCCGGCCCATTTCGTCGCGTACTGGGTGAGGAATGCCCCCTGCAGGTGCCCGTGCACCAGAACGCCGGGCAGCGACTCCTCGTTCACCGAGTACGGCGTGTCGAAGTGGGTGCGGTGCGTATCCCACGTGATTGCGCTGAACATGAAGACCTGCACTTCGGTTGGCGTCTTCACCAGCGGAGCCAACTCCTGACCGGCCTCCACCTCTTCGAACCGCGGCGACGTGTAGCGCATGCTCCCTCCCCGAAAGGCGGCCCCATCTTATAACCGGGCCGCTCCGAAGGGTCAACCCGCCGGCGGTTTGCCGCGCATCGGTCGTTTGCTATGCTCCCCCCATCCGCCCGCCGTCGGCCGACGAGGACGCCATGGACTTCCGTTTCACCCCAGAAGAAGAGGCCTACCGCGACGAAGTTCGCCGCTTCATCGACGACGAGATGCCCGATGAGCTCGCCCTCGCCGGAGCCCAAGGCGAGGCCGCCGACCCCGGCCTCGCCGAGCAGGTCCGCGCCCTTCGCATGAAGATCGGCGCCCGCGGCTGGATCGCCATGTCCTGGCCCAAGGAGTACGGCGGCCAGGACCGTCCCCTCACCTATCAGGCCATCCTCCGCGAGGAGATGTCCTACGCCCGCTGCCCCGGCATCGACCCCCAGGCCTACCAGCTCGGCCCAGCGCTTATCGTCCACGGCACCGAGGCCCAGAAGCGCGAGCACATCGGACGCATCGCCAGCGGCGAGAGCCGGTGGTGCCAGGGCTTCTCCGAGCCCAACGCCGGCTCCGACCTTGCCTCCCTCCAGACCCGCGCCGACCAGGACGGCGACGACTTCGTCATCAACGGCCAGAAGATCTGGACCTCCAGCGCCCACAACGCCGACCACATCCACCTCCTCGCCCGCACCGACCCCGACTCCCCCAAGCACCGCGGCATCTCCTACTTCCTCTTCCCCATGAAGTCGCCGGGCGTCACCGTCAAGCCCATTCGCCAGATGGACAACGGCCAGGGCTTCAACGAGGTCTACTTCGACAACGTCCGCGTCCCCCGGGACGGCCTCTTCGGCGAGTTGCACCGCGGCTGGTACGTCGCCACCACCACCCTCGACTTCGAGCGCTCCAACGTCGCCGCCCTGGCCGGCTCCCGCCGCGACTTCGACGACCTCATGGCCTACCTCACCGGCGACCCCTTCGGCCGGACGCTGATCGCGAACGGCCCGGTGCGCCACAAGCTCGCCGACATGGCGGTGCAGATCCAGGTCTCCCGCATGCTCTCCTACCGCGTCATTGGGATGCAGGCCAAGGGCGAAGTCCCCAACATGGAGGCATCCCTGGCCAAGGTCTACTCCGTCGAGGTCCGCAGCAACGTCTCGCTCGCCTCGATGGAGATCATGGGACTCTTCGGCCAGCTCGACCCCGCCGGCGGACGCGCCATCCCCATGGATGGGGCCGTCGAGCGCGGCTACCTCCGCTCCGCCTGCAAGGTCGGCGGCGGCAGCCAGGAGATTCAGCGCAACATCATCGCCCAACGGGGCCTGGGACTTCCACGCTAGCGAACAGGCGCCGCGGCCTGATGAACCACGCCGACCAAATCGACGCCGCCACGGCCGCCGTGATCAGGATGAACACCGGCGTCAGGTCGCTCGCCGTGATCTCCTCGACCGCGGCGGTCCCGACAAGCGCGCCGAGCGCCGCCGCTCCGATCAGGCTGCCCACGTAGCGCCCCATCGAGTACACCCCGCTCGCCATGCCCGAGTCGGGCTCCTCCACGGCCTCCACGGCGGCGGTCTGCGCCGCGGGAATCTGCAGCGACAGCCCCATGCCCATGAGCAGCAGCGCCCCCACCACCGGCCACGCGCTCGTGTCAAGGTCCAGGATGAGCAGCAATGCGGCGCCCGCCGCCTGCAGCACACCGCCCACCATCGCCGGCCGGCGGCGGCCAAGGCGGTCCGCCAACCGGCCCCCGGCGCGGGCGAGCAGAAATACCGGCGCGGAAATCGCCGCCATGATGAGGCCGGTCTCCGCCGAACCCCGCTCCTGCACCACCTTGAGCAGTAGCGGTACAACGAGGATGATGCCGTACAGCCCGATGGTGGAAAACAGAATCGTGCCCGTCGCCCCCAGGAAGAAGCGGTTGCCGAACAGCCGGGGATCGGTGAGCGGCTCAACCACGCGGCGCTCGTTGACGGCAAAGAGCAAGACCAGCACGGCGGTCGCTGCGGCAAGCCCCGCCGTCACCCCCGGCGACGCACCGCCGACAACGGTAAGCAGCGTCGCGAACACGATCATCGCCCCGCCCAGCAGCACCGCGCCCGCCAGATCGAAAGGCGGACGTTCACCCCGCTCGGCGGCGGACGGGAAGTAGCGGAAGGCGATGGTAAGACCCAGCACGACGAGCGGGACGTTCATCCAAAACATGGCGCGCCAGCCGCCAAGGGCCATGATCCCCCCGCCTAACGCGGGTCCCACTCCCGCCGCGAGGCCGGCCGCCGCCCCCACGACGCCGAATGCCGCCGCGCGGCGCTCGAGCGGGAAGACCTGCCGCACCAGCGCGGCCCCGGTGGGCAGCATCATCGCGGCGGTCACGGCTTGAGCGATGCGCGTCTCGATTAGCATCGCGAGGTCGACCGAGATCGCCGCAAGGACGCTCGCCACGCCGAATCCCAGCAGCGAGATCAAGAAGACGCGGCGCCGCCCGTAGAGGTCGCTGAGCTTCCCGCCGATCGGCTGCACCACCGCCATCGCAATCACGTAGGCGGTGATGGTCCAGGTCACGGCGTCGAGGCTCGCGTCGAAATCGCCGCTGATTTCGGGCAGCGCCAGCGCCACCAGCGTGGTGTTCAGCGGCGCGAGCATCGTCCCCAACGCGACGCCGACGAGAATGAAGCGAAGCGTACGCCGCTCGGCGGCGGGGGCTGGGGAGTCTGATTCCTGGACGCGCGCCAACGATACCCTTTCGCCTCGCCATGGCCACCGCGAGCGAAGCGACCGGGGAGAAAGTATACGCTACCTCCCTAGCCGACCCCGCCGCCTTGCCGGGAGCTTGGCCGCCGGGCTACCATTTCAGGCGGCGCACAACACCGCGCCACCGAGGAGCCGAAATGCGCGTTGGAGTGGCCGGCGACCACGCCGGCTTCGAGTCCAAGAGCCTCGCCGCCGAAATCCTGCGAAGCCTCGGCCACGACGTCGTCGACTACGGCCCCGCATCCTACGATGCGTCGGACGACTACCCCGACTTCGTCTTCCCCCTCGCCGACGCCGTCGCCTCGGGCGAGGTCGAGCGCGGCGTACTCGCCTGCGGCAGCGGAGTCGGCGCCACCGTCGCCGCCAACAAGGTCGCCGGCGTGCGCGCCGCCACCTGCCACGACACCTACTCCGCCCACCAGGGCGTCGAGCACGACGACATGAACGTCCTCTGCATCGGCGGCCGCATCGTCGGCGCCGAGCTCGTCCGCGAGCTCATCACCGCCTTCATGAGCACCTCCTTCTCCAAGGAAGAGCGCCACGTCCGCCGCCTCAACAAAGTCCTCGCCCGCGAACGCAACGCTCCCTCAGCCCAGACCTCCTCCTAATGAGAGACCGCTACACAACCGGTCGCGCCCTCGAACATGGATGGGCCGGAAGGTCTTACTTCTTCTCCCATGGAGACCCTTGCACAACTCCCGTCGATGGTTGGAAAACGGGTGGAGCGGGGTGGTCTTCCCTCTCCCCCTCTGGGGGAGATTTGAGAGAGGGCGCGCGCCGTCAGGCGCGCGAGCGCCCGCAGGGCGCTCTCCCCCACTCAAAGTTACGCAAAGATCTCCATGGGGAGCAGATTGAGATGACGGGCCCCCTCGCTGCCGCCACAGGCTATCGAAGCCCGCCAACTTCGCGGCTAGTCAGCCCAATAACATCAAGGTCTTTATTCGAAACCAAGACAACCAAGAACGGGAGAAGCCCATGTACGCCATCGTCGTGACCCTCGAATGCACCCCCGGCGCCGAAGACGCCTTCCGCGAAGCCGCCCTCGACGACGCCGCGAACTCCGTCCAGGAGCCCGGCTGCGTCCGCTTCGACGCCTACCAAGACCAGACCGATCCCAAGCGCTTCGTCTTCGTCGAGGTCTACCGCGACGAGGACGCCTTCAAGGCCCACACCCAAACGGCCCACTACGCCCGCTGGGCCGAGGCCACGAAGGACATCCGCGCCTCCGCTTCCATCGTGCGCTGCGCCAACCTCTACCCCACCGACGCCGACTGGCGGTAGCTCGCGGGACGACTCGAACGGAGGCTGCTTGCTTCCGCGCATCACCGCTTCCGATGCCGACGCCCTCCGCCGCGGCGCCGCCGGCGTCCTCGCCGCCAACCTCAAGACCGGCCGCGACGCCGCCTCCGGCGTCGACTACGCCTACGTTTCGCCCTCGGCGTCGGGCGGCTATCCCTGGCAGTGGTTCTGGGACTCCTGCTTCCACGCCATCGCCCTCAGCCACCTCGACCTCGCCGCCGCACGCCGCGAGCTCCGCACGCTCTGGGCCGCTCAGGCCCCCGACGGCTTCATCCCTCACGTCATCCACTGGGGAGCCGGCCTCCTGCTCCCACCGGCGCACCTCCAGTGCCGCCTCTCTTGGAGACCCCGCCACAGCGCGCTCGTCCAGCCGCCGGTGCTGGCCCAGGCCGCGCTCGCGGTCGCCGAGCGCGGCGGCGACGACGACTTCCTCGCCGAGGCCCTCGACCGCTGCAAGCGCTACTACCTCTGGCTCCGCGACCACCGCGACCCCGATGCCGACGGCCTCCTCTCCTGCATCACGCCCTACGAGACCGGCATGGACCACCTCCCTGCCTACGACGAGGCGCTCGGCGCGTCCAACCCTTCCCGTCTCGGCCTGCAAGTCAGACTCCGCCTCCTCGACGCCGCCAACCTCGTCCTGGGACGCAACTACCGCCTACCCGTGATCTTCGAAAGGGGCCGCTTCAACGTCGAAGACGTGCTCTTCAACTGCCTCTACGCCGAGGGGCTGCGCTGCGTGGCCCGGCTCTGCGGCATGGCCGGCGACGAGCCGGAGCGCGATTCCTTCCGCCGCCTCGCCGAGCGCGTCGAACGCGCCATCCTCGACCGCTGCTTTCATGAGGACGACGGCGCATTCTGGCCGCTCAGCGACCCCCGCGGCCGGCCCCTGCGGACGCTCACCGTCTCCAGCCTTGCCCCCCTTCTCGTCGAGTCACTCCCTTCCGAGCGCGCCGAGACCATCGTCCGCCAACTGCGCGACCCGCACCGGTTCTGGCCCGGCTACCCAGTGCCGTCGGTGGCGATGACCGAGCCCAGCTTCCGGCCGAGCGAGCGCTTCCTCATCTGGCGCGGGCCGACCTGGATCAACACCAACTGGGTGCTCGTCCGCGGCCTCCGCAAGCAAGGCTTCGGCGACGAAGCCAACGACCTCGCCCGGCGCACCATCGACCTCACACGCAAGTCCGGCTTCCGGGAGTTTTATAATCCCCATACGGGCGAGGGCTACGGCGCCAAGGACTTCGGCTGGTCGACCCTCGTCCTCGACCTCCTATGACACCCGAGCACATCCTTGTCTGAACCCGCCCGCATCCGCCCCTACGAAGCCGCCGACGAAGAGGCCGTCGACGCCCTGCTCCGCGCCGGGCTCGCCGAGAAGGCCGTCTTCGCCGCCCAGGTCGATCCTCCCGAAGACGAGGGCTACGTCGAGCACGAAATGCGGCTCCACCGGCTCAGCCTCGCCAACGACCCCGAAAACTGGCTGGTGGCCACAGTGGACGGCGATGCCGCAGGCGTCGTGCGCATGCGCTTCCTGCAAGACCAGCACGGCCCCTACGCCACCGTCCGTGAGATCTTCGTCGCCCCTCACTACCGGGAACGGGGCATCGGCCGTGCCCTCCTCGACGCCGCCATCGAACGCTCTCGCGAGTCCATCGCCACCCGCCTCTTCGTCAAAGACCTGAAGAACTATCCCGCGCTGAAGCTCTTCGAACGGCGCGGCTTCCGCGAGCTCGAGATGGTGCACCGCCTCGACAAAAACCCCAACCACAGCCTCCTCTGGTTCCCCACGCGCATCGGCCGGGCAAGCGGCCCCCCGTGGGGATTCGGCCCCGAGTCGAGAAGCTGGTGGATCGACGAGGGCGGCAGGCGGACCCGCCGATGACGCAGGAGGAGTTCGAGGACGCCGTAGCCGCGGCCCTCGAGTCGCTGCCCGAGGACGTCGCCGAGCTCATCGACAACGTCGATATCCTGGTCGAGGACTTCCCCTCACGCCGCCAGATGCGCGAGAACGGCATCCGCAACCGCTACGGCCTGCTCGGCCTGTACGAAGGCGTGCCCCTCCCCGATCGCACCTACGGCTACGGCAACGTCCTCCCCGACCGCATCACCATCTTCCGCGGCCCCCTCGAGGCCCACGCCTCCGAAGAATCCCTCGTCGAGGAAATACGCCGCACCGTCATCCACGAGGTCGGCCACTACTTCGGCTTCGGCGACGAATGGCTCCACCACCACGGCCTCTAGACAACCGCCTTCCAGGGCGGCCGCGTTAAACCTCTCCCCCTCTGGAGACCTTTGCAAAACTCCTGCCGTGGGGTGGTCTTCCCTCTCCCCCTCTGGGGGAGATTTGAGAGAGGGCGCGCGCCGTCAGGCGCGTCGGAGGGGTAGGGCCGGGTGGTCTTTCCTCTTCTCTCGTGGGAGGACTTTGCAAAACCCCCGCCGCTGGTTGAAAAACGGGTGGAGTGGGGTGGTCTTCCCTCTCCCCCTCTGGGGGAGATTTGAGAGAGGGCGCGCGCCGTCAGGCGCGTCGGAGGGGTAGGGCCGGGTGGTCTTTCCTCTTCTCCCCCCCAGGAGAAGATTGAGATGAGGGGCCCCCTCATCACTGCCACCGGCCCACGGAGCTCGGCGACCCCTCCCCTGTAGGGGCGCGTCGCGACGCGCCCCGCTCCGTCACCCACCTCCCTCTCGATGAAGGAATCACGTCACTCCCCGCTTGACACGCCCCCGCCCAAGGCCTATCATCATGTCAGAACGTACGTTCTTGGCCGGGACATGGAAACCGTCACCTGCGGACGCGCAAAAGATGTGCCCCACTGTCCCGGCCGAGCGCCGGAGTCGGCCCGACTTCCCCTGCGGACGCGCAGGAGTCAGGGCCTGCTTCCGTTGCGCGGCTATAGGGGTTGTGATACCCTTCGCGTTGCTCATTTTCAGGTGGACTCTGGGCCAGTTGCGCCTTGGACCGCCTATTGAAGGGGGTAGGCCCTGAAAGACTTCGAATACGTAGCTCCGACCACCGTCGACGACGCGGTCGGGCTGATGGCGGAGAAGGGGGCCAAGGCGCGGGCGCTGGCGGGCGGCACCGACCTGCTCATCCACCTGCGGGCCAAGGTCTTCGAGCTCGACCGCGTGGTCGACATGAAGAAGATCCCCGAGCTCACCGAGATTGCCATCTCGAGCGAGGGGCTGACACTCGGGGCCGCGGCGCCCTGCTATCAGATCTATGAGAACGATGCGGTGCGGGAGACGTATCCCGCGCTGTTCGACTCGACGTGGATGATCGGCGGTATCCAGATCCAAGGCCGCGCCAGCGTGGGCGGCAACCTCGCCAACGCCGCGCCTAGCGGCGACACCATTCCGTCGGTCATCGTGCACCGGGGCGTGTGCGTCATCGCGGGCCCGAACGGGCGGCGCGAGGTTCCGGCAGAGGATTTCTGCACGGGGCCGCGACAGAGTGTGCTCCAGGACGGCGAAATCCTCGTCGCGATCAAGTTCCCCCCGCCGATGAAGGGCGAGGGGTCCCACTACCTGCGGTTCATCCCCCGGAACGAGATGGACATTGCGGTGGCGGGCACCGGGGCGTCGGTCGTCCTCAATAACGGGACCATCGAGTCGGCGCGGATCGCGTTGGCCTCGGTGGCGCCGACGCCCGTCGTGGCCTCCGAGGCGGAGGCGTTCCTCGCGGGCAAGGAGCCCTCGGAAGAGAACATCGTCGAGGCCTCGGAGCTGGCCAAGAAGGTCGCGAAACCCATCACCGATATGCGCGGCACGGTCGAGCAGCGGGTGCACCTCGTCGGGGTGCTGACGAAGCGCGCGCTGCGCAAGGCCGTCGAGCGAGCCAAAGGGGCGTAACCGCAGATGTCGAAGAAGATTCACGTCAACGCCAAGATCAACGGCGACGAGGCCGACTTCCTCGTCGAGGCTCGCCAGAGCCTCCTTGAAGTGCTGCGCGACGTCATCGGGCTGACCGGCACCAAGGAAGGGTGCAACGACGGCAACTGCGGCGCGTGCACGGTTTCCATGGACGGCCGCATCGTCGACGCCTGCTGCGTCCTCGCCGTCGAGGCCGAGGGCTCGGACATTCTGACCATCGAGGGCGTGGCCTCCCCCGAGGGGCTGCATCCGGTGCAGCAGGCCTTCCTGGAACAGGCCGCCCTCCAGTGCGGCATCTGCACGCCGGGCTTCATCGTCGCCGCCAAGGCGCTGCTCGAGAAGGAGCCCGACGCCGACGAGCACCGCATCCGCCACTGGCTCGCGGGCAATCTCTGTCGCTGCACCGGCTACGACAAGATCATCCGCGCCGTCATGCAGGCGGGGGAGATGGCGAAGGCCAAGTAGCGGATCCCGGGCGCGAGCCCGGGTGTAGAACGGAGCAGATCGAAGGGGCGCCGGCGCGCCTGGCGCGCCTGGCGCCTTTATCATTAAGGCGGCGAATGAGCGTGAGTAGCCCGTGGGCCACGGCTTGAGGGCGATAAAGGAGCTGGAACTATGACTACCACCGCCGACCCGACACCGGACTTCAAGGTCGTTGGCACCAGGCCGATCCGTCACGACGGTCTGGAGAAAGTGACCGGGCAGGCGCGCTACGGCGCCGACGTCCACCCTCCCGGTCTGCTGCACGGCAAGATCCTGCGCAGCCCCCACGCCCATGCCCGGATCAAGTCGATCGACACCAGCAAGGCGGAGGCGCTCGACGGCGTGCGCGCCGTCATCACCAACGCGGACTATCCCATCGTCAGCAGCAAGCCGATCGACTTGGCGGAGGTGCTGATGAACCCACGGGTGATGGCGGACAACGACCTCGCGGGCGAGAAGGTCCTCTACAAAGGCCATGCGGTGGTCGCCGTGGTGGCGACGAGTCCGCACCTCGCCGAGGAGGCGCTCGACCTCATCGACGTCGACTACGAGGTTCTCGACCCGCTAATGACCGTCGACGAGGCGATGGCCCCCGGCGCGCCACTCCTCCACGAGGACATGACGACGCATACGCTGGCGGCGCGGTTCACCCGCGGCACCGACACCGGCGAGCACAGCAACATCGCGTCGCGGCTGCTCTTCGAGGGCGGCGACCGCGAGCAGGCCTTCGCCGAGGCGGACGTGATCGTGGAGCGGGACTTCCGCACCACGGCGGTGCACCAGGGCTACATCGAGCCGCACAGCTCGACGGCGTCTTGGACGGCGGACGGGCACGTCACGATCTGGACCTCGACGCAAGGGGCGTTCGGCATCCGGATGGCGGTAGCGGCGATGCTGCAGATCCCGGAGGCGAAGATCAAGGTCATACCGCTGGAGATGGGCGGCGGCTTCGGCGGCAAGATCCCCAGCTATCTCGACGCCGTCGCGGCGATCGCCTCGCGTAAGACGGGGCATCCGGTGAAGTTCACCATGAGCCGCAAAGAGGTCTTCGAGGGGACCGGACCGACCTCGGGGACGCACGTCAAGGCGAAGTTTGGCGCCAAGAAGGACGGCTCGATCGTCGCCGCCGACCTGTGGCTCGCCTACGAGGCCGGGGCCTATCCCGGATCGCCGGTGGGCGCCGGGGTCATGTATGGCATCGCGCCGTACGCGGTGGAGAACTTCGCCGTCGACGGCTATGACGTGGTGGTGAACAAGCCGAAGGTGGCGGCCTACCGCGCTCCGGGCACGCCGCAGTCGGCGTTCGCGATCGAGCAGGTAATGGACGAGCTCGCCGACAAGCTCGGCATGGACCCGATCGAGCTGCGGCTGAAGAACGTGCAGCGCGAGGGCGGGCGGCAGGTCAACGGCATCCCCTACGGCCAGATCGGCTGCGAAGAGGTCGAGCGGGCGATGCTGGACTCGGAGCACTACAAGAGCAAGCTCGACGGCCCGAACCGCGGCCGCGGCGTGGCCATGGGCTTCTGGGGCAACGGTGGGATGCACTCGGCGGCAACCCTGGCGGTGAACGCCGAGGGCACGGTGAACATGGTCACCGGCTCCGTCGACCTGTGCGGGACCCGCGTCGCCCTGGCGATGCAGGTGGCCGAAGTCCTGGGATTGCGCACCGAGGACATCGTTCCCAGCGTCGGCGATACCGACTCGGTGGGTTTCACCGCGCCTTCGGGCGGGAGCCGCACGGCCTTCGCCACAGGCATCGCCGTGATCCAGGCGGCGCACAAGATCATCGATCATCTCAAGGCGTTCGCCGGCCGGCTGTGGGAAGTGCCGCCCGACGAGATCGCGTTCGAGAACGGGGTCTTCGTCAACCCCAAGGACGCCAAAGAGAACAAGCCGTTCAAGCAGTTGGCCATGATGGCCTTCCGGCAGGGCGCGGTGACGGCATCGGCATCGGTCAACCCCGGCGGGGTCGGGGTCTCCTACGCGGGGCACATCGCCGACGTTGAAGTCGACCCCGAGACGGGCAAGATCACGGTGCTGCGGTACACGACGTTCCAAGACGTGGGCCGCGCGGTCCACCCCAGCTACGTCGAGGGTCAGATGCAGGGCGGCGCCGTGCAGGGTATCGGCTGGGCGCTGAACGAAGAGTATTTCTGGACGGACGATGGCGAGATGGCGAACTCGTCGTTCCTCGACTACCGCATGCCGACGAGCCTCGATCTGCCGATGATCGAGACGGAGATCGTCGAGAAGCCGAATCCCGGCCACCCCTTCGGACTGCGCGGCGTCGGCGAGGTGTCGATCGTGCCGCCGATGGCCGCCCTCGCCAACGCGATAGCCGACGCCGTCGGCGTGCGCATGACGGAGCTGCCGATGTCGCCGGGCGCCGTGCTGAAGGCGATGCGAGAACAGCAGCAGTAGACTTAGGAGCCGCAGCCGTGGCTATCGTCTTCATCCCATCGCTCATGCGCGACCTCACCGGAGGCGCGGACAAGGTGACCGTCGAAGGCGCGACACTGCGCCAGGTCATCAATGCGCTGGAAGCGGCGCACCCCGGCACGAAGGAGCGCCTGATGGACTCGGAGGGGCGTATCCAAGAGGGCCTGGCTGTCGCAATCGACGGGGAGACGACGCACCTGGGCCTCATCGAGCCGGTCAAGGAGACGTCGGAGATTCACTTTATCCCAGCCATCGGCGGGGGATAGGCGACGGTGCTGGCCAAGGCAATCATGGTCGCGGCCGTGGCCGCGCTGACGGTGGCGGCGTGTTCTTCCGGCGAGCCGACGGCAACCTCAACGCCGCCGCCACCGACCGAGGCGGCGGCGCCTACGGCGACATTGACGCCGACCCCGGCGCCAACGCCGACGCCCGTGCCGACGCCGACGACTGCGCCGACGTGGACACCCGAGCCAACGTGGACCCCCGAGCCGACGTATACCCCGCACCCGACGGCGACGCCGCCTCCTACGGCGGCGCCACTTGTCTTGCCGACGTCGACGCCGACGGCCGTGCCCACGGCCACATCGCCGCCCGCGCCGCCAACGTCGCCGCCACAACCCGACCCGACGGCAACCGCGCCTCCCATGGCGACGGCTACCGCTACACCGACACCGGAACCGACGGCCACGCCCACGGCGGCAGCGCCACCTCCGGCGCTTGGTTGGGCGTGCACCGAGGAGGCCGAGGGCCGGTGGGGGTGCGAAGGCGAGGTCTTTGCCGACAGGCCCGGTACGGAACGCTGGTCGTGCACGGGCGTGGCCGGGGTGTTCTGGACTTGCCGAAGCGACATCGATGTCGGTGAGCTGTTCACGCAGAGCTGGTCGTGCACGCACCCGACCGCGGACGAGTGGTCCTGCAGTGGGAACGTCGCATTCGGGACGGAATTCGGTGAGAAGTGGAGCTGTGAGGGGACGCAGGGCGGCGCGGGGTGGACGTGTAACGGCGACATCGTCGTGGAGACCTACCACGACGAGACGTGGCGGTGCAGTCTGGCCGCAGGCGCTTGGTACTGCCACGGCAACATCCTGCCCGAGGTCTCGAGCCAGACCTGGTCTTGCGCACCGGGCGCCGGGCGCACCTCATGGACGTGCCAGGGCGGCCTGGGCGGATTCGAACCGGTCGTCGGGATGCCGTTCCTGTTCTTCGACGACCGGGAATAGGCGACGCTAGGAGCCTTCCTTTAGGAAGGCGACGATGGCGGGCCAGGCGGCTGGGTCCTGCCAGAAGAAGACGTGGCCGCCCTCGAAGACCTGCAGGCGCGCATTGGGAATCGCCCCGGCGAGGGCCTCCAGGTTCTCCGGTGGGGCAAACCCGTCGTAACGCCCGCCGCACACCAACGCCGGCACGGCGAGTGACCCCAGTCGGTCATAGGTGTTGTGGCCGCGCCGCGCCTCGAGCTGGCGGCGGGCTCCGGCGGCGGACTCTCTGTCTTCGGGCGAGTCAGAGGCCGGCCGCGTCTTCGTCATCGCCGCGAGGAGCGTGGCGATTTCGGGCGGCGCCGCGGTGGGGTCGGTGCCCTCGTACCGCGAGTCGATCAACCCCACGCCGAAAGCGGCAACTTCCTCCGGTGGGAGGTCCACCAGCTCGTGCAACGGGTACGACGGCTTGCCCGCGCCGCCGCTCGACGTGCAGGCCAGGACGAGTCGGTCGACGCGCTCGGGGTGGCGGAGGGCGAGCTCCTGGGCCACCATGCCGCCGAACGAGACCCCCATGACGGCCGCCCGGTCCCAACCGGCGACGTCGAGCATGGCCGCCGCGTCGTCGGCATAGTCCTGCATGGTGTAGGGGGCGTCGGGCTTGCCGGACTGCCCCAGGCCCCGTTGGTCGTAGGCGAGGACGTCGAAGGCGTCTTCGAGAGGACCGGCGAAGATGCGGGCGTCGCGGAGGTCGCCGCCGGTCCAGTTGACGTAGAGGAGCGGCGGGCCCGCGCCGGAGCGCTCGTAGTAGATGCGGATGCCGCGGACGTCGGTGAAGGGCATGGCTATTCGCCCGCGAACTCGGGATCGCGCTTTTCGAGGAAGGAGCGGATACCCTCCTCGCGGTCGCTGCTTTGGAAGGCGTTGCGGAGGGTGAACGACTCGTACTGCGCGAAGGTCTCGAGGTCTTGGCGCAGGCCGAGATAGACGGCGCGCTTTGCCATGGCGAGGGCGATGGGCGGGCCCTTGGCGAGGGTCAGGGCGACCTCGCGGGTGCGCTCGGAGAGCTTGTCGTGGGGGACGACCTCGTTGACGAGGCCGATCTCGGCGGCTTCCTCTCCGTCAAGCATCTTGCCCATGAAGATGATTTCCATGGCCTTGGGCAGGGGGACGATCTGGGGGAGGGTGTAGGCACCGAGGGCTTCGGGAGGAATGCCGCGGTTGAGCCAGGCCGCGCCGAACTTGGCCTCAGTAGAGGCGATGCGCAGATCGCAGGCCAGGGCGAGAGAGAAGCCGACGCCGACGGCGGGCCCGTTGACGGCGGCGATGACGGGTTGAGGGGCGTGGCGCAGCGCCCGCACGAAACTGTCCTGACCGGTGCGTGGCGTGAAGCGCTTCTTGAGCAGCGGTGGCACGCCTGGGCGGGGCTCCTTCAGGTCTTGACCGGCGCAGAAGCCGCGTCCGGCGCCGGTGACCACGAGCACTCTGGCATCGCTCTCGGCGACGTGCTCGATGGTTTCGAAGATCTCGTCGAGCATGCCGGGGGCGGTGGCGTTGAGCCGCTCGGGCCGGTTGAGGGTGATGGTGGCGATGCCGTCACCATCGGTGTCGAGCAAAACCCGCTCGCTTGCCATACCGGACTCCCTGGAGTGTCTCGCGCCGACGCGCCGTGGCGAAGATCATAGCGGCCTCGCGAGCACCGCGCCAATCGCTTAGCCGTCGCCGGCCCTATAATCGAGCAATGGCGGTGGTGATAAGAGACGCGAAGGAGCGCGACTTAGAGCGCATCGTGGAGCTGTACGGTCAGCTCGGACCCAGCGGCGACGCTCCAGAGCCGGGTAGCCGGAAGCAGTCGCTGGAGACGCTCGCGGAGATCGCGTCCCACGACGGCGTGCGCCTCCTCGTGCTGGAAGCCGATGGACGGGTCGAGGGGAGCGTGGTCCTGGTCATCGTGCCCAACCTGACGCATGGAGGCAGGCCATGGGCGGTGATCGAGCACATGGTGATCGATGGGTCCCGGCGCAGTACGGGCATGGGGCGGCTGCTGCTGCGCCGTGTCGAGGAGATCGTGGTCGAGGCGGGGTGCTACAAGCTGCAGTTCCTCAGCGCGTGGCGCCGCAAGGACGATGCGCATCACTTCTACGAGGCGATGGGGTACGAGTCGCCGGCGCGGGGATTTCGGAAGTTCTTCCAGTAAAGGACGGCGACGAGATAGGACTCCCTCAGAGGGGCGAGCGCGGCAGCACGGTGCTATACTAGCCGCCTGATTCAGCCGGACTCCGACTTCAGGGAGATGAGGCTAGGGTGCGCTCTCTTGCGGGGATCCTACCCCGAGTCGCGGCTCGACAACCGGCGGCCTTGCCGCTCCATATTCCATTAGGGATGGTGGACTGATGGACCGTCGCGTCGCGGTTACCGGCCTCGGCCTCGTGACACCGCTGGGACTCGACGTAGCATCGACCTGGCAGGCGCTGCTCGACGGCGTCTCCGGCGTCGACACGATCACGGGCTTTGACGCCGAGCCCTTCGCCACGCGCATCGCCGCCGAGGTGAAGGACTTCGACCCGCTCGCCTGCATGGAGCGCAAGGAGGCCAAGAACACCGACCGCTTCGTGCAGCTGGCCACGGCGGCTGCGCTTGAGGCGCTGGCCCACGCGGGGCTCGACGTCGATGGCAACGCCGCCGAGGTAGGCTGCATCGTGGGGAGCGGCATAGGCGGGATCGGTACGCTGTCGAACCAGGTCAAGACCCTGAACGAACGCGGGCCCGGCCGGGTGTCGCCGTTCCTGGTGCCGATGATGATCGCGGACATGGCGTCGGGGCACCTTTCGATACGCTTGGGCGCCAAGGGGCCGAACTTCTGCACGACGTCGGCCTGCTCAAGCGGCGCCGACGCCATCGGAGTGTCGGCGGAGATGATCAGGCGCGGCGAGGCGACGGCGATGATCACCGGCGGGGCCGAGGCCTGCGTGGTGCCCATCGGACTCGCGGGCTTCTCTTCCGCGGGAGCGCTCTCGAAGCGGAACGACGAGCCGACCAAGGCCTCCCGTCCGTTCGACGCCGGCCGCGACGGGTTCATCCTGGGCGAGGGCGCGGGCATTCTGATCCTCGAAGATATGGAGCATGCCAAGGCGCGGGGCGCCACGATACTCGCCGAGATGGCGAGCTACGCGGCCACCGCCGACGCGCACCACATCACGCAGCCGGCGGAGCGCGCCGAGGGCGCGGCCCGGGCGATGCGGAGTGCCCTGGAGCGGGCAGGCGTGGGCATCGATGGGATCGACTACATCAACGCACACGGCACCTCGACGCCGCTCAACGACAAGTTCGAGACGATGGCGATCCACGACGTCTTCGGCGACGAGGCGCCCAAGATTCCGATCAGCTCGACGAAGTCGATGACGGGGCACCTGATCGGGGCGGCCGGGGCGGTCGAGGCCGCCTTCTCGGTGCTCGCGATCCGGGACGGGGTCGTGCCGCCGACGATCAACCTGGAGACGCCCGACCCCGACTGCGACCTGGACTACACGCCGCACATCCCCAAGCGGGGGCCGGTACGGGCGGCGTTGTCGAACTCGCTGGGCTTCGGGGGCCATAACAGCTGCGTCGTCTTTCGCAAGTCCGACGGGTCGTGAGGCCTGGCGGCAGGCCCAAGCGCCTCTGGCGGACGCACCCCGAACCTCCCGCATCGTACTTCGCGGCCATGGCGGCGTATCCGCCAATCGCGGCACGTGTGCTCTACAACCGGGGGATCCGTAGCCCTGAGGCGGCGGCGGAGTTCCTCGATGCGGCGCTTCCCGCGGGGGAAGGCGGGTCGCTGCTCCACGAGTTCCGGCCCGCGGTGGAACGGCTGGCGCGCGCCGTCGAGCAGGGAGAGCGGATCGCCATCTACGGCGACTTCGACGCCGACGGGGTCACGTCGTCGGCCATTCTGACCAAGGGCCTGCGTGGGCTTGGCGTCACGGTCATGCCCTACATCCCCGACCGCGTTGCGGAGGGGCACGGTCTTAACGAAGGGGCGGTGCGTCTGCTGGCGGAGTCGGGGGCCGAGCTGATCGTGACCGCCGACTGCGGGATCACGGACGCGGACGAGGTGGCGCTCGCCGCCGAGCTCGGGGTCGACACGATCGTGACCGACCACCATTCGCCGCCGGCCCGTCTTCCCGACGCGGCGGCGGTGGTAAACCCCAAGCTGCCCGGGCAACCGGACGCGTACCGCGACCTCGCCTCGTGCGGCGTTGCCTACAAGCTCATGGAGGCGCTTTACGAGCATGAGGGCAAGGAGTTGAGCGAGTCGCTGCTGGGGCTCGCCGCCCTGGGGACGATTGCGGACATGGCGCCGCTGACCGCGGGGAACCGCGCGCTAACGCGGGAGGGGCTTGCCGCGCTGAACCGCGCCGAAGACGCGGGCATCAAGGCGCTGATCGAGGTTGCGGGCATCGGGCCGGGCCGGGTCGACTCGGAGGCGGTTTCCTTCGCCCTGGCGCCCCGCATCAACGCGCCGGGGCGCATGGGTCATGCCGAGGATGGCTACAAACTGCTGACCGCCGAGGCGGAGGACGAGGCCGCGGCGCTGGCCAAGGCGCTCGATGAGAAGAACCTGGAGCGGCGGACGGCCACGACCGCGATTCTCGACAAGGTGATGGAGCAGCGCGCCGCGTTTGAGTCGAAACCGATCATCATCCTGGGCGACGCGGAGTTTCCGCCGGGCCTTGTCGGGCTGGCGGCGGGCCGGCTCACCGACCAGTACTACCGGCCCGCCGTTGTCTGCACGACGGGGCCGGAGGAGACGCGGGGAAGCTGCCGGAGCATCCCGGAGTTCAACATCATCGAGGCGCTGCGGCGAGTGGACCGGGAGGCGGACGGCATCTTTCTGCGCTACGGCGGGCACGCGCAGGCGGCGGGCTTCACGGTCGCGGCGGAGCGTTTCGAGGAGCTCACCGAGCGCCTGACTGCGGTGGCCGCCGAGGAGCTGCGGGACGTGGAGCTCGCGCCGCGCTTGGACATCGACGCCGAGGTCTCGCTCGACCGGATCGACGGCGCGACAATCAAGGCGCTGCGCCGGGTCGAGCCCTATGGACAGGGGAACCCTCCGCCGACGTTCCTCGCCCGAGGCGTCGAGGCACAGGACGCGCGGCCGTTAGGTGCGAGTGGGGAGCACTTGCGGTTGAAGATCCGCGCCGGGCGGGTGACGTGGAACGCGATCTATTTCAACGCGGAGGCGCCTCCGCAGGCAGTACAGGGCGCCCTCGACTTGGTGTTCGCGCTCAAGGTCGACCGCTTTGGGGGCTACGCGACGCTGCAGCTTGAAGTGTTGGACCTGGCCCTGCACACCGCCGGCGTGCAGACGGCGATGCTGTAGGGCTCCCGCGGCTCTTATTCCTCGACGTGCAGGCCGAGCTCGTCGAGATGGCCGTTGATTTCCTCTAGGTCGGCGTAGGGGCCGATCTTCGTCGCCACGATGACCCCGTCGGCGTCGATGACGTAGGTCGAGGGCACCCCGAAGAGGCCGTAGCCCTGGTCCGCGACCGTACGGCCCTCGTCGATCACCACGTTGAGGGCGAGGCCGAGCTCGTCGAAGAAGGCGGTGACGGCCTCGGGCGTCTCGTCGAGGTCGACGGCGAGGAGGGTGAGCTCGTCGCCGAGAGTGTCGTGGACCCGCTGCAAGTCGGGCATCTCGGCGCGGCAGGGACCGCACCACGTGGCCCAGAAGTTGACGATGACCGGCTGGCCGCGGAGCTCGGCGAGGCTGAACTCCTCGCCGTCGTCTGAGGCGAAGCGGAAGTTGGGGGCGAGGTTGCCGCGCACGGCTTCGGCGTCGCCGCCGGGTGTGTCGGCGAGCCCGAGCGATTCGTAGATGACGAAGGTGTCGCTCGCGCCGAGCGGCCGCTCCACGACGGGCGACCTCTCCAAGAAGGAGAAGTAGTCGTTGAGCTTCGTCAACTGGTTGAAGAAGATGAGGAGGCCGATGAGCACCATCAGGATGCCGCTGGCGACGGTGATCGCGGGAAGGTAGCGGTTCAGCTTCTTGAAGATCGGGGTGACCTGGCCGAGCGCCGCGCCGGTGACCAAGAACGGAATGCTGAGGCCGGCGGTGTAGAAGGCGAGCAGGATGGCGGCCTCGCCGGCGGCGCCCCAGGCGTTGATGGAGCTTCCGGCCTCATTGAAGGCGAGGGTGAGGATCGCGCCGAGGAGGGGCGTGATGCAGGGCGTCCAGCCAACGCCGAAGGCGGCGCCGACGAGGCCGGAGCGCCAGTAGGAGGGCGGGGCGTCCTCGCCGCCGACGTGGATGCGGCGCTCTCGGAAGTAGATGCCGTCGAGCCAGTTGTTCACCGGGCCGAGCACGTTTCGCACGAGGGGGAGTCTGAAAGCACCCGCCATGTAGAGGCCGACGGCCATGAGCAGGGCGCCGGCGATGCGCGCGATCAGGTCGCCGTAGCCTCCGGCGGTGCCGCCGAGCACGCCGACGGTCGCGCCGAGGATGATGAACGGTATAGAAAAGCCGATGACAAAGCCGAAGCTGTGGAAGAAGGTCGTCCGTCCGCCCTGAATCTGACCGTCCTTGACCGAGACGCCGGAGAGATGGCCAAGGAAGATCGGGACGAGGGGGAGGACGCACGGGGAGACGAAAGACGCGATCCCCCCGACGAAGGCGACGATCAGGGAAACGAGTGAGAGGTCTTCAATCATGGTGGTGGACCCATGGGGACTCTAGGAGTGTATACGACGCTGGAGGCTCTTGGGTCTCACTTTCACGAACCGTGGGTCACGGCAGCGCCGTCGGCGTGCATGGCGGCGATTTCGGAGTCGCTGAAGCCGACCTCTTGAAGGATGGTGGTGGTGTGTTCTCCCATGTAGCAGTTCGTGCCCTCGTTGGGGGGCGTCAGGGAGAAACCGAACGGGGCGGCATGGCGGAGGTAGCGGCCAAGCGACGGGTGCTCAACTTCCTTCATCAGCCCCGCATCCAGGGCCCAGGGGGTCTCGCTCATGAAGCGTCCGCTGTCGAGGGCGGCGAGCCGGACGCAAGGGACGCCGGCGGGGAGGAGGCGCCGCTCCCACTCCTCGGCGCCGGCTTCGGCGAAGATGGGCTCGAGGATGGCGGCGATGCCGGCGTCGTGCTCCTGCCGGCCCTGTTTGGTTGAGAAGGCGGGGTCGGCGAGCGGCCCGCCGAGGACGCCGGCGAGGGCGGCCCACTCGTCGTCCTGCGGGCAGGCCAGGAAGACCCAGCCCTCGCGGCAGCGGTAGATGCGATAGACGGCGCTTAGCCCGTTGAAGTCGGCGTCGGCGAGTGGCCGCTCCGGCTTGCCCTCGTACTGGAGCGCGTCGTCGGCGTTGGCGTAGAGGTTCGCGCTCAGCATGGAGGTCTCGATGTGCTGGCCCTCGCCGGTGCGGGCGCGGTGGTAGAGGCCCATGAGTATGGCGGCGCAGTTGGCGAGGGCGGCAACGGGGTCGGGGTTGGACTCGTTGGCGCGGCGGAGGATGTCGCTCATGGCGTGGACGCCGTCGAGGTCGAGGGGGACGTTGGGCGGCGTGGGCAGGTCGCGGCCGAGCTGGTAGCGCGGGCCGCCGGTGATGGCGGCGGCGATGGGGTGGAAGCCGGTGCGGTGCGAGTGCGGCCCCGTCGAGCCGTAGGCGCCGGCGTAGAGGTAGACGATGCCGGGGTTGAGCCGCTTGGCGGTCTCGTAGTCCATGCCGAGGCGCTCGGGGACGCCGGGGCGGAAGTTGTGGAGGAGCACGTCGGTCTTCTCGATGAGCTTGTGGAGAGCGCGGCGGCCCCGTTCGTCCTTCAGGTCGATGGCGAAGGACTCCTTGCCCTGGAGGGTCTTGCACATGCGGGGGAAGCTCATGGCGCGGTAGGCGTCGCCGGTGACGGGCTCGACCTTGATGACACGCGCGCCGAGGTCGGCGAGGAGGGCGGTGGCGTAGGGGCCGGCGATGTAGGAGGCGAACTCGAGGACCTGGAGGCCTTCGAGCGGGGCGCGCGGCGGGGTTGAGATGGGCCGCGGCTCCGGCGGGGCGGAGCCATCGAGGCCGGCGAGGACGGTATCGCTGTCGGCGCCGACGAGCGGGCGCGGGGCCGCCGATCTCCATCGGCGTCGTGCCGAACTCGGCCAGGACGCCGAGCTGCTTCGTCGGCCCAACACCGGGGTCGGGCAGGTCGACGATATTGCGATTGTGGATGGCTTGGGGGTGGCGCCATGCCCTCCTGGGTGGTGCGGAAGGGCTCGGCGGCGATGTCGTTCTCCATGAAGATGCGCATCCACTCGTCGAGGTCCTTTTCGAGGAGGGCGGCAAGGCAGAGGCGCTGGAGCTCGCGCAGATCGTCGACGTTGGCGAAGACGGGCTGGTTGGCGAAGCGCTCGTCGCTCAGCGTCCACTCAAGGCCGAGCTGGTGCAGGAAGTTGAAGAGGGTCTGGGGTGTGAGGTTGCCGAACTGGATCCAGTGGCCGTCCCTGGAGCGTCCGGTCATGTAGGGGGGGACGCCGCCGCCGTTGTAGCGGAAGGGGCCGTCGAATTCGCCCCGGTGGTAGAGCTGCCAGCCGAGGAAGTAGCTGAGGTCGTAGTTGTTGGTGGCCCGGAGGAGGCTGGTCTCGACGCGCTGACCCTGCCCGCAGCGCTCGCGGACGAAAAGCGCGGCGAGGATGGCCTGGACGGTGTTGAGCGCCGCGCCGTAGCTGGTGAGGAACTCGGCGAGGTAGGCGGGACGGTCGCGGCCGGCGGTCTCGTAGTGAACGTCCATGCGTCCGGCGACGGCGTTGACGATGCCTTCGTAGGCGCGGACGTTGGCGTAGGGGCCGGTGGGGCCGAAGCCGGTGACGTCGGCGTAGATGAGGCCGGGGTTGCCGGCGGCGAGGGGGTCGTAGTCCATGCCGAGGCGGGCGGCGACGCCGGGGCGGAAGCCGGCGATGACGACGTCGGCGGCGCCGGCGAGGCGTTGGGCGTCGGTGCGGCCCTCCTCCGTCTTCAGGTCGAGGACGACGCTGCGCTTGCCGCGGTGCCACATGAGGGCGGCGTAGTGCTCGCGGCTGGGGTCGCCTCCTGGCGGCTCGATCTTGACGACCTCGGCGCCGGCGTCGGCGAGGACCATGGTGGCCAGGGCGCCGGTGAAGCTACGGGTGAGGTCGACGACTCGCAGTCCCTGGCAAGGGGGCGGCATAGGCGGTTCCGTTCAGGAGAAGAACGCTCGGCTTGGGAGTATAGCATTCCGGCCTTCCCCAAGGGATGGGTCGGCGACGGCGGAGGCGCACGGGGCCCAAGGGGGTCGATCCCGTCAAAGAGTGAGAAGGAGCTGCCGACGCGCCGGAGAGGCGGCGGCCTCACGAGCCCGGCGGGATCAATAGGCCGAGCTTGCTCTCCTCGTCTCTCTTTCAAACTCCCGCCGCCGCGTGGAGACGGCGGCGTCAAGGGGCTCTTCAAGGCGTGTACTGAAGGGCAGTCTCGCCTCGCGCAAGCGCCGACTGGGTTTCTCGCCGTCGAATCCAACGAACATCTCGCCGCAGGTGACACGGACGGACCGACGACCGGCGCTCAGTGTGCCTACACGCTTGGACTCCCCGAGGAAGCCCTGCCTCCCGTGGACCGTGGGGAGGCCCCGTGGCTTGTAGCGCGCGCCCATGGACAACCATCGACCCTCCAGAGGAGGGACGGTTATTGGTTGGCCGGCACCGCTGGGCTGTGTGTGCATGGGAACATGGTAGGCGTCGGGGGCAGGTATGGGGAAGGGGCGGATGGCAGACTGAGAGCGGCAAGGGGGCCATGCTAAGATTCGCGCGATGTTGGAGACAGATTGGTGAGCGGCGCCGCCGACCTCGCACGGCTTGGAGAGTGGCTGCGTGGGCGCGAGCGGTGGCAGGGCGTTGAGGGTGAGCGGCCGCGCGCGGGGGTGTTGATTCCGCTGTACGGTCCAGGCCCCGACTTCAGGGTTCTCTACACGGTGCGCACCCAAGAGGTCGAGCACCACAAGGGCGAGATTTCCTTTCCCGGCGGAGGCGTTGAGCCCGCCGACGAATCACTGGAGCAGACGGCGCTCCGCGAGACGCACGAGGAGGTCGGCATCGCGCCCACCGACGTGACCCTGCTGGGTCGCCTGGACGACGTCATCACGATCTCGGACTTCCTGGTGACGCCGGTGGTGGGGCGGGTCGAGGTCTATCCCTACGCCTTCGCGCCGGCGCGGCTGGAGGTGGCGGAGGTGCTGGAGGTCCCGCTGTCGCACCTGCGTGACCCCGCGAACCGGGCGCCGCACCCCAATCCGCCCAAGGGACGGTCAAGGGCCAAGTTCCCCGCGTACCGCTTCGGCGAGCACCTGATCTTCGGCGCCACGGCGCTGATGACGACGCGGTTTCTGAGGGCGTTGGACGAGGCGTAGGGGCGGGCGACCACGAGGGGTGCCCGCGCGGGGAGCGGCGCAGCTTCGATGACCGTTGGGCGGTTGTCGGGGGCCCCTCATCTCAATCTTCTCCCCATGGGAGAAGAGGGGAGACCACCCCGCGCCCCTCCTCCGGCGCGCCCGTTGGGCGCGTGCCCTCTCTCAAATCTCCCCCAGAGGGGAGAGGCTTAAGGTGGGCTTCCCAAGATGTCGTCAGGCGTGCCCGTGTTCGCGCTTGAGGGGGAGGGCGACTTCGTTGTGGAAGCGTTCGATGGCGGCGTAGTCGTAGGGGTGGAGGACCTGGACGGCGAAGTGGGTGAAGCCGTTGGCGATGTGCTCGCGGATGAGGGCGGTCATGTCGGCGGGGTCGCCGACCATGTGGGTGCGGCGGAGGTCTTCGATGGGGCGGTCGGCGATGGCGGAGCGTGAGCGTTCTTCGAGCCGCCGTTCGAGGAAGCGCGTGGCGTCGGCGGGGTCGTCGGTCATGTGCATGTTGAGGAACATGAGGGTCTTCTCGATGGAGTCGTAGTCGCGGCCCTCGGCCTCGCAGTGGCGGCGGAGGACGGCGAGCTTGCGGGCGGCGTCTTCGGGTGGTGCGATGAAGTTCCAGGCGTCGGCGTGGCGGGCGACGTAGCGGACGGTGAGCTGCTCGCCGCCGCCCCCGATCCAGATGGGAATGTCGCCGTTGACCGGCTTGGGCTCGGAGATGGCGTCCTCGACGCGGTGGTAGCGGCCCTCGAACGTCGGACGGTCCTCCGTCCAGAGGGCGCGCATGATCTGGACGGCCTCGCCCATGCGGTGGACGCGCTCGGCGGGCTCGGGGAAATCGAAGTCGTACATGGCGTGCTCGGCCTGGTGCCAGCCGGAGCCGATCCCCATGTTCAGCCGCCCGCCGCTGACGTGGTCGATGGTGACCGCGATCTTGGCGAGGAGTGCGGGGTTGCGGTAGCCGTTGCCGGTGATCATGACGCCGCAGCGGGCGCGCCGGGTTGAGGCGGCGAGGGCGGCCAGCGCCGTCCAGCCCTCAAAAACGGGGAGCTCCGGGTCGGGGAGGATCGAGGGCGTGACGTGGTCGGACGTCCAGAGGCTGTCGAAGCCAAGGTCGTCGGCGAACCGCCACACACGCAGGAGCTCGTCCCAGGGCGCGCCCTCGGTGAGGGTTTCGAGTCCGAAACGGAGGGGGTGCATCATGAGCGGCTCCCAGAACGGTCAGCGGCCGCCGGTCATCATCTCGCGGAAGTCGTCGACGTTGAACCCGGGCGACTTGCAGTAGTCGATGATGCGGCGCTCGCGCTCCTCGACGCGGCGGGCGGCGTCGGGGATGGCGCGGGCGGCCTCGATGGGGATGTTGGTGACGCCGTGCTCGTCGCCGTGGAGGAGGTCGCCGGGATTCACGACGAGGCCGCCGACTTCGACGGGCACGCCGACGTCGATCAGGTGGTGGTAGGCGTGGGAGACGAGGATGCAGGAGGAGAAGGCATGGAAAGGCATGGCCTCCATCTCGGGAAGGTCGCGGACGCCGCCGTTGGTGATGGTGCCGACGCAGCCGAGGGCTTTGAAGATGTTGCCGTTGACCTCGCCCCAGAAGGAGCCGATGGGGTTGGGGTAGTCCATGTCCTGGATGACGAGCACCTTAGGGCCGGGGGTGGCGGCGACGTGCTCCCAGAGCTCGGTGACGCGGGCGCGAGGCTTGGCGCCTGCCGGCATGCGGGCGCTGATGATCGCGGTGCAGGCGTGGGCGACCATAGGCCCCAGGCTGGGGAAGCGGCACTTGATCTCCGGCCCCATGAAGCCTTCGGAGCGGGGCGGAGGTCGAGGGTCTCGATGGCGTTGCAGACGGTGGGGCTGGTGATCTGCCGCAGCGCCTTGAGTTCGTCGGCGGTGAGGGGGTCATCGGGCATGGCGTTTTCGGCTTCGCCGCTAGAGACGGCGGTCTTCGCCGCCGTCGATGAGGAGCACCTGTCCGGTCATGAAGTCGCTGTCGCCGGAGGCAAGGAAGACGAGCGCGCCCTGGAGGTCTTGGGGGGTGCCGAGGCGGCCCAGGGGCATGCGGGTGACGAGGTGGTCGAGTATCTTCGAGGGGACGGTGACGCGGGTCGCCTCGGTGTCGATGGGGCCGGGGGCGATGCAGTTGACGTTGATGTTGTCGGGGCCGAGCTCGGAGGCGAAGCCTCGGGTCAGGCCGACGACGGCGAGCTTGGAGAGGACGTAGGGACTGGAGCCCGCGACGTAGGCGGCGCCGGAGGACTGGAAGATGATCTTGCCGCCGCCGCGCTCGCGCATCGAGGGGACGACGGCGCGGGTCATCAGCATCTGGCCGGTCATGTTAACCGCCATGAAGTGCTCGAAGTAGTCGAGATCGACGGTGCTGAAGGTGTCGGAGCGCATGCCGTGGTAGATGGCGCCGTTGTTGACGAGGATGTCGACCCCGCCGAAGCGGTCGACGGTGGCGGCGGCGAGATCGAGGCAGCTCTGCTCCTGGGCGAGGTCGAGGGGAAGGTAGGTGGCCACACCGCCGAGCTCGTTGATCTCCTCGGAGACCTGCTGACCGGTGTCGGCATTGATCTCGGCGACGACGACCTTGGCGCCCTCGTTGGCCAGCGTCTTGGCGTACTCCCGGCCGATTCCCTGGCCGGCGCCGGTGACGATGGCGACCTTGTCCTTTAGGCGCATGGTGAGTCCTACCTGGTGCGGTGCGGCGCCGAATCCGGGCGGCGCGATACTAGCACAGGGAGTGGTGGGGGCGGAAGGGACGAGTCGCGACTCGCCCCTACAGGGGAGGGCGACCACAAGGGTCGCCCCTACGTGGAAGACCCCCTGCCACGGCCCGGCTAGCGGTGGAAGTGGGCGATGACGTCGCGGGCGGCGCGTTCGGTCTGGGCGAGGGTCTCTTCGGGGGGGCCGGCGTGGCGGAGGACGAACTTGGTTGCGCCGTTGTCGATGTAGCGCTGAATCATGGCGGCGACGTCGTCGGGGGTGCCGACGGCGGAGTATTCGAAGGGGTCCATGGCGGGGCGGAGGCGGCCCATGACGTAGGGGGTCGCCGTGTCGACGGCCTTGGCCTTGGAGTCGTCGAGGCGGAAGCTGACGATGGTGCCGAAGTGGTCGCCGGGGACGGTGCGCCCGGCCTCTTCGGCGTAGTGATGGATGCGCTCGATGCCGTGGCCGACCTCGCCGGGGGTGAGGGAGGCGGTGAGCCAGCCGTCGCCCCGGCGTCCGACGCGGCGGAAGGCGGCCTCGGTGCGTCCGCCGATCCATACGGGCATCGGGTCCTGATGGGGCTTCGGCTCGATGGTGGCGTCGTGGACGGAGTAGTAGCGGCCCTCGAAGGTGACGTTGTCCTCGCTCCAGAGGCGGCGCATGAGGTCGAGGGCCTCGTCGGTGCGGCCGGCGCGCTGCTTGATGTCGGA
>OZ220080.1:0-6181 GCA_964291475.2 Dehalococcoidia bacterium | reverse complement strand
GCGCGCCGCGTGGTGAACAACGAATACCCCCGGCACTATCTCGGCTCGGTGCATACCTGGCTGGGGTCCGAGCTCAGCAGCGGCGACGACCCGCTTCGCCGCAACACCGCGGTCCTCAACGGCTATCTCCACCGCGGCGTGGCGACATCGCTCTACAAGTCGGACGAGCTGCTGCGGCAGGCCGGCTTCAAGCTGCCCCTCCTCGTCGCCCACTCACGGAGCGGAACGGCACGCGTCGCCAAGACCACCGCCCTCAACACGTACAACTCCGGCCCCGTCGCCGGACTCGTCGGCTGTGCAAGGCTGGCGAAGGAGCTCTACGGCATCGACGACCTCGTCTCCGTCGACGTCGGCGGCACCAGCGTCGACATCGGCGTCGTGGCCGGCGGCGAGGTACCCTTCAGCGCCGAGCCGCGGTCCACGGCATTGCCGTCGGGACCCCGATGATCGACGTCGAGCCCGTCGGCGGCGGCGGCGGCGGCATCGTCAAGGCCGACGGCGATTCGGGCGGCGTTAGCGTCGGGCCCGAGAGCGCCGGCGCGCTCCCCGGCCCCGCTTGCTACGGCCTCGGCGGCAACGACGCCACCCTCACCGACGCCGACGTGATTCTCGGCAACATCAACCCCGATTTCTTCCTCGGCGGCAAGCGCTCCCTCGACGCGGAGCGCGCCCGCGGCGCCTTCCAGCGGCGGGTCGCCCGCAGGCTGAACGTCTCCCTCGAAGAGGCCGCCGACAAGGCCGCGCGTCAAGCGGAGGGCGACGTGGCGAAGAGCCTCGCCGCCGCCCTCGACGCCCGCGGCCTCGACCCCGCCAACGTCACCATGTTCGCCTTCGGCGGCGGCGGCGGCCTCCGCTGCTGCGGCTATGCCGAAGCCGTGGGTATCCGCAAGATCATCGTCTTCCCCTTCGCCGGCGTGGCCAGCGCCATGGGGGCCTCCTTCATGGACGTCGCCCACTTCTACGACGCCACCTTGAATGTTGACCTCGACGGGTCCGACTCCGTAACGCGCTACAACGATGCCGTCGCCGACCTCAAGGCCCATGCCGCCCGCGACATGCTCGGCGAGGGCTTCGAGGAGGACGACATCGCGTTTGAGGCCGAGGCGGTGATCGAGGCGGGAGACGACCGCCGCACCGTCCCATCGCCGATCGAGGCCCAATCGGCGGAGCAGCTCCGAAACGGCGCATCCACGTTGGGCCTCAGGCTGCGCTCGGTCACGCTCCGCGCCGCCTGCGCCACACCCCGCGTCGCCATCAAGGAGCGCAAGCTCGCGGGGCCCAGCCCCAAGGCGGCGCTGAAGGGCGAGCGCGAGGTCTACCGGAACGGCGCCTCGGCTCCGTCCAAGGTCTATGCGGCGGAAAAGCTGAAGCCGGGGAACGCCGCCGAAGGCCCCGCGATCATCGAGGCCGCCGACAGCACCGTCGTCGCGCCCGCCGGTTGGACGTATAGCGTCGACGCCTTTGGCAACGGCGTACTGGAGCGTGCCTCGTGAAGGTCCGCATCACCGAATACCTCGACATCGACCTCGAGCGGGAGCTGTGGACGTGCAACCGCTGCGAGCGGGAACACGGCCCGGCGCGCGAGAACTACAAGGAGTTCATGCTCGTCTACGCCCGCGACCCCAAGACAGTGCACCACCCGCACCTCGACCCCAAGAAGTACCGCTACACGATGAGCTCCGACAAGGAGTGGGTTCGCATCCTGGAGTTCTACTGCCCAGGCTGCTCGGTGATGATCGAGACGGAGTACCTTCCCCCCGGCCACCCCATCACGCGTGACATGGAGCTCGACGTCGACGCGCTGAAGAGCAAGCACCTCGGTTCGGGAGACGGCGCCGCCTCATGAGCTTTACCATCGACATCGACATCGGCGGCACGTTCACCGACTGCGTGCTCGTCGGGCCCGGTGGGATCATGCGCAGCAAGACCCCCACCACGGCCTACGACCTCAGCGTCGGTTTCCGCCGCGGCATCGAAGACCTCGCCCGGCAGGTCGACCTCTCCTCGGAAGAGCTGATCGGGCAGTCCAACGTCATCCGCTATTCGACGACGAGCGGGCTCAACACCTTGCTGCAGCGGACGGGCCCCAAGCTGGGCCTCATCACCACCGCCGGCCACGAGCACGTCCTCATCATCGGCCGGTCGCGGCAGTGGGCCGACGGCCTGCCGGTGCAGGAGCGGCGGCAGCTCCACAGGGCGGTGAAGCCCGAGCCGTTGATCAACCTCGACATGACCGTCGGCCTCCGCGAGCGCATCGACATGAACGGCAACGTCATCGTCCCGATCGACCGGGAGGACGTGCGCCGGAAGGTGCAGCACCTCGTCGATCAGGGCGCGCAGGGCTTCATCGTCTCCCTGCTCTGGTCGTTCCGGAACCCCGAGCACGAGCAGGTGGTGCGCGAGGTCATCGAGGAGGAGTACCCCGACTACTACCTCGGCGCCATGCCGATCGTCCTCTCCAGCGACGTGCAGCCCAAGCGCCACGAGTACACGCGGACGAACGTTGCCGTGCTCAGCGGCTATCTCCACCGCGACATGAGCGAGCAGCTCTCCCTGCTCACCGAGCAGCTCCGCGACTACGGCTACCGCAAACCGCTCTATTTGCTCAACAACATCGGCGGCGTCGCCAAGGTCCCCCGCACCCGCGCCATCGACACCTTCGGAGCGGGCCCCGTCGCCGGCCTCATGGCCAGCGCCCACCTCGCCCGCCTCTACGACCTCCCCCGCGTCCTCGTCACCGACATGGGCGGCACGAGCTTCGACTACGGCATGGTCATCGACGGCCAGTGCCAGTCCTACGTCGACTGGCCGGTCATCGACCGTTGGGCCACCGAGAACACCATGCTCGAAGTCAGCTCCATCGGCGCCGGCGGCGGCTCCGTCGCATGGGCCAACGAAGCCCTGGCCGGCCGGCTGGAAGTCGGCCCCAAGAGCGCCGGCTCGAACCCCGGCCCCGCCTGCTACGACCTTGGCGGTACCGAGCCCACGGTCGCCGATGCCGACGTCGTTCTCGGCTTCCTCAACCCCGACAACTTCCTCGGCGGCAAGATGCCGCTCAACCGCGAGAAGGCGGTGCAGGCGCTGGAGCAGCTGGGCAAGCCCATGGGAGCCTCGCCCGAGGAGGCGGCGGCGATGGTCAAGGAGATCATCGACGCGAAGATGGGCAACCTCATCGTTAAGGAGATCTCGCTCAGGGGACACGCCGCCGGCGACTTCGTCCTCTTCGCCTACGGCGGCGCAGGGCCGACACACTGCGCCGGCTATAACGGGCTGCTCAAGGCCCCCAAGATCATGACCTTCCCCCACGCCAGCGTCTTCTGCGCGCTGGGCGGCGCGATCATGGACTTCCGCCAGCGCTACGAGGCGTCCCGTCAGGTCACCATGTTCGATCCCGCGAAGTCGAACCCCTACCTGGACGACCTCGACGATTTCAACCAGGCCGTCGGCGCACTCCAAGCCATAGCGATCCAGGACGTGCGCGGCGAGGGCTTCGAGCCCGAGCAGGCCGTATTCGAGCTTGAAATGGACATGTCCTACGCCCGGCAGCACAACGTGATGCGCGTACGCTCGCCGGTCGTCACCCTCGAATCGCCGGAGGACGTGCAGGCGGTGTGCGAGGCCTACACGCGGGCCTACGTCAACCGCTATTCGTCGGCGGCGCTTGAGCCCGGTTCGCCCATCATCATCCACAACTTCTACCTCTTCGTCACCGCGCCGCTGGAGAAGCCCCGCCTGCCCACCTACTCGCGCGGCGGCGAAGACCCGGGCGCGGCGCACCTGGGCGAGCGCCAGGTCTACTGGCCGGACGCGAAAGGCCGTCTGGCGACGGCCATCTACGACGCCGACAAGCTCGCCCCGGGGAACCTGGTGCGCGGCCCCGCCATCGTCGAGGCCAGCGACACCACCGTCATCATCCCCCGCGAAATGACCTACACGCTCGACGAATACCTCACGGGAGTCCTGGAGCAGCGCTAGCCATGCCGGTAGACCGCGACGTCCTCGACCAAATCGGCCTCGAGCCCGCCAGCCAGGAGGAGCTTGACGCCGCCTCCGCCATCTCTCCGAGCGAGTTCTCCGTCTACATGACGCGCATGGAGCTCCTTTGCGAGGAGATGAAGCAGAACCTAGTCAACATGGGCTTCGCCCCCCACCTGGAGCTTTCCGACTGCATCGTCCCCGTCTTCTCGGCCAAGGGCGACCTCGTCATCGGCTCCGGCGGCACCTATCTGCACGCCGCGACGGGCGCGATCCCCATCAAGTACATGCTCAAGCACTTCACCGAAGACCCCTCGGTGGGAATTCACGACGGCGACCTCTTCCTCTGCAACGAGCCGATCTACGGCGGTATTCACCTGCCCGACTTCATCACCTTCATCCCCATCTTCTACGAGGGCGAGATCATCGCGTGGGGCGCGGCCTGCAACCACGAGCCCGAGGTCGGCGGCGGCGAGCCTGGAGGCTACACGCCAGCGGCGAAGTCGAGGTTCGAGGAAGGCTTGCACGTGACGCCGGTGAAGATCGCCGAGAACTTCACCCTCAAGAACGACATCTCGGAGATGATGGCCTTCATGGTGCGCGACGAGCGCATGTTCATGGGGGACATGCGCGCCCGCATGGCCACCTGCCTGAAGATGCGCGAGCGCATCCTCGAGCTGTGCGAGGAGAAGGGCAAGGACTTCGTCGTCGGCCTCATCCGCAAGATGCTCGACACGATTTCCGAGTCCGCCAAGGACCGCATCCGCTCGATGAACGACGGCGTCTATCGCACCGCGTACTTCTTCGATACCGTCGGCGGCATCGAGCACGCCCTCAGCGTGGCGCACATTGCGATCGACAAGAAGGGCGACTCCCTCACCATCGACTTGACCGGCTCGTCGCCGCCGACCGGCACGGCGCTGAACGCCAAGCCCCATATGGTCCGGGCCCTGCTCGCGGCGGACCTGATGCAGTACCTCTTCTCCGACCTGCCGGTGAGCGCCGCCGTCCTGCAACCCCTGAAGGTAATCGCGCCGGAGAACACCTGGGCCAATCCGCCCGACGAAGACGCGATCTCGACCAACCTCCGCCTCCTCGGCCCCGTCACCAACTACATGCACACCTGCTTCGTGAAGATGATGTTCGACAGCCCCTACCGCGATTACATCATCACCCCCATCGGCACCGGCGGCGGCCAGGGCCACTTCCAGGCGGGAGGCCGCGACCAGTACGGCCGCGTCTTCGGCTACACCCGCATCGAGGTCTCCAACGCCTCGGGCAACGGCGCGACCGTCGAGCGCGACGGCACCGACGCCGCGGTCTTCTGGTACGCCGGCTTCGGAGACTCCCGCGACATCGAATGGGTCGAGACCCGCTACCCCTACCTCGCGCTCTTCCGGACGATGATGACCGACCAGGCCGGCTACGGAAAACACCGCGGCGGCGACGGCGTGGGGATCACCTACATCATCCACGGCGCCTCCTCGCCGCTCCGCATCCTCCATGCCAACAGCATGACGCAGTTCTCGGCGGAGCCCGGCATCATGGGCGGCTACGCCGGCGGCAACGCTCCCTTCCTGGAAATCCGGCAGATTCCATGGAGCGAGCTCTTCAACGACCCGAGCATCACGCTGCCGCGCACCTTCCACGACATGCTCGACGCCCAGGACCTGATCCCCTCGCACCCCACCCAGATGAGCTTCACCGAGCTCTTCCTCAACGGCGACGCCATCGGCGCGGTGGGACACTCGGCCGGCGGCTACGGCGACCCCCTCGAACGGGAGCCCGAAGCCGTGGCGGCCGACGTCAAGCAAGGCATCTGTTCCGAGTGGACGGCGCGGCACGTCTATCACGTCGCCTTCGACGAAGCCACCGGTCTGGTCGACGAGAAGAAGACCGCCCGCCTGCGCTCCACCGAGCGCGCCGGCCGCCTCAAGCGTGGCAAGCCGTACCATGAGTTCCTGAAGGAATGGGAGCAGAAGAGCCCGCCCCAGGAATACATGCACCGCTACGGCCCTTGGCCCTGGGCCATCACCGGCGAGTCCTCCACCAACGGCGTGGGCTAGCCGGTGCCCACGTCCCGCGAGCGTTTCCGGGACGTCTTCGACGGCAAGGCCGACCGACCGCCGTTCGTCCCGCTCATGGCCTCGGCCGCCGCGCGCCTCATGCAAGCGCCCCTGCGCGACGTCTACGGCGACGCTGCGGT